>CANRBJ010000017.1 GCA_947628815.1 uncultured Clostridia bacterium | reverse complement strand
ATGAAAATTTGACAAAAAAATTAAGCATTTTTCATGCTTACAAGATTCATTTTATTAATGGACTGTTAAATTTCCGAGAAATTAGGTAGTTTTATTTTATTAAAAACGCTTGTAAATATTATTGTTTTGTGATATATTTTTTATGAATAGAGTATTTTTTATACTCTATTTTTGTTATGTTAGTTTTTATTTATATATATTTTTGGGGGAATTATTTTGGATAAATTAGTTATTACTGGTAAGACACCTTTAAAGGGCGAAGTTAGTATTAGTGGTGCAAAAAATGCTGCAGTTGCAATTTTACCTGCTGCTTTATTATTAGATGGTGTTTGTACTATTGAAAATTTGCCAAATATTAGTGATGTAAAATTATTATGCGAAATTATAGAAAGCTTGGGTGCAAAGATTAACTGGGTTTCTGAAAATACTATTACTATTGATTCTAGAAATATTAGTTGTACTAATGCCCCTTTAGATTTAACAAGAAAGTTTCGTGCTTCATATTATTTAATTGGTGCTTTACTTGGTAGATGTAAGAATGTACAAGTAGGTATGCCTGGCGGGTGCAAATTAGGTGCTCGTCCAATTGACCAGCATATTAAGGGTTTTGAGGCTTTAGGTGCAAGTGTTGATGTTGGTCAAGGTAATATTACTGCAAAGGCTGATAGATTAGTTGGAAATTCAATTTATATGGATATTGTTTCAGTTGGGGCAACAATTAATGTTATGCTTGCAAGTGTTCTTGCAGAGGGAACTACGGTTATTGATAATGCTGCAAAAGAGCCTCATATTGTTGATGTTGCAAATTTCTTAAATACTATGGGTGCTGATGTTCGTGGTGCTGGAACTGATGTTATTAAGATTAATGGTGTAGAAAAACTTTCTGGTAATATTACTTATTCTGTGGTTCCAGACCAAATAGAGGCTGGTACTTTTATGCTTGCAGCTGTTGCTTCAAAGGGTGATTTGATTATTAAGAATTGTACTACTAAGCATTTAGAATGTATTACTGCAAAGATTATTGAAATGGGTGCTAATGCTGAGGAAATTGATGGAGATACTCTTCATGTATGGTGTAATAAAAAAACAAGTAAGGCAAATATTAAAACTTTGCCATATCCTGGTTTTCCTACAGATTTACAGCCTCAAATGGGTGTTGTTCTTTCAATTTCAGATGGTACAAGCATTATTAATGAGAGTATTTGGGAATCTCGTTTTCAATATACTGAGGAATTAAATAAAATGGGGGCAAAAATTACGGCTCAAGGTAAAACTGCAATTTTTGAGGGAGTAGATTCTTTATATGGTTCTCCTGTTTGTGCTTCTGATTTAAGAGCAGGTGCTGCACTAATTATTGCTGGTATTTGTGCAGATGGTGTTACTGAAATTTATAATTTAGAGCATATTGATAGAGGTTATGAAAATATAGAGGAAAAATTTAGAAAAATTGGTGCAAATATTAAGCGTGTTAGTGAAGATGATTAGTTTTTATATAGCAATACTAAAATTTGCAGCTTACAAAGTAATTATAGTAGCAAAGGACAAAGAAGATGTTAAGGTTTTATAGTTTATATAGTGGAAGTACTGGAAATAGTTTATTGGTTGAAAGTGATAATGCTAAGATATTAATTGATAGTGGTGTTAGTGCTAAAAAAGTTGTTGATGGATTGGATGTTCTTGGAATTACACCATGCGATATTAATGCAATTTTAGTTACTCATGAGCATTCTGATCATGTACAAAGTTTGGGTACAATTTCTAAAAAGTTTGATATTCCTGTTTATGCAAATGCTAAAACTTGGGATGCTATGAAGCAACAAAAAGATAAAATAAGTGATGGTAATGTTAAATTTTTTACAACTAATGAAGATTTTGAGATTGAGGATGTTCGTATTCATTCTTTTTCTATTCCCCATGATGCAAGTGACCCTTGTGGTTTTAATTTTTCTTTGGGGAATGAGAAAATTAGTGTTGCAACTGATATTGGCCATATGACTACAAGTATTATGGATTGTTTGGAAAATAGTAAGTTTTTAATGTTAGAAGCAAATTACGAACCCGAAGTGCTTAAATGTTCTAAATATCCATATTTACTAAAAACTAGAATTGCTGGCCCAAATGGACATTTATCTAATCAATTGGCTGGGAAAACTATTGCTAAATTGATTGATTCTGGCTTACAAGAGGTTATGCTTGGGCATTTGAGTAAGGAAAATAATTTTCCTGAACTTGCTTATAAATCTGTTTTAGAAGAATTACAAGTTGCTGGTTTTAACGATTCTTCAGTAAAAATTGATGTTGCAAAACGAAATGAACCTACTGTTGATAATTTGGATTTATCTATATTATAAAGGAGTTTTTATGCTTTCTATTGATATTATTTGTGTTGGTAAATTAAAAGAGGATTATTTAAAAGATGCTATTTTTGAATATACTAAGCGTTTATCGAAATATTGTCATATACATATTACTGAGGTTCAAGATGAAAAGCTACCTACTAAATTAAATGATTCTATTATTTGTGAAATTAAAGAAAAAGAGGCAAGTAAAATTTTAGAGCGTATAAAAAAGGATTCTTATGTGATGTGTTTGGATTTAAAAGGAAAACAATTTTCTAGTGAAGAGTTTTCTAAAAAGATTGACGATATTGGCTTAAATTATAGTAGTTCAATTACATTTGTTATTGGTGGAACTTTAGGGCTTACAGATATGGTGTTATCTTGCGCTAATGAAAAAATTTGCTTTTCTAAAATGACTTTTCCTCATCAATTAATTCGTGTGTTTTTACTTGAACAGTTATTTCGCGCTTTTAAAATTTCAAGGGGTGAAACTTATCATTGGTAATTTTTTTTAATAAATCTTCTAATATTGGTAAGACTACTAATATTAGGAGGTTTTTTTATGGACAATTCATATTGGATTAATTCTACAGTTTTTAAGTCTTTTCCTAGTCTTACAGAGGATTTAAAAGTTGATGTATGTATTATAGGTGGTGGAATTACTGGTCTTTCTACTGCTTATTACTTAACCAAAAATGGGTATAATGTGTGTATTTTAGAAAAAGATAGACTTTGTATGCATGCAACTCGGAAATACTACTGCTAAAATTACATCACAACATGGGCTTTTTTATACTTATTTAATGAATACTTTTGGTGCTGATTTTGCAAAGAGTTATTTAGATGCAAATGAAAAGGCGATTTCAAATATTAAAGAGATTATTGATTGTGAAAATATTGACTGTGATTTTGAATGGCAAGATAATTTTGTGTATACAGATTTGAAAGAAGAAGAAAAAAAGATTAAAGATGAGGTAGAAGTTGTTAATTCTCTTGGTTTTAATGCTGAATTTGTAACTCGTTCTTCTCTTCCTTTTCCAATTTTAGCAGGTATACGTTTTCCAAATCAGGCTCAGTTTCATCCTTTAAAATATGCAAAACGGTTTATGTAATGCTATTGTTAATAATAATGGTCAAATTTATGAAAATACAAAAGTTTATGATGTAAATAGTAAATTGGATTGTTATGAAGTTAAAACTAACGAGCATACAGTTAAAGCAAAGTATGTAGTGCTTGCTTGTCATTATCCTATTATTAATAACCCTGGATTTTATTTTTTGAAAATGTACCAAGAGACATCTTATTTAATTGGTTTTACTACAAGTGCTAAATTGTTTGATGGTATGTATATTAATACAAAGTCCCCTATTTGCTCTCTTAGAACTGTTCCTTATAATGATACTAGATTAGTTATTATGGGTGGAGCTGAACATAAAACTGGAACAAGTGAGGATTTATCGAATTGTTATATTAATTTAGAAAATAGAGCTAAAGAATTATTTTCTGATGCAAATATTTTGTATCGTTGGAATACAGAAGATTGTATTTCTCTAGATAAGATTCCGTATATTGGTGAGTTTTCAAATATGACTCCTGGTATGTATGTTGCAACTGGTTTTAAGAAATGGGGTATGACTACTTCAAATGTTAGTGCAAATATTATAGCTGATAGTATTATGAAGAAAAAAAATCCTTATGCAGACACGTTTAAATCTACTCGTTTTCATCCTATTCAAAATGGAACAGAGTTTATTAATATGCTAAAACAAACTACTCAGTCATTGGTTTTAGATAAGTTTAAGGTTCCAAAAACTACTCTTAATTCTGTTTCTAGAGGTGAAGGAAAAATTGTAGAAGTTGATGGTACAAAACTTGGAATATATTGCGATAATGACGGAAATTATTATGCTTTAAAGCCAGTTTGTTCTCATCTTGGTTGTGAGCTTAGCTTTAATAATTTAGATAAAACTTGGGATTGCCCTTGTCATGGTTCTCGTTTTAGTTATACGGGTAAGTCTTTATATGACCCAAGTATTAAGGATATTGATTTAATTGAATTAGTTGATGAAGATTAAACTTACGAGGTGAACTTTTGGGAACAGTATACTGGTCTTAAAAGTTCACCTTATCTTTAAAATTTAATTATCCTATTATACATTTCAATTGCATAGTTATCTGTCATTCCTGAGATATAATATATAATTGCTTTTAAATAGTCTTTTTCGTTGTTTATGTCAAATAGTATGTCATTTTTATTAGTGGTTTTCCTTTTTTGATTGCTATAGTTTAAAATCCAATCTTCAAAATCTGTTATAAGTTCTGGACATATTTGCTTTGCTTTTAGTTTATTTTTGTAGGTTTCCCTTAGTAAGTTATAAATATTATTTATTACTAGTTCGAAATAATCAACTGATTTTTTTAGTTTTTCTGATAAATAAATTTTCTCATAATTGAACTTTTTTAATTTATTTATTTTTTCAAATATTTCATTTGAAAAGCATAATCCTTTTTCGATACTTGTGTTATTACATAAATCGAAAATTAAATCATTAATAATGTTTGTATTGTTTATAATTTTAGTGGTATTTGTACCTAATATTTCATATAGTTCTTTTAAATCTTCATCAAGAATTCCTAATGTTATTGCATCATTTATATCTCTACCTAGATATGATATTTTATCTGAAATTTTTACAACACAACCTTCCCAAGTATAGGGTGCAAATTGATTTGGATATTTATATTCTTGTAAATCAATGTAATTGCTTCTTGGTTGTAAATTATTTTGGTCAATTTCTCCGCAATGTGATATAATTCCATCTCTTACAGCATAAGTTAAATTTAAGTTTTGTTTATTTCCATTTGGATCTTCTAATAATTCTATCTTATCCACCATATCTAGTCCGTTTTTTTCATGCCAAAAGCTTTCTCCTATATCTCTTTTGGTAATTTGTGATAATATATTTTCTCCCTGATGACCAAATGGGCTATGCCCTATATCGTGTGCAGTTGCAATTGCTTTTGTTAATTCAGTGTTTAATCCTAAATATTTTGCTATTGTATAACTTATTGATTCTACATGAACAACATGTTCTATTCTTGTACAAATATGGTCATTTTGAGGAGAAAAATATACTTGTGTTTTATGTCTCATTCTTCTATATGCCATACTATGTATAATTCTTGTATAATCTCTTTCAAATTCTGTGCGAATATCATTATTTCTAGGATATATCGCTTTTTTCCTTGTTAAAGCATTTATCCACTTGTCATTATTTTCGTTTGTTGCAACTTTTAGTAAACTATTTTTCATAACATTTCTCCATTTTTTATTTTCAATATTTTGTTTGATTTTGTAAATAGATAATATCACAAAAGAAAACGATTATCAATATATGAACTTTTTTACAAATAAGCAAAACTCCATTTCTTTATTATTTTTTTAATTATAATAAATTTACTTTTGAAATTCATTTAGTTATAACTCTTGGGACATTTCTTCTAATGTAATTTCTTTTTTATTGTATTTCCAAACTTTAATATTACTTTTATAAAATAGACTTTTTCAATAATAAATCTGCCTTTCTTATGCCAAACTTTGTTCCTATGTTTAAATTCAAACTTTTAACAAAACTTATTAATTTTTCTATACTCTGCTCTGCATTTTTATTTTCTTTTACTTCTAATTCTAAAAACTTTCCTAAGTCTTTTACATCTTGAATATATGCTACATATTCATCATTTTCATACATATAGTTCGTATCAATCATATTTAAAAATCTTATATATCCCATCATATTTAATAGTTTCTCTGCTTCTTTTATATCTGCAATTTTATTTACAGATTTTTCTGTACTTGTTTCAAATCCTCTTTCATTATATTTTCGTCTTTTACAAATTATTTTCTTATCATCTTCATTCACATATCTAATAATTAAAGTATCTGTAATTCTTCCATCTTTCGCTGCAAATTCATTTGTCCTACTATCCTTCATATATATATCATCTAATGTAAATTTTTCTATGTATTCTTCATTTATTGTATAAAATTTTAGTGTTTCATTTTTTTCCATTTTTACTCCTTTATAAACAAAACAGGATATATTTCTATACCCTGTTTGTATTTTAAATCTCCCTACTTGAGGCAAGGGTTTTCCTAATGTAAATCTCCCCACTTTCGGCAGGGGTTTTTCCGATTAGTAATCTTTCGATTACTCTTATAGTATATTCATTATACTATATTTATATTCTATTGTCAATTTTTTAAAATAAGTCTTTCAACTTTTTTTAATATGTAATTAAACTAATTTACAATAACTTTTGTATATAATATTATACTCTATTTTCTCCATTCATCATACAATAAGAATAACAAATTATTAGCAAATTTTTTACTTATTTCATTTATATTGTATTTAGGGAATTATTTAGTTCTTTAGCTGAAAAATTATTAATTTCAATGTGTTATTTTTACCAAAAATTTCATTATTTTTTTATTCTATATTTTATTTTAATTGCATATTGTTTAGTAAGATTTAACTTGGAGGTTTATGTATGCAAAATAAATTTGTTAAAAAAATAATTGCTTTAACACTTGCTCTGTCTTTTATTACACCTTGCGTAAGTATTGCGACTTCTTCTGATTTTATATGGTCTAGTGATGAACGTTCTTTGCAGGTAAGTTCTACTGTTACTGATGATTCTAGTAGTTCTAATTCTTTAAATTTAGAATGTGGTGGTGCGGTTTTAATTGAGCAAAATAGCGGTAAGGTTTTGTATGACCATAATATGCATGAACAATTGCGTCCTGCAAGTGTTACTAAGGTTATGACTATTTTGTTAATTATGGAAGCTCTTGACAGTGGTAGAATTTCTTTTGATACTCCTATTCCTTGTAGCGAAAATGCTAGTTCTATGGGTGGATCTCAAATTTGGCTAGATGTTAAAGAAACTCTTACTGTTCATGAAATGCTTAAGGCTATTTGTGTTGTTAGTGCTAATGATTGTACTGTTGCTATGGCAGAATATTTAGCAGGTTCAGAAGAGGCTTTTGTTGCACAAATGAATGAAAAGGCAAGGTCTCTTGGTATGAATGATACTACTTTTAAAAATTGCCATGGTATTGATGAAGATGGTCATATAACTTCTGCTTATGATATTGCTCTTATGTCTCGTGAACTTTTAACAAAACATCCAAAAATTACTGAGTATACAACAATTTGGATGGATAGTTTGCGTGATGGTAAGTCTGAATTGGTTAATACTAATAAATTGATTCGTAATTATAGAGGTGCTACTGGTTTGAAAACAGGTTCTACTTCTGTTGCTTTATATAATTTATCTAGTAGTGCTACTCGTGATGGTTTATCTTTAATTGCTGTTATTATGAAGGCTCCTACTACAAAGGTTCGTTTTTCTGAGGCAACTAAGTTATTGGATTATGGTTTTACTAATTATTCGTATAAAGAATTTGGTAAAACTGGCGATGTGGTTCAGTCTCTTGTTGTTAATAAGGGTGTTTCTAGTTATGTTGATGCGGTTTTAGAAAATTCTTGTGGTGCTCTTGTAAAAAAAGGAGAAGATAAGAATTTAGTACAAAATATTTCTTTGGATGATTCTATTTCTGCCCCTGTTTATAAAGGGCAAAAATTGGGTGAAGTAACATATTCAATTAACGGAGAAATTGTTGGTAGTTCAAATATTCTTGCAAGTGAGGATGTAAAGAAAATTTCTTTATGGAATATGACTACTTATTTGTATGATTATTGGTATAGGCTGATAAGATAATTCTATTTCTTATATTTGCATTCAAGTAAAAGAAAATTCACTTGAAGGATTTACTCAAGATGATGCAATTATAAAATAAATAATAAGCATATCAATATTGGTATGCTTATTATTTATATAAACTGTAATTTAATCTAAGCGACAAATACACTTTGCCACTTTAATAATATAATTTATGTCAAAACAGTAATTCAATATATAATTCATTTTTTAGATATTTAGCTGTAATCATTCCTCCATTTAATTCAACCAATTGTTTTGCTATTGAAAGTCCTAATCCAGAATATTTTTTCATATTTTCCAAAGTATAATACCTGTCAAAAATTCTTTTTACAGTTGTTACATCTAATTTACTGGCTTTGTTTGAAAAAGATATTTTTCCATCTTCACTTAATGCAATATTGCAATTACTATCACTATATTTAATAATATTTGATATTAAATTTTCAAAGATTCTAATTACCATATCTTTATCTATATTTCTATATATCTTTTTTTCACATATATTAATATTTGGAACTATATTTTTTATTTTAAATGAATTGTAATAACTTGCTATTGTTTCTTCTAAAATATTATTTATGCAACAGTTTTCTTTATTTATTTTTCTCTCTGTGTCTATTCCTATTGATAAATCTCTTAACTGCTCTGTAAGAGATGTCAATTCTTTTGTCTTATTTTTTATAATTTCTACACATTCTTTTTGCTTCTCATTTTGGCTTTCTTCCCCAAGTGTTTCGACATAACAATTGATTGCTGTAAGTGGTGTTCTTAAATCGTGTGAAATGTCAGTCATTAATCTTTTTAACTCTTGATTTCCATTTTCATATTGTAATTTTTGATTTCGTAGTTCTTTAAATTCTTTATTTAGACTATTTGTTAATTTTTTTATATCTTTATCATTTGAAGTTATTGTAATAACATTATTAGTATCAGAATTTAATATATATTTATATGTACTTTCAATTTCTTTGATTGATTTTTTCATAAAATATATTTTTATTACACTTCCTATACAAATACAAAATAATAATATTGTAATTATTAATAAACTAATATTCACTTTTTTCTCCTACTTTAATTCTTTTTTCGAGAACAAATATAACCCCCCAATATTAACAACACTAATTACTATAAGAGAATATATTGGCATTTGATATAAATTCTGTATTTTTTTCGACAATTCTTCTAATACTTCTTCTTTACTATGAGAAATTTCTCTTATTTCCATTGTTTCTACAAATTCTGAGCTTATTAGTTCCATTGCTTGACCTTGTGGTAGTAATAAATATATAGTTTTTGCAAATTTTACTATATCATCTCCTGGATAATCAGGATTTTCCTCTTGACTTATAATAGTTCTAACTCCATTTTCATAAATTGAGCTTGTTATATACTTAGGTTGATTTGCAGTTTCTCCTATAATCATTACTGTAACAAATATAATAACAAATATAACTACACTTATAACTATAGATATTGTTATTTCTGAACATATCATTGATATTAAGTTAAAAATAGAACAATATGTAATAATAATTAATACTGCATTTAATATAATCATAAATAATTGTGATATTGGCATTTGTAGTGGTTCATATATCTGACTTCCAATTAAAAACATAAATGTAATATAAATAAATTCGCATAATACTGATACTACTATACTAATTATCAATTTTGATAAATATATTGCAATTCTACTATGTCCTACTATTATTTTATTTCTAATAATTCCCTCTGAATGTTCTTTTCCAACAAATATGCTTACAAACATTGCAATGAAAAGCCCAATATATATAATATAATCATATAAGACCTTATCTAATGGTATATCGTATGATGTTATTAATATCCTAAATCCTGCAACGGCAATTGTTACAAATATAAACAACCAAAACATAATTTCTTTTTTTAATCTAAAAAAACCTGCCCTTAATAATTTAATCATTATCTACACCTCCTATCAAATTTAGATAATAACTTTCTAATGTTTCTCCTTTTTCTTGAAAGTTATTCACTATACAATTTCTTTTTGAAAGTGCAGATACAATTTCTGTAACATTAATTTTTTCATATATATCAATTATTTCATCTGAAATAATTTTATAATGTGTATGTGTTTCTTCTAAATATTTAATACATTCTTTTATATTATCTACTTTTAATTGTATTCTACTTTTTAAATTCTGCTCTAATTCTTTTTTACTAATTTCCTTTACAATTCTGCCTTTATCCATAAATCCATAACAAGTTGCAATTTTAGATAATTCATCTAAATAATGACTAGATATTAAAAATGTTATTCCATTTTCTTTATTTAACTTTAAAATCAACTCTCTTATTTCGATAATGCCTTCTGGATCTAACCCATTTATTGGTTCATCTAAAAGAATAAAGTCTGGTTTTCCTACTAATGCAATTGCAATTCCTAAACGCTGTTTCATTCCTAAAGAAAAGTATTTTGCTTTTTTATTTTTTGTGTTCTCAAGTTTAACAATTTTTAATATTTCATATAAACTTTCTTCATCTGGAATACCTACAATTTTATATTGTTCTTTTAAATTTTCCTCTGCTGTCATATTAAGACAAATTGAAGGGTTTTCTATAATTGCTCCCATTCTCCCTCTACTTCTTCCAATCTCCTTATTTTTATTTGAAATTCCATAAATTGAGTATGTTCCGAATAGTAGGCTTTTGCAAATCACAAATTACCCTAATTAAAGTTGTTTTTCCTGCTCCATTTTTTCCTACAAGTCCATATATTGAACCTTTTTCAATGTGCATATTCAAGTTGCTTATTGCTTTAAATCTTCCATATCTTTTTTCAAGATTATTTGTTTCTAATACATATTCCATAAAATTATTCTCCTTTCTATTTCATTGTAACAAGAAATAGTAAAGAAAACGGTTAAGAAAAAGTAAAGTTTTAGTAAAGTTTTTTATTCTTTGATTTTAAATCCTATCCCCCAAACAGCTTCAAGATATTCTTCTTGTGTAATTTTTCTTATTTTCTTTCTTATATTGCTTATATGAACCTTTAAAGAACTTTCATCACAGTTTTCTGAATCTATACTCATTAAATCTAATAATCTTGTTTTTGTAACTACTTTACTAGGATTTAATAATAGTTCTCTCATTATTGTATATTCTGTTCTAGTTAATGTGATTTTATTAGTTTGAATTTTCATAGTCTTATTATCTTCCAATAATTCTATGTCCTTATATTTTAAATTTTTATTTTGGTTACTACTTATTCTTAATTGTACTTGTATTCTTGCCAAAAGTTCAATCTTATCAAAAGGCTTTGTAATATAATCATTCGCACCATCTAATAATACTTTAGCTTTATCCACAGAAGATGTTTTAGCACTAATGACTATTATAGGGATAGTCTTATTTACTTTCTTTACTATATCTTCTCCATTTATTCCAGGTAGCATTAAGTCTAAAAGTATTAAATCTATATTGTCATTTTCTATTATGGAAATAGCTTCTGTACCAGAATAAGCACTTATTACAATGTAGTGTTCTTTTTTTAGAATGTCTTCAATAATTTTATGAATTGTATTATCATCTTCTACCACCAATATTTTTTTCATTTATTTCTCCTAAATTATTTATTTGTATCATACTTATACTCAGCGACAACTTACGGCTAATCGAGATAATTATAGCATATAAAATGCAACGTTTTCAATCTTACTTTTTTAATCATTATTTATATAATAGTTAGTATCGATTAATAAGATAATTCACACGTTTTCCACAAAAGTTATGCACATATGTGTATAACTTTTTAAGGTTTTATGAAAATTCCTTGAATTTGATTGACATTATTCGATTTTTATTTTATTATATTTAAGATAAAAATTTGTTTATCTATTTTACTAACAATTCGTTGTTAGAATGGAGGTTTTTTAATGAGTGATTTACAATCTTATTTATTTGAAACAAATGCTATAAAAGTATGCAAAGGTGATAAGCCTTTTTGGTATACTTCACGGAAAAATTGGACCTTATTTTATTAATACTCATTTTGTATATGGTAGTGAAGCTGATGCTGCTACTTTGTTAAGTTTTATTGATGAAAATAAACATGATAAACTTGGTATGCCTAAGAAACTTTTTGCTATGGTAAAAGAGCAATATGAAAATAATTCTATATATAATAATGTTATAAATGAAATGGTTTCTTTTATAAAAAATCATATTACAGTAGATGACATTGATTATATATCTGGTGGCGAAAGAAGAGATTGGTTTTTTTCTTATATAATTGCTCATATTTTAAATAAACCACATATTACAGTTTTTAAAGATTTAGACACAGTGTTAAGTGATTCTAATTTTGAAAATACAACAGTTGCAACTCCTATTACTGGAAAGAAGGTTTTACATATTACAGATTTAATAACAGTTGCTTCTAGCTATATTCGTGCATGGATTCCTGCTATTCAAAATTTAGGCGGAGAATTAGTTTGGAGCCTTTGTGTTGTAGATAGACTTCAAGGTGGAGCTGATCGTTTAACTGATTTAGGAATTACTTCTTATTCTTTAACAAGCGTAGAAATTTCTTTATTTGAAACTGCTTTTAATAAAGGTTTAATTGATGCAGAGCAACTTGATATGGTTCGTGAATTTATTAAAGACCCTGATGGAAGTATGAGAGCTTTTTTAGTTGCTCATCCAGAATTTTTAGAAAATGCTTTACATTCTGATGAAAAAACTGCGGGCCGTGCAAGACTTTGTATTGATGGAAATTTATATAATTTATAATATTAGGTTGACGAGAGCTTTATTGCTCTCGTTTTAGCATTACCTTCTTCCTAGAGTTATTTTTAATCCGTGTAGTAATTCCTCTTCTTTGAATACTTAAATTTACTTCATCTCCTGGCTTTTTTGTATATATATAATGTCTAAGTTCACTCATTTTATTTAATGTTACTCCGTCTATTCTGGTGATTATATCGCCTTTTTGTATTCCTGCTGTTTCTGCTGGACTATTTTTTATTACTTCTACTACATAAATTCCATTTTCAAATTTAAGGTTAGAATCTAAATAAGGTATAACGTTTTTATCATAGGAGAATATGCCAATACTTGCTTCTTGAAAATCTCCGCTTGTTTGATAACTTTGTATAATTGGTTTTATTATATTAATTGGAATTGCAAATCCGATTGCTTCTGCTGATTCTATTTTTACAGAGTTTATGCCTATAACTTCTCCATCAGGATTAATTAATGGTCCTCCACTATTTCCCGGATTAATAGTGGCATCTGTTTGTATTAAATCCTCCATATATGAACTTTTTTCTTCCTCTTCTATTTTTATTGTTCTATTAACTGCACTAATTATTCCTGCTGTAACTGTTCTTTGAAATTCAAAACCTATAGGGTTCCCAATAGCATATACACTTTCTCCTGCTTTAATAGTGTCAGAATTACCTAAAGTTGCATATGGTAATCCTTTTACATTTATTTTTATTATGGATAAATCTAAATCTGAATCTGCCCATACTACATTTGCTTGATATTCTTTTCCATTTTCTAATGTAACATAACAATTGCTGTATTTTCCACCAGATACATGTTCGTTTGTTATTATATATCCTTGTTCAGATACAATTATGCCTGTGCCTAAACCTAATTTGGTAGTTCCATCTTGCAAAAATATTGAATTTCCTTTTTCTTTTAATTTTGATATTCCAACAACAGTTTTTGATACTTCTTCTATTACTTGTGTAATTGTTTTATCCGCTTCTTTTATTTCTGCAACCGTTTCTTGTGAGGTTTTAGTTGCTACATAGTTTGGTGTTACATATTCTTTGCTAATATCGATATTTATGTATAAATTGAATAAATAAAATCCTGCTACAGTAATAAAAAATAGAATTGACATAGTTATTACTACTATTCTAGTATTGTCTTTAACTTTTGAATTCCTTCTTACTTTTTTCATTAAAATCCCATCCTTCTCTGTATCATTTTGTTCTTTTTTATTTTTTCCATTTTTTATACTTTTAATCTATTTAATATGTATTTCTTTTTTATTATTTTAAAATGATGAATTTTGTCGAATTTTCTGGTTTTTTCTCTTTTTCTAAGCCTTTATTACATTTATGTTACAAACGTATATTTTTTACGTTACATTTTTCAAAAAAATGGTTCTTTTTTTATGTTTTATTATATAATTTGCTAGAATATAAGGAGCTTGGACTTCTTATGGGATGTAGAATAAGGGGGCTATTATGAAAGAGAATATTTACAATTTAACAACACCACAAAACTCTATTTTATTAACAGAACAATATTATGCAGGATCTAATATAAATAATATTGGAGGAAGTATTTTTTTTGAGGAAAAGCTTGACTTTGATTTGTTGGAAAAAGCTATTA
Source organism: uncultured Clostridia bacterium (assembly GCA_947628815.1). GTDB lineage: Bacteria > Bacillota > Clostridia > TANB77 > CAG-508 > RGIG8482. Next base: position 17,094 of record CANRBJ010000017.1, on the reverse strand, counting down.
ATCTTGTAACTAAACATAATCCTAGCTTTCAAATAAAGCTAGTTTTAGATGGAGCTGAAATTAAGCAATATTTTTCAGATTATATTCCATATTCTATTGAATTAATAGATGTTTTGTCTCAAGATGATGTTTCAAAACTTGAATATGATGTTATGCACAAACCTTTTGATATTTTTAAAAGTTTATTTTTGTTTAAATTGTTTCGTTTTCCTAATGGCTCTGGTGGATATATAATTAATCTTCACCATATTATTTCTGATTCTTGGTCTATTGGCCTAACTATCACAGAAATTGCTCGTGTTTATACTTGTTTAGTAAAAAATGAAGAACCTGATTTTTCTTATATTTCTTCTTATGCAGATTATATTTTAGATGAGAAAAATTATAGAAATAGTGATAAATTTAATAAAGATAAAGAATATTGGAATTCTGTTTTTGAAACAGTTCCAAGTGTTGCATCATTTCCTAGTAGGAAACAAGAAAATCAATTTTCTTGTAAGGCCAATCGTATTAATTATACAATTGGAAAAGATGAAATGGATAAAATTAATGATTTTTGTAAGAAAATTAACGTATCTGTATATAATTTCTTTATGGCTATTTTTGCTATATATACTAGCGGAGTAACAGGATTGGATGATTTTGTTATTGGAACTCCTATTTTAGGTAGAACTAATTTTAAAGAAAAAAATACAACGGGTATGTTTATTAATGTTGTTCCTCTTAGATTTGATACGACAAAAAATTTGACCTTTAATGAATTTGCAAGTACAATCTCAAAAAATTCACTTGGTATGCTTCGTCATCAAAAGTATTCTAATCAATATATTATAGAAGATTTAAGACGTTCTGACCCTAGCTTACCTAGTTTATATAATATGGTTTTATCTTATCAAATAACTAAAGCAGTTGATAGAGATTATATTGCTTGTAATAGTAGATGGGGATTTAATGGCAATACCGTAGATGATGTTGAAATTCACATTTACGACTTAAATGATACTGGTAGTGTTAATATTTCTTATGATTATCGCGTTGATAAGTACGATGAGGAAGATATTAATAATGTTCATATGCGCATTTTGCATATGATTAGTCAAGTTGTTTGTAATGAACAAATTGGCATACATGATATTGAAATTGTTACTAGTAAAGAAAAACATGATATTTTATATGATTTTAATAATACAGATGCTGAATATCCAAAAGATAAAACAGTTATACAATTATTCGAGGAACAAGTTTCTAAAAATCCAGATGGTGTTGCTGTTATTTTTGAAGATCAAAAATTAACTTACAAAGAATTAAATGAAAAGGCTAATAAGCTAGCTCATTATTTGATAGATAATGAAGTTAAAAACAATGATGTTATAAGTGTATGTATGAATAAAAATATTTCATTTATCATTACTATTTTAGGTGTTCTAAAATGTGGTTGTGCTTATTTACCAATAAACCCTACTTACCCTATTAATAGAATTAATTTTATTGTTCAAGATAGTAAATCAAGTATATTTATAACAGATACTAATTATGAATTAGAATTTACTAAAACACTTAATATTAATACCTTAAATTATTTAGATTGTGATTATAATAATTTAAGCACTAATATTGCACCTAGTGACTTAGCTTATATTATATATACATCTGGTTCAACGGGTAATCCAAAGGGTGTTATGGTTACTCATAATAATTTAGTAAACTTTTTATTTAGTTTTAATAATTGTTTTAATAATAAATTTGGAAGTAAAGATAATTGCTTATCTCTTACTAATATTTCATTTGACGTAAGTGTTTGCGAAATTTTTACTCCGCTTACTTTTGGTTGTACTTTAACTTTATATCCAGAGGATACCTTAACAAGTGTTCCTCTTCTATGTGATATGTTAAGTAAATATAAAGTAACATTTTTATATATTCCACCTAGTGTACTTAATGATGTTAGTAAGTTTATTATTTCTAAAAAAATAAAAGTTTTTATTAACAAATTACTTGTTGGTGTAGAAAAAATTAAAAATAGTACTTTGAATACATTTTTAGAAATTAATAAAGATATGGAAATAATAAATGGTTATGGACCTACTGAAGCAACAATTTGTACTACCTTTTATAAATACCAGTTTTCAGATAACTTAAATGAAAATGTACCAATAGGTTATCCGATATCTAACAGCAAAATATTTATACTAAATAAAAATGAAAACCTTTTACCGATAGGGGTAATAGGTGAATTATGCATTAGTGGTGATAATGTTAGTAAAGGTTATTTAAATAATATTGAGTTAACAAAAAAATCTTTTATAAATAATTCTGAATTTAGTCCTACCACTATATATAAGACTGGAGATTTAGCATTTTGGACAGAAACTGGTACTTTATCTTTTATTGGTAGAAATGATTCACAAATTAAATTTAAAGGACACAGAATTGAGTTAAATGAGATTAATACTGCTTTAACAAATATTAATGCCATTACTAACTCGTATACTATGATAAGAAAAGTAAATAATATTGATAGTATTTGCTCTTATGTAACTACAAATGAAACTATTAATATTGATAATATTTATGAGGATTTATATAATAATTTACCTTACTACATGATACCTTCTCATATTATAGCACTAGACTCATTTCCTTTAACTTTAAATGGAAAAATTGATAAAAGTAAATTACCTGAAATAATCATATCTGCATCAGTTAATAATAACGAAACTAATTATAATGAGACTCAGCTTTTATTAATAAATACTATTTGTAAGCTTTTAAATATTGAACACATAAATATTCAAGATAATTTATTTGATTTAGGTCTAGATTCTTTAACTGCTATAAAATTAGTTACAGAAATTTTTGATATTTTTAATGTTAATATACTTATTAAAGATATTTTTGAAAATGCTACTATAAAGAAATTATCAAAATTAATAAGCTCTTTATCAAATGCAAATAAAATTATTATACCAAAAGTAGAAGAAAAAGAATATTATCCTGTTTCTTCTGCACAAAGAAGAATGTATTATGCTTCTAGTTTAGATACAGATTCTTTGCTATACAATATTGCTGGTGGCATTATCTTAGATAAAGAACCTAATGTTTCTAAACTTGAAAACTGTTTTAATACTATAATTAATAGACATGAATCTTTACATACATATTTTGATGTAATTGATGGTGATATTGTTCAAAAAATATTAGATAACTTTGATTTTAAATTAGAAGTTGAAAATTCTAATTCTAATGATATTGATAAATTATTTAATGATTTTGTTAAACCTTTTAATTTAAATAAAGCACCTTTATTTGATGCAAAATTAATTAATTTAAGTGATAATAAATCTTTCTTATTACTTAATATGCACCATATTATAAGCGACGGTACTTCTCTTTCAATTTTAATGGATGAGCTTTGTAAATTATATAATAATTCTAATGATTTACCTGAACTTGATATTAGTTATAAAGATTTTGCTGTTTGGGAGAATAATAAATTAAACTCTGATGAATTTAATAACGATAAAGAATTTTGGGTTGAGCTTTTTAGTGACGAAATACCTTTATTAAACATGCCTACTAGTTATGCTAGACCTACTGTTCAAAGCTTTGAAGGAGATAATGTTTTTGCATCAATTGATAATAACTTAACTTTAAAATTAAATCAATTATCAAAAGAGCTTGTTATTACACCATATATGCTATTATTAAGTGCATACTATATTCTTTTATATAAATATACTGGTCAAGAAGATATTATTGTTGGCTCTCCTATTGTTGGTAGAGATAATACTCAAGTTTCTAACATAATCGGTATGTTTGTAAATTCACTTGTTCTAAAGAATAAATTAGATGCTTCATTATCTTTTAAAGATTTTGCAAGTATTATAAAAGATAATTGTTTAAAAGCATTTGAACATCAAACATATCCTTTTGATGAATTAGTTAAAGCACTAGATATAAAGAGAGATACTAGTAGAAATCCACTTTTTGATACTATGTTTATTTATCAAAACAATGGTAATGCTAGTGCAAATTTTGATGGCATTAATGCTGAAATTTATGTACCTAAAGGTAATATTGCAAAATTTGATTTATCACTCGAGGTTATACCAGAAAATGATGTTTTAAATCTTCGTTTTGAATATTGTACTAAGCTATTTAATAAAGATTTTATAACTAGACTATCTAAACATTACTTAAACATTTTACAAGCTGTTATAAATGATAATGATATACAAATAGCTAGTATTGATATGCTTGGTGAAGAAGAAAAAAATCAAATATTATATGATTTTAACAATACTAAAGCAGATTATCCAAAAGATAAAACTATCGTTGATTTGTTTGAAGAACAAGTAAAACTTACTCCTAATAATATTGCACTTGTTTTTGAAAATCAAAGTTTAACTTATAAAGAATTAAATGAAAAAGCAAATAGTTTAGCTTTTTATTTAAGAAATAAACAAGTTAAGAATAATAGTATTGTTGGTATTATGCTTAATCGTTCTTTAGAAATGATTATTGGTATTTTAGCAGTTTTAAAATCTGGTGGTGCATATATCCCTATTGATCCAGATTATCCTACTGATAGAATTGAATATTTATTAGATAATAGTAATTGTTCTATACTTTTAACAAGTAAAGATTTATTTAAGAAAATCAATATTGATTGTGAAAAAATAGATATTTGTTTGAATAACAATACTATTTACAATTTGCATAAAGATAATTTAACTAATATCTCTATGCCAAATGATTTATCTTATATTATATATACATCTGGTTCTACAGGCAAGCCTAAAGGAGTTATGTTAACACATAAAGCTCTAACAAATTTGACATATTACTGTAATAATATAATACCATATTTAAAAAATAGAGAAAATATTGCTATAGTTTCTGTTACTACTATTAGTTTTGATATTTTTATTTTTGAAACTCTTATATCTCTTCAAAGAGGTTTAAAATTAGTAATTGCTAATAGTAATGAACAAACTATACCTCACAGTTTAAATGCTTTAATACAAAAAGAAAATATACAAGCTATCCAAACAACTCCTTCTAGAATGCAGTTGTTTTATCAACATATTGACGATATTCCTAATTTATCAAATTTAAAATATATAATTTTAGCAGGAGAACCTTTGCCTATTAATTTAAAAAATAATTTATTAGAGTTAACTCATGGAAAAGTATTTAATGGTTATGGTCCAAGTGAAACTACTGTATTTTCTACTTTGACAGATGTAACCAAGCAAAATGAAATTACTATAGGTAAACCTTTAGCAAATACACAAATTTATATATTAGACAATAATCTAAAACCATGTCCTATTGGTGTTTCTGGTGAAATATATATATCTGGTGATGGAGTTGGACGTGGTTATATGAATAACCCTGTCTTGACTAATGAAAACTTTGTTTATAATCCTTTTATACCTAATACTATTATGTATAAAACTGGAGATATTGGATTATATAAAGAAAACGGTGAAATAATTTGTTTAGGTAGAGTTGATCATCAAGTAAAATTACGCGGATTACGAATTGAACTTTCAGAGATAGAAAATGTATTGATAGAACACTTTTCTATTTCTAATTGTATAGTGGTAAAAAAGATATCTAATGATAACCATGAGTTTTTATGTGCTTACTATACTAGCGATGAAATTATTAATGAAAATAATTTAAGAAGCGTTTTAAAGAGTAAATTACCAAACTATATGGTACCTCAATTTTTTGTAAAACTAGATAAATTACCTTATACTCCAAATGGAAAAATTGACAAGAAAGCTTTACCTGACATTGACTTTGATAAAATTAAATCTAATAAAGAAATAACAAAACCAAGAAATGAAATTGATAATATATTAATTTCCTCTCTTGTTGACCTTTTGAAAATAAAAAATATTAGTATAAATGATTCATTTTATGATTTAGGAGGCGATTCATTAGTTGCTATTCAGTTATGTTCCATAATATATCATAAACTTAATGTGCAAATTTCTATAAAAGATATTTTTAGTTATCCTATAATTATGGATTTATCTGATTACATAAATAGTAAATCAAATAAGCCTATTGATTTAATACCTGTTACTAATAAAATGGATTATTATCCTGTTTCTTCTGCACAAAGAAGAATGTATTATGCTTCTAGTTTAGATACAGATTCTTTGCTATACAATATTGCTGGTGGCATTATCTTAGATAAAGAACCTAATGTTTCTAAACTTGAAAACTGTTTTAATACTATAATTAATAGACATGAATCTTTACATACATATTTTGATGTAATTGATGGTGATATTGTTCAAAAAATATTAGATAACTTTGATTTTAAATTAGAAGTTGAAAATTCTAATTCTAATGATATTGATAAATTATTTAATGATTTTGTTAAACCTTTTAATTTAAATAAAGCACCTTTATTTGATGCAAAATTAATTAATTTAAGTGATAATAAATCTTTCTTATTACTTAATATGCACCATATTATAAGCGACGGTACTTCTCTTTCAATTTTAATGGATGAGCTTTGTAAATTATATAATAATTCTAATGATTTACCTGAACTTGATATTAGTTATAAAGATTTTGCTGTTTGGGAGAATAATAAATTAAACTCTGATGAATTTAATAACGATAAAGAATTTTGGGTTGAGCTTTTTAGTGACGAAATACCTTTATTAAACATGCCTACTAGTTATGCTAGACCTACTGTTCAAAGCTTTGAAGGAGATAATGTTTTTGCATCAATTGATAATAACTTAACTTTAAAATTAAATCAATTATCAAAAGAGCTTGTTATTACACCATATATGCTATTATTAAGTGCATACTATATTCTTTTATATAAATATACTGGTCAAGAAGATATTATTGTTGGCTCTCCTATTGTTGGTAGAGATAATACTCAAGTTTCTAACATAATCGGTATGTTTGTAAATTCACTTGTTCTAAAGAATAAATTAGATGCTTCATTATCTTTTAAAGATTTTGCAAGTATTATAAAAGATAATTGTTTAAAAGCATTTGAACATCAAACATATCCTTTTGATGAATTAGTTAAAGCACTAGATATAAAGAGAGATACTAGTAGAAATCCACTTTTTGATACTATGTTTATTTATCAAAACAATGGTAATGCTAGTGCAAATTTTGATGGCATTAATGCTGAAATTTATGTACCTAAAGGTAATATTGCAAAATTTGATTTATCACTCGAGGTTATACCAGAAAATGATGTTTTAAATCTTCGTTTTGAATATTGTACTAAGCTATTTAATAAAGATTTTATAACTAGACTATCTAAACATTACTTAAACATTTTACAAGCTGTTATAAATGATAATGATATACAAATAGCTAGTATTGATATGCTTGGTGAAGAAGAAAAAAATCAAATATTATATGATTTTAACAATACTAAAGCAGATTATCCAAAAGATAAAACTATTGTTGATTTGTTCGAAGAACAAGTTATAAAAAATCCTGATGGTGTTGCTGTTATTTTTGAAGATCAAAAATTAACTTATAAAGAATTAAATGAAAAGGCTAATAAGCTAGCTCATTATTTAGTAAATAATGGGGTTAAAAATAATGATGTTATAAGTGTATGTATGAATAAAAATATTTCATTTATAATTACTATTTTAGGTGTTCTAAAATGTGGATGTGCTTATTTACCAATAAACCCTACTTACCCTATTAATAGAATTAATTATATTGTTCAAGATAGTAAATCAAGTATATTTATAACAGATACTAATTATGAATTAGAATTTACTAAAACACTTAATATTAATACCTTAAATTATTTAGATTGTGATTATAATAATTTAAGCACTAATATTGCACCTAGTGACTTAGCTTATATTATATATACATCTGGTTCAACGGGTAATCCAAAGGGTGTTATGGTTACTCATAATAATTTAGTAAACTTTTTATTTAGTTTTAATAATTGTTTTAATAATAAATTTGGAAGTAAAGATAATTGCTTATCTCTTACTAATATTTCATTTGACGTAAGTGTTTGCGAAATTTTTACTCCACTTACTTTTGGTTGTACTTTAACTTTATATCCGGAGGATACATTAACAAGTATTTCACTATTATGTGATATGTTAAACAAATATAAAGTAACATTTTTATATATTCCACCTAGTGTACTTAATGATGTTTCTTCTTATATTGTTTCTAATAATATAAAAGTTTATATTAATAAATTACTTGTTGGTGTGGAAGCAATTAAAAATAGTACTTTGAATGCATTTTTAGAAATTAATAAAGATATGGAAATAATAAATGGTTATGGACCTACTGAAGCAACAATTTGTACTACTTTTTATAAATATACATTTTCAAATAAACTTAATGAAAATGTACCAATAGGTTATCCAATATCTAACAGTAAAATATTTATATTAAATAAAGATACTAACCTTGTACCAATAGGAGTAATAGGTGAATTATGTATTAGTGGTGATAATGTTAGTAAAGGTTATTTAAATAATATTGAGTTAACAAAAAAATCTTTTATAAATAATTCTAAATTTAGTCCTACTACTATATATAAAACTGGAGATTTAGCGTTTTGGACAGAAAATGGTACTCTATCTTTTATTGGTAGAAACGACTCGCAAATTAAATTTAAGGGACATCGAATTGAATTAAATGAGATTAACTCTACTTTAAGGAATATAACAAATATTACAAATGCTTATACTATGATAAGAAAAGTAAATAATATTGACTGCATATGTTCTTTTATAACCGCAAATGCAAATGTAGATTTAAAATATGTTAATAATTATTTAAAAAAGAATTTGCCTTATTATATGATACCTTCTCACGTTGTAGTATTAGATGCTTTCCCTTTAACTTTAAATGGAAAAATAGATGTAAAAAATTTACGAGAATATAAAATAACAACTTCTAAGAAATCAAGTTATGTTGCACCAGAAAATGAATTACAAAAATTATTCTGTGATACATGGGAAAAATTATTAAATACAAAAGTTGGTATAAATGATGACATTTTTGAATTAGGTGCTGACTCATTGCTTGCTATTAAATTTAAAGTTGAAATGTTATCTAATAATGTTAATATAGAATATGCTGATATTTTCAAATATCCAACTGTAAAGGAGTTGTCTTGTGCAAATACTATAACAATTTCTGAACAGGCAGAATCTTATAATTATACTGAAATTGATAAAATATTAGAGAAAAATAATATTAAAAATTGTAGAAATATTTTAACTAATAAAAATAACAATGTGCTTTTATTAGGTTCAAATGGGTTTGTTGGTATGCATATTTTATATAATTTTATTAAATATGATAGTGGTAAAATTTATTGTATAGTTAGAGATAAAAATAAGTTATCTGCTAGAACTAGATTTTTAGATGCTTTACATTTCTATTTTGATAATGAATTAGATGAATTTATAGATAACAGAATCATTATTTTTAAAGGTGATATTACTAAAGAAAAATTTGGTTTAAAAACTGAGTTATATAATGATATTGTTGAAAATGTTTCTATTGTTATTAACTCTAGTGCTAATGTTAGACACTATGGTAATTTTAAAAATTTCGAAGATATAAATATAGGATTAACTAAAAAAGCAATTGAATTTTGTGAAATTTATAATAAACGATTAATACAAATTTCTTCTGTTAGTGTTAGCGGAGAAAATATTAATAATGAAATAATTGGTTTTTCTGAAAATAATTTATATATTGGTCAGAATTTAGACAATGTATATGTAAGAAGTAAATTTGAAGCGGAAAAAATAATTTTAGAACATATTACAAGTGGGTTAAATGCACAAATTTTAAGACTTGGAAATATTACTAATAGATATTCTGATGGTAAATTCCAAATTAACCCTAAAGAAAATGCTTTTATTGGTAGAATTCAATCTTTAATAAAATTAGGTGTTGTTCCAGATTATTTGTTAAGTGCAAAATTAGAATTCACACCTGTAGATTTATGTGGATTTGCAATTATATCAATAATGCAAAATTATGTACCAGATTTTAGTGTATTTCATCTTTATAATGATACTTATATAACTATGAAAGATTTTATTGATATATTAAAAAAATATGATATAAATTTAAAAGTTGTTAATTATACAGAATTTAATAAAATAATAAAAAATGCTTTATTAAATGATAATAAAACAGATATTTTGTCTGGTATTATTAATGAATTAAATTTAGATAACAATTTTGAAATTAATTCTAATATAGACTTTTTATCTGAATTTTCTAGAATGTTTTTAAATAGGCTTGATTTTAATTGGTCAAAAATAGATAATAAATATCTAGAAAAATATATTAAATATTTTAAATATATAAAATTTTTTTAGGAGGTTAAAATTATGTTACCGTTAATTTTAATGATAATATCTGAAATTTCTCTAATTGTTTTAATGTTATTTTTAAGAAAACAGAAAAAAAGTCAATTAAAAACTGCATTTAGTTGTCTTTTGATTTGCTTATTTATTTGGACTTTATGTTCAATGTTACAATTTATATTTAAGGATTCTAACATTGACCCATTTTTATGGGAAAAATTAGCAAGCTTCGGTGTATGTTTTACGCCTGTTGCTCTTTTTGCAGTAAGTCGAATATTTGCTAAAACAAAAATTAATATAAGACCTTATCATTTACTTTTATTAGTTATACCTGTAATATCAGTTATTTTAATATTTACTAATGAATATCATCATTTATATTATAAGCAATATTCTTTAATTATGGATGAATTAGTTCCTGGAAGTTTTTACATTATTCCTTCTATACAAACATATTTACTTTATGGTTTTAGTATTTATTATTTATTAAAATATTCAATTAAAAATGCTGGTTTTTTCTCAAGGCAATCTTTATTGATTCTTTTAGGAATATCAGTACCTTTAACTTTAAATACATTAGGCTCTATGGGAGTTATTGAAATAACTACATATATGACATCAATATCATTCTCTATTTTAGCAATATTTTTTGCTATTGCAATATTTAAATTTAAATTCATTAGTATTACACCAATAGCAATGCAAAATATCGTTGATAGGATGTCTGATAGTTTTGTTGTTATAAATGAAAACAATAATATTACTGATTTTAATAAAACTTTTACAGATACTTTTAAATTACCTTCAAACAAAATAAGAAACGCAAATATAATTAGTCTATTTAAGAATGATATTAAATTTGAAGATGATTTAATTAATATGGAAGATGCAATAGAAAAGGTTAAGGCAACTTCTGAGACTTTATATTTTAGCAGAGAATCAAAAATTGAAAATAAATATTTTAGTATTGAAATAAGTAACATTTCTTCAAAAAGAAATTATTTAGGTACATTAATTTTGTTTAAAGATATTACTCAACATATAGAAGATATGGAAATTATTAAACAAAACCAAGATATGCTTGTTGAAAAAGAACGTTTATCTTCTCTTGGACAATTAGTTGGTGGAATTGCTCATAACTTAAAAACTCCTATTATGTCCATCGCTGGTGCTACAGAGGGGCTTAATGATTTAATTAAGGAATATGATTCTTCTATTGGTGATGCTGAAGTTACTGAGCAAGATCACCATGAAATTGCTCACGATATGACTGAATGGATTGATAAAATAAGAACTCATACTTCATATATGTCTGATATTATTACTGCAGTTAAAGGACAAGCTGTTACTTTATCTGAGGAGGAACAGGATACATTCACTATTGAAGAATTGATTAAACGTGTTAATATTTTAATGAAGCACGAATTAAAGAATGCTTTAATTGATATGAATATTAAGTTAAATGTAAATGATTCGATTACTTTAAATGGTAATGTAAACAGTCTTGTTCAAGTTATTAATAATTTGATTTCTAATGCAATTCAGGCTTATAATGGTAAAACTAATGAATCTATTGATTTGATTGTTAGTAAAGACGAAAATAATATTGTTATTTCTGTACAAGATTACGGATGTGGCATGACGGATGAGGTTAAAAATAAGTTATTTAAAGAGATGATTACTACTAAAGGGAAAAATGGTACAGGACTTGGTTTGTTTATGTCATATTCTACAATTCGTGGTCATTTTAATGGCAATATTACTTTTGATTCGAAAGTAGGAGAAGGAACTACATTTAATGTTATTCTTCCTTTATAATATTTTTTTAAGCAGATTTCTTTAAAAGATTTCTGCTTTATTTTTTGCATCTTTAATATTTTACTTTTTAGCTAAAAGTTTTTAACCCAAAATGTATTGTATTATCTGAAAATTTGTGTTAAATTAGATATATGTTTAATGAGAGGAGCAAAGTTTATGAGTGGTTCAATTAATAAAGTAACTCCAAAGACTTTACCTGGTTTTATGGAGCTTTCTCCAAATGATCAAGTGAAGTTTAATCAAATGTTGGAAACAATAAGAAAATCGTATGAAAAATTTGGTTTTCTTCCACTAGATACACCTGTAATGGAGCTTTCAGAGGTGCTTCTTGCTAAAGCGGGAGGGGAAACTGAAAAGCAAATTTATCGTTTTACTAAAGGAGATACAGACCTTTCTTTGAGGTTTGATCATACTGTTCCTTTGGCTAAGTATGTGTCGTTATATTATAATGAATTATCTTTTCCTTTTAAGAGATATGCGATTGGTAAGGTTTATCGTGGAGAAAAGGCTCAAAAAGGTAGATATCGTGAGTTTTATCAGTGTGATGTTGATATTATTGGTGAAAATGAACTTAGTATTATAAATGATGCTCAAATTCCTAGCATTATTTATACAACTTTTCGCGAGCTTGGTTTTGATAATTTTACTATTTGTGTTAATAATCGTAAAATTTTAAATGGCTTGTTTGAACATCTTGAAATATCAGATTTGTCTACAGATATTTTAAGAGTTATCGATAAAATTGAAAAAATTGGTGTGGATGCTGTTAAAAATGAGATTTCTGCTTTAGGTGTTAATGAAATTGCGATAAATAAAATTGTAGAGTTTGTTTCTATTGAAGGTTCAAATGATGAGAAGTTAAAGGCTTTAAATAATCTTGGAATTGATGGTGAAACATTTAAAACTGGTGTATCAGAACTTTCAGATGTTGTTAAATATATTAGGGCTTTGGGTGTTTTAGATGATTATTTTGCTATTGATTTAAAGATTGCAAGAGGGCTTGATTACTATACTGGCACTGTTTATGAGACGTTTTTAAATGATTATAGAAAACTTGGTAGTGTGTGTTCTGGCGGTAGATTTGATAATCTTGCTGAATTTTATACTGATAAGAAATTGCCTGGAGTTGGAATTTCAATTGGTCTTACAAGATTGTTTTATCAATTAAATGAAATGAATGTGGTAAAGGTAGAAAAAAATTCTATTGCAGAGGTTTTGGTTATTCCTATGGATACTGAAATTTCCGAGTGTTTGGAAGTTGCAAATAAGTTACGCTGTGCTGGTATTAACACAGATGTGTATCTGGATGCTGGTAAGATAAAGAAAAAGATGAAGTACGCTGATAAGTGGAAAATTCCTTATGTAGTAATTATTGGCGAAGAAGAAAAGAATTCTGGAGTATTAACTCTAAAGAATATGGAAACTGGCGAGCAGAAGAAGCTTGTTGTTGAGGATATTATTAAAGAAATTAAACTGTAGGGGTAATTTTAATTACCTCTATATTAGTTATATCAAGCATTTAAGGTTTCTATATTTTACATTTTATGTCATTTTTCGAATTTAATCTTGATTTTCTCTTATTTTATTAATATAATATTGCTATAAATAAATTAAGAGGTGAATTTATGAGAAAAGGAATTTCTGAACAATCGTCAAATGGTTATAAAATTATTGTTGTTGATGATGAATCTGGCATTATTGATTCTCTTTCTATTTTTTTAAGGCGCTCTGGATATGATTTTACTGGCGTTACTAATCCACTGGAGGCTATTGAAAGAGTAAAAAATGAACATTTTGATTTAATGCTTTTGGACTATATTATGACTCCTATTCATGGGGACCAAGTGGTTGAGGAAATTAGGAAGTTTAATAAAGAGTTATATATTTTATTACTAACAGGCCACAAGGATTTAGCTCCTCCTCTTGAAACTATTCGTAGGCTTGATATTCAAGGTTATTGTGAAAAGAGTGATAAGTTTGACCAGTTGCTTCTTCTTGTTGAATCTGGTATTAAGGCTATTAATCAAATGAATGTGATTAAGGATATTAATACTGAATTAAAAGATACTTATGAAAAGCTAGAGCGTTCTTATATGGAGAGTATTCAAACTTTAAGATATACTGTAGAAGCAAAAGATACTTATACAAGAGGTCATTCTGATCGTGTTTCGGAATATAGTGTTTTAATTGGAAAGTATATGGGGCTATCTGAAGAGGATTTACGCACTTTACGCATTGGTGGATTGTTCCATGATGTTGGTAAGATCGGTGTTCCTGATAGTATTTTGTTGAAGACTGAAAAGTTAACTGATGATGAGTATTCAGAAATTAAAAATCATCCTACTATTGGAGCACATATTCTTTCAACTGCAACTATTTTTCAAGATTTGATACCTATTGTAAAACATCATCATGAAAAATATGATGGTACTGGTTATCCTAGTAAGTTAAAGGGTGAGGAAATTCCTTTGTTTGCAAGAATTGCTGCTGTAGCTGATACTTTTGATGCGATGACTTCTAAAAGAACTTATCGTGATGCTTTACCTCTTGATGTTGTTAAAGCTGAAATTGAAAGATGTAAAGGAACTCAGTTTGATCCAAAAATTGCTGATGTGTTTTTGGATATTTTGAATAACCATTATGATGAAATTGAAGAAATTCGGTAAAAGGTATATTTAGTTTTTATATTAATATATATGTATAGATGGATTTTATCCATCTATATTTTTTTAAATATTACGTATTGACATATTACATAAAATAATGTATATTTAAGTCGAATTTAATAAAAGGAGGATGTTTTTTATGGTATCATCACAAATTAGAGCTACTGCTCGTGAAAGTTTAACAGGAAAATGGGGAAAAGCTGCATTACTTACTTTATGCTATGTAATTATTACATATGTAATTAGTTTTGTATGTAAATTAATTCCAATTATTGGTCCAATTGCACTTTTAGTAATTTCTACACCTATTTCTTTTGGATTCCTTGTTTCAATGATGAAATTAAAAAGAGGTGAAGAAGTAGGTTATACTGATTTTCTAAGTAATGGATTTGCAAGCTTTGGTAGAGTATGGGGAGTTGTTGGGAATACTATCTTGAAAATGATTTTACCAATTTGCTTAGTTGTTATTTTTGTAATAATTATTGCTTTTGGACTTTCTGGTTCTATAGTTTCTGGTCTTGCTTATGAATCTACTAGTGGAGTTACAGGATTTGGATTCTTAGGTTTTATTGGTTTTATTGGATATATAGTATCTTTAATTTATGCAGTTATTAAAGGTTACTTATATTCATTATCATTTTATATTTTAAATGATAATGCTAATATGTCTGGTAAAGAAATTGTAGAAGAAAGCGAAAGATTAATGAGAGGTAACCGTTGGAAATATTTTTGGCTAACTTTAACCTTTATTGGTTGGGCTTTTTTAGCAGGATTAACTTTGGGAATAGGTATGTTTTGGTTAATTCCTTACATTTCTGTTTCTATGGTTTGTTTCTATGAAGATCTTATAGGAAGAACAACTAAAAATAGTATTAACGAAGAACCAGAACCAATGACAGAAGAATAAAATAAAAAGCAGAAAGCCATAGAGAAAAATATTAACTTTTCTTTATGGCTTTTAATGAATGTGTTTACGCGTGAAATTTGTCCAACAAATTTCTGTGTATTTGTATTTTCGTTATATAAGTTATTTTATTTTTTTATATTTTATAAATGAAACTATTGCTACAATAGATGATGCAATCATTCCAAATATTGTTGTTCCCATTGTTACACCTGTTTGTGGTAATTTACTTTTTGATGATGTATCATCATCTTTGTTAGTTGTTGGTTTTTGATTTCCACTATCGTCTGGTTTTCCACTATCGTCCGGCTTTTGGTTTCCGCTATCATCTGGTTTTTGATCTCCACTGTCATCTGGTTTTTGGTCTCCGCTATCATCTGGTTTTTGGTCTCCACTGTCATCTGGTTTTTGATCTCCACTGTCATCTGGTTTTTTATCTCCGCTATCATCTGGTTTTTGATCTCCACTGTCATCTGGTTTTTTATCTCCGCTATCATCTGGCTTTTGGTCTCCACTGTCATCTGGTTTTTTATCTCCGCCATCATCTGGTTTTTGGTCTCCACTATCATCTGGTTTTTGTGTTTCTTGCTTTGTTCCTGTTAGTTCAAATGTTCTTGCATCATATACTTTTGTTCCATCTTGCTTTTCTAATTGTATCCATACAACATAGTCTTTTGTTCCTGAGAATGTTGATAGATCCATGCTGAATGTATTATCTGTAGTTCTTGTCCAGTTATTTGCATATCCTGGTAGTAAACTTGTTATTATAGATATATTTTCATTTACTTTTTGATCAGACACGTCTGAAACATATTCTCCATATAGTGATTTATAATATTCTTGTGCTGAAACATATGCATCTCCATATTCTGAAAGTTGTGTTCCTTCATATAAATTGTAATATTGAATTACTTGTAATTCATCTTTAAGTTTTTGTATTTGTTTATATGTATTATTATCAATTTCTACCCATTGATAATATAACGAATACCCTTGAACATCTCTTGTTATTTCTACTGTTCCTGTTCCATTAGTAACATAATCTGAAATTGTAATATTATCATTTGCATCCATAATTTCTGTATAAGCATACACATTTGAAGCTGTCATTATTAAAGCTATGGCTATTACACCTAAGAATTTTTGAAATTTTTTCATTATAATACCTCCATTTAATTTTTTCAACATTTTTATTATATCACATATTTTCCATAAATGGAAGTACTTATGTAAATTTATTTTAAATTATGTAAATATTCGGAAGTTTGACACTTTCATAACACAAAAATCTTTGTAAGCATTAAAAATGCTTAATTTTTTTGTCAAATTTCGT
>CANRBJ010000016.1 GCA_947628815.1 uncultured Clostridia bacterium | reverse complement strand
ATCATAAATTTTATATATTTTCAATAAATGTGTATAAAAAATTAAAAAAATTATACATATTTTTAAAATATGTATAAATTTTTATTTGCTTAAACTATTAAATCTAACTTATATGTTGGTTTGTATTATGAAACTTTTGTGCAAATAAGGGTAGTAATAAAACCACATATTCTTAGATTACAGCTATTCCTTGCTATTAGCAACTTTCAGATAATTCTGCTCATCTATTTAGACAATAGTTATATTACTTTATTATTAAAATGTCTTATATTTGATCCTGGAGTTTCTTTATTTTAAGCTTATTACGAGTTTTTCTTAATATTATATATAATTTCATTTTTTATATTTGTATTTTAAAAATTTTATCAAAAATCTGTAAATGCCTTTATTTCAGTATTTTGCTTAAATTTATAGACAATAAACTATATGTATTTTTTATAAAAACGCCTTAAAATCGATTCTCGTGCGTCATTTTTTTAGCCATTTTTCAGTATTTTTCAAAAAAGTTCTTCATCGTGATAATTTCCATCATTATCTATATGCACATCCATAAAACAATCTTCACACATACCATCATATAGTTCATATTCTTCTTCTGATATTTTTTTAAAGCACATTTCACATTCATATTTTTCTTCGGTATAAAGATATTTATTTTCGTTATCTTCAATTTCTTCATCAATTGTTTTTAGTTTAGAAGGAGTGATATATACACCTGATTTATCATATATTCCACTTTCATTTATATTATAATTATAGTTTTTATTTGAATCTATATTATTTTTCTCAATAATATTGTTAATTTCTTCAGTCCTATCTTTTCGTTCGATATAAACAAAATCTATTATAACTATTCCTATTATTAAAAATAAGATAATTCCTCCAACAAAAGTAGGTAAAAAACTAACAATTGCAATATATACTATCGTATATAATATAAAGCAGAAAAAATTATTACAATCAAATAACTCCAATAAGCTTACTCCCAAAGGAAAAAGACTACCAAATATTATACCATGACTTATACTTAAATTATTGTCCTTACTATAAATATAGCCTACATAACCACACACTCCTGCAATTAGTAAAATAATTATAAATGCTCCTAATAATTTACTTAAGTCATTAGAAATAAGTTCTCTTTTTATTTCTAATTTAGATTTTTCTTTTTTATTACTTTCCATTTTCATTTATCCTTAAAATATAATTTTCATCTTTTATTCATTTTTTTAATTTTTTTCTTTTTAAACCATTATTTTTAAGATTTTATCATATCATCATATATTTTTTGTATGTCCATTTCATCCTTGTATTTATTTTCCATAGGACACATACCTGTTTTGGTTTGATTTATAATATAATCTACTTTTTCATCATATTCATATTTAATGTTATATTCTTCTAACACCGGTATAGCATAATTACTAATTACTTTAGCAAAAATTTCTTTAACACCTGCTACTGCTAAAATTGATGCTGCAACTTTTCCAATCACTTTATCTGCTATAATTGCATCTTCTAAAGCATTTTTGTCTGTTGTTAAAATATCTTTAATATCGTTTATTCTATCTTGATAATATTCCTTTATTTCCCCACTTTTATAGCATACAACAAGTGAAGCATCTTTATTAAATAGAACTTGTTTTACTTCTTCTATTTTATTCATAAAATCCTCCTATAATATTAATTTAATAATTTAGTAAAATTTTGCATAGTTTCAGATTTCTAAATATAGTATATTATATTAAATACTATTATTCAAGAATTTTTCTTCTTTTTTTATTCAATATAATTCTAATTTTCTTTATTAATATAGCCAAAGATTCAATATTAAATCTTTGGCTATATCACGGAATAACTCATTATTAAAGCATTGAAAAATTTTCAACAAAAAATTCTATACTTTTGGTCGCACTATAAAGAGTATGACCCTCCTTGTTTCTTGCAATAAGTAGTACTTGCCCGTTTTCATTTTTACCATAAAAAGTAATTTCCTCTTTATCTATTATTTCCTCAATTATTTCATTGTCAACAATAAAATAAACAGGTTTAAAAATTTTTAATTTATTTAGTATTTCTTGTTTTCTTTTTTCAGACTTTTCTTCTATTTTAACCAAGTAAAAAAACATTAAACTAATAGCAATAGATGCAAAAAACATTAATATCCAGTATATCGTCTTTGGCTGAATTGGAGTAAGAATATTGACTAGAAAAAAATTGACAAATATTAATACTCCTGACAATACTGAGGCTACTTTTGCCTCAAAAAACTTCTTATTCCGTTTTTTCATAAAATTATACCTCCTTAATATTTATCTCGGAAGATTGAGATAGTACTAAACTTATAAGTATCTACTATATTTTAGCAAAAAAGTCTATTTTTTTCAACTTTTTTTTAAAATTTTTGTTTGTTGTATAATTTATATGCTATAATATTAATGTTGTTATTTTAGGTTTTTTTAGGAGGTATGTATGATTAATCGTGAGGATAATCCTGATTTTTTAAATTCATTTTTGGATTATACTGTAACTATTTTAAATAAATCACCAAATACTATAAAAGAATATAATTATGACCTTGCTACTTTTTTAAAGTATATTAAGATTTATTATGGACTTACAAATGAAACTGACTTTTCTAAGATAATTATAAAAGATATGGATATTGATACGATCAAAAAAATTACTTTAGATGATATCCATTCATTTATTTCATATCTTGCAACTGAATTACGAAGTAAACCTGCAACGCGTGCAAGAAAAGTATCAAGTATTCGTGTTTTTTTTAAGTATTTATCAGCTAAGGCAAAGTTAATAGAAGTAAATCCTGCGCAAAACCTTGAAACGCCAAAACTTGATAAACGTATTCCTAAATATTTAACTTTAGATGATAGTAAAAAATTATTGGATGTTGCAGGAAATGAAGATAATCGTAATAATCTTCGCGATTATGCAATTACTACTTTATTTTTAAATTGTGGAATGCGTCTTTCTGAATTAGTAAATATAAATATAAAAGACATTAGGTTTGATGAGTGTAAAATGACTGTTATTGGTAAAGGTAACAAAGAACGTACTATTTATTTAAATAATGCTTGTATGCGAGCAATTTCTGAATATTTACAAGTTCGTCCAAAAGAAGGAATACAATATAATTCCAAAGATGCTCTTTTTTTAAGTGAGCGACGTGAACGTATTAGTAATAGAACTGTTCAACATATTATAAAAACAGAACTAAGAAAAGCTGGTCTTGATACAAATAAATATTCTGTGCATAAGTTACGTCATACTGCTGCAACTTTGATGTACCAATATGGAAATGTTGATATACGCGCTTTACAAGAGCTTCTAGGACATGCAAGCATATCTACAACTGAAATTTATACTCATGTAGAAAACGAACGAGTTCGTAATGCTGTTGAAAGCAATCCACTTGCAAATATATAAGTTTAAATATACCTTCCTGCAGGTTTTATATGACCTGCAGGTTATATTTGTGGTATTATAAGTTTTTGGTTTGTAGCTAATTTACTATTAGATAGTTTATTAACTGATTGTATATTGCTAATAATATCTCTTATATCGTTATTTTCATAGTAGGCATTATTTTGTAGTTCATCTTTTGCAATACTCCATAAAGTATCACCTTCTGCTACATAAATTGTTTTATAGCTTGTTTCAGCATGTGAAATACTTTTATTACTAATTAATATATTAAAACCAACAAATAAAACTAATAGTATTATAATACCTCTTACAAATTTTGATAAATCCTTTATTTTTATTTTCATAGATATTCCCCCTTATTTAATGAAACATATTTTTTACGAACGTTTATTCTTGTTTGCAAACTAATTATAATAAAACAAAAGTTCTTTGTCAATACTTTTTTATAAAAAAAATACAAAAAAATGTTTGCTGTAGAAAATATAGAAAAAAGCCATTCAAATGAATGACTTATACTCCCATTATACTATAACCGCTATCTGCATAAATTGTTTGCCCTGTAATACTTTCTGACATTGAGCTTAGTAAAAATGTTGCTACATTTCCAACTTGCAATGTTGTTACATTTCTATGTAGAGGTGATTTTTCTTCTACAACTGTCATAATTGAATTAAAATCTTTTATTCCTTTTGCAGATAATGTTTTTATTGGGCCACTTGATAATGCATTTACACGAATTCCTTCTCTTCCTAAATTTTCTGCTAAGTATCTTACACTAGATTCAAGAGCAGCTTTTGCTATTCCCATTACATTGTATCCTTCTAGAACTTTTGTAGAACCATGATATGTTAGTGTTACTAAACTTGCATTTTCGTTTAACATATCCAATTCTTTTGCAGTTCTTGCAGCAAGTACAAAAGAATATGCACTTACATCGTTTGCATGGCTAAACCCTTCCCTACTTGTTTTTATAAAGTCATTGTGTAAATCTTCTGTATTAGCATGTGCAATTGCATGAACTAGACCATCTATTTTACCATTTTCTGCTTTTATTTTTTCGAAAACTTCTTTTACTTTATCATCTTCAGATGCAGCATCTAAAACATATGCTTTACTTCCTTTAAACTCTGAAATAAGTGTTTCTATTTTGTCTTTATTTTCTTCTCCCATATATGTAAATATTAGTTGTGCTCCATTTTCATATGCTGATTGTGCAATTCCAAAAGCTATACTCCATTTATTTCTAATTCCCATAATTAATATTTTTTTGTTTTCTAATAACATTTTAAAATCCTCCTTTAAATTAAACTCCTATTTTTCTAAATTTTTGATAGCGTTCTTCAACAATTTGTTTTTCAGTTTTGCTTCTTAAATCGCTTATATTACTTATGATTTCCTTTTTTAAATTGTTAGAAATCTTATCAAACGCCTTATCATCATTACCGCGGTTCTTTAATGATTTTATCAATAATTCCTAAATCGTACAAATCTTTTGCAGTTAATTTCATTTTTTCTGCTGCTTCTTTACTTCTTGAAGAATCTTTCCATAATATACTTGCATATCCTTCTGGTGATAGTATAGAGTAAATAGCATTTTCTAACATTAACACACGATTTGCAACTCCAATAGCTAGTGCTCCCCCGCTTGAACCTTCTCCAATTACAATAGATAAAATTGGAACTTTTAATTTTGACATTTCAAATATAGACCTCGCAATTGCTTCTCCCTGACCTTTTTCTTCTGCCTCAATTCCAGGATATGCTCCTTTTGTATCTATAAAAGTGATTAGAGATCTTTTAAATTTTTCAGCTTGCTTCATAAAGCGAATTGCTTTCCTATAACTTTCAGGATTTGGCATACCAAAGTTTCTTTTAATATTTTCCTTTGTATTTCGTCCTTTTTGTTCTGCAATAATTGTAAAATGTTCATTACCAATTCTTGCTAATCCGCATACTATAGATTTATCGTCTTTTGAAAGTCTATCACCATGTAATTCGATAAATTCATCGAAAATATTATCTATATAATCTAATGCTGTTTTTCTTTTTGGATTTCTAGCAATTTCAACTTTTTCCCAAGCAGTTAATTGTGTACCCATATTAAAAGCCTCCTTTATGGAATTGAATAAGTTTATGTAACATTTCTTTTAAATCTTTTCTTTCAACAATTTTATCAATAAATCCATGTTCTAGTAAAAATTCGGCTGTTTGAAATCCTTCTGGTAAAGATTGACCAATGGTTTGCTCAATTACACGTTTGCCTGCAAACCCAATCATTGCACCAGGTTCTGCTAAAATAATATCTCCAAGACTTGCAAATGAAGCTGTTACTCCACCATAAGTTGGATCTGTTAGTACAGAAATGTATAATAAACCTGCCTCATCTAGTTTTGTTAATGCAGCAGTAGTTTTAGCCATTTGCATTAATGAAATAATTCCTTCTTGCATTCTAGCACCACCAGATACGCAAAATATAATTAATGGTAATTTTTTCTTTATTGCTTGTTCTATTGCATATGTGATTTTTTCTCCAACAACAGCCCCCATACTTCCCATTAAAAATCCACTGTCCATAATGCAAATAACAACATCTTCACCATAAATTTTTCCAGTACCACATGCAACTGCCTCTTCTAATCCTGTTTTTTCTTTTAAACTTGCAAGTTTTCTTGGATAATCCTCTAAATTTAATGGATTACTTGGTTTTATATTTATATTAAATCTTGTATATGTACCATCATCTATAATTAATTCTAATCGTTTATTAATATGCATACGGAAATAATGGCCACAATTTGGGCAAATGCTCAAATTTTCTTTTATTGTATCTTTGTATAGAATTTCTTTACACTTGTCACATTTAACCCATTTTCCTACAGGAATGTCAACCTTATTTTCTTTGTTCTTAGTTGGTATTTCCCTTTTTTTTATTTTATCAACAATCATAATTATTCACCTATCTTATCATATAGTAAAATTTGAATTGATGAAGTCTGTATCAAAATTACCTCTTATAAAATCTGGATGTGTTATAATTTCAAATAAAAAATCTCTATTAGTATCAATTCCTTCTATTACTAGTTCTTCTAATGCTCTTTTCATTTTTGCAATAGCTTCGTTACGAGTATTTCCTAAAACAATTATTTTCATTATCATAGAATCGTAAGAAGAAGGAATAGTATAACCTTCATATATTGCTGTATCAATTCTTATTCCATTTCCACCTGGCAAATTTAATCCAGTAATTTTTCCAGGACTTGGTCTAAAATGTTTACTTGGATTTTCAGCATTAATTCTACATTCTATTGAATGACCTTCAAATTTAACTTCTTTTTGTTTAAATTTTAATTTTTCGCCTGCTGCAATTTTAATTTGTTCTTTTACCATATCTATTCCTGTGCGCATTTCTGTAATTGGATGTTCTACTTGAATTCTAGTATTCATCTCCATAAAATAAAAATTTTTATTTTTGTCTACTAAAAATTCAACAGTTCCTAAGCTACTATATCCAGTAGCCTTTGCAGCTTTTATTGCTGCTTCTCCCATTTTATTTCTTAATCTATCATCTATAGCAGTTGAAGGGGTTTCTTCAATCATTTTTTGATTCTTTCGTTGTATTGAACAATCCCTTTCTCCTAAATGAACAACATTTCCAAATTCATCTGCTAAAATTTGAATTTCTACATGTCTTGGGTTTTCAATAAATTTTTCTATGTAAATTTCATCATCATTAAAAGAATTTTTTGCTTCTTGCTTTACTATGTTATAGTTTTTTTCCAATTCATCTTCTGAATTAACAATTCTAATTCCCTTTCCTCCACCACCTGCTGCTGCTTTTAGTAAAATAGGATATCCAATCTTTTTACTTATATAGATTGCATCTTTTAATCCTTTTATACTTCCATCTGAGCCAGGAATAATTGGAACACCCGCTTCTTTCATTATTGATTTTGCATTTGATTTGTTACCTAATAATTCAATAACATTAGAAGTTGGTCCAATAAATTTTATATTTGATTCTTCGCATATTTTTGCAAATTGGGAATTTTCTGATAAAAAACCAAATCCAGGATGAATACTATCTGCCCCTGTAATAAGTGCTGCTTCAATTATATTTTTTGTATTCAAATAACTTTTTTTAGAATCAGCAGGACCTATGCAAACCGCTTCATCAGCAAGTTTTGTATGCAAAGCGTCTTTATCTACTTCTGAATAAACAGCAACAGTCTTAATATTCATTTCCTTGCATGCTCTAATAATGCGTACGGCTATTTCGCCACGATTAGCTATTAATATTTTATTCATTATTTTTTCCTTTCTTATTGCTTATACAACAGCAAAAGTTAGCTCTCCTTTTGCTGCTATTTTCCCATCTACGGTTGCAATAGCTTCTCCTATTCCAATAGGACCTTTTTGTTTAATAATTTTTACCTCTAATTTTAATGTATCGCCAGGTACTACCATTTTTTTAAATTTCATTTTATCTATTCCACCAAATAGTGCATTTTTTCCTTTATTTTCTTCTACACTTAAAATAGCAACAGCACCAGTTTGTGCTAAACTTTCAGTAATTAAAACCCCAGGCATAATTGGATTTCCTGGAAAATGCCCCTTAAAATACCATTCTTCAGCATTAACATACTTATATGCAACAGCACTTTCTCCTGGAGTATATTCTAAAACTTCATCAATCATTAAAAAAGGTTCTCTTTGTGGGATGATTTCTTTTATTTCATCTTTATTTAACATTTGCATTTCCTCCAAATAAAATTAAATTACGCTATTGCAAATAGTGGTTGACCATATTCTACTGGTTCACCATCTTTTACAAAAACTTCTACAACTTCTCCTGAAAGTTCAGACTCAATTTCATTCATTAACTTCATTGCTTCAATAATGCATAATACATCACCTTTTTCAACTTTTTTACCAATTTCCACATAGGCCTCTGCAGTTGGCGATGGTTTAGTGTAAAAAGTTCCTACCATAGGAGAACTAACAATTTTTCGATTATCTGGTTTGTTTTTTTCTATATTAGTGTTTAATGTATTATTAATTGGCACTTGATTAGAAATTTGAACTTCATTTTCCTGTACATTAGAAATTATTTCCTTTTTTATTTCCTTTGCCATTCTAATTTTTGTTCCATCTGGAAAATCGATATCAAGAGAAGTTAGCTTTGAATTTTCCATATCGTTCATTAACTGTTTTATTTTTTCGTAATCCATTTTTTATCATCCTTTCAATATTAGAATTGCTTTAATATAATACAAGCATTATGACCACCGAATCCTAAAGAATTTGACATAGCAATTTGAATATTTTCTTTACGCGGTTCATTTGGGACAACATCTAAATCACATTCTTCATCTTTTACCTTATAATTAATAGTAGGTGGTACAAAATTATTTTCAATTGCTTTTACGCAAAATAGTGCTTCAACAACTCCGTGCAGCACCCAAAAGATGTCCTGTATTTCCTTTAGTAGAACTTATCATTATGTCGTTTACTTTATCACCAAAAACTTCTTTTATTGCTAATGTTTCTGTTGCGTCATTTAAATGTGTAGATGTTCCATGAGCATTAATATAATCTATATCATCTACAGAAATATTAGCATCATCTATTGCTCTTTTAATAGCTCTAATAGCGCCATCTGCATCAGGCGAAGGTGATGTTATATGGTAAGCGTCAGAAGTTGCGCCATATCCTATAATTTCTGCATAAATATGCGCTCCTCTTTTTTTAGCGTGTTCTAATTCTTCTAAAACAAGCATTCCTGCTCCTTCTCCCATTACAAATCCGCTTCTTTCTTTATCAAAAGGAATACTTGCTCTTGTTTTATCCGTAGCAGAAGATAATGCTTTCATATTTTCAAAAGCTGCTATAGCAATTTCGCAAATAGAACTTTCAGTGCCACCTGCTAGAATCACTTCTTCATATCCATGTTTTATATTTCTATAAGCCTCACCAATTGCATTTGTAGAAGAAGCACATGCAGTAACAATAGATATCGATTCTCCTTTTAACCCTAACTCAATTGAAATATTTCCAGCAGGCATATTAGTAATTGTCATAGGTATAAATAGAGGAGAAACACGATTATGACCTTTTAAACAATGTACTGCGCACTGCTCTTGTATAGTATTAATTCCACCAATACCTGTACTAACAAAAATACCAACTTGATTAAAATCTGTATTTTCAGTAGTTATACCACTATCTTTTAAGGCTTCTTTTGCTGCAATAATAGCAAACTGAGAAGAACGGTCAAAACGTTTTGCTTGCTTTAAATCAAAATAATCTTGTGGATTATATTGCTTTACTTCTGCTGCTAGTTTAGTTTTATATGTACTTGTATCAAAATATGTAATTTCATCAATTCCACATTCTTTATTTTCAATAGCCTTCCAAGTTTCTTCTACATTTTTTCCAATCGGAGTAATAGCTCCTAATCCTGTTATTACAACTCTTCTTTCCATTTCTTTACCCCTTTCTTACATTAACATTCCACCATCAACATGAATTACTTGCCCTGTTATATAACTACTATCAGTAGACGCTAAAAACTTAACAACATTTGCAACATCCTCAGTTGTTCCCATTCTTTTTAGTGGGATATTATTATAAATTGCTTCTTTTACTTCATCTTTTAAAACATTAGTCATATCTGTTTGTATAAAGCCAGGTGCAACAGCATTTACTAAAATATTTCTTGAGGCAACTTCTTTTGCTAAACTTTTTGTAAATCCTATTATTCCTGCTTTAGACGCTGCATAATTTGTTTGACCAGCATTTCCAGAAATTCCAACAACAGAAGAAATATTAATAATTCTTCCGAGAGCGTGCTTTCATCATATAAGGTATTACATTTTTTGTAACATTAAAAGTTCCAAAAAGGTTAACTTCTAACACACTTTCGAAATCTTCTTTTTTCATTCTCATAAGAAGCATATCCTTTGTAATTCCTGCATTATTTACCAACACATCAATATGATCATATTTTTCAATAACCTCATTTACAAATCTTTCACAATCTTCAAATTTAGATACATCTCCACAAACTGCAAAACATTCTTGGTTTAGGTTTTCAATTTCAGATCTTGTACTAAACAAATCTTCATTTTCACTCCTATAATTTAAGGCAATATCATAACCAACACTTGCAAGTGTAATTGCAATTTGTCTTCCTATGCCCCTTGTTCCGCCAGTAATTAGTGCAACTTTACTCATTTTCATTTCCTTCTTTCTTTATAAAACTAATAACATCTTGTAATGTTTGAATATTAGAAATATTTAAAATATTAATTTCTTTATCTGTTTCTGCTTTTTTTACAAAACCAGACAACGTTTTTCCGAGGTCCAATTTCTATAAACGTATCTATTCCATTTTCTAACATAGTCTCAATGGTTTTTGAAAAACGAACTGGACTAATAATGTGATTTGCCAATATTTCTTGTATATTATCATCTTCATTATAAATCATACCGTCTATGTTCTTAACAACAGGTGTTTTAAAAGCATTAAAAGAAATATTTTCTAAATCTTTCTTTAGAGCATTAGATGCTTCTTGTAACATCTTAGTGTGAAATGGTCCTGTTGTTTTTAATTCTCTAACCTTTTTTGCACCATTTTCTTTTGCAAGAATGCTTGCTTTCTCCACAGCTTGTCTTTCTCCTGAAATAACAACTTGCCCCTTACAATTAAAATTTGCTGGTACAACAAAACCAGAATCGATTTTTTTACAAACTTCCTCTACGCTTTCGTCACTCATTCCTAATATTGCTGCCATAAGCCATTCCCCTTTAGGAGCTAGGTTTTGCATATATTCACCACGTTTTTTCACAAGTTTTACCCCATCTTCAAAAGATATTTTTTCACTATAAATTAGTGCTGAATATTCTCCTAAACTTAAACCTGCAACCATTTTAGCAAAAATATTTTCTTCTTTAAGAAGTTCAATAATTGCTAAACTCATAGTTAAAATTGCAAGTTGAGTATATTTTGTTTCATTTAATATTTCTTCTGGCCCTTCAAAAGAAATTTTAGCAATATCTATTCCCGTTATTTTATGTACTTTATCATATATACTATGTACACTAGAATATGTATCATATAAATCCCTTCCCATTCCAAGAACTTGCGAACCTTGTCCCGGAAATAAAAATCCTATTTTCATATTAATTCCTTTCTAACCTGTTTAGTAAGTTTTTTTCAAATTTATTACAAAATTCTTCTATAAAATTATATGTATCTATATCTATTGCAAATTCCTTTTTTATTGAACTTGCAATGTCTTTTAATTCATCACAAAACTCAACTTGAGATGTATTAATTCCAATGCCTATTACGCAATCTGTAACTTTTTTTTCTAAAACTTTAGTCTCAGTTAAAATTCCACCTATTTTCTTATTATTATAAACTATATCATTTGGTGATTTAATTGAAAGTTCAATTTTATACATATCTTTAAATAATTCTACAATTATATTTGCTATTTCCACTGTTATGCCTTCTAAGACATCTATATTGCAAGATAACTTTAAGTATAAAGAAAATGCAATATTGTTTTCTTCATCTGTATGCCATACTCTTCCGTGTGTACCAATTCCTGAAGTTTGTAAATCAGCTATAACAATAGTTCCTGTAGGTATATTAGTTTTAGCTAAACGCCATATTTCTAATTGAGTTGAATCAATCGTTTTGTAATATATACAATTCTTACCAATAAACTGTGTATTAACATTCAATTTCATCCATATTTGCCTGCCTTTTTATTTTATTAGTAGTAGTTTTAATAAGTGGCTTTTCGGTTATTACAATACCTTTAATAGATTTATAAGCAGGCATTGTTTTATTAATTTCTTTTACTTTTTCAAGAAGAACTCTATAAATTTCTTCTTCAGTATCATCTATTTTGTATACTTCTTTAATAATATCACGGTCATAAACAATTTTTACTTTTATGCGAATGTCA
Organism: uncultured Clostridia bacterium; assembly: GCA_947628815.1. Lineage (GTDB taxonomy): Bacteria > Bacillota > Clostridia > TANB77 > CAG-508 > RGIG8482. The sequence goes on along the minus strand of CANRBJ010000016.1, from coordinate 20,181 downwards.
TCTTTATCTTCTGAAATAGGTATTCCAAAAACAAAAGATTCTTTTACGCCTTCTATTCTATTAACTAGGTTCTCCATTTCTTCTGGAAAAATATTTTTTCCATTTTTTAGAACTATAACACTCTTTTTTCTTCCACAAATAAATATATAACCATCGTCATCAATTTTTGCCAAATCCCCTGTATATAGCCAACCATCACGCATAGTTTCTGCTGTTGCTTCTTCATTTTCAAAATAGCCAAGCATTATACTATCGCCTTTTACAACTAACTCTCCCATTCCAGAATCATCTGCATCCACTATTTTTGCTTCAACACTTGGAACAGATTTACCAATAGAACCTAGCCTGTAATACTTATTTGTTCCTACTCCGATAACAGGCGAAGTTTCAGTTAAGCCGTATCCTTGAACTAAGTTAAAACCTAAACTTCTATATTTTTCTTCTACTGTTCTATCAAGAGCTGCTGCTCCACTAATGAATAATTTAACATTTCCACCTAATAAATCGTGTATATCTTTAAAAACTTTTTTCTTTTCTTCTAGTGTTGCATTTTTATATTGTTCTTCTTTTTGCAGTACATCTTCTAAATTTCCATCTTTTTCTATACCTTTACGAATCATTTTAAAAATTCTTTCATAAACACCTGGTACACATGCCATTATAGATGCCTTGTATTCTTTTAAATTCTCTGGAATATGTCTTATTCCATCGCAAAATACAGTTTGAGCACCTTTATATAAAGAGAATAAAAAGCCTACTGTACATTCAAATACATGATGAATTGGTAAAACAGATAAAAATATGTCATCTGAATTTACATCTAAGATAGATGCTAAATCCATTAAATTTGTACAGATATTTTTATGTGATAATGCAACAACTTTTGAAGCGGATGTTGTTCCAGATGTGAATAACATAATGCTCATTTCTTCTGGTTTAATAGTTGCTTGAATAAATGAAACATCACCTTGCTTTATCAATTTTTCTCCTGTTTTTATCAATTCTTTTTGTGAATATATTCCATTTTTATGTTCTTCTAAATCCATTGAAATTAAATGTTTTAAATTTCCAACACCTCTATAGCGAAGATTTTCTAATATTTCTTCATATGGGCTAGAATAAAAAATGGCTTCAACTTTCGAACGTTCTATTAATGATTTTAGTTCATTTTCTGGTAATGCTTTATCAAGAGGTACAACAATTCCTGTTCCACAAACAATAGATAAATAAGCGATTTCCCATTCATATCTATTTTCACCAATAACAGCAATGCGTTTTCCTTTTAGCCCCATATCTATTAAAGCTGTTCCTAGTGCATCAATCATGTCTCTTGCTTTAGTATGTGTAAAAGTTTCATAACTTCCATTTTCTTTTTTTATTTTATACGCAATTTTATCTGCATATAAATTTTTTGTCTTTTGTAACATATCCTTTAAATCAGTTATTTCAATATGTTCATATATTCTTTTTTCCATTTTTTCCCTCACTTGTAAAATATTCTATTATAATATATCACAAATTTTAAAAAAAAGCACTAGACTGACAAGTCAGTTTAATGCTTTTTATCAAATTCATAAAAAAATTGGTTGTATTTGCTCTTTATCAAGTGCAAACTCCAAAGTTTTTTCAATGTATTCCGGATCAAAAACCAAAGAACGAGGTTTTGTAATCGGATTATCCTGTGTTAGTTCGATATATACCGAAAAAAATTATTGTGATTTAAAATTCCATTCTATTTTAATTTTTCTATGTTTTTTTTCTGAATCGTAAGGATATATATATATCTTTGATATAAATTCATCTAATATATTTTTTTCTAATTTTTCTATTTTAGTATATTTTTTTAATATATTTTCAGCATCTATTTTATCCTTTTTCTTTACATTTAAATTATTTAAAGTAATTTCTATTTGCTTTAATCTTTCTTTATAGTTTCTTATATCCATATTATTTTTATTTTTTATTAATGTGAATTCTTCCAAATTGATAGTTCCATTTGTTCTATCTTCATATAATAAGGATATTAAATTCTCTTTTTTATGAATATTGTTTTGTACTTCCAATTTCTCAGCTTCTAATACCTTTACTTCTTCTTGTAATGAATTAGATACTTTTTGTTTATAATAGTTTTCTTTTACTAAGTTTTTATCATAATATACTTTTAGCTGATTATTTATTTCGTCTAAAATTATTTGATACAATTCATCTTCTTTTATTGATATGCTATTATTACATAAAAATTTTGCAGTATTTCCTCTATGTAAGCAATGCCAATAAGCATATATCTTATTCTTATATATATGGGTGTCTCTTCCAAAAGTATGTCCACAGCTACCACATTTTAATTTTCCAGAAAATAAATGTATTTCTCCCTTCTTGGATGATTTTACTTTTCTTCCTTCTTGAATTCTTGATTTTACTATATTCCAAGTTTCTATGTCTATTATTGACTGATGACAATGAGGAACTACAATTTGATTCTCTTTAGGAACACTTCTCAATTTTTTATTTTTATAACTTATAGTTTCTTTTTTATGTTGAATTAATGTGCCTATATACACTGGATCATTTAGTATTCGATAAATCATATGTGTTCTCCATACATGAAGAACAGGAATTACTATAATATCCCCTTCATTAATAGTTTCACTTTTTAAAGAGTTATAGGCTACTATTTCTTGAACAGTAGAATTAAAATTATCAGCTATAGATACTAATGAATCCTCTTTTTCTACTTTATATGTAATCCTTTTATCAAATTCAAATCTAGGACAATTATATTTGAATCCTTTTTTGTGTTTATATTCAGTAGGTGTTACTATTTTATTTTCGTTTAAATATCTACATATTTTTGATGCTCCTTGACCACTAGAATACATATTAAATATTTTTTTTACAATACTTGCTGCTTCTTCATCTACAACTAAATGATATTTGTCTTTAGGATCTTTTTTATAACCATAAGGTGCAAAAGATCCTAAATATAAACCATTTGATTGTTTATTCTTAAAAATCGCTCTAATATTTATTGATTGGTCTTCTACATACCATTCATTTACTAGCCCATTTATCTGTCTTGCTTTTTTGTTTCCAGCTATAGAAGTATCAGTACTATCAACTAATCCAACAAACCTAATATTCCATGCTACAAATTCATTATGTAGATATTTTTCAATCATTTCCATACTTCTTGAAAATCTTGATTGACTTTTGCATAAAACAATTTCAGTATTACCATTTTCACAAAAATCTAATGATTTTTTCCATTCTGGTCTATTATCATCAGCTCCAGATATTCCCTCTTCACAAAAAATCCCTACTACAATCCAGCCTCTTTTTTTACAATCATCCAATAAAAATAGTAATTGATTCTTAATACTTCGACTGACATCTCCATCTATTAAATCTCCATCTTCTACAGAAAGTCTTATGTACAAAATAACACGATATATATCTTTTTTTATTTCAGTTTTAATATGGTTATTACCTTTTGCAAAACATTCTGCATCATTAATTATATCAAGATTTAATAGGTATTTTATATTATCAGAAACATATTTTAAGTTGCTCATATCTAAAAGTGATTTAATTCTCCTTACTTCGCTATCGTCATCTCCTTCTCTTGTAATACTATTTTCAGTGATATTATTATTTTCTTTAAAAACATTTATTACCATATTCAACATTCCTTTCGTATTGATATACAGTTAAATGCTTATATAATACTAAAATATACAAGTTTTATTTTCTTCTAATAAAATTAACCTTGCAATTTTTTTACATATACAATCTCTTATATCTTCAAAAGATAATGACATAGGAATACTATATTCAATTTCATATTTATAATCCATAAGCATTCACTCCTCTTATAATTAATATATAAAAATTTTAAAAATAGAACTTATATATATTTGAAAACTATAATTGCATTCATTATTCTCAATTTTGAAATTTTATATATTTTAACTATATTAGTGTTTAATATTTTGTTTAAGTGCAAAAGAATTTACTATAAACCCTTTATTCGTAAGTTTTAAATGTTTGCTTGTTTCTTAATTAAAAATGTTATAGAATATTACCAATATTGAATAATACTAGAAAAGAAGTGGATATAGAAAAGGATACCGATTTAATATTGAAAGAAATATCGGGAAATACAACTACTGAAACTATATATGAATTTGAAGTCGTTGATGATTCAGTTTTTACAGAACCCGATTCAAGTGAATATGATTTACATTGGTAATGAAAAATTCCCGTTTACTTATTTTTATAATATGTCAAACGGGAATTTAAAATTTTATTTAACAAAAGCTCAAATTATATATATATTTGAGCATTTTGTAAAGTTGTTGCATTCATACGTTTTTCGAATAGATAATCATTATATCTTTTTTATCAAAATAAATATACAAAATTAATTAGCTATATAATTACAATTGTATTTCAATAATCAAATTTCCTTTTTTATAATTAGCTTTTATATGCCCCTCATTTAATTCTACAAATTGTTTTGCTATGGATAATCCTATACCATTAGACTTTTTTGCGTTTTCTACTGTAAAATACCTATCAAATATTTTTTGTACTGTAGTAGCATCTAATGAAGTTGCTTTGTTTGAAAATAGGATATTACCAGTGTTTTCTAAGATTACTCTTACATCGCCATTACTGTATTTGTTAATATTAGATAGGATATTTTCAAAAACTCGAATAATAGTGTTTTTATTCACAGTTCTATATATTTTCTCTTTACAAATTTTTACATCTGGTACAATACCATGTTCTTTAAAAACACTGTAATAATTTGCTAAGGCCTCTTCTAGTAGTTCATTTATACAGCATTTTTCCTTATTTATTTTTATTCCAATATCTATAGTTTTTGCAAAGTCAAAAAAATTTTCTGTTAAGTTTATTAAATCATTTGTTTTTCTTTCAATTACTTTTAAATATTTCTGTGTCTTTATTTTATCGTCGTTTTCTTTTATTAAATCTATATATCCACTAATTGCTGTTAGTGGTGTTCTTAAATCGTGGGATATATTTGTTATTGTTTTTTTCAACTCTTGATTCCCACTTTCGTATTGTAATCTTTGCTCTCTTAAGTTTTTAAGTTCGATATTTAAGTCTTGTGCAAGATTTTTTACGTTTTTATCGTTAGTTGATATTGTTAATAAGTTATTTGTATTAGATTTTAAGATTTCTTTTAATCTTAATCTTATTTCTTTAATAGATTTTTTTATAGAAATTAATTTTAGCAACAATACAAAAATTATTATTGCTAAAATTATATAAATGTAAATGCTCATTTTTTCTCCTATTTTAATTGCTTTTTATTAAATGAACCCATTCCTATTAACGTGAAAATTATTATTTCACCCACTGAACTCATCATTATCATTCTATTACTATATTCTCCTCTATTTTCTACATCAAATTCTTCAGTTTTTGATATTTTGTTAGACATCATCACTGCGTTACCCGTCGGTATAAGATATAATATTTTTTGATAGAAGTTTCTTTTATTTTCCCCTGGAAAATTGGGGTTTTCTGATATAATACGTACTTCCGTTAGTTCACCATTAATTCGTGTCTTCCCGTAGTAGAACATGTCCATCGCGATCTGACGTCCTAAATAAAAACTACTAGCTAACATAGTAAATCCTAAAAGAAGACCAAACGCGGTTGAAACTATAGCTTCACGGAACACCATTGAAACAGCCGTAAATATAGTGGCATAAACTGTCACTATAAGTACCGAATTAATAATTATTATTGTAAATTCACTTAGTCTTATTCTCATTCCACCGTTGCGTTATGAGACATATTACAATGCTAGATATTAGGCACATCATATCTATAATAATACTCACAGCAATATTAATCAATAAAGTCGATAAATAGATTTTTGTTTTAGGGTGTCCCACTACAATTTTATTTCTTATCGTTCCGCTCTGAAAATTCAGAATTATTAAATAATGTTATAAATGCTGCAATAATAAATGAAATAAAACTTAAAGTACTCACAAAATTCTTTTCTAATTTCACTCCATCAATGTGTATTATGTCCGTGTTCAATATATAATATGTTATTACTGTTATTAGTATGGTTGCTATTATCATACCCCAAAAAATTTTACTTTTCCTTAGCCTATAAAATCCTGCATTTATTAATTTAAACATGTTCACTACCTCCTATCAAATTAATATAATAATTTTCTAAAGATTCCTCTTTTTCTTGAAATTCATTAATTATACAATTTCTTTTAGATAGGTTAATAGCAAATTCTGTAATATTTACTTTTTGGTATATGTTAATTACATTTTCAGACATAACTTCATAAGGAATGTTCATTTCTTCTAAATATTTAACACATTCTTTCGCACTGTTTACATTTATTTGTGTTCTTTTTTTACATTTTTGTTCTAGTTCAATACTTGAAATTTCCTGTATAACTTGTCCGTTATTCATAAATCCATAATTTGTTGCAATTTTAGAAAGTTCATCTAAATAATGGCTTGAAATTAGAAAGGTTATTCCTCTTTCTTTATTTAATTTTAATATTAGTTCTCTTATTTCTATTATTCCTTCTGGATCTAGCCCATTTATAGGTTCATCTAATATAAGAAAATCTGGATTTCCCACTAATGCTATTGCAATTCCTAATCTTTGTTTCATACCTAAAGAAAAATTTTTAGCTTTCTTTTTTTGATTTTGGGTTAATCCAACTATCTTTAATAAATCCTCTAATCCGTTAAAATCAGGTAATCCTATTATTTTATACTGTACCTTTAAATTATCTTCAGCAGTCATATCTAAATAAATAGATGGTGTTTCTACAATTGCTCCAATTCTTTTTCTAACATTCTTAATTTGATTATTAGTATTTGAAATGCCATAAATTGAGTAGGTTCCATTTGTAGGTTTTTGTAACCCGCATAATACTCTAATTAAAGTAGTTTTTCCTGCTCCATTTTTTCCAATTAGTCCGTATATGGCTCCTTTTTTTATGTGCATATTTAAACAAGAAATAGCTTTAAATTTTCTATATCTTTTTTCAAGATTATGTGTTTGTAGTATATATTCCATAACCTCCTCCTTCCAAAATATATTTTATCAAAAAATAGTTAAGAAATTGGTTAAGAAATAGTAAAGATTTCGTTAAGATTTTATTCACACATTTTAAAACCTATTCCCCATACAGACTCTATATATTCCTCATCTGTTATTTTGCGTATTTTCTTTCTTATATTACTTATATGTACTTTTAAAGAATTTTCATCGCAATCATCCGTATCTTCAAATATTTTTTCAAGTAATTTTGTTTTTGTAATAGTTTTTCCATTTTGCAATAATAATTGTTTTATAATGGCAAACTCTGTTTTTGTTAAAGTAATTTCATTTTTTCCTATATATATTGAATGGCTATCTTTGTTTAAAACAATTTCTTTATATTTTATGATATTATTATCTTCCTCTTTACTTTCGCTCGTCCTTAATTGAACTTCTACTCTTGCTAAAAGTTCTTCATTATTAAAAGGTTTTGTTATATAATCATTTGCACCATCTAATAGCACATTAACCTTATCTTCTTGAGAATTTTTCGCACTTATTACAATTATAGGAATATTTTTTACTTTTTTTATAATTTCTTCTCCATTTAATCCAGGTAGCATTAAATCCAACAATATTAAATCGACTTTTTCTTTTTCTATAATCATAATACTCTCTGTTCCAGAGTAAGCATCTAGTATACTATATTGCTTTTTTACTAATAATTCTTTTATTAAATTATGAACATCAATATCATCTTCTACAACTAAAATTGTTTTCAATATAATTTCTCCTTCTATTCAAATATTATGTATTTTTAAATTAATCCCACTATAACTATTATTTAGATGTTGCATTGTTCAAACAGGATTTCCACTTGTTAGATTATTTCTTGTTTTGCATATCTTTTATTTTTTTCCATTTTTTTCTCCTTTTATTGCTATTAGTATTTCATTTTCTTGTACTTTTTGACTTACATTATTGTAAAAATATGTTTCTCTTGGAAAATATGTGTTATTCTGCGTTCACATTTCACATCACCCCCTTAATATTCAATTTTTATGTTATTTATCAATAGCTTATATTTATACATATATCTCAACATTGGAAATAAGGTATTTTTAAGCATTTAACCGTTTGTCCTATTTTTCGGTATAACTCATTCTTACATGTCTAAGAGGAACAAAAAAATAATTTTTTCTATTTAATAACGTACCTATGTTAGATGCATTACCACTTAATGCATCGTTTGTAGATACTGCAATTACTAAAGAATTATTATTTCGTAAGTGAGATTTTGCAGCCATTGTTACAGGAGTATCTGTAATTCCATTTACTAATTTTGCAATTGTATTTCCAGTACACGGAGCAATAATCATAATATCTGTCATTTTTTTAGGTCCGAATTGGCTCAGCGTCTGTAATTGTATGAATTATTTTTTTCTTCGTAATGTTTTCAATTTCATCTATAAAATCCTGTGCTTTTCCGAATTTTGTATCTAAACTATATGCATTAAATGACATAATTGGAACAACATCGGCTCCTTTTTCAACTAACAAGCGAATTTTCGGAATAGTACTTTTAAATGTACAAAAAGAACCAGTCATTGCAAAACCTACTTTTTTACCTTCTAATTTCAAAATATATAGCCTCCTTTCTTTTGTTTCCTACTATATATTATGAAATTATGTAAATTTTGCTACCTTGTAATATTGAAATGAATTTAATACTTATTTGCACAAATTTGAACTTTGCTTTTTATTTTTTATAAATCTTTATTATATTTCCACTCTATGCCATCATTACTAATAAATTCATAATACGTTCTTTTAGGTTCTTTGTTATAATTTAATGTATATATTGTTAATTTTAATATTCCTTCTTCATAAATGGGCAAATCTTTAATTAGTAAATTTTTTTCTGTAATATTACTAGGATGTATTATTTTACAATCTTGATAACTTTTTCCCCCATTAGTCGTTACTTGTAGTGTAGCATAATCTTCTGGATCTCCAGCTCTACCATTATCAAATATAAAACCAACTTTAGGATTTATAAATAAAAATTTAGAATCATAATGAACCCACATAATTCCATTATTTGTTTCTATCTGTGAATTCCAATTTTCTCCATCATTTGTAGTATATACTTTTATTGCTTCTTTGCCCATTGCCCAATCGACTACATCTACTCTACATCCTTCTTTTTCATTAAAAAATATTTCATAGCCATCTTCGTAATTAAAAGGTCGTTCTTCTTCTTGTTCTTCTTGTTTATCCTCTTGCTTAGTAGATTGTTCTATATACTTATGATTAATTACTTTTCCATTTTTATCGTAATATGTATATTCTTGAACTGCATGTATATTGGGATTTTCTATTGGATCAAATCCTCCCTTACCATAATCTTCACTAAATTTAATTTTTTCACTTCTTAGGAAAAAATTAATATACTCGTAGTAATCTACTCTAGTTCTTAGAAAACTATATACATATCCAACCATTTTTCCATTTTCTTTTTCTACTACATGTTCTGGTGGAAAATATACAACATAAAATAGTAAAATGATTTGAATAAATATAGTACATAAAACTACTATTGCTATCATTAATAAAACAATACTTATTTTCACTATTTTATACTTACTTTTATGTGCTATTTGTATTAATCCTATTATTAGTCCAATAATGATTACAAAAAAAGAAAATTTATATATGTATTGCATATATTCTAATTCTAATACTTTTAAAAAAATTTTGGATATAGCAAACACTACTACATAAGCACCAGTGTAAAATAATACATTAGATTTCATTTTATCAATTATCTCTTTCATCTTTTCTGTTTACTCCTTAATCATATTCTATTTTTCTATAGAATTTACATATACTATAACATATATTAAGGAAAAAGAACAGCAATTAAATACTCTTTTTTCTCATAAAACGTTTCATATAACTTATATCTATACATATATATCAACATTTGAAATAAGGTATTTTTAAGCATTTAACCATTTGTCCTACTTTTCGGTATAACTCATTCTTTTAAGCTTTATATCATAAAAATTCCCGTAAAATTACAGGAATTCTTATGATAATTATATTTTATTTCATCTCTTTTATATTAAACTTATATTCTTTAATTGGTACACTTATCTTTCTATATCATCTTTATGAGATACTTTGCTTTTTGTATTAATATATTCCATTTTTTTCATATTTTTTGCAGAATCGAAGCTTGAACTTGTTACCCAACCATATGCATTTCCATCTGTATCTGTTATATGATATGAATATTCAGCATTTGGATATTGTTTTTTTATTTCATATAAATTCATATCGTTATTTTCATCAATTACTATATAATTTCCATTTTTAGTTCTTATTCCTATTTTTGATATTTTCTTTACTAATTTTTCTTGGTTTTCAAAAGAACCACTTCTTCCTGTACCATCTGGCGCTTCATAATAACGACCTTTATTCATATTTTTAAATTCAGAACCTACTTTAATTTTAGATAAAATAGCTTTTTTATTATTTTTATGTTTTACTTTTTTTACTGTATCTTTATTTGAGTTTAAATCTTTATTTGTTTCTTGCGATTGTTCGTCTTTTTCAGTTGTAACATTTATTGTTTTGTCATCATTTATATTCGTCGTTTCAGTTATTTCTTTTTGGAAATCAGTAACTTTTAAATCAGTAAAATTTTTAGCACTTTGATTGATTTCATCATGATTATTATCATTTTTATTTAAGTTTGTTTCGATGTTTTGATTATTATCATAATTTTTCGTAAACTTTCCTACAAGAGCTGAAAGACCTAAACTAGCACCCAATCCACTTAAAACAGCTAGTGCTTTAATTCTTTTTAATATTTTTCTATCATTATTATCTTTATGTTTTTCTCTCTTTGTAAATACGTCTTTTACTTTGTTAAAAATACTCATTGAATTATCTTTTCTTACAGGATAATCATCTTCATTTTTTACAACAATATTTTCTTCTCCACCCCATAAATGTTTTGCTATCATTGCATTTTTCAATATTTTTAATTTGTCCATTAATTTACCACCAGCTAAATTATATTCTATTGTAATACCATGAACATACCATCTTTCATCATTTTCTTCTTTCTTTCTCCTATTTCTAGCCTTTAATTTTTCTCCCTTAATGTTGTTTTTGCCCATTGGTAAAGTTACATTCAAATAATTTGCCAAATAATGTGTATGCTGTGCTTTGTCCCAACGTATTAGCCCTTCCACTACAAGTGCATCTAATTTCTTTGCATGAAAAGAATTAACTTGAAAATTTTCATATAAAAATTTTTCAAGTTCTTTTCTCTTTGCTCTCGAATAGTGATTTTTTGTTTGAGTTACATATTTTGTTTTTGTCACTTTTTTATAATTTTTTTCATTAATTGGTACAATTAAATAGTTTTCTCTGTTATCAAGGTCTTGAATTGTTAAAGTTCCTGAATCTGAACTTATTTTTAATTGAATTTTATGATTTATTTTTAATTTACCAATATTAGGTGCTACAGGTAATGTTTTTTTTGTTATTTCCATTTTTACCTCCATTTTTTTATATAATATTTTATTTACATAATCCATTATATTATATTTTTTTTATTTTTTCAATAGGTTACATAAAAATTTTACCAAATATCATTATTTTTTGGTTTTAATTCCAATAGTTCGATTTTTTTGTAAATTTTGCCACCTTCTTTATTTTATAAAAACAAACCAGATTATTGTAATATTTTTCTTGATTTTGTACATACTAAATACAACATTATGGTAATTAGTTACCAAGATTGGGGGAATTTTAATGGAAAATCAAAACTTAAACATTTTAGATGAAGTTAATAAAGGTGCTACTATGGGAATGGATGCGATTAATTTTGTTTCAGAAAAAGTAACTGATAATGAATTTAAAGAAGTTTTGGATGTTGAATATAATAAGTATAAGGATATTTCTAGACGTGTAAATAATGTTTATGCAAAATATAGCGATAAGGAACCTCATGAAACTACTACTATGAATAAAATGATGACTTGGTATGGTATTCAAATGAAAACTATGGCGGATGATACTACTTCAAAATTATCAGAATTATTAATGCAAGGTACTAACATGGGAATTATTGAAGGTAGACGTTTAATAAACCAAAATACTAATATAGACCAAGATGTTAAAAGCATTTTAAATGATTTTGTTGTTATGCAGGAAGATAGTGTTGAAACTTTAAAAAAATATTTATAAAAGTGCCTCTACACTTAGCAGTAATTTGCTTTTTTACTGTACATTTCTAAAAAAAAGTGCTAAAATATATATAAATTTGTATTTTAGGAGGAGAAAATGTTGAAAGCAAATGAAACAATTTTAATTCTTGACTTTTTTGGTCAATATAATCAATTAATTGCAAGACGTGTTAGAGAATGTAATGTATATTCTGAAATTGTACCTTATGATATTTCAGTAGAAAAAATTAAAGAAAAAAATCCAAAAGGAATTATTTTTACAGGTGGTCCTTCAAGTGTATATGTAGATGATTCAAAAATGTGTGACCCTAAAATTTTTGAATTAGGTATCCCTATTTTAGGTATTTGCTATGGTATGCAACTTATGACTCATATTTTAGGTGGAACCGTTACAAAGGCTGACAAACGTGAATATGGAGTATTACCTGTAGAAATTGATAATTCCTCTTCTTTATTTAATGGTTTTGGTAATACAAATAATTGTTTAATGAGTCATACAGATTTTGTATCCAAAGTGCCAGATGGTTTTAAAGTAATTGGAAAAACCTCTACTTGCCCTATTGCTGCTATGGAAAATAATCAAAAAAAATTTTATGGAATTCAATTTCATCCAGAAGTAAATAACACAGTTAATGGAACAAATATCATTAAAAACTTTTTATATAATGTTTGCGGATGCACTGGTGATTGGAAAATGTCGTCTTTTGTTGAGGAATCTATTAAAAGCTTACAAGAAAAAATTGGAGATAAAAAAGCTTTATGTGCTCTTTCTGGAGGTGTTGATTCTTCTGTTGCAGCAGTTTTGCTACACAAAGCAATTGGAAAAAATCTAACTTGTATTTTTGTAGATCATGGGCTTTTACGCAAGAATGAAGGAGACGAAGTTGAAGACATATTTAGAAATCAATTTGATATAAATCTAATTCGTGTAAATGCAAAAAATCGTTTCTTAGAAAAACTGGCTGGTGTTACAGATCCTGAAACAAAAAGAAAAATTATTGGAGAAGAATTCATTCGTGTATTTGAAGAAGAAGCTAAAAAAATTGGTGCAGTAGACTATTTAGTTCAAGGAACCATTTACCCAGATGTTATAGAAAGCGGTTTGGGTAAAGGAACTACAATAAAAAGCCATCATAATGTTGGAGGACTTCCAGATTACGTCGATTTTAAAGAAATTGTAGAACCATTACGCGATTTATTTAAAGATGAAGTTCGTAAAACTGGATTAGAACTTGGAATTCCAGAAACTTTAGTATATAGGCAACCTTTCCCAGGTCCTGGTCTTGCTATTCGTGTAATTGGAGATATAACAGATGAAAAACTAGAAATACTAAAAGATGCAGATGCGATCTTTCGTGAAGAAATAAAACTTGCTGGCCTTGATAAAGAAATTAATCAATATTTTGCAGTTCTAACAAATTTGCGTAGTGTTGGTGTTATGGGTGATGATAGAACATATGATTATACTATTGCCCTACGCGCTGTTAGTACCTCAGATTTTATGACAGCAGTTTGGTTTAAAATACCTTATGAAATATTAGAAAAAGTATCTGCAAGGATTGTTAATGAGGTTAATCATGTAAATAGAATTGTTTATGATATAACCGGTAAACCACCAGCAACAATTGAATGGGAATAACCTTTTAGGAACGACAAGCTGTCAAACAGCCTGCCGTTCCTAAAAGTTCAACCTCGCACTAATAACAAGGATGTTTTTTTCTGTAGTCTTCAAGGATATCTCTCTTCAAACGATGTATTGAAAAGTTTGGTATGCCTTTCAATCGTAACTGGTCTTCAACTTGAAATGGTTGAATTGCTCCAATTTCTAAAGAATGAAAAATCCCCTTCTTTACAGAATTTTCCGATATTGTGCCTTCCAAAAGCTGATTCATAACTTTTCCTTTCTACGCTGGCGTTTGATAAAAATATTTTATCAAACTGGATTTACAAGTTACGTTACTATATATTATACTCTCTTTTATATAATTTGGCAACTATTTTACTGCACTTATAATGTATTCAAACTATATCTTATACATAAGTTTTATCTACTTCTTTAAGCATAACATCATGCGCACTACCTTCTGCTATGCTTACTTGTGAAACAAGTGTTAGTCTTGCTTTTTCATGAAGCTCTGGAATAGTTGTTGCTCCACAGTTACACATTGTTGATTTTATTTTAGATACTGTTACTGCTAAATTATCTTTTAAGCTTCCTGCATATGGTATATATGAATCAACACCTTCTTCAAAGGATAATTTATTTTTATCTCCTCCAAGGTCATATCTTTGCCAGTTTCTTGCACGGTTTGATCCTTCCCCCCAATATTCTTTTACATATGTATTTCCTACTTTTAATACTCTTGTAGGGCTTTCATCAAATCTTGCAAAATATCTACCCATCATTACAAAATCTGCTCCAAGAGCTAGTGCTATTGTTATGTGGTGATCATGTACAATTCCTCCATCAGAACAAATTGGTATGTATATTCCTGTTTCTTTATAGTATTCATCACGCGCTGCAACAACATCTATTAAAGCACTTGCTTGTCCTCGCCCAATTCCTTTTGTTTCACGAGTTATACAAATAGAGCCTCCTCCAACTCCAACTTTTATGAAGTCTGCTCCTGCTTCTGCTAAATAACGGAAACCTTCTTTATCTACAACATTTCCTGCTCCTATTTTTACACTGTCTCCATATTTTGCACGAACAAATTCGATTGTACGTTTTTGCCATACAGAATATCCGTCAGATGAGTCCATACAAACCATATCAACTCCCGC
Source organism: uncultured Clostridia bacterium (assembly GCA_947628815.1). Classification (GTDB taxonomy): domain Bacteria; phylum Bacillota; class Clostridia; order TANB77; family CAG-508; genus RGIG8482. The sequence goes on along the minus strand of CANRBJ010000016.1, from coordinate 5,076 downwards.
TTCTACTAATGCTGGAATCCTTTCTTCATAATCTCTTGTATTAATACCTGCACCAACTATGTATCTTTTATTTTCATCTAATAAGGAATTTGGATTATTTTTTCTTTCTTCGTAATCTCTACGGAATACAAGATATTTTAAATTTCCTTCTTCTGTTAATATTGGTAAACAGTTTATTTTATGTTCCCATATTATATCATTTGCCTCAGCAAGTGTAATTCCTTTTTTGGCTGATACAACATCCTCTGCTTTTGTCATATAATCATCTATTGGAGCATCTTGATTATCTCTTGTAATACGATAATCTTTATCTGTAACTATTCCTAAAAATTTACCAGTTGCTGTACCATCTTCTGTTACAATAACAGTAGAATGTCCCGTTTCCTTTACTAATGAAATAACATCTCTTAAAGGTGTTCCGCTTTTTACATTTGAATCGCTAATAACGAAACCTGCTTTATGTTTTTTTACATGGTATACCATTTCTGCTTGTGATTCGATTGATTGTGCTCCATAAATAAAAGCAACTCCCCCTTCTCGTGCAAGTGCAATTCCCATTTCTTCTCCCGAAACTGATTGCATAATTGCAGATACCATTGGAATATTTGCTGAATATTTTGGTTCTTCTCCTTTTTTAAATTTTACAAGTGGTGTTTTTAATGATACGTTGTTTGGAATGCAATTTTCAGTTGTTAAATTTGGTAATAATAAAAATTCGTTAAATGTTCTTGAAATATCTTCTAAAATTTTTGCCATTTTTATTTCCTCCTCCTTTATATTTTTATTTATTTTACTAATTTTTCTGTTTCCTTAGCAATCATTAATTCCTCATTTGTAGGAATTACATATACTCTTACTTTTGAAGAATCTTTAGATATTAGTTTTTCTTCGCTTCTTACATTATTTCTATCTACATCTATTTCAACGCCCATAAAAGTTAATTGTTCGCATATTCCTTTACGAATATTAATTTGATTTTCTCCTACTCCTCCTGTAAATACAATTGCATCAATTCCATTCATTGCGACTGCATATCTTGCAATATATTGTGCAACAGAATATTTAAAGTTGTTCATTGCTATTAATGCTCTCTTATTTCCAGCAACTGACTCATTTTCAATTACTCTAAAATCTGGTGCAAGTCCAGATATACCTTGAACTCCAGATTTTTTATTTAAAATATTTTCTACTTCTTCAGCAGATTTTCCTTCTTTTTTCATAATAAAAGTTACAACAGAAGGGTCAATATCACCGCTTCTAGTTACCATTGGTATACCTGCAAGAGGAGTAAGCCCCATACTTGTTTCAACACTCTTTCCACCTTGAACAGCACAAATACTAGAACCTTGACCCAAGTGGCAAGTAACTATTTTTAAATCTTCTACCGGTCTATTTTCAATCTCAGCAAGTCTTCTTGATACAAACATATGAGATGTACCATGAAAACCATATTTACGAATACCATATTTTTCGTAATATTCATATGGGATTGGGTAAATATATCTTTCTTCTGGGATAGTTTGATGAAAAGCTGTATCAAATACACCTACCATTGGTTTTGCTGGCATAACTTTTTTACATGCCTCAATTCCTATAATTCCTGCTGGATTGTGTAAAGGTGCTAAATCTGTACACTCTTTTAATACATTTATAACATTTTCATCAATAACAACAGATTCAGCAATTTTTTCACCGCCATGAACTAATCTATGTCCTATAGCATTTATTTCATCTAATGAATCAATTACTTTATACTCTGGATTAACTAATTGTTTTAAAGTAAAATCCACCGCTTCTTCGTGAGTTTTTGCAGGATGAGCAATTTCAAACTTTTGACCATTTACCTTATGAGTAATAAATGCTTCATCTTCCCCTATTCTTTCATATTTTCCTGAAGCTAAAACTTCATCTGTATCCATATCTATTAACTGATACTTAAGTGATGAGCTACCACAATTTAGTACTAATATCTTCATTTGCGTAAACCTCCTCATTAAAAATTATACTTATTATAACATGCTAAAAATAAGTTGTAAACAGTAATTTGAATGATATTTTAATTTATAATACTGCTTGCACAGCAGTTATTGCAACAACACCTACAATATCACTTGCACTACATCCACGAGATAAATCATTTACTGGTTTTGCAATTCCTTGACATAGTGGTCCATATGCTTCTGCTTTTGCAAGTCTTTGTACTAGCTTATAGCCGATGTTTCCTGCATCTAAGTTTGGAAATACTAGAGTGTTTGCATATCCTGCTACTGGGCTATTTGGTGCTTTTTTACTTGCTACTTTAGGAATAATTGCTGCATCTAATTGTAGTTCACCATCAACTATTATATCCTTTGCCTTTTCTTTTACTAGGTTAGTGGCATTTATAACTTTTTTTGTTGCATCTGATTTTGCACTTCCATAGCTTGAGTATGAAAGCATTGCTACTTTTGCCTTTTTCCCTGTTAGTTGGGTAAAACTTTTTGCTGATGATATTGCTATTTCAGATAATTCTTCTTCTGTTGGATATGAGTTTAAACCACAATCCGCAAATACAAATGTTCCGTTATCTCCAAATTCACAATTTGGTACTATCATCATAAAAAAGGCTGATACAAGTTTTGTGTTTGGTGCTGTTTTTAATATTTGTAGTGCTGGTCTTAATGTATCTGCTGTTGAATGTATTGCACCTGAAACAAGTCCATCACAATCTCCTTGTTTTACCATCATCATTCCATAATAAACTGTATCTTTTATTAATTCTTTTGCTTTTTCATAATCTAGTCCTTTTTCTTTTCTTAGCTCATAAAAGGCATTTACATATTCCTCATATTTTTCAGATTGAAGCGGATTAATAATTGTTGCTTTTGTTAAATCAAATCCATTCTCTTCTGCCTTTTTTAATATTTCTTCTTTGTCTCCTAATAACACAATATTTGCAAAACCCTCTTTTAAAATTGTACTTGTTGCTTCTAATATTCGTATATCCGTTGCTTCTGGTAATACAACTGTTTTAATATTTTTTCTTGCTCTGTTTTTTATTTCTTCAATAAATGACATATTTCTCACTCCATTTCACAATTATTGTAACATAGAATAAAATATATTTAAATATTTTTTAATAAATATAATTTTTTTGTTATAATATATATTAATAAAGGAGCTTTTGAAACTATGAATTTATCATATATTGTAACTAATCCTAATTATTTAACTGTAAAACAAATTTTAAAAGAAGAATTTAATATGTCGGATCGCTTCATTTTAAGACTTAAAAAGTATCAAAAAATTTTATTAAATGGTAACAATATTTATATTAACCATTTGGTTAATATAAATGATAGAATAGATATTATAATCGATTTAATAGAAGATAATTCAAACATTGTTCCTATAAAAATGAATCTGGATATTCTATATGAAGATGATACAATGCTCGTTATAAATAAAGGTTCAAATCTTCCTGTACATCCATCTATGCTCCATTATACCAATAGCCTATCAAATGGAATTAAATATTACTTTGATGAAGTTGGTTTAAAAAAGAAAATTAGACCTGTTAATAGATTAGATAAAGACACATCACGGAATTGTTATTTTTGCCAAAAACGAATATATTCAAGAATGCTTAGTAAAACAAATGCAAAATGAAGTTTTTAAAAAAAATTACTATGCTATTGTTTTAGGAATTTTAGCCAAAAAAGATGGAATTATTAATGCACCTATTGCTCGTAAGGAAAATAGCATTATTGAAAGATGTGTTCATAAAGACGGTAGTATAGCGATTACCAAATATCGAGTTATTAAAGAGTTTAATAATATGTCTTTATTAGATATATCTTTGAAAACTGGAAGAACTCATCAAATACGTGTACATTTATCATATATCGGCCATCCTATTATTGGGGACACACTATATGGCTGTTCATCAGATAAAATTACAAGACAAGCATTGCATGCTTATAAAGTTTGTCTACAACATCCTATTACAAAAAAAATAATGAATTTTGAAGCACCTATGCCAGGTGATATGCGGTACAATTCTAATATAAATTATCTACCATTATATGCTTGCGTATACTATGTGTACGCCCAATTGTCTGAGAGTATAAAAAAATGATAATATCCTTACTAGAGGTGAGCATATATGGAGGAAGAATGGGGAAAAGTAGATTTAAAATTAGATGAATTTCTAAAAAGTCATAACATTAGTCGTTCTAGCTTATCAAGAAATGGTCAAATTCACTATAAACAACTATTAAAATATTGTAAAAATGACATGCAAAAGGTTGATTTAAATTTACTTGCTCGAATTTGTAAAACAGTGAATTGCGAAATCGGAGAAATAATACAATATACTCCTCCAAATACAAAAAGCAAATAACATAAACAAAACAGATAGGTTTTCCTATCTGTTTTCATATATAAAAAGTAAATCTGTAAGCCGGGTTCTGTCGTGAATGGTCATTTATCTATTTTCTATATTACTATAGAACTTAAAGCCACCAAAACCAAGAAGACGAAAGAGCATCTTAACCTTCTTGGAATTACGAGGTGTTGCTCCAGATGGGGTTTACATTGACCAAATATGTCACCATATTTGCGGTAAGCTCTTACCTCACCTTTTCACCCTTACCTAAGATTTAGGCGGTTATTTTCTGTTGCACTTTCCTTGAAGTTACCTTCACTGGACGTTATCCAGCATCATTGCTCTTGTGGAGCCCGGACTTTCCTCGTACGCAACCTTTCGGTTTTGCTATACGCGACCATTTAATTTACTCTTTATCTATTGTACTATGTTTTTAATATATTTTCAATACTTTATTATTCTTTTATTATATATCCTTGACCTCGTTTGGTTTGTATTATGTCTTTTAAATCTAACCCCTCTAACTTGTTTCTTAATCTAGCTATGTTTACCGATAAAGTATTATCATCTATAAAACTTTCACTTTCCCATAAATAATCCATAATTTCTTCCCTTGAAACAATTTTACTTTGGCGGAAGTTTGACACTTTCATCATAAAAAAATCTTTGTAAGCATTAAAAATGCTTCATTTTTTTGTCAATTTTTTCAC
>CANRBJ010000015.1 GCA_947628815.1 uncultured Clostridia bacterium | reverse complement strand
GAAAAAATTGACAAAAAAATGAAGCATTTTTAATGCTTACAAAGATTTTTTTATGATGAAAGTGTCAAACTTCCGAGCATTCGGAAAAGTAACAGAAGGAATGGATATTATACATAAAATTGAAGAAATTGAAATGGATTCAGAAGATACCGAAAAACCAGTTAATCCACCAGTAATAACAAGCATAAGTGTAGAAACATTTGGTGTAGATTATGGAACACCTAAAACAATGGAAGCGTTTGATATACAAAATTGGTTCAACCAATATTATAGTTCAATGATAAAATATTAGTTACACAATAAAATAGCAAAAAAACAAGCAAGAATGCTTGTTTTTTTTTGTAAAAGAATATATAATATAGAACTATATAGAGGATAGGAGATGAGAGTATGCAAGTAAGTAAAGAAGAAATTTTACATATTGCAAAATTAGCTAACTTAAATTTAAAAGAAGAAGAAGTAGCAAAATATATGGAAAACTTAGAAGAAATTTTGAATTTTGCAAATGTTGTAAATAAAGCACCAATTCAAGGACTAGAAGAAACTATTGCAATAAATGAAGCCTATAATGTATTTAGAAAAGATGAAATTATACAAACAATAGAAAGAGAAGAATTACTACAAAATGCACCAGAACAACAAGAAGGAATGTTCAAAATTCCAAAAGTTATTAATTAAATAAGGAGGAGAACGTGTGGAAATTTATGAATTAACAGTACATGAATTATTAGATAAATTAGAACAAAAAGAAATTACAAAAGAAGAAATTTTAGCTTCTTATCAAAAAAGAATAGAAGAAAAAGAAAAAGATGTACAAGCTTTTATTACTGTAACTTGTGAAGAAGCAAAAGAACAATTAAAGAAGGTAGAAAAAGAGAATAATACTGCAACTCTTGCAGGAATTCCAATTGGAATAAAAGATAATATTTGTACAAAAGGAATAAAAACTACATGTGCATCTAAAATGCTTGAAAACTTTGTTGCACCATATGATGCAACAGTTATGAATAAAATAAATGCACAAGGTATGGTAACACTTGGAAAACTAAATATGGATGAATTTGCTATGGGAGGTTCAACTGAACATTCATATTTTAAAAAAACAAAAAACCCATGGAACTTAAATAAAGTACCAGGAGGATCTTCAGGTGGGTCAGCAGCAGCAGTTGCAGCAGGAATGGTTCCTTGGGCATTAGGATCAGACACAGGAGGAAGTATACGTCAACCAGCATCATTTTGTGGAATAGTTGGATTAAAACCAACATATGGGCTTGTTTCAAGATATGGCCTTGTAGCATTTGCGTCATCACTAGATCAAATTGGAACATTAACAAAAGATGTACAAGATGCAGCAATATTATTAAATGTTATAGCAGGCCACGATGAAAAAGATTCAACATCTGCAAATAAAGAAAAAGAAGACTATACAAAAGCACTAAAAAATGATGTAAAAGGATTAAAGATAGGAGTACCAAAAGAATATTTTGGTGAAGGAATAGATAAAGAAGTAAAGGAAGCAATTCAAAAAGTTATTGAAAAATATAGAGAGTTAGGAGCTGAAGTTTCCGAATGTTCTTTAGATGTTGCAGAATATGCACTTGCAACATATTACATAATTGCCTGTGCAGAAGCAAGTTCAAACCTTGGAAGATTTGATGGAATTCGTTATGGATATAGAACTAAAAATTACGAAAATTTAAAAGATATTTATCGTAATTCAAGAAGTGAAGGATTTGGAGCAGAAGTAAAAAGAAGAATTATTTTAGGTACATATGTATTATCTTCTGGTTACTATGATGCATACTATAAAAAAGCACAACAAGTGCGTACTCTTGTAAAAAATGAATTTGCAAGAAACTTCGAAAAATACGACTGCTTATTAATACCAACATCATCAAATGTTGCATTTGATATTGGTTCAAAAGTTAATAAACCACTAGAAATGTATTTAGCAGACCTTTGTACAGTACCAGTTAATATAGCAGGTCTTCCAGGAATTAGTGTTCCATGTGACTTAAATAGTGAAAAAATGCCAATTGGATTTCAACTAATTGGAAAACCATTTGGAGAGTCAACTATATTAAATGCAGCATATACATACGAGCAAAACACAAACTTTAGGCAAAATAAACCAAGTTTTAGAGTATAAGGAGAAAATAAAATGTCAAGAGAAAATTATGAAGTTGTAATAGGGTTAGAAGTTCACGCAGAACTTTCAACCAAAACAAAAATATTTTGTTCCTGTCCAACAGAATTTGGAGGGGAGCCAAATACACACTGTTGTCCAATTTGTATGGCACTTCCAGGAACATTACCAGTACTAAATGAAAAAGTGCTAGAGTATGCAGTAAAAGCAGGACTTGCGATGAACTGTGAAATTGAACAAAACAGCAAGAACGATAGAAAAAATTATTTTTATCCAGATTTACCAAAATCGTACCAAATATCTCAATTTGATAGACCACTTTGTAAAAAAGGTGTTATTGAAGTAGAAGATGAAAATGGAGAAAAAACAAATATTAGAATTACAAGAATTCATATAGAAGAAGATGCTGGAAAACTAAATCACGATGATTTTGGTGGAGGAAGTTTAGTAGACTTAAACCGTGCAGGGGTTCCATTAATTGAAATAGTATCAGAGCCAGATATACGTTCTAGTAAAGAAGCAGAAAACTATTTAAGAAAGATAAAATCAATACTTGAATATATTGAAGTATCAGATTGTAAAATGCAAGAAGGTTCTTTAAGAGCAGATGTTAACGTTTCTGTTAGAAAAAAGGGAGAAACAAAACTAGGTACGCGTACAGAAATGAAAAATATGAATTCATTCCGTTCAATCGTAAGAGGAATTGAATATGAAATAGATAGACAAATAGACGTAATTGAAGATGGAGGAACAGTTGAACAAGAAACTTTAAGATGGGATGATGTATCAGGTAGAACATTTTCCATGAGAGATAAAGAAGATGCACAAGACTACCGTTATTTCCCAGATCCAGATTTAGTAGCAATTCGTTTATCAGATGAATATATTGAAAATATAAAAAATAACTTACCAGAATTACCAGAAAGTAGACGTGTGCGTTATGTAGAAGAATATAATTTAAGCCAAAGAGAAGCAAATCTACTAACAGCATCAAAATACTTATCAGATTTATTCGAAGCTACAACAAAAAAATGTGGTAACGCAAAAGCAGCATGTAACTGGATTTTATCAGACATTTCACGTTTATTAAATGAAGGAGAAAAAGAACCAAACCAAATACCTTTTACATCAGAAGAACTTTCAGAACTTATATCTTTAATAGATAAAGGAACAATTAGTAATGCTATTGGTAAAAAGGTATTAGAAGAATTATTTAAAAATCCAAAAGCACCATCAAAAATAATTGAAGAAAAAGGGTGGATTCAAATATCAGATGAAGGAGCAATTCTTGAAGTAGTACAAAAAGTATTACAAGAAAATCCACAATCAGTACAAGACTACAAAGGTGGAAAAGATAAAGCCTTAGGTTTCTTAGTTGGACAAGCAATGAAACAAACCAAGGGAAAAGCAAATCCACAAATGTTAAATAAAATGTTTGTTGAAGAAATGAATAAAATGTAATATATAAATGTACCCCAAGCAAAATGCTTGGGGTTTTGTGGTAAGTTGTTATTCTAAATTTAGTAAACCTGTTTTTTAATAGTATCAACTGCAAGGGCACAAATAATAAATTCAACAATAAAGAATAAGCCTAACTTAAAAGTTGATAATCCAATATAAAATAAGTCTGGAGAGTGAGTGTTTTGGTATGTAATTAAAACAAAAACAGCAATGTAGCATACAAATAAAGAAAAATAAATACCATATTTTAAAATATGTTTCACTTTTTCTTCCATTAAATTAAATTTATTCTTAATAATATTTAACATATAAAAACCTTCTTTCAATATCTTCTTTATTAATGGTAACATAAAATTACAAGAAAAAGCAAAGGTAATTTGTGGGAGTATGGGAAGAAAATATAGTTTAAACGAATAATAAACAAAAAGAAGATTGTTAAAACAATCCTCTTAAATAAAAAACTATGCATAATTTTTTATCTATGCTTTTACAGCATTTAATTTTTTGGCTAATCTAGATTTTTTTCTAGCAGCAGTATTTTTTACGATAACTCCTTTAGAACAAGCCATATCTATTTTCTTTGTAGCTTCAATAAATAAGCTTTCAGCATTTTTAACATCCTTTGCTTCTATAGCTTTTTCAAATTTTCTTACAGCAGTTCTACAACCAGATTTTATCATATTATTTCTTAATGTTTTCTTTTCTATAACACTTACTCTTTTTATAGCTGATTTAATATTTGGCATTTATATTGCACCTCCTTAAATTGAAAAATAAACTTTAACGCATAATATTTTAACATAAAAAAAATAAAAATGCAAGGTTTATAGTGACATTTATTGCATTATTTGATATAATTTCTGCAGGAGTTGATAATGTGGAAGATAAATATAACTTAACTTTGCAAGAAATGAATCAATTGAATGGGGAGTTTTAAGGAGTGGAAAAGTAAGCATATCAGGTACAGAATATATACCAGATGTCCCAAATAAAGAAGAGGTTATAAAAAAAATAGAATGTGTTACAAAAAGAGCGATTACATATATGTTATATGGTATGCGTGGTCAATTATTTTGGGATGGAAACAAAAGAACAAGTATAATTGTAGCAAATAAAATATTAATTAGTGAAGGAAAGGGAATATTAACAGTTAAAGACCAATACCTAAATGAGTTTAATAAATTGTTAACAGAATTTTATGATACCAATAATGGACAAAAGTTAGAAAATTTTTTATATGAAAACTGTATATATGGAATAGAAAAATAAAGAGGGGACCCTCTTTATTTTTCTTCAATTTCCAATTGTTCTCCAACGATTTCTTCTTTTTCTTCGTTTTCTTCTAAAATAGATGTACAATGAGGGCAACGTGATGCTTTTATATTAATTTCCGATAAGCAAAAAGGACATATTTTTGTAGTTGGAAGAGGTTCTTCTTCTTGCTTTTTTTTCTTTCTTTTAAAGAACTTAGATTCCTTTTCTAACTTTTGATTAATTCCTTTTGCTTTTTCCTCTAGCGTTTTATTTAATTTATTAATATAACGAACCATTAAAAAAACTGAAAAAGCAATAATAACAAAGTTAATTACATTAGTAATAAAGGAACCATATTTTATAGAAGTATTTCCAATATTAATCATCATATCATTAAAATCAATTTTGCCAGTAAAAATAGAAACAAAAGGCATAATAATATCATTAACAAGCGAATTTACAATTTTTTGAAAACCTCCACCAATTATAACACCAATTGCTAAATTAAAAGCATCCCCTTTTATAGCAAATTCCTTAAATTCTTTCCACATAGAAAAGCCTCCTTTAGTATTTGATATAAATAATATATGTGAAAAGTAGAAATTTGTCAAATTTTAAATTGAACAGTCAAAAAATGCACAACAAAACACTCAAAAATTGCACAATAAAATAGTCAAAAAATGCACAAAACATATTGAAAAAAATAAAAAAATATGTTATCTTAGAAAAGAGGTGAAGTTAATGAAGCTAACAAAAAAAGGTTATATACCAAGATTAATAGATAAAGCAATAGAAGAGAATTTAGAAGTTTTTGGTGCAATTAGCATTGAAGGACCAAAATGGTGTGGAAAGACTTGGACAGCTTTAAATCATGCAAATAGTGTTGCATATTTAAATAATACAGCAAACAATTTTAGGGAAAAACATTTAGCAGAAATGGATGTAAATTTAATTTTAGATAAAGATATGCCAGAACTTATTGATGAATGGCAAGAAGTACCAGCAATATGGGATGCGGTTAGATTTAAATGTGATCAAGATACAGAAAAAGGGAAGTATATTTTGACAGGTTCTAGTGTTCCAGTAAGCGATAAAATACATCATTCTGGAGCAGGTAGAATATGCAAAATGAGAATGTATACTATGTCTTTATTTGAATCAGGAGATTCTAGTGGAGATGTTTCTTTAAAAGATTTGTTTGAAAACAAAGTGAAAAATAAATTAGTAAACAAAGTAGAATTAAATAGATTAGCAGAATTAATAGTAAGAGGTGGCTGGCCTGAAACTATTAATATTAGCGTGGCAGGAGCTATGAAAATAGCTAGAAGTTATATAGATGCTGTATTAGATAAAGATATTGTTGAAATAGATGGAGTAAAAAGAGATAAACAAAAAATGGAAATGCTACTTAGATCTCTTGCAAGAAATGAAAGTACTATTTCTGCTAATAATGTATTAATGAAAGACATCGATGATAATGTTACAGAAGAGGATGTTATTATAAGTAGAAATACAGTTATGGATTATCTAAATGTACTAAATAGATTACATTTAATTGAAAATCAAAAATCTTTTATGTATAAAATACGTTCAAGATTAAATGTAGGAAAAAATCCTAAAAGACATTTTGTAGATCCATCATTAGGATGTGCAATTTTAAATATTACCCCAGAAAAATTGATAAATGATTTAGAAACAATGGGATTATATTTTGAAGCTTTATGCGAAAGAGATTTGAAAATATATTCAGAAAGCATAGGAGCAAAGTTATATCATTATAGAGAAAACGATACAGGAGTAGAAGTAGATGCTATTGTGGAAATTGCTGATGGAGAATATGGAGCAATAGAAATAAAATTAGGTGCAAATAAAGAAGAAGAAGCAGTAGCAAGTTTGAAAAGGTTTTATGAATTGGCAGAAATTAAACCTAAATTTATGTGTGTAATTTGTGGTTTATATGATGCAGTTGTAAAAAGACCAGATGGAATTTATGTACTACCAATTACAGCATTAAAACCATAGTGTAGATATAGGCAACAATGTTTATAAAAAATTTACAATACATCTTCTAAAAATATAAAAAATGTTGTATAATAGTAGCATAAATTACAAAAGGGGAAGATAGCAATATGAATGCGTTAATAAAAATGCTATCAAATTCTGAAAAATTTAATAGCTACTTACAAGATTTAGAAAATAAAAAAAGCCCAGTTATGATAACTGGGCTTACAGATGTTAATAAAATGTATTTTGCATATGGAACAGGCAAATACACAAAAAACAAAATATGTATTGTTACATATAATGAAATTCAAGCAAGAAAATTGCTTAAAGATATCAGTTATTTTACATCTAAAGTAGTATTTATACCAAAAAGAGAAATTGTAACATATGATTATGTTGCAGAAAGTAAAGATTTGCCTTATGAAAGAATGGAGGCTTTTAATAAAATATATACTAAAAATGCCGAAGTGGTTATTACTACAATAGAAGCCCTTATGCAAAAAACGGCTCCACAAAATGTATTATATCGTGATGTCTTAAATTTTACAGTTGGTAAAAGCTATGATTTAGAAGAGATAAAAAGAAGTTTGCTAAATCTTGGTTATATAAGATGTGACTTGATTGAAGCCAAGGGCCAGTTTAGTGCAAGAGGTGGAATAATAGATGTTGCTTTATCTGATAAAATTGGTGTAAGAATTGAATTTTGGGGAGATGATGTAGATTCTATTAGATACTTTAATATAGCAAGTCAACGTTCAACAGAAATGTTAAAGGAAATTACAATTTTTCCTTCTTGTGAGTTTGTTTTAGAGAAAAATATAGATGATATTTGCGAAAATATTAGAAACAAATTTGAAGATGAGAAAAATAAAGAAAATGTTATGGCAGATATAGAATTAATTAAATCTGGAAGTTATATTAGTAAAATTGATAAATATTATGATTGTTTTTATGAAAAATCTACTACATTATTAGATTATTTACAAAATGATTATGAAATCTTTTTAGATGAAGTAAACAAAATAAAAGCAAGAGCAAAAAATGTTGAAATAGATAATCAAAATATTCAAAAAATGTTACTAGAAAAAGAAAAGATTATACCACAAGCGTTGATTAATCTATATGATTATGATGAATTGTTACAAAAAATATTAAAACATCAAACTATTTACCTAGAAAAACAAGACTTAGGATTTGTAGATGAAGAACATACAAATGCAAAAAGAAATGCAATTCATTTTGAAACAAGAGAGATAAACTTTTATAAAAGCAGCATGGAGCTGTTCATAGAGGAAGTAGAAACAGCAATAAACCAAGGAAAAACAGTTGTTGTTTTGGGTGGTAATGAAGAAAATAGTAGAAAACTTTCATTATTGTTATTAGAAAAAGAAATTCCGCATAAATTTATAGAAAAATTAAATGATGTAAGCCTTCCAAAAGGATTAGTAGTAGTATCTACAGGAATTTTAAGTACAGGATTTGAAATTTATGAGTTTGATTTATTAGTTATTAGCAGTGAAGAACTGTTTAATAAAGATACAAAAAAAAGAAGAAAAATGCATTCAGAGTTTTCTCAAGGCGAAAAAGTTGTATTTGCAGATTTAAAAGTAGGGGATTATGTTGTTCATAAAACACATGGAATTGGTCAATTTATAGGAGTAAATACAATAAAGGCAGATAAAACTACTAAGGATTATATTAAAATAAAATATAGGGATGAAGACATTTTATATATTCCAACAAATCAACTAGATAATATTAGAAAATATATAGGCGGAGGAGAGGCAAGTCCTAAGTTAAACCGTTTAGGAAGTAAGGAATGGATTAATACTAAATCAAAAGTAAAATCAAATTTACGAGAAGTTGCAAGAGACTTAATTGAATTATATGCAAAACGTCAAAAAGCAGTAGGATTTGCATTTTCAAAAGACACACCTTGGCAAAGAGATTTTGAAGATAATTTTCCATACACGGAAACAGAAGACCAGTTGCGTTGTATAGAAGAAGTAAAAAAAGATATGGAACAAGCCAAACCAATGGATAGACTATTATGTGGGGATGTTGGGTATGGAAAAACAGAAGTAGCAATTCGTGCAGCATTTAAAGCTTGTATGGATCAAAAACAAGTAGCATACCTTGTACCTACAACTGTGCTTGCTAACCAACAATATGAATCTTTTAAACAAAGAATGGAAGAATTTGGGGTTAAAGTAGAATTGCTAAATCGTTTTCGTACTAAAAAAGAACAAGATGAAGTTGTAAAAAAACTAAAATTAGGAGAGGTAGATGTTGTAATTGGAACACATAGAATTTTAAGTAAAGATGTGGAATTTAAAGATTTAGGGTTACTAATTATAGATGAGGAACACAGATTTGGTGTAAAGGATAAAGAAAAAATAAAACAATTAAAAACTAATGTAGATGTATTAACAATGACCGCTACACCAATTCCAAGAACACTTCATATGTCAATTGTAGGTGTAAGAGATATGTCTGTTATATATGAACCACCACAAAATAGAAGACCAGTACAGACTTATGTTTTAGAATATGATGAAGAAGTAGTAAAAGAAGCGATTACCAAAGAATTAGAAAGAGAGGGTCAAGTATTTTATCTATATAACCGTGTAGAAGAAATAGAAAAAAAGGCAAACGAAATTGCAAGCTTAGTACCAGATTCTACAGTAGCATTTGCTCATGGTAAAATGACAGGCCATGAACTAGAAGAAATTATGATGGATTTTATTGATAAAAAAATTGATATTCTAGTTTGTACAACTATACTAGAGTCTGGAATAGATATACCAAATGCAAATACTATAATTGTAGAAAATGCAGATAGATTAGGACTTGCACAATTATATCAAATAAGAGGAAGAGTAGGTAGAAGTGATACACAAAGTTATGCATACATTACTTATAAGCCAGATAAACTATTATCAGAAGTAGCAGATAAACGTTTAAAAGCAATAAAGGAATTTACTGAATTTGGTTCTGGGTTTAAAATTGCAATGCGTGATTTAGAAATTCGTGGTGCAGGAAGTTTACTTGGAGAAATTCAACACGGTCATATGGATCAAGTAGGATATGATACGTATTGCAAATTACTAGACGAAGTAATAAAAGAGATACAAGGAATTACTGTAAAAGAAGAAGTAGACGTTCAAATAGACTTAAATGTTTCAAGTTATATTCCAGATGAATATATAGAAAACAGTAGCCAAAAGATAGAAGTATACCAAAATATTGCACTTTCAAGAACAGAAAAAGATATAGAGAATATAACAGATGAAGTAATAGATAGATATGGTCAAATGCCAGAAGAAGTAAACAATTTATTAGAGATTGCAAGAATTAAAGAATTATGTAAAAAAGCCAATATTATAAAGGTTTCAAGTAAAAATGATGGAGTAGTATTTCAGTTTATTCCAGAAGATTTTAATATGCAAATAGTAGATAGTTTAATAAAAAAATATCGTAATGAAATTCGCTTTTCACCAGGAAAAGATCCATATATTACTTATAAAATACCAGAAAATTCAGACCAAGCTATAATAAAAAAAGTGAAAGATTTTTTAAACACTGTGCAAGCTATATAAAATATGTTTAAATAATTTGAAAAAAGAGTATAATATAAGAAAAAATAAAGGAGAAGATATGCAAGTTATAACAAGTAAAGATAATGAAGTTATAAAAAGTATACGAAAATTAAAAGAAAAGAAATATCGAGAAATAGAAAATAAATATATTGTAGAAGGTATAAAACTAATTAAAGAAGCAATAGAAGAAAAAGCAAGTATTGATACAGTAGTTGTATGTGAAGATTGTATAGAAGATGGAACAATAGAGCAAAAACTGCTATACGAAATTGCAAAATATAACTGTGTATATGTAAGCCAAAAAGTTTTTACAGCGGTAACAGAAGTAACGAACCCGCAAGGAATTTTAGCAGTTATAAATAAAGAAACAAAAGAAGAAGACTTAAGTTATGATGAAGATGTTATTGTTGTTTTAGATGGTATACAAGACCCAGGAAACCTAGGAACTATTTTAAGAACAATAGATAGTGTAGGGCTTCATCAAATAGTAGTATCAGGTAAAACAGCAGATGCCTACAATCCAAAAGTTGTGCGTAGTACTATGGGAGCAATTTACAGAGTAAAAGTAATAGAATCAAATGATTTAGTTAAAACATTAAAGGAAATGAAAAAGCACAAATATAAAATTTTAGCAACATCACTTGAAACTTGCGAAAGTATATATGATGTTGATTATCATAAAAAAGTAATAGTAATAGGTAATGAAGCAAATGGCGTATCAAAGGAAATACTAGAAATAGCAGATAGTAGAATAAAAATACCAATGATTGGAAAAACTGAAAGTTTGAATGCATCTGTTGCAACAGGGGTTATTTTATATGAATATGTTAGGCAGAGTTTATGATTTGTGTTTTGGGAATCAATTAATCTATAATTTTTTACATTCCGTTCTCCAAGGCGTTTTAGTTATATTGGTTTTTATAATGAAGAAACGCATTGAACTGTGGTGCAAGAAATGGCTTAGTAGGTCGAACTCATTTCAAAAATTATAGATTAATTGATTCCTTTATTATGTTAATATGTCCATAATTATAGGGAAGATTTCTTTGTAATTATCCTCCCATTTTTTTGCTATTTGTTTTGCTTGTGTAGAAGAGGTTGCGGGTATTTTTATTTCAAAATATGTTAAATTATTTTTTATTAATTTACAATTTACAATAAATTCATTTTCGCTTCTTGGAAAAAATTCTGAAATAGCATGTTCTATATTTTGTATTTCATCAACTTCTTCTTTTAAAGCATTGTCAATTCCAAGTTTTACAATACCTGGTAATAAGTCGTCGGTAAGGGATAGGGTTTGTACTCCAACATCTGTTATTTTATACAAAGTTTTATCATCTTTTGTGTAGCCAATTATATATTTATTTTCAAGCAAATCAACTAAAAATTGTTGGAAGTAAAAATAGTTCATATCTTTAATAGATAAAATTAGTTTTAAAAGGTTTTCACTATCAATTGGTTTGTTTAATTTATTTAAAATGTATAAAATTAATACTTTGTTCTCTGCTAAAATTTCGGTATTTTCGTTTAATTTCATATGTATTATTTCGTCCTTTCTTAAGAATTAGTTATTAATGATTTCATCTATTTTTTCCCATACAGCATCCATATAAATTTTTCTTTCTGATGAAAATGGAAGAATAGTACTAAAAGAAATTCCAAGTTCTTTTTTTAAATCTTCTATATAGCCATCTACTTTTGTTATTGCAATTTTATCTGCCTTATTTGCAAGAACCATAAAAGGTAAATTTGATTGCATAACATAATTATACATTAATTTATCATTTTCAGTTGGTTTATGACGTATATCTATTAAAAAGATAATACAAGCAATAGAATTTCTTTTTACTAAATAGTTTTCTGTGAATTTACCAACTTGTTGTTGTTCTACTTTAGACATTTTGCTATATCCATATCCTGGTAAATCTACAAAATAGAATCTTTCATCTATATTATAAAAATTAATTTGTCTTGTTTTTCCAGGTTCACTACTAGTTCTTGCTAAACTTTTTCTATTAATCATTGTGTTAATAAAAGAAGATTTTCCTACATTAGATTTTCCAACTAGAACTATTTCAAGAAGACCGTTTGTAGGATATTGCTTAGGACTAACAGCAGAAATTTCAAATTTTGGATTTTTTACTTGCATCTAATTACTCCTTTTAATTACTTCTTTTCCACCCATATAAGGCTTAAGTACTTTTGGAATACGAATACTTCCATCTTCACAATAGTTATTTTCAAGTAGTGCAATTAACATACGAGGTGGAGCAACTACTGTATTATTTAAAGTATGTGCATAATAATTTCCTTTTTCGCCTTTAATACGAATGCCTAAACGTCTACTTTGAGCATCTGTTAAATTTGAACAACTTCCTACTTCAAAATATTTTTGTTGTCTAGGACTCCATGCTTCAACATCTACACTTTTTGCTTTTAAATCTGCTAAATCTCCGCTACAACATTCAAGAGTACGAACAGGAATATCCATAGAACGGAATAATTCTACAGTATAAGACCACATTTTATCGTACCATTCATAACTTTGTTCTGGTTCGCATACAACAATCATTTCTTGTTTTTCAAATTGATGAATACGGTAAATACCTCGTTCTTCAATTCCATGAGCGCCTTTTTCTTTTCTGAAACAAGGAGAATATGAAGTCATAGTGTAAGGTAAATTTTCTTTTTTTAGAATTTGGTCTTTAAATTTTCCAATCATAGAATGTTCACTAGTACCAATTAAATATAAATCTTCGCCTTCAATTTTATACATCATTGCGTCCATCTCTTCAAAACTCATAACACCAGTAACAACATCTGAACGAATCATAAAAGGAGGAATACAATATGTAAAACCTTTATCAATCATAAAGTCTCTCGCATACGAAATAACAGCAGAATGAAGACGCGCAATATCTCCCATTAAATAATAAAAGCCATTTCCAGCAACACGCCTTGCAGAATCTAAATCAATTCCATTTACATTTTCCATAATTTCTGTATGATAAGGAATTTCATAATTTGGAACAACTGGCTCACCAAATTTTTGAACTTCTACGTTTTTAGAATCATCTTCACCAATGGGAACAGATTCATGAATTATATTTGGAATTTTCATCATACGAAGTTTAATTTCATTTGCATATGATTCTTCTAATTTTTCATTTTCTACAAGTTCTTCGTTAATACTTGCAACTTGACTTTTTATATTTTCAGCCTCAACCGTTTTTCCTTCTTTCATAAGAGCACCAATGGTACTACTTAAACTATTACGTTTTGAACGAAGTTCATCACCTTTTAGTTTAGCAGAACGATTTTTTTCATCTAATTCAATAACTTCATCTACTAAAGGTAATTTGTAGTCTTGAAATTTCTTACGAATATTTTCTTTAACAAGTTCTGGATTTTCTCTAACAAATTTAATATCTAACATAAAATTCTCTCCTTTATATACAAAAAACGCCCCTATGAAAACATAAGGAATGTTTATATACATAGCTTAAAACATAATTATTTTATCATAAGTAAGTGTATAATACAATATGATTTTATAATTTTTATGTATTGATAATATTGTTCATGTTACTTGCTATTATAAAAATGAAAAGGGGATATGCTTTATGCATATCCCACCTTTTCTAGAAGAAAAAATTCCTTTTTTAATCTACCCTGTCAAAAATGTAATAAAGTTCAATCCATAACTTGTCATCTATTTTTACTTTAACACTTTCAGCATTTTTTATAGAAGTGCTTGTAAATGTTAGGTAGAAGTCATGAATATAGACTTGGTAAACAGGGTAAAAATGCCGTAGTTCAATGGCTTTTTCAAAAACCGTTTTTTTATAAGGCTTTTTAGGATTTTTCTTTACTCGGAGATTCAGCAATTTGTGCTGAGGAAATTTCTTTTTTGCTTTTTCAATAATTTTTTCGTCTGTCATTTTTCCCATATGTATACCTCCTTAGATGTACAAAAATTTTACATAAACATTATAACATGTTTTTTTTACAGAATCAAATTTTGGCAGAAGTAGCTTTTGCAAATAAAACTTTAAGAGAAAGAAACTGTCAAAAGTTTCTTTCTCTTAAAGTGCAATGTTTAATTATAATATGATGATTATTATTAAATATGCAACGACTGTACCAATAAGTCCCGTAATTAGATATGAGGCTATAATTGCTATCTTTGCTAATTTTCTAGGCAATGGCGGCATATTGTTCTCCCAAGGACGTTTCCGCATTAATTGCTCTAGTGCTGCTATCCACGAATACCAGATAGCAAGAACAATCGAAACAGGTATTATTTTAAAAAAATCTAATATTAAGTTTAACATTGCAAGTCCTCCTTTCTAAAGTAAAGAGACTAGACTCCATCACCAATTGGCAAATAGAAGTCTATATGTAATCAACATTTATAAATATTATTATACTATAAAATTATGTTAATGTCAAAAATATTTGCAACCCTTTTTAACTATTAAAGCTAGGAATTATAGATGAAGATAAATTAAAATATTAAAATAAAGGTAAAAAATACAAAAGAATACTTGAAAAGTATTGTTTTTTGATATAGAATACTACTGTCGTATAAATTAAATAAAAATTGACATATTAATAAAAAACTTATATGGAGGTTTGTATGATAACTTTAGAAGATGTTAGAAAAAATGAAGAGGTACAATCATTAATTGAAGGAACTGGTAGACAACTTAATGTTTTAGGTTACACAGAACATGGAGAAAGACATATAAGCATTGTTTCACATAGAGCAGCAGAAATATTAAGGACATTTGGATATAGCCAAGACAGAATTGAGCTTGCAAAGATTGCGGGATATTTACATGACATAGGAAATAGCGTAAACCGTGTAGACCATGCACATTCAGGAGCGATACTTGCTTATAACATACTAAAAAGCATGGGAATGAATTATAAAGATTGTACAGAAATAATGATGGCAATTGGAAACCATGATGAACAAACAGGAACAGCGGTAAGTGACATATCAGCAGCGTTAATACTTGCGGATAAATCTGATGTTCATAGAGATAGAGTTGTAAATACCAATATTGCAACATTTGGAAAACATGATAGGGTTAATTATGCAGTAACAAATACAAAACTAGACTTAAATAAAGAAAAAAGAAAAATTACATTAAGCATTAATATTGATACAGAAATTTGTCCTGTATTAGATTATTTTGAAATTTTTATGGATAGAACAATGATGAGTAAGTATGCAGCAAAATATTTAAAAGTATGGTTTGAGTTAGTAATCAATGATACAAAATTATTATAATTAGGAGGAAAAAATGAAAAAAAACGGATTATTAAAAGTATTAATTATTCTAGTAATAATAGCAATATGTCTTATATCTTTTGTAGGAATTTACAAAAAAGAGAAGACTAATATGATAAGTGTATTACCAGAATATAAAAAAACTATGAATTTAGGAGGAAGAAGACAAGTTGTTTTAGAAGTATCTGATGAAACAAAAGATGTTATTTATGATAGCGAAGGCAATGTGTCTAGTGATGGACTAGATGAAAATGGAAATTTAAAAGAAGGATATACAAAACAAGAAGAAAAAGTAAATAAAGATGAAATATTAACTGAAGAAAATTATGCTATTGCAAAAGAAATTATAGAAAAAAGATTAAAAAAATTAAATGTAGAAGATTATATAGTAAGACAAGACATAAAAACTGGAAATATAGAAGTTACATTACCAGAAAATAATGATACCAATAGAGTAACAGAGTATTTAACATATCAAGGAAAATTTGAAATAACTGATAGCGAAACTCGGGGAAGTATTAATGAATAATGCTGATGTAAAAGAAGCAAATGTAGTATATGCAAATCGGAAATAATGGAACAACAGTATATTTAAGTATTAATTTTAACAAAGATGGAAAAGAAAAATTTAAAAATATAACTGAAAAGTACATTAAAACAACAGATGAAGAAGGAAACGAAACAACAAAAGAGGTAGAAATTAAAATAGATGATGAAAAATTATTAACTACACAT
The DNA here is from genome assembly GCA_947628815.1 of uncultured Clostridia bacterium. Classification (GTDB taxonomy): domain Bacteria; phylum Bacillota; class Clostridia; order TANB77; family CAG-508; genus RGIG8482. The sequence continues at coordinate 16,997 of CANRBJ010000015.1, read as the reverse complement.
TTTGAAGCTACAAATACAGAAGGAATATTGCAATTATCAGTTGGAAGTGCAAGTACTGATAGTACTACAATTAATAGTTATATAGAGCAAGCATCAAATGTAGCATCTGTAATAATGGACAAGAAAATAGATATACAGTATGATTTAAATAATAACTTATACATACCATCTTCGGTAAATGAACAAGCTTTACAAAATATAATAATAGGTGTTTGTGTTATAATTGCAATTGCACTTATTTATATATGTATTAAATACAAGGTTATTGGAATTTTAGCAAGTTTTGCATATATAGGAGCCATAGCAGTATTACTACTTGTATTAAGATATACAAATGTGTATATTGCACAAGAAGGCCTTATTGGTGTGGTAGTGATTTTAATTACGAATTATGCATTTTTAAACCATATATTAAATAAATTAGTAACTAACACAGAATTAACAAACGTAGAAATAATGAATAAAGCATTTATTCATTACATATGGGTATTACTTCCATTATTGTTAATATCAATAATTTTCACATTTGTAAGATGGATACCAATATCAAGTATGGGAATGGTAATGTTTTGGGGAATAGTAGTAATATTCATTTATAACTATTTGGTTACAAGAACACTATTAAAGAACTAAGATGGAGGAAAATCATATGGAAAAAATAATGAAAAATAAAAAAATATTCTATGGGGTATGTATTGCTGTAATAATAATTGGAATAATTGTAACTTATTTTTTAAGATTAAACTTTTCTTTAGAATATAGCGAAAATACAAGAATAGATTTATATATAGGAAAAGGATATAGTTTAACAGATATAAAGCAAATTGCAGAAGACGTATTTAAAACAAAACAAATAATGTATAGACCAATAGAAGACTTTAATGAAGCAGTATCTATAACAGTAAGAGAAGCAAGTGATGAGCAAATTGAAAATTTAAAAACAAAAATACAAGAAAAATATGAACTAGAAAATACAGATTCACTAATTGAAAAACAAACAATAGGTCATTTTAGAGGAAGAGACATTGTAAAACCATATATTGTACCAATGGTAATAACAACAATAGTTGTACTTATATATGTAGGAATTCGATATATTAAACTAGGAACATGGAAAACAATATATACTTTACTAATAAGATTAGTTATTTCACAAGCGCTAATTTTAAGTTTAATTGCTATTACTAGAATTCCGATTGGTAGTTATACAATGCCAATTGATATCGGATTATACATATTAGTTATAGTTTTAACAATAATGGGATATCAAAAAGATTTAGAAAAAATGATAACAGAAGAAAACTAATTAAAGAAAGTAGAAGAAAATACTTCTTCTACTTTCTTTAATAATACTATGGACTTTTTTGGAAAAATGTCATAAAATAGGAATATGAAAAAAGAAAGGGGAGATGAAAATGTTAATTGAAAAAATTATATTTAATATATTAGCATTTTCATTATTCATTTTCATATTTTTTAAAATGATAAAAAAGAATGACACGAATTACCTTATTATTCTTTGTATGCAAGCATTAGGTATAGCAATAAGTTTTATAGAAATTATTTTTCATTTACATATAAGTGCAATTATTAGAGTTATTATTTACTTATTATCAGTTATTATTCCAATTCTTATTATATATTTAGAACACAGAAAAATAAATTTTTCAGAAATAATATATATATCAAGCGCAAAAATAGCAATGCTTATGAATAATTCAAAACTTGCTAAAAACTTTTTAATTGCTTTAATCACAAAATATCCAGAAAGTTATTTAGGGCATAAAATGTTAGCAGAAATTTATGAGGCTGAAGGTGGCATGAGAAAGGCAATTGATGAATATGTTCAAGTAATTGATATCAATAAAAAAGATTATGCATCTTATTATAAAATATCAAATTTATTGAATGAATTAGGAAAAAAGGATGAAGCAGCAGGAATGTTAGAGACACTATTAAGAAAAAAGCCAGAAATGCTTGAAGCAACTACGCTTTTAGGTGATATATATTGTGAGCAAGAACGATATAAAGAAGCAGCAAATATTTATAATGACGCATTAAAATATAATCCAACAAGTTATGAACTTTATTACAATATGGGAATGGTATACACATTATTAAACGATTTTCAAAATGCAAAAGCGTGTTATGAAAAAGCAGCAAGTATTAATACCTTATTATATAGTGGTTACTACAATTTAGCGCAAATTAGTTTAATATATAATGATTTAGAAGAAGCAGAAAGATATTTTTTACAAAGTGTTAATAATAAAGAATTAGAACCTAAAGCCTATTATAACTTAGCTAAAATTTATATGATAAAAAATGATAAAGAAAATGCTATTAAATTTTTAAATGTAGCGATAGAAATTGACCATTCATTTTATAAAAAAGCAGATGCAGAACCAATTTTCTTTCCAATAAAAACATATATAAATTTCCCAAATATGGAAGAAGAGCAAGAAATAGAAAATACATTAAGTACAAAAGAAAAAAAAGTTCTAAAGCATCTAGAAAAAACAATTAAATTAGTTGGAAAATTAAGCAACAATAACATGAAATTAAAAAAAGATAAGAAGCAAGAAAAAAGAAAAAATGAGCAAAGAGAAAAGGAATAAGCAAGAAATTTTATTCATAAAATAAAGATGAAAGGAAAGTGATGTAATTGATTAAAAATATTGCTATAGTAGGTGGAGATTTAAGGATTGTAAAATTAGTAGGAATGTTAGAAAAAGAAAATTATAATGTACATACCTATGGTTTAGAAAAATCATCTGAAATAACAAATAAAAGTGCGAACTTAAAAGAATGTATACAAAATGCCGATATAGTTATAGGACCATTACCGCTATCAAGTAATGGAGGATATATCAATACACCATTTAGTGAATACAAGATTACAATAGATGAATTATTAGATAATTTAGAAGGAAAGACTTTTATTGCAGGTTCTATAAAACAAGAGCTATACGATAAAGCAAACGAAAAAAATATAACAATTTTAGATATAATAAAAAGAGAAGAATTAGCAGTTTTAAATGCAATTTCAACAGCAGAAGGGGCATTACAAATTGCAATAAGCCAAACGCCCAAAAATTTACATGGAAATAATGTACTTGTATTAGGATTTGGAAGAATTGGAAAAGTTTTATCTAAAATGCTAGATGGTATTGGTGCACATGTTGCATGCGAAGCAAGAAAAACCACAGACCTTGCTTGGATAAAAGCCTATGGATATGAACCAATTAATTTAATAGAATTAAAAGAAAACTTAAATAGATTTGATATTATTATTAACACTATTCCATATGTATTACTAGATAGAGAAATGCTACAAGAAGTAAGAAAAGATGCATTTATTATAGACCTTGCATCAAATCCAGGTGGAGTTGATAAGCAAGCTATAAAAGACTTAGGAATAAAATTCAATTGGGCATTATCACTTCCAGGAAAAGTATCACCATTAACATCAGCAGAATTTATGAAAGAAACTTTATATAATATGTTTAAAGAAATTAATTAAGAATAGGGGAATAAATTATGACAATTATACAAGCAATTATATTAGGAATTGTACAAGGATTAACAGAACTTTTACCAATATCTAGTTCTGCACACTTAAATATTATACCATGGATACTAGGTTGGACAAAATCTGAAGAATTTTTAGTAGCATTTGAGGGATTTGATGTAGCATTACATTTTGGAACACTACTTGCAATAGCAATTTTCTTTTTTAAAGATTGGATAAATTTAATAAAAGGTGGATATAATCAAGTTGTAAAAAAGGAAAAAACAACAGAAGGAAGAATGTTTTGGTACATTGTACTTGCAACTATTCCTGGAGGTGCAATAGGATTTTTATTAGATCATTTCGTAGGAGATGCCTTAGAAAAACCATTAATAATAGGAATTGCGTTAGCAGTAATGGGAATAATTTTATACATAGTAGATAAAAATGCAAAATCAAATACAGATTATGAAAATATGAGTTTAAAACAAACATTTCTTATTGGATTATCACAAAGCTTAGCATTTATTCCTGGTGTATCACGTTCAGGAGTAACTATGACAACAGGTAGATTAATGGGAGTGGATAGAGAATCTACAGCAAAATATTCATTTCTACTTTCAACACCAATTGTATTTGCAGCAACACTTTATAAATTCAAAGATTTTGTTTTTAGCATACCATTTTTTATAGGAATTCTAATAAGTTTTATAGTAGGAATATTAGTTATTAAATTCCTATTAGAATATTTGAAAAAAGGAAGTTTTAAAGGATTTGCTATTTACCGTGTAATTGTAGGAATTGCAGTTATTGTATTATCATTTGTATTATAAATCACAAAAAGCAAGAAGGTGTTCTTCTTGCTTTTTACATACCCATATATTTTATCAAATAATTAAAAAAAATGCAATATTTAAAATAATGTGAATAAAATAGAAATAGATAGGAAAAATAAAGATAAAAGTATTAGAATGATTTTAAAAGAAAAAAACAGCATAAAAGAATATTTGAAAACTTAATTAATAATATGCTAATATTAAAATATAAAAAGAATAGTTAATAATTTTCCCTGCATAGTACGACAAACAAGATATTTTAGAACCTACAAGTTTCGGAATTGGGAGCCCATCTCTAAATATGGCGTGTATGCTTGCTCTCTATTCGAATGCAAGAAACCCAGGAATATTTAGGTAAGCACCCACCTGTGTGAGTACAGGTCCGTAAAATCTCTTGGTAATGACGGCTAAGGCGGGGTTATTATTATAAAAATAATACAAATATATTGACAACTTATTTGTTGAATGATAAAATTTATATGAAAAATATGTTATCAATATACATATTTAAATATGTATTAAGCATAATAATTAAAAGGTTATTTGAGGATAGCAAGGTGGCTATCACGCCAGAGATGGTCTTAAAAGAGATGCAGGGTTACCGACCTGCCAAATAACTAATTTATAAAGGGGATGTGGCAACGCATTCTCTTTATTTGTAAGGAATTAGCTTGTTTGAATTGATTTTTTTATTAAGATCAAATTCAGTTAGAGGAAATACTGTTCTTAATTGCAATGAACCTTTATAGGATAGTCTAACAGCAACTAATGTGGTATCATCTAATTTTTTAACATATTGTATGCTGTTATTAGATTTATTGAAACCAATATAATGTGGAAATTTTATAATATCTGGAATACTTTCAATGCTTTTTTTATATGAATCTTCATCTTTATATTCACTCTTATGTTTTTCACAATGATAAATCCTATCAGCAGTTAGTAAAATATTTCTAGGTGAATAATCTAAATTTAACATATTTATTACTTTTTTAGATAATTCACCAATTTTTATAGGATTATTATTATTAGCTTTTAAAATAGAATTTACATTTAGTTTTTCTTCCATAAATACTCCTTTATTAGTAAAAATATATGGTGATTGTCGTTAATTGTTTTGATGATTATTATACTACCTCAAATAGAAAAAGTCCATGGTGATTTCATAAAAAATTACAAAATTGTAATAAAAGCTACGAAGCCTTGCAGGAAAGCCCCTTTAACAAGGGGGCTGGCGCCGATAGGCGACTGGGGGTTCTTAAATAGTCATATATATTCCATACATTAAAAATTTAATTCGTAAAATCAAGAAAGTCAAGAAAGTAAAATAGATAAGTATAAAGTGTACTTTTATTTCCTGAAAAGAAAATAGTAATATAGTATGGTAGAATGCGAGTTTATTAAAAATATAGAGAATAGAAAACAAGAATAAGAACCCCCAGTCACGCTTTCGCGTGCCAGCCCCCCTTGTTAAAGGGGCTTTCCTGCAAGGCTTCGTAGCTTTTATTACAATTTTGTAATTTTTTATGAAATCACCCTGGAAAAAGTCAAAAAAGTCTTGAATATTTTCCAAAAATATGATAATATACTATATATATATGAAAGCTTATAAAAAAGCAAAGTAAGTTAAATTGGTTTCGGAAAAAGAGAATTTAAGCAAAAGCTGAGAGCTTAAATCCGTAAGGTTAACTGAAATTTCACTTTTTTAGTTTTAGTTTGAAAATAAAAGTAGAGCTAAACGGTGGTTACGTTATAACTAAAAATAAGGTTAATAATTAATTTATTAATAAATTTAGGTGGTAACACGGATTCATTTCGTCCTATATAATAGGAAAATGAGTCTGTGTTTTTTACTTAAAAAGGAGGAAGATAGCTATGAAAGCACAAATTGAGCAAATTAAAAATTTAGCAAAAGAAGATATTTTAAAAGTAAATAATTTACAAGCTTTAGATGAAGTAAGAGTAAAATACCTAGGAAAAAAGGGAGAATTAACTTTAGTATTAAGAGGAATGGGAGCAATACCAAAAGAAGAACGACCAATTATTGGTGAATTAGTTAATAAGGTAAGAGATGAGTTAGAAGAGCTAATTTCTAAAAAAGAAGAAGAATTACATGAAATAGCTTTAAATGAAAAATTAGAAAATGAAAAAATAGATATAACTTTACCTTCTACAAAAATAAAAAGAGGAAGTAAACATCCAATAAATCGCATAATTGAAGAATTAGAAGATTTATTTGTATCTATGGGATATGATGTTGTTGATGGCCCAGAATTAGAAACAGATGAATATTGTTTTGAAAGATTGAATTTACCAAAAGGACATCCAGCAAGAGATATGCAAGATACTTTCTATATTACAACCGAATACCTATTAAGAACACAAACATCTTCTGTTCAAGCAAGAACAATGATGGCAAATGAAGAAAAAACACCAATTCGTGTTGTATGTCCAGGAAAAACATATAGAAGAGATGATGATGCAACACATTCTCATCAATTTGGGCAAATTGAAGGGTTAGTTATAGATGAAGGAATTAGCCTTGCACATTTAAAGGGAACCTTAGAAGTATTTGTAAAACATATGTTAGGAGAAAACTCTAAATTACGTTTTAGGCCAAGTTACTTCCCATTTACAGAACCATCTTATGAAGTTGATGTAAGTTGCTTTAAATGTGGTGGAAAAGGATGTAACCTTTGTAAACAAACCGGCTGGATTGAAATATTAGGTTCTGGAATGGTACATCCAAATGTATTAAAAATGAACGGATATGATCCAGAAAAATATAGTGGATTTGCTTTTGGAACAGGACTTGATCGTTTGGCAATGTTTAAATACGGAATTACAGATATTAGATTACTGTATGCAAATGATGTTAGATTCTTAAATCAATTTGATAGAAAGGATGATTAAAATATGAAATTAAGTACAAATTTTGTTAAAGACTATGTAGATATAGATGTAGATGTTAAAAAATTAGCAGAAGATATGACAGGAGTTGGAAATGAATACGATTCAGCTGGGAAGTTGATTCCAGCGACAAAATTAATTATAGGAGAAGTAAAAGAATGTGAGCCTCATCCAGATTCAGATCATTTGCATATATGTAAAGTAGATATAGGAAGTGAAATTCTAAACATTGTATGTGGTGCACCAAATGTAAGAAAAGGATTAAAAGTTATTGTGGCACAAGCAGGGGCAGAACTTCCAGGAGGAATTATTAAAAAAGGAATTATAAGAGGTCAAGAATCTAATGGAATGCTTTGTTCTATACAGGAATTAGGTTTAGAAAATAAATTTTTAACAGATAAAGATAGAGATGGAATTCATGAATTACCTGAAAGTGCAAAAGTAGGAGAAGATCCAATTAAATTCTTGGAATTAGATGACGAAGTAATAGATTTCGAATTAACAGCTAATCGTGGTGATTTATTAAGCATATTAGGAATGGCATATGAAATAGGTGCTATATATAATAAACCTGTAAAAGAAATGGATATACAATATAAAGAAAATGCTGAAAATATTAACGATTCATTTAAACTAAACATTGCAACAGACAATTGTAGCATTTTCTTATCAAAAAAAGTAAAAAATGTAACAATTATGGAAAGCCCAGCATTTATTAAAAATAGATTAATGGCATCAGGTATTAGACCAATAAATAATGTTGTTGATATTAGTAACTATGTAATGCTTGAAACAGGTCAACCACTTCATTTTTATGATGCAGATTCTTTAAAAGGAATGCTAGAAGTAAGAATGGCAAAAGACGATGAAAAATTAACAACACTTGATGGAATAGAAAGAAATTTATCAAAAGATGATATTGTTATTTCAGATGGAACAAAAGCAATTGGGCTTGCAGGTGTTATGGGAGGCCTAGATACAGAAATAGAAGATACCACAAAAAATATAATAATAGAAGCAGCAATTTTTGATGCTATAAAGGTACGTTATACTTCAAAGAAAATATTAAGAAGTGAAGCAAGTAGTCGTTTTGAAAAAGGATTAGATCCAAATAGAACATATCTTGCTATAAATAGAGCATGTCATTTATTACAAAAATATGCAAATGCCGAAATTGTAGGTGGAATGGCGGTTTTTGATAAAACAAATAAAGAAGATAAAAAAATAGATATAACTTATGAAAAAATTACAGACATCTTAGGTTTAGATATTCCAAATGAAAGCATACAAGATGTATTTAGAAGACTTGGATTTACATATGAAGAAAAAGGAGATACAATTACGGTATCTGTTCCAACTAGAAGAATTGATATTTCTATTCCGGAAGACTTAATAGAAGAAGTAGGCCGTATATATGGAGTAGATAACATAGAAGGAAAGCTTCCTGTTATGCCGCTAAAAAAAGGAAGTTATGACACAACTACAAGAGAAATAAGAAATAAAATGATATCTTTAGGTCTAAATGAAACTTTATCATATATATTAGTAAATGATAAAGAAGCAAAACAGTTTATTAAAGATGATGAAAAAGAAGCATTAAAATTATTGGATCCATTAACTGAAGAAAGAAATACATTAAGAGTAAGCGTTATACCATCTTTATATAAAATATATGAATTTAATACAGCAAGAAATGTAAAAGATATTTCTATTTTTGAAATAGGAAAAAGTTTCTATAAACAAGGAGAACAATATGGAGAAGAAAGAAAACTTGCAGGACTATTATCAGGAAATTATATACAAGGAATAGGAAATGAAAAAAGAATAGATTTCTATATTGTAAAGGGAATTTTAGAAGAACTACTAAACTATCTTGGATTTTTCGGAAGATACAGTTTTGTTATTCCAAAAAATTTACCTGAAGAATTACATCCATACCAAACAGCAGAAATTAATTTAAACGGAGAAATTATAGGAATAATGGGAAAAGTACATCCTAAAAAAGTAAGAGAAGATGTATTTGTATTTGAAATTAATTTAGATAAACTACTTGCAAAGAAAACAGGAAAAATGAAATACAAAGAAATTTCAAAATTCCCTAGCATAAAAAAAGACTTAGCAATGATTGTGGATAAAGATATATCAAATGATATAATAGAAAAACAAATAAAAAAGGCAGCAGGTTCGCTATTAACAGATGTTAAAGTATTTGACGTATACACAGGTTCAAATATAGCAAATAATAAAAAAAGTATGGCATATTCTTTAACATTTAGTGCAAAAGATAAAACATTAACAGATGAAGAAATAAATACGCTATTAGAAAAAATAATTGCAAGTTTAGAAAAAGAATTAAAAGCAGAACTTAGAAAATAGATAAAAAGAAAGAGTGAAGCAAAATGGATAAAAGACCAATTGGGATATTCGATTCCGGTGTTGGAGGAATGACAGTACTTTCTGAAATAAAGAAATGTTTTCCAAATGAAGATTTAATTTATTTAGGAGATACAAAAAATTTTCCTTATGGAGATAAATCTAAAGATACTGTTATAAAAATAGCAACTAAATGTGCTGGCTTTCTAATTGCAAAAAATGTAAAATTAATAATTATAGCATGTGGAACAGCAACAAGTCAAGCTTTAAATGTGCTAAAAAATACATACAAAGTACCTATTATAGGAATTATTACACCAACTATTGAGTCTATAAAAAGTGATAAAAACTTATTAAAAGAAAATAGAATAGGAGTTATAGCAACAGAAGGAACAATTAGAAGTAATAAATGGGATGAGGAATTAAAAAGTGAGATAAAAAATGTAGAAGTAATTAGTAAGGCATGTCCACTGCTTGCTCCGATGGCAGAACAGGGCTGGACTTCTAATGGTATAGCAAAAGAAGCAATTAAAGAGTATATGAAACCATTTAAAGAAGAGCCAATTGATGCAATAATCTTAGGATGTACACATTATCCTTTGTTTGCAAAATTAATTAGGGAAGAGTTAGGTAAAAATGTAAAAATTATCAACACAGGTGAAAAAATAGCAGAATTTTTGCAAGAATATTTAATAAATTGTGAATTAATTAACGATGAAAAAAATGTTGGAAAATGTACATATTATTTAACAGATACAGAATGTAATTTCATACAAGTAGCAGGAAATTTGCTACAAGATAAGACTATACAAGATAAAATTATTAAAATTGATATTGAATAGAAATATTTGGAATAAAACAAAAAAATATAAATATATATTAGTATAAACTAAAATCAGAAGGGGAGAATGATATGAAAAAAGTATTATGGGGTATGATGATGTTTATACTAATGTTTTTTATGGCAATGCCTGTATATGCAGTAGAAGACTATACATTTGATTTACAGTATACAGGAGAAGTTGTTAAAAATGTACAAAAGGATGGATATGTTATATTAAAGGCAGGAAAAGATAGTTTACCATATTCGAAAGTTAGAGTAAAAATAAAAATAGAAGGACCTGCAACGCCAGTTATTCTAGCAAGAGATTCTAACAATACTCAATATAATGTAGCACAACTAGAATATTGGGGACCACAAACAGGATTTCCAGTTAATTCAGCAACAATTAATGTAACACCTATACAAGCAACATATCCAGAAGCTGGAACTTATACAACTACATTATCTTTAGTAGATGTTTCTCAAGAACCAGAAAAAGTTATTACAACAAAACAATTTACTGTACATGTATATGAAGAAGATGAAGTACCAGAAAATAATGTTATAGATAATGCAGTAGTAGATAATAATATAGCAAATAATACCTTAGGAGAATTACCAAAAACAGGTACTAGTGTAATAGAATATGCAATGTATATTATTGCTCTTACATTAATAATTAGCATAGTAGGAATTTACCTAAACAAAAAAAGAATGAAAGCGTAAGTAGAAGAAGGGATTCATGAAAGCAAATTTTAGGTGTTTCAAATTATCTAAAACAATCCTATTATTTAGTGTAATTATATTTTTACAACTAACTTTTATTGTAGTAGGAATAATTAAGATAAGAGAAACAAATAATTTTGAGCAAATGAAAAAGGATATTATACAAGAAAAGAAAAATATACAAATAGAAGTTAAAAATAATAATGAAGTAAACACAAATAAAATAAAAACAAACCAGATAGCAGAAGAAAAAAATGAAAACGTGAATCCAGAAGTAAAACAAGAAGAAAAAGTAGTACTTGAAGAATATAAAAATATGCCACGAGAATTAAAAGGTTATAAGGTAATTGGAAAAATCGAAATACCAAAAATAAATTTAACAAGTTACATATTATCAGAAACAAATAGTAAATCTTTAAAAGTATCAGTTACGAAGCTATATGGACCAGAAATTAATAAAATAGGAAATTTTTGTATAGCAGGGCATAATTATAAAAATGGCAAAATGTTTGGAAAAATTAAAAAATTAGAAAAGCAAGATGAAATTATACTAACAGACACTTACGATAGAAGTGTTAAATATCAAGTATACGATACATATAAAACAAGTCCAAAAGACGTAAAATGTCTAAACCAACAAACAAATTCTGAAAGAGAAGTAACTTTAATTACATGTACAACAGGTGCAGTACAAAGAGTTATTGTAAAAGCAATTGAAGTTTATGATTAATAAACTTTTGTATAAAAAAGAAAAATTGAAAAATACTATATATGAGGGAGAATGTTATGAGAAAAAAAGCATTTTTTAAATATATAGTATTTTTTTGTTTTATATTATTGTCATTTTCCACAAAATCATTAGCGTCTGTAAAAAAACAAGGAATTGAAAACTTTCCAGATAGTTATAAACCATATTTATATGAGCTAAAGAAAAAACATCCAAATTGGGAATTTACAGCATTATATACTGGGTTTGACTGGAACCATTGTGTATCTCAGGAATATAGAAACAATAAAAATTTAGTGCCATTATCATACTCAGATTACTGGAAATGTACAGATAGTGGAATTTATAATGTAGAAATCGATTTAGGTTGGGTAAATGCTTCTAAAAAAGCAGTAGAATATACTATGGATCCACGAAATTTTTTAAACGAAGTACGAGTTTTTCAGTTTGAAAAATTATCATATGATCCTACAACGAATTCCTTAGAAGGGGTAGAAAAAATATTATATGGTACAGAATTTTATAATAGAAAAGTAAGTTATAGAACATCAAATGGGCAAAATATAAATATGACTGAAAAATATGCTGACTTAATTTGGAGTGCAGGTATTTATTCGGGAGTAAGTCCTTATCATTTAGCGTCTAGAATTAAACAAGAGGTTGGACCATTCATAACACATAACTCAATTAGCGGAACCGTTTCTGGTTATGAAGGATATTATAATTTCTATAATATAGGAGCAACAAGTTCAAATGAACCACTAGGAGCAATAAAAAATGGATTACAATTTGCAAAAGATGGAAAAGGAGCGTCTGAAAGTGTAAAAGCTAATTTATTAATTCCTTGGAATAATCCAGAAAAAGCAATAAAAGGTGGAGCAGTTTTTATAGGAAGTAGTTATATTTCTGTAGGTCAAAATACGTTATATCTTCAGAAATTTGACGTAAACAATGATAGAGAAGGAGATTTATTTTGGCATCAATATATGACAAATTGTTTAGCGCCATATAGTGAATCTAGCGGAATATATAAAGCATATTCATCAAATAATATGTTATCATCATCTATTGGATTTGTTATACCAGTTTATGAAAATATGCCACAATATGCTACTGAAAGTCCAAACATTTTAGAATCAGATTATGATGTTGATAATAAAAAAGTGTATGCAGATGTAAGTGGAAATTTAAATGTAAGAAGCGGACCTAGTACAGCATATGAAATTTTAACTACTGTAAACAAAAATGATATTTTAACAAGATTAAAAAAAGGTAAGCAATTAGGAGAAAGATGGGATAAAATCGAACTTGAAAATGGAATGGTTGGTTATGTATTTCAAAATTATTTAAAAGAGGTTCCAGAACCAAGTGTTACAAATATAAAATTAAGTATAGATAATCCAGTTATTACAAAAGGAAGTACAAATCAAATTAAAATAGAACTAGAACCGAAAGGAGTAACAGAAGAAATAATATGGAGTTCAAGCAATGATGATATTGTAAGTGTTAATAATGGGCAAATAACTGGAATTAGAGCAGGTATGGCAACAATTACTGCAAGAACTGTTAGTGGAAATGTTTCTAGCTCAATAGATATAACAGTATATGCGCCTATAACCAATATTACCTTATCAAATGAAGAAGTGCAGTTATTAGTTGGTAAAACTACAAAGTTATTTGCAAATATTTTACCAGAAGATGCAACTAATAAAACCATTAAATGGTCTTCTAATAATAATACTATTGCAAGTGTTAATGAAGAAGGAGTAATAACTGCAAATTCAGTAGGTAATACCGAAATTATTGCAAAAAATGAAGAAGAAACTGTGCAAGCAAAATGTAATGTAGTAGTAAAGGAATTATCTAGCGATATTATTTTAGAAATAGATTCTAGTGTGCGCACAGAAAATGATGAAATTAGTGGGGTAGATGTTAACCATTCAACTGTAAAAGAAATAAAAAGTTTAGTAAACACTAATTTAACTATGGAATTTTATAATTATGAAAATAAAGTATTAGAAGATACAGACATAATTGGAACAGGATCTAAACTTGTTTTAAAAGATGAAGAAGGAAATGAAATATACACCTATAAATTTATTATTTATGGAGATGTTAATGGAGATGGACTAATAAATTCGTTAGATGTTTTAGTTTTACAAAAACATATATTAGAAACAAAAATAATGAATGGTATATTCCTAAAAGCAGGGAATATTTCAAAAAACGGTGAATTACCATCATCTTTAGATGTTTTAAAAATACAAAAACACATACTAGAAACAAAGTTTATAGAACAATGAAACTAGGAGGAAAATGATGAAGAAGTTAAAATTATATTTTTGTATGATTGCATTTGTACTTTTATTATTATGCACAACAAAAGTAGAGGCAGTAGGTAGTATTACTTTATCAGTAAGTAAAGGAACAGTTAATGTAGGAGATGAATTTAGCATAAATGTTAATTTAAGCGGAGCAAGTGTTGCAACATTAACTGCAAGAGTAAGTGTAGATACAAGTAAAGTAGAATATATTTCTGGACCTAGCAATAGCAGTTTTTCAAATGGAAGAGCAATATACACATGGACTGATCCAGCAGGAGGTGAAAGCCCCAAAACAGGTGGGACAATTGCAATATTTAAATTTAGAGCAAAACAAGCAGGAAAAGCAAGTTTTTCAGTAAGTGGAGATTTTTATTCACCAGATGAAAAAAATATAAATCCAAGTTTTTCTGGAGCAAGTGTTACAATACAAGAAAAACAAACAACGCCACCAGCAAATCAAGGTGGAAGTACAGGAGGCAATTCTAATACAGGTAATACAGGAGAAACGCGGGGGAAGTAATGCAGGAAGTAATACGGGAAGTAATACTGGTGGAAATACAGGAAGTGGTACGCAAACAGGAACAGGAGGATCAAGTCAAAATAAACCGTCTAGTGGAGGAAATAATGCAGGAGAAAACACAACTTCTACAAATGCAAATTTAAAGGAATTACATTTAGATGTAGAAGGTTTAACTCCAGCATTCAATAAAAATATAACAAACTATAATCTTGTAGTGTCAGATAATGTTAATAGTATCCAAATTAATGCTATTGCACAAGACAGTAAAGCAAAAGTATCAGTTTCTGGAAATACAAATTTACAAACAGGTTTAAATAAAATAACAATAAAAGTTATAGCAGCAGATAACAAAACAACAAAAACATATACAATAAACGCAACCAAAACAGACAATCCAAATTTAGCAAATGCAAACCTAGAAAACTTAGCAATTGAAAATGTTATGCTAAATCCAGAATTCAATGAAAACATTTATGAATACACAGCAGAAGTAGGAAGTAATATAGAAACCTTAAACATATTAGCAGTTCCTAAAATTGAAGGTGCAACTGTAAATATACAAGGTCAAGATAATATTAATTTTGGTGAAAATATTATTACAATTAGTGTTATAGCAAAAGATGGAATTACTACAAATAATTATCAAATAAGATTGTACAAAAAAACAGTAGAAGAAGAACAAGAAGAGATTGCACAAATTAATTCAGAACAAGAAGTAGTACAAAATGATGAAGAAATGCCAAAGAAAATAAATATAGGAAATATTGTATTTGCAATTATTGTTGTAGTATGTATTGGAGCATTAATATTTATGTTAATTAGAAAATATAAAAATGAAAAAGTATAGTATAATCCAGTCACAAACAGTGACTAGATTATACTAATTTTAAGCAAGCAGATTTAATTCTTTTTGAATAGCTCTGATTTCTTTTAAATTATAACCGCAGTATAATTTGATTTTATCAATACTTTCACCATTTTGTAACATTCTTTTGATAATTTCCTTTTGCCCCTCAGCCTTACCTTCAGCTCGATCTCTTCTTATATCTTCAATAAGATATTGCCATGCACATTTCATATTTTCATCCACTCCTTTATTAAATTTTTTTATTAAATTATCTCTAACTTTTTTTGAAAAAGATTTACCAAAAACAAAAAATATATATCTTTGTAATATCTTTTTTTGACTATCAGATATATCCAGTAAAGACAAAGTATTAAGAACATCATACAATTCATTTTTTGAAGTACATTTATCAGTAGCCATCATATATCCTATAGTAGTATTTGATTTAAGTAATTGTGGTATAGAATAATTATGAATAGAAATAAAATCATATTCATAATCTAGTTTCTTATTATTAAATACTGTACTATTAACCTGTTTTTCTTTTATATTAGGAACAAGATTCCATTTATTAGTACCAGTATAAAGCAAAATAGGTATAATTATAGGAAATTTATAATTTTTTTGTTTTATTTTAGTTTTATCTACAACATCATTTAAAAGTAAAGAATAATAAAAAAAAATTCTATAATTTATAGAGTAATCAATAGTAGATTGATGTTCAACAAATATGTATATAGGTTTATTGTTTAGTTTATATACAATATCAGAACGTCTATTATTAAAGTTATTAGTAATAAAGTCATTATTATATTTAGATAAATTATCTGAAGAAATAGTATAACCCAAGAAATTACTTAAAAACAAAGAAAATTCTTCTTTATCATTTAGTAAATTGCGATAAGACTTATCGTGAATATCATTAATTTTTGTTTCATTTAAGTCATTATAGAGGACTGTATAGGTAGAAGAGTCTTCTTTTAACATACATGGGCTGTTAAAAAGAAAATATTTTCTCCATTTCAAATAATCATCATAAGTATACAATTTCATAGGCATTCCTTCTTTCTTAATTATAATATAACAAACATAGTTTGTCAATAAAACACAATACATTTTTTGCTTTTTTGAAAACATTTCAAGAAATCAAATAAATGAAAAAAATAAAATGTAAATAAAAATAATTCGAATAGATATATTAAACTATAAAAAAATAAAAAAGTAAAGATAAAATTAAAAAAATTAAAAAAAATACTTGACAAATAAATGTGGACGTGTAATAATACAGTTACAAACAAACGTTTTAAGAGAAAAAATAGGAGGAACGGAAGTTTGACACTTTCATAACACAAAAATCTTTGTAAGCATTAAAAATGCTTAATTTTTTTGTCAAATTTCGT
>CANRBJ010000014.1 GCA_947628815.1 uncultured Clostridia bacterium | reverse complement strand
ATTTTTTATACTTTTTTAATTTTATGAGAATTTGCTTAATTTCTTTTGAGTTATATTTTTCATTGTACTCTTTAATAAAAAAAAGTTTATTACTTATCTCATTAACTTTATATTCAAAAATTGAAAGTTTTACTGGATATGTAATTATATATTCTGTTGGTTCAATAAATTGTAGATTAGTATGTAACAAATTCTTTACTTTTCCATTTTTAGTTGTATAAGTGTAATTTTTAATAAGTTCTAACAATTCGTTATTTGGCTTTAATTCTTGTATTTCTTTAAATTCAAGCATAAAAAATGTCCTCCTTTCCTTTGATTTAAGAGAACATTTTTTATAAAGATTTATTTTTCTTTTCTTAAAAAGAAAAAACTTACGAAACCTTTACAGTTCGTAAGCTGTCTTAAATTGGAGCGGGTAGAGAGTAAATTTATTATTGAAGTCCTTTATTTATAAGTTATTTTAATCTTTTTATAATTGTTTTAATGTAATTTTAATGTTTTTATTATTTTTCTATATTATTTTTCATTTTTTTATTTATTATATAATATTTTTTTATTTTTGTTAATCTTATTTTTTTTATTTCTGCCTTAGAAAATATTATATTTAGTTTATTATTTTTTTTCTCCATAATATAATACCTCCTTTTTCTTGTTTACATAATATCATATTTAAAATAAAAAAATAACTAACCTATAAATAAGTTAGTTATAGATACTTTTAATAATTTTTTATTAAAAGTTCTTTAAAGTGTTTCTTCTCATCTAATGCTGCAGTTAAGTTACTAAATCTTTGTACCTCTTCTATATTATAATCTTTATACAAATTTCTAATATATTTACAATCATTATAACTTAGAAGAAATTTTCCTTTAATATTTTTTAAAGTATTAAATAATCTCTCATGATCTTCCTCTTTAAAATCTACACTTTTATAATATTTTTCTGTTCCAAAATATGGTGGATCTAAAAAGAAAAATACATTTTCTCTATCTTGAGTCTTTATTAATTTTTCAAAATCTTCATTTTCAATTATAACAGTATTTAATCTCTTCTGAATTTCATCTAACATTAAAGTCATATTTTCTACATTTCTTTTTACACATCCATAAGTAGATAATTTAGATCCATAACTTGTTTTTATTAACATAAAAAATCTTACTGCCCTTTGAATATCCGTTAATCCTCTCATATTATATTGTTCTAAAAAATCTTTAAAAAGTTCTCTAGAATTTAAGAAGTATTGTAATTCTTTTTTTACTTCTCCAGCGTGATATTTTACGCATCGAAATAAATTTACTAATTCACTATTATAATCATTGTATATTTCTGTTTTTCCTGGTCGTTCCTGGTGAAATAATACCCAACCTGCCCCACCAAATACTTCTATATATTTATCATATTGCTTTGGAAATAACTCGCAGATTTTTTCTCTTAATAATTTTTTACCGCCAATCCAACTTAAAAAACTATTCATTTTTTTATTCCTTCCTATTTACATTATACTAATAAAATAATATAGATAAAAGATATGTTGAGTTATGTCATTTTAAATACAGTTACTCTACTACACTTATTTTTAATTACCGTTTTTGGTAAAGTAATTTTATAAACAAAAAACGGAGTAAAAAAATGGTATATTTAAAAGTTGATAAATTATTAGAAAAAGAAAAAAAATCCAAATATTGGCTAGTCAAAAATATGGAAGGAAATTATAGAGCCATAAATAATATGATTGAAAAAGAAACTATTAGCATTCGCTTTGATACAATTGATAAATTGTGTAAAATATTTAACTGTACTCCTGGAGATTTATTTCAAAGAGATGTATAATAAAAAAAGAAAGGAAATATACAAATGAATAAAATTATTGATAAGCAAAAGAAAAAAAGCAAATATATTATAAAATATGAAGAATTAAAAAAACAAAATATTAATAAAATCTATTTATTTGAGTTTGGAAGTTTTTATGCAGCACTAGAAGATGATGCAATTTTACTAAATGAAAAGCTAAAATTAAAAATTACTAAATTTGGAAATAATACAATTAAAGTAGGATTTCCAATAAACTCACTAGATGAATATATTAAAAAGTTCAAAGTAAATAATATAAATTTTGAAATATTAAAAGCAGATTCTAAACCTAAACAAACTAATAATAAAAATAGTAATAATATTTTACATGAAATAAGAAATATTGATTTATCACAAACAACACCACTTGAAGCTTTTAATCTATTGTATAAATTGCAAAAAAAATTAAATTTGACAGAGGGATAAAAGTCCCTCTGTTTTTATTAATAATATTTATTTTCTATATAACCTACTCTACCTGTAACATTAACTTTGACTTTATCTATATTAGAATTTATATTATCTAATATAGTTATTGTTGTATTTGCTTTATAATTGAATTTTAAGCCATTTAAATTTGATTTTGAATAAATTATAGTAGATTGTTTTAACTTTCGAATTTGACCCATTGTGCTTTGAATTGATGTACTTATTTCTGGAGCTATACTAATATTCTTTTCATTAGCCCAGAATTGCTCATCAAATATTTGTACAATATCATTTTGTCCACCATCATAAGCCACTATTCCTAATCCATAAACTTTATTATCTATAACTACTGATTTATGAATCCAAAATTGTGAATTTTGAGTACCTTTTAAATCATCTACTAAAGCATAATTTCCTGAATAACAACATATTCCTACTGGAATATCCACTAAAACTCTTTGACCTGATGAAAATTTATTATTATTTTCATTTTTATAACAAAAAAATTGCTTATAATTAGAATAATTTTTAAAATTATCTATACTGCAGTATATTGTATTACCCGACACTTCTACTTTGCCTCTTCGAGTAGAAGCATCAAATTTACCATTATAAAGGTATGGATCATAAATTTTTAAGGTATTTTCTTCTATTCCTACTAAAACTATGTAATGTCCACCTGTAGTAAATAAACCATTTCCAACAGAGCAAATAATATAATTATTATTTTTTAATAAGTCTAATGCTTTTTGTATATCAGATGTCTCTTGATAGCCTATATTAAATTCATCAGCAACAGCTCTATATGCTGACCAGTATGTACCATTATTTGAGCTTCTATACCCATATTTAATAAATAAATTAGCCATTACATCTGGTGTTATTGTTCCTTTAATAGAACTTACTACCATAGATGCAGATGTCGGTCCGCAACCAGAGCTTCCTATTGTTTGACTTCTGTCTCCAATAGAAGAATACATATTATTTTTCCATCTTGCATCTATTTGTGAATAATAAGTAAGTCCTGCACAATCTCCTAATTCAACATTCCAGGATTTGGCACGATCTCCTTCATAAGCTATCTCACCTTGAAGTTCAAAAGCCTCATTTTCAATTTCTTCCTCTTCTAATAATTGCTCATCTTCTATTGTTATGTTTTCATCTTCAATAGTATTAATAGTAGAAGAAATCTCTTCATTTTCGGTTATATCTTCTATAATAACATTTACGTCTATCTTATCTATTTCATTTTCTACTATATTTTGAACATCCTTGATCGTATTATTAATTTCATTATCTGGTAAATAAATTCCGCATAATGTTCCAATTACTGCAAGAATACAAGCTACAGCAATTAAAATTTTCTTTTTGTTTTCTTTACTCATTATAAAATTCCCTCCTTTTCCAATTTTTTCCATTCACAATCTATGTAGGAATCTCCATTTAAATTGTTATATTCTTTCTTAACTTCTCGAGCACGCATAATTTGAATTTCCGACTTCTTTTCTCCATTTTTCATTTCAGTAATAAAATCCGTTAAAAATGTCTTATCATTTTCTCTCCTAGCATCATTTAAATTAGTTTTAAATTCTTCTTTTATACTATTTATTTCCATTTTAAATTGATTTTTTATGTTTTCAGTTTCTGTTTTAAATTCTTTTTTTAAATCGCCAATTGTTTCCACTTTTTTTTGCGTTTTATTAGAAATAATAGTATTAATAATTACTCCACAAGATGTTATAAAAGCAACAATTATTGAACTCATATTTTTTCCTTTCTTTTGAATAAATTAAAAGACTTAAAAACCATTATATTAATTTGATTTTAAGTCTTTCTATAATATATAATTTTAAAATTAAATAAAATCTTCGATTCGAGGTAAATCTATTTCTGGAAATTCATCTTGATTCGGAAAATCCCTTAAAGCTTGTCTATAATTTAAAATAGCATCTTTAGGATATTTATTCGGATAATCTTCTAATAACCATTTATCAGTTTCTGCTAACACCACATTTCTTAAATTTCTTTTTGCTTTTGCTCTATCTGATTTATTTTTCTCATAACATATTGCCATTTGTAAATAATTTTCATAATTATCTTCAATTTCTTTTTCCAAATTTTCCTTATTTTGAATTTCTAGTTCATAAACATTATAATTATATAATGTATTTCCCTCTTCATCTGTAGTATTTTTTATATTACTATAAAAGCTAATAATTACTTTATTATTACTTCTAACATTTATTTCAAAACTTTTTTTTGGCTTCTTATCTGAATTTGACTTCATTTCTAACAACCTCCTTACATTTATTTATATCTATATATGGATATAGATATTTAGTTCTAAATTTATAAGAATTAGTATTTTTTAAAATTCCATTATACGAAATTATTGCAGATGCATCGATATAATTTAATGTTTCTTTTTTAGATATCTTTTTGATTCTTCTTTTTAATCTCAAAAAAGTTGTATCTCTAATGGTTGTGTATCCTCTGCAAAACCTTTTTCCTATAAAATCTATTGGTGCAGATTCTGTTTTTGAAACTTGCCAATTTTCTTTTACAGTTAGCTTTTCTTTTTTTAGAAAATCTATAATTTCGTATAATAATTTATGAAGTTTTTTCTTATTTGATCCAAAAATTATCATATCATCCATATATCTGCAATAATATTTTGCTTTTAAACTTTCTTTTATAAAATGATCTAGATCTTGTAAATAAAAATTAGCAAAGTGTTGTGAAGTATAATTTCCAATAGGAACTCCAGAATCGTCAAAAGAATCTACTATTATATCCATTAAATCTAATACTTTTCTATCCTTTATAATTTTTCTGAATTTATATTTTAAAATGCTTTTATCAATACTTGGATAAAATTTTTTAATATCTAATTTTATATAATATTTTGTGTTTTTTCTATCTTTTATAAGTATTTTTTTTATGTATTTTACTGCAAAAATCTCACCCTTACCTTTAACAGAAGCACAACAATATTTATACATTCCTCTTGTAATTATTTCTTCAATTACTTGCATTAAACACCAATGAATGCATTGGTCTGGATAGAACGTTGGTTTATAAATAATTCTTTCTTTTTGTCTTGCTCCATCAAATATTTTTCTTTTTTGATAAGGTTTAGGAATATATCCATTTATTAATATTTCTTGAATTTCATTAGTATAAAATACTATATTATTAATAACTCTTTTTACTGCTTTGCGATTTCTTTTACCTTTAGAAGCATTATATATTGCTTGTTGAATATTATTTTTATCAATAATTTTACTCCATAAATTTCCAATTCTTCTCATTAATTTATCCTTTGTATCCTGGTTTCTTATTTTTGTCTACTGATTTTTCATTCAAGAGGAACTACTAAAACAGTCCAGATAACGACTTAATTTTCGCCAAGTGGCGAGGAAAGTAATATGCAATTTTTATTTATTAAAAAATAAGTACACGAGCCCCGCAATTCCAACTTGCATTAGAAGAACCATTGTTCAAATTCCAGTAGAAAAGTCCATCATTAGCACCATTGTTCGGATTACCACCAACACGGCACGCAAACTAAAACTAGACACCAAAAAGGAGACTTCTGCATATTAAATCCCTTTATTTTATATTATTATATTTATAATCATATCTGCAGTTAACTGTACTGTATGCACTGTGTTTTTATGGAGGCTGGTCGCCTCCAAACCTCCACTATATCTGGTACATAAGAACACGAGCCCCGCAAGCCCAACCTGCATTAGAAGAACCATAGTTCAAAGCCCAGCAGAAAAGCCCACCACTAGCACCAAGGTTCGGAGCACCACCAACACGGCACGCAAACTGTCCATTTGGATTCGACCATCCATAATCAGTAACATGTGTTGCACTACTTCCGCCATATTCTTTTTGCATTCTGCAGAATGGATGATTTTTATCAAAGCCTAATGTTTTTATATATCCATTTGTAGGATTTTCAGGAACTGTATATCCTGTTAAAGCTTCGTACGGAGCTTCAAAGAAATCACTAGTATATTTTGTTGGATCAGTACATTCATATATAATACCATTTTTGATATTTCTTCCATCTATCCAATCAAATATTGAATTTTTTTCAAATCCTCTATATTTCACTCCATGTTTACCATCATCAGCCATACATCCACTTGAGGCTTGAACATCATTTGTAGATCCTGTCTTTTGAGCACAAGAAGTTATTGATGCAGCTGTTGTTGTTGTAAAAGGATCACCGTCAACAGTAATTGAAACTCCTGTTATATCGTCACTAGAATAATTTTCTTTTTTGGTAATAGTTCTATATTTAGCAATCTGAGTTCCACCATCACTCGTTCCAATTATTACTTGTTGACCTACTATAAATGCATTTCCCCCTGCAGTATTAATTACTATTCTATTTGTATTTTCTTCAGCAAGTAACGATTTGTCTGTAGCAAAATTATATCTATATGTAGAATGTCCTTGTCCAAGAATACTTTGAGAATTAAAATCAGCAAATTCTATTAAATATAATGCAGTAATTAAATCATAATGCCAATCCATTAAACATGCCCCATCGCCATATTGCTCTTTGACTAAATTTCTCCAAGTAGTAATACCTTTCCATGCTTCAGCACAATATCCTGATTTTGTTTGAATTTGTCCGTCTATTCCTGTTGATAATGGCTTCGCTCCAACGGAAAATTTATCAGTTTTAAAATATCCACTTAAAGGAGCATTTGAAATCCAAATTTCAAGATATGTTTCTGTAATAATAAATTTCCAATATATGTCTGGATAATCAACCATTTCTTCGCCTTCAACAGTATCATAATCAGCATCACCTTTTATAGATAATAATTTATGAGTAGTTTTATGTCTTTTTACTTCTTTTATATCTTTAAAAATAGGTAAATTATCAAAATCATTTATAACTGTAGCACCATTTTTAGATGCATTTGCAATTAAACTAACAAAATCACCTATTCTTTCTAGTTTTG
Organism: uncultured Clostridia bacterium; assembly: GCA_947628815.1. Lineage (GTDB taxonomy): Bacteria > Bacillota > Clostridia > TANB77 > CAG-508 > RGIG8482. The sequence goes on along the minus strand of CANRBJ010000014.1, from coordinate 26,787 downwards.
AAGTACTTTGTCCAAAATAAATTCTTATTCCGCCTTCCATAACTTTTTGATTTAAAGTTTCTGGATTTTTAATCATAATTGCCCAATATTCTTCATTTGTAGGAAGAACACCAGCAGGAACATCTTTTTTTGATACGTAACAATCTCCATTATAAGAAACTGTTGTTAAAAATTCGTAAGTTTGTAGTGAATTATAAATTCCTCCTATTGTAATACAAACTTTTCCTAAATCATATTTTTTTGCCATTATTACTTATACCTCCACTTCCGCAACTAAATGATCATCCTCTATACTGAATTTTAAACCAGAAAAATCATCTGTTGTTGTCATTTCTAATCTTCCAGTTTCAGGATTTACATCGAACTTGCAAAAATTAACATCGCCTTTTTCACCTTTTAAATTTTTAAAATTAAAAAGTAAATTTTTTTCTTGATTCGTTCCACTTGCAGTAACTGTAACAGATGGTGTTCCTGTATTTTCATCAACAGTAGCAGTTATTGTTCCAAAACCTGTTGCAAAAGCACCATCTTCCAAATCTTTTAGTAAACTATCTCTAATTTTAGTTACATCAGAAATTAATTCTTCTAAAACACTAACATCTTCTGGAAAAGGCTCTTCACCTTCTCCTAATTCTTCTTTTACAATAATATTTTCAACATATTCTGTTGAAGTTAGAATTTCATCATCTGATCCTACTAAACTAATAGACATCTTCATATTTCCAGCAATTAATATATCGTTTGTTAATAAACAACTTGCTTTATTATCAGTAACATTTAATATTATTTCTTTTACAGTTCCTGTGTAATAATGTTTAATTTTTAATAAAACCTTTGGACCATCTATATCTTCTTCAAAATTAAATTCAAATTTAATAGATTTATTATCTTTTTCTATAAGAATTAATTTTTGATCAGATTTAAATGTGCCTTTTGAAAAGTTCACTCTAAAATTAAATACTTTCAATGCACTTATCATTTTATTTTGTCCTTTCTATAATATTTTCTAATTCTTTTTTTGAGATTGTTTCTTGAGCTGGTAAGTTATCATCTGGATTTGTTGAAACTTGTTCTTTCTCTTCATCCATTTTTTATTCCTCCTTTTATAATAAATTTTCTAATTTTTGAATTCTAGCTTCTAAATCCCCTATTATACATTTTAATTTTTTATTTTCTGAAGATAATTCTTGTATAGATTTTGTTATGTATGGAATTAAATTTGATTCATTAATTTGATACAATTCTTCAATTCCATATTCTTTATAATATTTACTTTCTTCTGATTGCTTTGATTTTTTAACTAAGTTTTTGTCAATTTTTTCTAAATCTTGTGCAATATAATTATTTTTTACTTCTTCATCGTTTTCTTTCCATTTAAATTTTACATGTCTTATAGCATTTATAACTTCTAAGCCATTTACTTCTGTATCTTCAATATCTTTTTTTAATCTTTTATCAGAAGACCATACATTTATACCAAATGATCCATATCCATTTACTACATATTCTAAATAAGAAACAGAATGCCTCATTTGAGTAACCCACTGTGCATCTGTTGTTACAGAATGAATAACTGGATATCCACTATTCACATATAAATCTCCAGCAAACCACGCTTTAGCACTATCTCTTTCCATATAAAATAAATATCTACTATTAGTTCCATTAATAATTTCATATCTTATAGCATCATATAAAAATAGTGCATGTGAGTAAGCTGCGTTATTCTGATACCCAATTCCTTCGTAAGTCCATCTATTTCCGTTTTCTAAATACCTATTTATTCCACTAGCTGTAAACACTAATGCAAAATTTAATGTTACACTTGTTTCAGTTTCCATAGGTTGATATGTCATTATTAGGTACCCATCTCTAATAAACATTTTTCCTGTGTGCGTCATATACATGTTTGATGTATAATAACCTTTACTTATTTTTTTCCCAGCATATAAAAAAGCTTGAAAATTACTATCAACTATTGATTCTGGTATATTTAAACCGCTTTCATATTCAGTACCATTTAATGTATACGTTTTATATAAGCTATTATTATTTATTGTTAAGCCACCAATTAGACCTGCTAAAATTGTTGCAAATCCTTCTGGTGTTAAGTTAAAGTTATCACTTTGTATCTTTAAATGATTTGTTATAATATCAATAATTCCTTCATCATTTTTAATAGCTAAATTAATTGCTGATATAATATTCCCTTGTGTAACTGCTAACAGAATTTTATTTGATAAAATTTCAATAGCAGCATTCATTTCAACTTGCGTAGCAAATAATTTTGTAAAATCGTTTGCTTGAACATACTTAGCATACATAGGAGCTGAATAATTACATAGTTTTATGTAATTAGTTCCACCATTTAAATTAATAGGCAAATCATAATTCAAATAAATTATTTCTTCTGAATCTAATAAATATAAATTACCTTTTTCATCTCTGCCAATCTTTTTAATTAACTTTAATATATTATTTTCATAAGATATATAATTTCTAATTATAATTTCATTTCCATCTTCATCTATTTTTTTATAACTATTTAATGGCCCTTCTATTCCTAAATTAATTTCTCGATAATTTTCATATATTTTTGCACTTTCAAAAGTAGAAACAGTATAACTATAAAATATTAAATATTTTTCATTTTCCTCAGGAGTTATTGTAATAATATTTTCTTCAGTATTAGTATAATGTATCCATGAGTCATTATCCTTATCATACTTTGCTCTTTTTACTCCATAGTATTTTATCGCATAAATATACTCATCGTCTTCATTCTCTAAAGGATCTTCAGAAAATGTCGCCATATATAACCATTTACTATCACTTACTTCATCCTTATCTAAAAGAATATTATACGTTTTTCCGTTTTGTAATGGCATTATATAAAATCTATTATTTGATGTACCCTTTTTTGCATAAGCAGTATATGAATCTACAACATAATCTGAGTTATATCCTGCTGAATATCCTAAAGATCTATAGCCATATTTTCTTTCAAACTTACTTTTTAAATCTTCAGAATGTACAATTATATTACTGTCATTTTCAAAAACAGTATTATTTCCATATATTCTTAATGATTGTAAAGGTCCAGCCATACAATTTTCTAAAGTTATCATTGAAGTTTCATCTTCATCAATTTCTTTTGTTATATCTACAGTATTACTAACAATTATAGCTGCTCTATTCATTTCTAAAATTATTTTAGAAAATTCTGTCAATGTGCTAGATAGTCCTTCAATTCTATCAACCGACATAGTTCCAGTAGTTATAAAGTTTGCAACTATTTGACCATCAGCAGTTATTGCTGTTTCGTAAGGTCCATTAATTCCTGTTTTACTATAACCTAGTCCATTTATATTCCATCTCCAAACTTTCTCTGCTTTATTCATATCTTCATTATCTAAAATAAATAATTCATTTCTTGTTTTGACAACAAATCCACCTAAAGCGTTTGTTAGCAAATCTGTTGCATGTTGTCTTGCTACATCCAAATAGTTTGGAATAACAGTTTCTTTTAGTTCTTTTTCATAATTCTTACTTTCTAAAGTATAACTTGTAAATGGTTTTCCTAATTCAAAAGATGTATATCTTTCTAATATTGGATCATAAGTTGTTGATATTACTTTTTCTGCGACTTCTATATTAAATTCATCAATATAAATATGAACAGTATCACCTATACATAATTTTTCTAATTTTTTATAGTCTTTATATTCTTCTGTTTTTGATAATTCAATAAAATCAACTGTTGCTGAAATAGTTGGTTTATCTAGTCCGTTTTCATATTCCTGGTTAACTCTTTTTCTTAATTCTGAATAACATTCTTCTAAAGTATCAAATCCATCTTCATCTTCAGAATCTTCTTTTAATTTAATATCTTCATATTTCTTTTCAGTAATTTTAGGATGAATATAGTTATTAATTAACAAACTATCTACAAATTTTTCAGGTAGTTCCATTCCATCATATCCTGTAGGTTTTACTCTTGTTGCTATGCTAGAATAATCAGTTTCGAATTTAATTCCTGTTAAATTTTTTCTATATCTAATTGTTACACCTTTATCTTCTCCTCTTGCTTGAAGCATTTTAATAGTAAAATTATCTCTAACTATTTCGCCACCCCATCGATTTACAAAAGAATTATCTTCATCACTTATTAGGGCTTGAATAGGATTTTTAGATACATATCTTGCATTATTTGATAAAGGTATATCACTATACCCAGTAAATTTATGTTCGTATTGTGTGTGAGATAATATCCAGTTAATAGCACGATCTCCACTTAAATCTTGTACATATACATCATCTAAAAAATTATCAGTTAAATCATAAGTAATATGTTTTGCATATATATAAATATATTCTCCTGAATCATCAATAACATTGCGAGCCTTTGTTATTCTGAAAGCTTGTCTATCTCCATATCCAACTGGAGAAACAATAATGTTTTCTTTACATAGATATTTTGAATATCTACCAGAATTTATATATTCAAATTCTATGTAGAATTCTCCATTAATAGCTTCTTTTATAGTAGGAGATGATTTAAAATCAGTTAGTACACCTATTCCATTATTTTTTAAAAAATCTATTGCATTTGAAGCATGTATTGTAATTATTTTAATCACCTCCTATAAATAAGTTTTTCTATATTCCATTTCTATATTATCGTAATTGCCTATAATATAAATTTCATTTAATCCAGGTTTCAAATATATTTTACTTAAATCTCCTAAAATGAAAGAATTTGCATTTTCATTATCTTTATAAGCTTCTTGCATCTCACAATCCAAAGTAATATATTGATCTGGATTTACTTTAACACTTTCCTTATTAATTGTTATATTTATCTCTTCGCTTCCATAAATTTTAAATAACGGATACATCTTTTCTGTTGCATCCGTTATTATCATTGTAGTATCTACTGTACCTATAAATTTTTTTACAAATTTCTCTCTACTAAAAGCAAAAGGTTGTAATATAAAATCAATTTGAAAAGATTTAAAAAATCTAACCATTGTTTCAATATCGAGCTGATTAAATATATATGCTTTGTAAAAAACATCTTTATTATTACTTAAAATTAATTCTCCACTTCCATTCAGCCACTCTTTTATTTTGTTTATATCTACATTTTTTTTCGTATTACATTCAATGCTGTATGGAATATCCTTATAAGAATTTTTATCTTCAAACAAACAACCATTTTTACCTGGTATGTTTATTTTTTCAACATTTTTTTCAGCTCTTGGAACAATAGCTAATTTATTCTTGACATATACTCCCATATCACTAGAAGTAATATTTTTAAATATAAATTTATCCATTTATCCTTTCGCCTCTTCTAATTTCTTTAAATAAAATTGTAAATCTTTTGCTAAAGTTTCTATATTTCTTTTTGAAGTATTTTCTATTTTCTCTACTTTCAAAGTTAAATTATAATTTACAGTTTTAGTTTGAGCATTATCTTTATTTTTTTGATATGCTTTATTTTCTTCTTTCGTTAATACCCTTTCTCCTTGATGTAAATATGCTAAAAAGTTGTCGTACGGTACATTGGCAATACCTACTTTTAAATACGGTATTTTAGGAATATTAATTCCAAAGCTCTTACCACCTAGACCTGGCACCCAGTCAGGAGCATTAATTTGAATTTGATTCAATCCTGTTATCGCTGAGTTAATAGCTCCTATTACTGCATTCAATGGTGCTTTAATAATAGTTCCTAATCCACTTACTATACCCTCAAAAATTGATACAACTCCTTGCCATGCTCTTTGCCAATCTCCAGTGAATACTCCAGCAATAAAATCAATTATTCCTGAAAACATTAATTTTATTGAATTTAATATGCCTGATATAGTTACAGAAAAACCATTTGCTATATCTCCAAATCTACCAAAATAAGAAGACCAGTCTGTTAAAAAAACAGCTGATAGCCATGTCAAAAAATTATTAAATATATTTTGAATAAATGAAAAAATGGAATCTATAATTCCATAGAAACCATTTAAAACATTTTCTAATCCAGAAAAAGCTAACTCCCAGTCTCCTGTAAATATTCCTGTTAGAAAATCTATTATTCCTTTAAATAAAATAATAATAGAATTAATAAAATCTGAAATAAATATATTAAAAGAACTTAGTAATTCTTTTAGTAGACCAAATTGTTCTCCAAATCCAGTACCAAAAACATTTCCTAGCCAATCTAAAAAAACTGTAAATAGTTTTTGTATTGAACTCCATAATGCTACAACATTATTTCTAAAATCTTCGTTTGTATTCCATAAATATGTAAAAGCTGCTATCAAAGCAGTAATTACACCTATAACAACCAGAACTGGTGTAGCAATAGCACCCATTATTCCAATCAGTGCACTTGCTCCATTTGCAATAGCTCCTATAATTATTAATAAAGGTCCAAGTGCTACAATTATTAATCCAATAGTTACAATAATACTTTGAGTTGAATCATCTAAGCTACTTATCCAACTTAAAGCATCAGATATTTTTTCAAATAATTTCTCTATTGTTGGCATTAACTTATCAGTTACTGTAATTGCAATGGATTCAATCTGCGATTTTATTAATGTCATTTTTCCTTTTAAACTACTATTCATCGTATCAGCCATATCTTTTGCAGAACCATTTGCATTTTTAATCTCATTATTCAAATTTGAAAATTCTTCGCCAGAATCTTTTATTAATGCATTTACAGCTGAAATATCTGTTTTATTAAATATTGATGAAATAATATCTGTTTTTTTTGCATCGCTCATTCCATCCAATTTTTTATTGAAATCTTGCATTATATCATTTAAATCTCTAATGTTTCCTTTACTATCTGTTACATTTATTCCTAAATTTTTAATTGCCTTTGCTGCACTATCTGTTGGACTTGTTAAAGATAAAATAATATTTCTTAGATGAGTTCCACCTTCTGCACCTTTTATACCATTATTTGCTAATATTCCTAATTCTGTATTCATTGTTTCAAGGCTCATACCAGCCATGCTTACAGTTCCTGCACAAGTTAATGTTGCTTCTCCTAGTTGAGAAACACTTGTATTTGACTTTTGAGAAGTTTTTGCCATTTCATCAATATATCTGTCTAAATCTTCCGTTTGCAAACTTAAGGCTGCCATTGCATCTGTAACCATATCTGAGGCAGTTGCCAAATCTAAATTTCCTGCTGCAGCAAGATTCAAAACTTTGGGTAATACTTTTGCTGACTTTTCAGCATCATATCCTGCCAATGCTAAATAGTTCAATGCTTCTGCAGCTTCACTAGCTGAATACTTTGTTGTTTCACCACATTCTTTTGCTGCATTTTCAAGAATATTATAAGATTCACTTCCATTTTCAATTTCACTTGCTGTTATTCCCATTGTTGCAGCAACTTGTTTCATTGAATCATCAAATTCCATACCTACAGAAATTGCTTTTCCTATCAAGCCTGCTATAGCTATAGAAATAATAGATAGTTTTTTCCCTAATTCTGTACATATTGTTCCTATATTTGATAAATTCGTTTTTAATTTATCTGTAGATATAGAATGTTTACTTAACTCATTTGTTGTTTCTTTAAGTTCAGATTGATATTTATTTAATTCAGTTTCTGCTTTTGTTAATTCTAATTTTTTATTAGCAATTGCTTCTTCGTTTTTTTCTTCTGAATTTGTTTCTATATCTAATTGTCTTTTTAAATCCTCTACTTTTTGTGATTGTATTTCAGTTTCTTTTTCTAGCAATTTCTTCTTTGCAGTTAATTTTTCAGTTTCTGTTGCATTTTTTTCTAATGCAGAAATTTCTTTATCAAAATCTGCTTTTGCTTGATTTAATTCTGTCTCTAAAGTTTTTAATTCTTTTTCCAATTTCTGATGTTCTTGATATGAAGTACTAAGTTTAGAATTTACATCTTGTAATGATTTTTCATATTTATTTAATTGAGTCTCAGCTTTTGCTAATTCTGCTTTCTTTTTTGCAATTTGATCAGCATTTTTTTCTTCATCTTTGCTTAAATCTGAAATTTCCATTCGTAAAGTTTCTATTTTTTGTTTTTGTAAATCGATCTGTTTATTATATAATTCTTGTTTTTCCTTTAAATATTCGATAGAATCTCCATATTTATCCATTTCAGAAATAGCTTTTTGATATTCCGCAGATGCTAAATTCATTTCATTTTTTATTGCTGTAATTGATTTTTTAAAATCTACATCTCCATCGGTAGTAAATCTTAAACCAACTTCTTTAATATTATCATTATTTGCCATTATTATAAGTCCTCCTTATAATACACTTTCTTATCGCTTACTATTCCTTTATTTTCAATTTGCGAATTAGTTTCATTGTATTTTTCAACTAATAGAAAAAATAGGATGGGATTACAATCCCAAAATTCATTAAGACTATATCCCATCTGTTTTGCAGCAAAAATTAAATTCGACCATTCGATTTCTTCAACTTTTTCTGTTTCAATTCCGTTTTTTTTTGTATTTTTTCAACAGCTGCTGAATAATCTTGAAATACTTCAAATAATGTATCAAAGTCATCTATTCCAATCATCATAGAAGCCTCTTCGACTGTTACTTCTTCACCTGATGCACGAATTAAACAATAGAATATGTATTCACAAGCTTTTAATTTTTTCAATACTTCTTTATTTTCCATATCCTCTTTAAGTTTCTCAAATCCGCCTTCATACGATGTCATTAATAAAAGCGATCTAAAATTTACACCAATTGGAAGTATTCTTCCATCAGATAAAGTATAATCTTTTTTAGAAACAGCAATCTCATTCAAATTATTTGTATTTTTCATAATATCCTCCTCGTAATATTATTCTTTAGGATCTTCTGTTCTAACTTCAGAGAAAAATTCTTCTTCAGTTAAAGCTCTATCTCCTTCTTCTAACAATTCTGTATCATACTCTTTACAATAATCACCTGCATCATTATATTCCATTGCAGTTATAGTCAATGTTTTATCTTGTGAATTATTTCCTCCATCATCTCTTGTTTGTGCATCGTTTGTTGCTTCTGTTAATTTACATTTTGGATACCATGTAAATGTAAAATGTCCAGATTTTTTTGGATATACTACACCAAGTGCAAAATATGCACCCTCATCATTTGTGTTTTTAGTTATAAATCCTTTATTTACTTTGTGTCCTTTCATTCTAGCTCTATGTGCAGGATGAAAAGCAATAACTGATATTGATAATTGTATATCAGATACACTTGAATCTGTGTCATAAACAGCGTTAGATGCATAAGTATTTTCACTATTTGAATTTTCTGTTGTTCCTATTGTTTTTAAAGTTGGTGCTTTATGAATAATGTCTTCGTAAATTAATTCTTCTATATTTTCCGCAAAACTATAATATAGATTTCCTATACCCACATTTCTAAATGGTTTATTTTTTTGAATTTGTTTTTCTCCCATTATATTTTCTCCTTTTCTAATTTTATTTTTGAATTTCTTTAATCATAATTTCATAAATTTTTTCTTTATTATTTTTATAAGTAGGATACAAATGCGGTTGAGCTGGTACATAAGTTCTAGTGTCTTTTGTATTTTTCCTTTTACTTCTTGACGATCTTTTTCCTGCTCTATGACCATTTTCTACGATTCTACCATAGTAAACTCCCCAACCTACATCTGTACTTTTTCCTTGCGCATTATGTTCATAATCGATTGATTTTAACAATTTTCCTGTTCTTCTAGGTTTTGATAACATTCTTACCTTATCAACCAAAAAGGATGCACCTGCTTCTTGTGCATCCTTAATTTTTTTTTCATCTGCCCATTTCATCATCTCTGATAATTCTTTATCCAAGTTCATGAAACCATTATCAAACATATCACTTTTGGCTGCTTTATACATCTATTCCGTTTTCCTTTAACTCTTTTATTATCTGTTCTTCAGTCATTTCCTCTGAAATTTCTATATCATAAAAATTCTCTATTGTTTTATTTGTTTCATCAAAAGAAGTTTCTTTCGTAAAAGTGATATTCTTATTAATTAATAATACTAATTCGAGATTTCTTTCAGTTTTATCAAATTCATCTCTACTATAATGAGTTAAATTTATTGATGTTTTTTTCTCATAAACATTATTTGATGCATACTCGTAATTAGTTGCATATTCATTATAAACTTGTCTAGGATATTTCTCTGAATCGCTTTCATAATGATAAGTTGGACAAATCTTTTCTATTAAATTATAAAACTCTTCTATATTCATATTTTTTCTACAACCTTTTCTAAAGTTATATCTGTTATTGGTATACCATCTTCATCTAAACCATGATATACTCTTCCAACATTGTATTGTTCCTTGTCTATAACTATAATATTTTTACTAGTTACTTCTTTATTTTGTAAAATTTCAACTCTTAATTCTATATCAACATCAGCTTGCTTTGCATCATAGTATTCTGAAATACTAGTATTTATAATTCCATACCAAGCATCTACTAAATGTTTTAGTTTTTTAGTTGGTTTTCCTGTTTTAGTTTTTTTGGGAACAACTTTATATATTTTTAGAATTCCATCATCTAGAATCATTGTGTTTTCCCTTTCTGAGAGAAGAGTAAATTATTCATTCTATATCTTAAATGTCTTGGAAAATCAATATCTTGTGTTCTTTTTCTATATAACCATGCTGCATAATCAACTAATATTAATACATGATCCTCATTATTTTCATCTAGTTTAATACCTTCTCTCTCAATTTCTGTCTTTGCAGCTTTTATTCTTGTATTTAAGTAATCATCTAATTTATTATCTAACCTACCTAGATCAGCTTTTAGAATTTTAAGTGGATCAATCATTAGCTTCCACCTCTATATTAATTTCCTTTTTTGGCAGTTGCTACTTTTACACTATTTTTTAGAGAAATTGCATTAGCTCCATCTGCTGCAAAAGTAGCTTCTGTAGATGCTTCAGTACCATTTATTCCAATAATAACAAAAGCTGATTTCCTGCTTGGAATACCATCATATCTTGCAGTTGCTTTAAACACTGTAAGATCTTCAATGAATTTAGCTTCTGCAGATGATTTAACAGATTTTCCTTTTCTCTCTGCAAGTAAATATTTAGAATAATCTCCTGCATGTATGTTGTCTTCTGGTATTTGATTACAGAATTCTACCTTATATCCCGTTCCAGGAAATACTCCTTGTGCTGCAGTTATATAAGCACCTGCAGAATTTGTTGCTAGAGATAACGGAATTACACTTTTTAACCATGTTTTTTCATTCATAACAATTGTAATCTTACCTTTATTGCTTATTCCTCTATCAATATTTCCCAATGCAGCAACAATATTAGCTAATGTTGAACTTTCTTTATCTAAATTTACAATGTTAGTTGTTTTTAAATTTACATCATTTTTTAAGTCTGTTACATAGCCTGTAGGCATTTTTGATTCTTTTCCTTTACCGAATGCAATAGCTTTATCAAGTGCTATAGCAATTGATTCTGATAATAAAGCTACTACTAATGCGAAAACATCTTCATCAGAATCTTCTAAAATAGAATTATCTACTCCTGTAAATCCACCAACTTTATATCCGTCAACTTCAATTTGACTTAATGCATATTCTAATTCATTTATTTTTCCAACCATTTCAGTCCAAATTGCTTCTGTTGCTTCAGCAACAATATTAGCTCTTGCTTTTCCTCCAACTGGTCTTACATTAACTAAATTATAAAATATTGATGTTTGCCCTACATTATCAGTAATTAATTCCATTATTTCGCTAGGAATTGTCAAGTCTAAATTTTGTATACTTCTTTTTTCTACTGCTGTTCTAATATTAGATATAAATTTTCTATTATCTTCTCTTGTTAAATAATCTTTGATTTGTGCTCTTGTTAAATTAATTTTTTTCATTGATCTATTCTCCTTTTCATCTTTAAATTTTTCTGATGCTCTTTCTGCATCTTCTTTATTTTCTTTTGCTTGTTCTTCCAAACTATCTTCTGTTTTTTCTTGCTTATTTTCTTTTTCTTCTGTTTCTTTTAACTCTTTTTCCAAATCTGCGATTTCTTTTTCAATAGCTGATTTCTTTTCGTTATTTGCTTTCTTTTCTGTGTCTAATTTTTCAATGTCCTCTTCTACAACAGACATATCTTCTTCAGTTTCACATTCTTCAAGAGCTTTTTCTAATTCTTTTTCTCTTTTTTGTAATTCTTCTTCTTTTGTTTTAAACTCTTCTTGTTCTTTCCTTTTTAATTCAATTTGTTTTCTTAGTTTTAATTGTTTAAGCATTTTTAATTTCCTCCAATCTTTTTCTTAAATTATTTTTTTTATTTTCAATTTTTCTAGATTGAAAATTTTGAACATCTTTTTTTCTTGCTTGAATAGAAGTATCTTCATAAGCAGGAAATGTACAACAACTTACCTCATGTAAATCAATTTCATTTACTCTAAATCTAACACTTCCATCTGATAATTCTTCATAATCTTCATCAAGAATGTTAAATCCTATACTACATTGATCTACATCACCTCTTTTTACTCTTGAATACAAGTTCATAGCATCAGTGTCATTTTCATTAATTGTTATTTTTCCGTATAAACCTTTTTCATCTTCTTTTAATGTTAATGTTCCTGATCTAGTTCTTCCTAATACAAGAGTAGTATCATGGTTTATAAGAGCTCTTATGTCATTTTTATTAATAGTATCTTTAAAAGCTCCCTTACTAATAATTTCATAGCATTTATCCCACAACTGAGTTTCTTTTTCATATAAAGCAAAATAGCCTTCGATAATCTTTTCATTATCTTGGCTATCTTCTGATCTAGTTATATGAAATTGTGTTTGCATGACTCTTTGTTGCTTTATGTTATCAGTCCTCTTCATTTTTCTTATCGCCTCCTTCCATTAATAATTTTGCTTGCTCTCCTATTTTAGATGCAGGTATATAATTCTCTAGTATTACTATTTCATCTAATCCTTCTCTAGGAGGTAATTTAACCCAATCTCTAGCTTCGTTTCTTGACATTAGTCCTCCTGAAGACCACTCTTTACCAATTTTAGCTAGATCATTTAAATTATATGCATATATACTTCTTGGATTAAATTCAAAAAATCTATCATGAGAATATAATAACTTTCTTGTTAATTCTTGCTGAATGTTTTGAGAAATTCCCATTATTCTTGTATCAACAAAGTTATTGTGTTCATCTTTATCAAATTTTTCTCCTGTACCTACTAGGAATCCAGGAACATCAAATATTTTAGCAACTGTTTCTTTATCTATTTTAACACTATCATTAAGAGCCAAATCCTGTAAAGTAAGTGGTTTTATTGCTTGAATCTCAAATTGCTCTGCTGGAAGAATCCATGGTTTTCCTGCTTCATTATTTTCAACATAATCTTCCAATATTTTCTTTCTCCCATCTTTAGTTGATAATTCTTCAGTATTAGAATCAACTTTAACTATTATGTTTGGTTGGAATTTACTTGCCATAAATCCTTTTTTAGTTACTGCAGCTTGTTTTAAATTATTTATAGTATCCATTATAATGTAACTGTAACCACTTCCTACAAAAGGACACTGTTTTGATGGCATAAGAATAAAATGTAATATCTCATCTGGATTGTATGTTACACCTTTATAATTTACTGAATAGCTTGTATAGGTTTTATTATATGTAACTTGAGACATATCAAAAAAATCTATATTATCTAATAATACTTGACCATTTTTTGTTATAAATCTAGGATAACAAATACAATTTCCATCTCCATATAAAAATAAGGTTTTAACAAGATGAAAAATAAAGTTCTTTCTGGTCATTAAATTATTTGGATTTATATCAATTTTTCTGCTCAATTCATCTTTTATTCTTTTATTTCCATTTTCTGAATTTTCCATTAATTTTATCGTCATGCTTGACACCAAATCCGCTATCTTATTTACACATATTTGAACTTCAGGATTATCTGAAATTTTAGTATATCCCTCACAGCATAACGTATCAAAATCTTCTTTTGTAAGAAGTCCAGTAAATATTACTTTTTCTTTTACAACTTCGGCTCTTTTATTTTTAAATAATTTCACATTCTCACCTCCTTAAAACCAATTTTTTATTTTACTTTGTTTGGCTTGATATTCTATTAATCCTTTTGCTCCAGAAACAGAACTGTCGAATAAATCTATTCTTTCAGTTTCACTATTTTTTTCAAATTTTACTCTATCTTGTGAATCTTCAATTCCTTTAACATTGCCAATACAATATTCATAAGCTTTATTATGTAAAAAATAATATTGTTCTTTTAAAATCTTTTTTTCAATTCTTCTAAATCCTTCTGTTTTTTTCCAATAGTTTTGGTCTTGATTTACCATTTTAAAATGATGACTCTCCATACTTGAAACAAACTCTTTAGATTTATACTTATCATATCTAACCTCCTGTATTTTAAAACCTAGCTCTCGCATTTTTAGAAACCACTTGACTAGATCTTCATATTCAACTGTTTCATTATTGCAAATTGTAAGCCATTTCTTTTCCTCCCACCAAAAAAATGGAATTTGATCCTTTTCAGCTTTTTCTTGTGCTTTTAATCTCGGCATATAACCTTGAGCAATACATATATCAACATCTTTATATGTGCCATATAAACAAGATGCTGATAAATCCCACTCAATAGATAAATCTGCCCCACCAAACCATTTTATTGGAAATTTCAAAAGATCTTGTATAGTCCAATCGTATTTATTATCTGATGCTTGTACTTTTGTAATATCAAAATATTTATTCATTGAGTTTGTATAAATATTTAAAGTTTTATTTAAAAATTGATTTTTAGCTGTTATATCATTTTGTGCTTGTAAGGCTTCGTCTAAAATATCTTGAGCTCTAATAGACACATTATAATTTGGATTAGCTTTTTCATGCTCTATTGGATCTGTCATATCAACTTCGCCTTTTTGATTTTGATCTGCCTTGCAAATAAATATAAATAATTGTTCATCTACAAACTGTTTTTTTAATACCTTTTGACAATAAATTAATCTTTGATAACAAAAACTATTCATATTTTTTCCTGCAGTTGTAATACCAATAATTAATTTGTTTTTATAAGCTTTCATAGCTTGTCTAATTACATAATATTTTTCTGACGTTTTATATGCATGCATTTCATCACAAATTGCAATATTACAGTTATATCCATCTTGATTTTCAGGATTAGATGCCAAAGCTTCTAATTTAATTGATGCTTCTTCTTCTCCTTTTGAATTTTCAAAACTCTTTGATATTGAATGTTCTTGATTATTATTAAGAATTTTATATTCATTTTTGGCTTTATCTTCTCCACCTTCCATTTGATATATATTTTTTAATAAAATCTCAAATGATTGTAAAGCTTGTTTTAAAACATTTCCAACAATATAAACTGTAGAACCTGTTTTTCTTTCTAGTAAAGAAAGCCCCCATGCTAAAGCAGATACAAAAGTTGTTTTACCATTTTTTCGAGGTATAAAAATAAAAGCTTCTTTAAATCTTCTTTCATCAGTACCTTTTATATAAAACCCTAATAAATTATAAACTATGAACTTTTCCCAATCTGCTAAAAGAAATGGCTTATTTTTTAATGGTCCTTTTATATGTACAAAAGTTTTTTCAATTATTCCTATAACAAATTCTGCATCAATAAAATTGATATCATAATTTTTAGAATTTAAATCATCTAAAAATCTTTGTGCAGATTCTATTAGTTCAACACAAGCTACCTTTTTACCACTAACAATATCTTTTGCATATTTTAATACTTTAGAATAATTTTCATATCGCTCTGGAATCATTTTTTACTCTTTCTTTTTATTTTTGGTGGTTGTGATAAACTCTCAAGAGCCTCTTCAAGTTTACTCTTTGGCTTTTTCTTTTCAACTTCAATGCTATCTAACCCTTTTACTGTTAATCCTAGCTGGGCTGCATACATTAAAATGTCTTTTCTCAACGCTTCTAAAGTAGATACAATCGGAGCTTTTTTAGTTCCACCACTATCTGTATAAACTTGAAAATTCATATCTGAGTCTATGAATTGTTTATATAGCCTTGCATATTGTTCTAATAAACCCGAATAAACATCAATTATTGTGTCGAATTCTTGTTTGTAAATTCCTAATGATTTCATCTGCCTAATTGTTTGATTTTTGAAGCCTTCAGCAGTTATAATTTTTCTCGCCAAATTCACCTCACCACCCTTCAAAAAAAATTTCAAAAATTTAATGCATGTGGAAAACTTTATCCTGCGCCGTTCCTTTAAAATCGAAAATAAAAAAAGAAAGAGAGGGGGATTTAATTCCACATCATCTTTCTTTGTCTATCTATTCTATTACATATAAACTCAAAACCTTTTAATAACCTATTATCTTTATATAATCTTTCTCTACATTCTTCTCTACTTGTTTCTAACCATATTATTTTTGCATTATTATCTTTTAATATTTCTAACTCTATATCATCAGGACAACATCTTATTAACCAAACATCTATATTATATTCTTTAGATTTATATATACTCGCTTTAATAAAATCGTTAATAAATTCTATTATATTTTTTGGTCTTATTTCTTCATGCATATTATTATTCGTTATAGCTGAATATATAATATCTAGATCTAACATAATATCATTATACTTTTTGTGTTGTTTAGCATAAGTTGTCTTTCCTGATCCTGGATAACCACAAACAACAGTAATCAATATCTTCTACCTCCGTTTTTCAGGATGTTCTTTATTATGGCATTTATTACATAAACTAATTAGATTATCATCTTCCAAAGCTAACTCTGGATATTCTTCTAAATGTTTTTTATGATGAACTGTTTGTGCTTCTGTTCTTTTTCCATACCATTTACAATGCTGACATAAATAACCATCTCTTCTTAATATCTTTTCTCTTTTCTTTTTCCACTTAATACTTTTGTAAAAAGCCTCTTTATTAATTTCTTGCATCTTGATTCTCTTCTTGTTTTTCTTTATTTAGATCTGTTGCAACTTTTTGTTTTATAAGTTTATCTGCTATTTCTGTTTCAAACTTATATTTTTTCCCTTTCTTGTATTTTACAATCTCTCCTTTAATCATTACATTAGTATCCTCTAGAAAAACAATTTCTTTTTCTTTTTTTACTTCTGCAGTATTTACTTTTTCTTTCATACCTTTCTCCTTTCATTTATTCAGTTCACATACTTATAAAAGAAAAAACTCAAGATTTCTCTTGAGCTTTTTTACTTTCTTTCTTAACTAAAAATAAGTATGGAAGAACTGAAAAATATTTTACGATATCATTTTACTTTATTTAAAACAGACTTTCAAGGACATGTTTTGGACATTTTTAAAAACTATTTTTTAAATAAAAATATTAATTTTTCAATATTTTTACACATTTTATATCTAATTTTTATGGACATTTCAGACTATTTTTCTAAAAAAATTATTTTATTTTTAGTCCTTCTATTCCAAAGAATAATACTGATAATTCTTTTATTGCTGCTTTTCTATCTCTATTTACAGTTTTTGCACTTGTATTTAATTCTTCAGCAACCTCTTCAAAAGTAATTTTTTGTTTTTCTAGATCCTCTTCTAAATCTTTAATATATAACAAGTTAATTACTTCGCCTCTTCTATTAATTTCTCGTCTTTTGGATATTGCACATTTTCTTAAAAAATATTCTATAAAAACATCTATCTGTTCTAAAAGTATTCTCGTTGTTGTTTTACTTTTTATAATAGATTTTATATATGTATCATCCATTGGCTCATTAAAATCAATTTTAAATTCTTTTCTTTCTTTTTCTAAATTTAAAACTTGTTGTGAAGAATATACAGAATCATCAACATGCTTTTTGAAATTTCTATAATTTTTCAATAATAACTCTGTATTATATTTTCTTGTATCATATTGATTTTGTCTTTCTATTTCTTGCATCTTTTTGACTTCTTTCATTCCTCTTTCAATTCCTTTACTTACTCCAGCCTCTACACTTTTATCAATTAGTTCTAAAATGTCAGGATTTACTTCTAATTCTTTATCAGACATTTTCATTCCTCCTTTGTTAAATTTTATATGCACCATCTTGTACATCTCGCCAATAGTAACGCATTCTTTTATTAATCTTTTTAGCTCCATCTTTTTTTATTAACTCTTTAACTTTATTTCTTCTAATTTTTCTTGGCATTTTGATGTCATTTATATGTAAAACACTATTTTTCTTTTTTTCTCTTCTCAACTTTCTTCTTATAGATATTTTTATTTTGTTTTTTTTTCTATTATCTTTTTTCATACTTCTTTCAATATTCCTTTCTTTTATTTTAATCTTATATTATTTTCAACATTTTTTACTTTAATATATAAAGTGGTTATATTCTTTATATATTATCATCTTTTAAGGATCTTATTTCAGATTTCAAAAATCCTATTTGTTCTTGCAATAATAATCGATTTTCAATTTCTGATAATTTTCCTATTGCATAATATTTAGAAGATATTAGACTTTCATACTTTTTAGCATCTACTAGTATCATTTGTTTTTGTTTAATTGGATTGATTTCAATTGGATTGATTTTATTTTTCATAATCTTATCTATCTCTTCTATATCATATTTATAATCGTTCTTTTTGAAATCATACTCATCATATTTGGATATGAATTTCGATTGCAATAGATGCTTGAACCTTTTTAATAGGCTTTCAAAATATATCTTATATTCATTTGAATCATTATTTTTTATATAATCAATTGCAGCTGTTAAAACATCTTTATCTTGAATAAACATTTCACAATTTTCTTTATTTTCTGTGATAAAACTTTCTCTATCATCGACTAAACTTTTTAATCCTTCAATTATTTTTTCTTTTTTCATATTTTCTCCATCCTCTTCAATTTATTGAATCTATTATTATAATTATAAATTATAATATTCTTTTTTCGAATTCTTGTCTGCTTCTTTCAATACATCTTCTATATCTATTCTTATTTCAATTTTTTTGTTTATCTCCTGTATTGGAGCATTTGTAACTTGTTTTATTGCATTGCAGTATTCATAATGGGAATTGAAATATTTGGAATTGAAATATTTGGAATTATCTTTTCTCCGAATATGCGAATTTTTTATTTCTATAATCTTAAGTATCGATAGTATATAATATTCTTTTCCATCTTCTGCTCCCCATTCTTTTTTTCCATATCCCTTATTCAATATACATAAGCATTTTATACTTGGAGAATTATGCGAATAGCCATTTCTAAAAACTAACTCTACTCTTTTATTTAAATAATTTAATCCAAATATTTTCATAAATTTTTCATCATAATATGGCTTGATTTCTCTATATTCCTCTTTCTTTTCTCCTGATGCAATCATATCAAACCATTTCTTTTTAATTGGTAATACTAACATTTTTCCACCTCCAATAATTCTAAAACATCATTTTTAATCTATTCTCGGTATATCATTTTCATTTAAAAACATGAAATCTAATAAAGCCTCTTCATTTCCGCATTGAGGACATATTTTAGTTTTATTATCTTTTCTACTAATTGCTGGATAAGTATTATATTTTTTTCCACATCTTGGACATGTTCTCCATTTATTTATTTTTTTATCGTCTTGCATTTTATATCACCTCAACTTTCACATTTACTCTAGGTGCATCAGAATAATATTTTTTTACCACTAACTCTACAACTTGAGTATCATCATGATAAACAAATTTGTTCAATGCATCTAAAATAATTTTTGTTATATTATCAATATCAGGTTTTTTCATCGGTCTAATTTCATTTTTTAGCATCTGCTCTTTTCTATTCTTTGATGTACTTTTAGGAATATCGAAATAAGCAATTATTTCGATTTTTATATGTTTATCTTCAATAATTTGCCATTCTTTATATTTTTCTAAAAACCATTTTTTAACTAAAAATTCATAATACTTTGTTTTTGTTGGAGTATACGCTTTTCCTGTTCTTATATTCATTCTTGGTCTTCCTTTTCCAACTATTTCTCCTGGTATTTCAAATTCATACATTTTTGTACCTCCATTAAGCCATTACTGCTAAAATTCTTTTGTTATTTTCGTCTGAACATGACTCTATCATTATTGGACATTTTTCAGATTGAATAATTATTTTTATTCTTTCTTTTGTTCCAAATCCATCTAATACTTGTTTTAATTGTTTTGCAGATAATGTTATTTCTTTTGTTTCTTCATCTTTTTTTATATTAAACCATCTTTTTATATGATCTATCCTTGAATTAAGTATATATAATTGAATTTCTTGCTTACTTGTTCCAAAATCATATACAACTATATTCTTTTTATAATCTACTGTTATTTCAACATCGTTTTCACTTTCACCAGGTATTACAAATTTTGGAGATATAAATTCAAAATCATCTGGTATATTTGTTAATTTTTGCAATATTCTTAAACTATTAGTAAATACTTTTACTCCATCTGTTGTATATAATCTTAGGAAATCTCCATCTATGCAAAATCTAATACCTTTCATTTCGTCTTTTCCTTTTTTATCTATTCCTTTTTTTACACTTTCAACAACTCTTACTAACTCAATAAAATCAACTTTAAATTTAACCATTTTCTTTATCTCCTTTATATTTTTTTGTATCTATAATTTGTGATATTATTTCATTTCCATCTTTAGTAATATAAGTTATTTCTGCTTTTTTTATTTCATCATACTTTGCCATATTAATTATTTTAATTAAATCTTCTCTTTTCAATTTAATCCCCCCTGTTATAATAATCATCCAATTGTTGTAAAGCTTCTTTAAAACAACTTGTATGCACTACAAAATCAAACTTTCTACCATTTGGAGTCCTATATCTCACAATTGCTCCATTTCTTTTATATTCTTTACTAAAATTATCAACGCGAACTTCCCTTAAGCAAACATCACATAAATAATAATCATATAAATGTTTCTCAATTCTGTTATTGACATTAGATTCTGTTAAAACGGTTTCTTTTTTTGGAATTTTAATAAGTTTCTCTCTATGTTCACAAATTGCCCAATTTCTATTCATCTAAATCACCTTACTTTCAGAAATCCTTTGAAGTTCCTTTTTTATAGTTTTTATAAAATAATCGAGAAAATTTTTAGTATCATTTTTATTTTTATAACTGCAAGTCTTGAAGTATTTTTCAAAAAACATTTCTCTAGTTAGATATTTCAAATACACTCTAGAACTACTTAAAGATATTTCTTTTACAGCCCAATACTGTAGAATATAATCAAGTCTATTTTCTTTAGGAATAATATTATCCATTTCTGGACTTTTAATATAAATGTCTAAATTTTTAAGAATTCTAACAACAATATTCTTCTCCTCTAGAGTTGAACTTTCAAACTTTTCGTTTTTTCCTATTAAATAATAATAATATAATGTTATGTTATGTAGTGTAGTGTTATCTACACTACACTTACCTACACTACACTGTGCGGTCCACTGGACGTCCAATGGTTGTCCGTTCATTTTTATCCTTTAAATCTGCTCTTTTTGTTGGCTCAAGTAATTTAACATCAGGAATTTTTTTTAATAACAAATCTAAATAAATGCTATTCTTTTTTCTGTCAGACCTAATCTTGTTATTCTCTAGCCAATTTACTATATATACAATTAAATTCTCATTATTTATAATCTCTACAAATCCTTTCGTTATTAGTATTTTTAGATCGTCCTCTGTTGCCCCTGTTTTTCTCATAGTTGTATAAGCCTCTACAATACCATCATCATCTGCATCCATGCCTAAGTCATAATATAGAAGTCTAGAAGTAGCAGGCATTTTTAAGAAATTGGCACTATTAATAATTATTTTAGAAAACATTCTTCTTTCTGCCATTTTATTTCTCCCTCTTCTGTTACTTTTTTCGCTGTTTTTCGTTGTTCTATGAAAAACATTATTCGAGTTGCAATTGTTTCATAATTTTTTTTGAAATCTCATAAAGTAAACTTTTGTTACTTAATTTTCCTGCATTTAAAACTTTAGAAATTCTAGTATTTTCATGAATATATCGAATTGCACATTCAACTTTTTTTGGAGTTGTTTTATGTTTTTTGGCAACTATTTTATATAGTTCTCCTAATATAATTCTTTCATTATAATAAATACTATCAATAACTATTGGAACAGCTGTAACAATATACTTATATCCAACCCAATCCATAGGAATTAAAGCACTATTAAGTAAATTCATTATTTCTCTTTTTTCTAATTGTTCTAAATTTTCTATCATTTCTTTACCTTTCTAGTTGAACTCTATTTTTTTATATGCTAAAATAGAAATAGAGTTAAACATTTGTTTAATTATTTATAGATGAATTATCTAAACTTTGGTTGGTTGGAGATGATTCATCTTTTATTATTCTTATTTTTATAACTTGACCTGGATAGATCATACCTTTGATATTATTATCATTACTAATATCATATGTAACTTGTCTAATATCAGCATTTTTATAATATTCATTATTTGCTATTTCGATTTTGGCTATATCCCACAATCTATCACCTTCAGCAATAACAATTTCCTTATATGTATAGTTATCATTTGGTCTTTTATCTTTAATCAACCATTCAATTTCTTTGAAGCTTATGCAAAATAAAATGATCCAAAATGCTAAATAAATAAATAGAATACTTATTCTTTTATGCATTCGGTTTGCACCTCCATTCCTTTGCTAATTTTTTTCAATTCAAGCAAAATTAAATAGTCTATTCCTTTTTGATTTTCTGGTATTTTTACTCCCTGCAAAAATAATCTTGCAACCTCTTTGTCTGCCTTTAGTCCTGCATCTGGAATTTTAGGAAATCCTTTAGAATTAAATATATTACTTGCTTGTCCTCTACCTATACCCAATATTTCCATCAATTCTTCAACTCCAATTGTATCTGGAGCATCTTCCCATTTTAGAGTTGGTTTCTTTTTCGCTTTTGGCATAATATTTCTCCTTTCTTTTAAATTTGTGTTAGACCACTTTGTTCTATTTCTCGAACTTTTTGTTCAAAAAAATAAGTGTCTAGTTCATTAATAGGAATATCAAGTAATTCTGATGCTTTTAATATTTCTGATGCGGTGAAATCTGTAACATTATTTAACTTCTTACTTAATGTCGTTGCATCTAAATTTAATTCCACTGCAAAATCTTTCATCCTATCATATTTTCCTCTTATTTTTCTTCTAAGTTTTTCAAAGTTAAATGCAATCTTTTTCATTTTTCTCTCCTTTCTATTCGACTTTGTTCGACTTATCGAATTGACATTATGATATATATAATATTTTTGAAAGTCAATAGATTTTTAGAAAAAAATTCGATTTTCTTAACTTTTTTTACAAAAAATCTTGATTTTATGCAAAATGTACAGTATAATTTTTTCGAGGTGAAAAAAATGAACAAAATCGATACTTTTGCCAGCAGACTTAATCTAGCTTTAAAAAGAAGAAATATGAAAGCAACCGAATTATCTCAAAAAACAGGTATTTCTAAATCTTCATTAAGTGAATATTTAAAAGGAAAATATGAAGCTAAGCAAACAGCTATATATTTAATATCCAAAGCTTTAAATGTATCTCCATCATGGCTAATAGGTTTAGATGTTCCTATGGAAAAGCAAGATGAAGAATTAGAAAATAAATTATTAAGTTTAAATGAATATATGGAAAAAAATCAATTAGATTCAATTAAATTAATACCTATTTATGACAATATTGATTTAAAAAAAGACTGGAAAGAGAATCCTACTGGATATACTCCTTTTGATGCAAAGATACAAGGATGTCTTGAATCTGCAAATTATTTTTATTATAAAATCTCAGATAACTATATGAATATCATAAAAGACACTTATGTTCTTATAGAAGATACTATTGATATAAAGACAAATGATATAATTTTATACTCTATCGATAATAAAACTATAAATTTAGGTATATATAAATTAGATTTTAAAAAATATAAAGATTTTATTCTTTTAGGAAAATATATTAAATAAAACTTAGGAGGTATAAATCTTGGAAAAATCAAAAAAATTATATAAAAAATGGTGGTTTTGGCTTATTATTTTTTTATTACTTATTGGAATTGGAAATTTCAATACCAATAATACTGTAACAACATCAATTCCTGAAAATTCTTTAACATATGATGATGTATCACTCAAATTAAAGCATGGAACATTATTAACTTTTTCTGAAGATACTTCTATAAATTCTAATAAATATTATTGTGTAATAAAAGCAAAAATATCTGAAAGTATAACTAATCAAATGACTATATCTCAAAACTTCTTTAATGTTGAAGATTTTATTTTAAATCAAAACGGCAATAAATATGATGAAATTCAATATTGGGCTGTATCTGATATAAATTCTAATGAAACAAAAATTATTAGCTTTACATTAGATAAAAATATTATAAATAAGATTTATAACAAAGAAATACCTATAAATCAATTACAAGATTATTTAACAGACTATTGGGTAATTCCTAGTTTAAAAAATTAAAAGGAAAATGTGATTCGATTCGCGGTCTAACACATTTCCCTATTCCACAAAAACTTTGAAAAGCTTTTGCTTAATAATTATATATTAATATTAAGCTCTTTTCAAGTGTTTTTGTGCAACTGAAAGGAGATTTTTTATGAATAAAAAAGGAACAAGAAATACTAATGGTGAAGGTTGTATTTATAATACAATTGCTAAACAAAAGAGAAAAAAGTTTTTATCCGAAGAATGTTCTATCTGTAGAAATTGTACTAACAGATCTGATTGTAATAATCGTATAGGATATGATAAATGTCATAAATGCGAAAGTTGTAAAATTGAATGCTTGAAATACTGCGATAGATTCTATTGTTATGAAAGAAACCAAGCTCAAATTACAATCGATGGCAAACAAACTACTGTAGCTAACACCAAAAAGAAAAAAGATGCCGTTAATAAAAAAATTGAGTTTGAAGCTAAAGTTCAAACTCAGTCTTATATAAAGAAAAACGGAATTACAATATTAGAAATAATAAAGAGAATAGATGAAAATAAATTAAAAGCAGGAAAAATTTGTATAAATACTCAAAGTAAAAATAAATATCATTATAAATATATTGAAAATTGGGATGATTTTAAAAAACCTGTTCAAAAAATAACATATCAACACATAAACAATTTTTTAAATTCTATTAGACATCTATCTCAAAGCGAGATAGGAAAAATCGTAAATAAACTCAATGCAGGTTTTATGGAATGTGTTTTAGATAAAATAATTGCTTATGCAGATAATCCTATGTTACGAATTACTGTTCCAATATCCATTCAAGTAAAAAAACAAGTACAAGCTTTTGAAGTTAGTGAACAAAAAAAACTAATGCAATATATAACTACTCAACAACTCACTAGAAATTATTCTTGTAATTATGATGAAAAAACAATTAAAAACTTATTTATATGCTTATTACTAACAGCTATGAGAATAGGTGAACTCGGTGCAATAGATTTTAATAGAATTAATTTATCAGAAAAATATTTTATTATTAATAGAACTCTTACACAAGATAATGGAAAAATTATAATGGGAAATATAACAAAAACTGGGCGAAAGAAAATCGAAAAAGGATTAGTTGATGAAAGAATTGTTCCATTTGATATATTTGATGAAAATTTACTTTTACAAACAGTTCAAAGTCAAATAAAAAATGCAAAATCCAATTTCTGTAATAAAGAGCATTTGCTTTTTTGTAAAAAAGATGGATCCTATATTGATTATAGATGTATAAATAACATATTTAAAAGAGTTTGTAGAGAAGCTGGAGTAAAATTAGATTTAGCCAAAGGTTGTCATGTACACATGTGTAGACACACTGGTGCAACAAGAATGATTGAAGCTGGAATGGATCTTTTAGTAATTGCAAACATTTTAGGTCATACAGATGATAGACAAATCAGAGAAACTTATGGACATATACTTAATCGCTATAAAAATAAACAATTAAAAAATTCTCGTTCTTACTATAAAAAATATATATCAGCATAAATTAAAAATATTTACATTAAAAAAGCTAGTAAATTCATTACTAGCTTTTTTAATGTAAATATTTTTAAGATTTTAATGTTATTTTAATGTATTTTTTAAATTTTTTTTAGATTTTTTTAGATTTTTTTAAAAAAAATATAAAAGCACCGTTTTGATTTTTCCTTATTTTAGAGCATTTTAACTTTTTTTAGTTTTTTTTAAATTTTTTTAAAATTCTCAAAAAGTGGAGCGGGTAGCGGGAATCGAACCCGCGCTATCAGGTCGGAAGCATGACATTCTACCACTAAATTATACCCGCATATAAATATGAATGTAAATATTAAAGTTAAATTATATTTATATTATACATATTTTTGCTTTTATTTTCAATTACTAAAATTATTTATTATATCAAATTTATAAATTTTCAATTTCAAATTATAATTATAGATTAAACATAAAACTAAAAAAGCCATCATACTAAATAATTTTAGCACAATGACTAATTTATGTGGTACAAGTATTCAAACTTGCTGGAGCAGGTAGCGGGAATCGAACCCGCATAGCCAGCTTGGAAGGCTGGAATTCTACCATTGAACTACACCTGCATATATTTGTTAGAAGGAATTACAAGTATTTAATACCTGCTGGAGCAGGTAGCGGGAATCGAACCCGCATAGCCAGCTTGGAAGGCTGGAATTCTACCATTGAACTACACCTGC
>CANRBJ010000013.1 GCA_947628815.1 uncultured Clostridia bacterium | reverse complement strand
AATCATCGTTTTACTTTAAATTTGTTTTTTCGTAAGTAATTATCTTCAATTGCGCAAAAATGCAATTTTATGTAAAGTATCGTTTCTTTTTTTGTCCAAATTATTGCTTTATTTGATTATAATAAAAAACCTCAGTTAATTTTAAACTGAGGTTTTTTATTATTCTATTCATCCCTTGTAGTGTTAATTTTAAATAATTTAAATATTTCTACTATAAGAAGTGGAGCAAAAACTAATGCAATTACTTCTAAAACATTTTCTGTTGGTAATTTCCAAATACTAAATATTTGTCTTAAAGCAGGTACTACTAAAATAACAATCATAAGTAATGCTGACGCCCCTATTGCAAGTAATAGCTTAGGATTATTAAATGGCTTTGTTTTTAATATAGAATTTTTGTTATCTCTCACATTAAATACGTGAACTAGTTGTGAAAGTGCAAGTACTGAAAAAGCCATTGTTTGACCAATTTCAATTTTTACATGTTCTATATAATTAGGTGTTCCTTCTATATTTGAAGTTCCAAGCCCAATAGAAAATGCTACAAGCGTTAATATTCCAATCATTATACCCTGGTAAATAACTCTCCAAACCATTCCTTTGGTAAAAATTCCTTTTTTTGAATCCAATGGTTTACGTTTCATAATATCCTTATTTGCTGGATCAAATGCTAGCGCTAAAGCAGGTAATGCATCTGTTACTAAGTTTATCCATAAAATATGTATTGGTAACAATGGTTCAAGAGAGCTTATATTGCTAATTCCAAACCATTTTGCAAGTACTGGTGTAAGTAATATTGCTACAAATAATACTATTATTTCTCCAACATTACTTGAAAGTAGATACTGAATTGCTTTTAAAATGTTATCATATATACGTCTACCTTCTTCTACTGCTGATACTACTGTTGCAAAATTGTCATCTGTTAAAATAACATCTGCTGCCTCTTTTGCAACATCTGTTCCTACTTTTCCCATTGCACATCCAATATCTGCTGTTTTTAATGCTGGGGCATCATTTACCCCATCACCTGTCATTGCAACAATTTCGCCTTGCGCCTGCCATGCTTTTACAATACGTACTTTATGTTCTGGTGAAACTCTTGCATATACTGAGTATTGTCTTATATTTTTTGTTAATTCTTCATCAGACATTTTTTCAAGCTCTGCACCAGTTAATGCTTCTTTTTCGTCTTGTAAAATACCTAATGCTTTTGCAATGGAAATAGCAGTTATTTTGTGGTCTCCTGTAATCATAACTGTTTTAATTCCTGCTGTTTTACATTTTTCTACTGCTACTTTTGCTTCTTCTCTTGGAGGATCTATCATTCCCACCATTCCAATATAAATTAAGTCAGATTCAATAGTATTCATTTCTTCATCTGTTGGCATATGATCTAGTTCTTTATATGCCATTGCAAGAACTCTTAAAGCATCCTGTGCCATAAGTAGATTATTTTTATGTATTTCTTTCTTAAATTCTTCTAAGTCTTCTTTTATCTCTCCACGAATTAAATACGCTCTTGAACAATTTAATAATTCATCTACACCACCTTTTGTATACACAATATACTTATCGCCTACCTTGTGAACTGTGGTCATTAGTTTTCTTTCTGAATCAAAAGGAATTTCTTGAACTCTTGGCATTTGTTCATATAATGCTGGTTCAAAACTTAAATTAAATCCCATATCAATTAATGCTGTCTCTGTTGGATCCCCTGTTAAAGATAAGTCTTTATCAATTTTTGTATCATTACATAGCATACTTGCATGTACTAATTTTTGCGCTTCATCATTTATTTGGTTAATATCTTCTAAATTCATAAGCGTATTATTATAATAAAGTTTTTTTACTGTCATTTTATTTTGTGTTAAAGTTCCTGTTTTATCTGAACAAATAACTGTTGCACTACCTAATGTTTCAACTGCTGGTAATTTTTTTACAATAGCATTCTTCTTTACCATTTTTTGTACTCCAATTGCAAGTACAATTGTAGATACCGCAACAAGACCTTCTGGAATTGCTGCAACTGCTAGACTTACTGCTGTCATAAACATATGAATTGGCTCTTTTCCATATAATAGGCCAATAATAAAAATAACTACACAAATTACTAAAGCTGCAATTCCTAAAGTTTTTCCTAATTTATTTAATTTATCTTGTAATGGAGTTGTATTTTCTTCTGTGGAATCTAGCATAGTAGCAATTTTTCCTACTTCTGTGTTCATACCAGTTTCTACAATAATTCCTTTTCCTCTACCATATGTAATTAAACTAGAAGAAAACAACATATTAGTTCTATCTCCAACACCTACTTCTTCATCTAAAATTGCATCTGTTTGCTTTTCTACTGGAACTGATTCTCCTGTTAAGGCAGATTCTTGAGATTTTAAATTAACTGCTTCTATAATTCTTAAATCTGCTGGAATATAGTCTCCTGTTTCAAGAATAACAACATCTCCTGGAACTAATTCTTTAGAAGGAACAACTTCCAATTTTCCGTTTCTAACTACTTTCGAAGCATAATCACTTAACTTTTGTAAAGCTTCAAGCGACTTTTCAGCCTTACTTTCTTGTGCAACTCCAATAATAGCATTTAAAACAACAACAATTAAAATAATAATTGTATCTGTAATTCCTTCACCTTCTGATACTCCAACAATACCAGATACAATAGCTGCAATTATTAAAACAATTATTGTAAAATCTTTAAATTGCTCTAAAAATTTTTGAAATAAACTTTTTTTCTTTTTTTGTTTTAATTCATTTAGACCATATTTTTGACGGTTATTTTCAACTTGTGTTATAGTTAATCCTTTTTCAATATCAGTTTCAAAAAAATCTCTCGTTTCTTCTACTGTTTTAGAAAACCAGTTTTCTTCCAAACTACATCTCTCCCATCTTTATACTTATCTATATTGTATACAAAAAACAAGACTTTTAAATAAATTCTTATTCGTTTATAAAAAATTTATTAAAAAGTCTTGTATGGCAGGGGTACTAAGACTCGAACTCAGACTTGTGGTTTTGGAGACCATCGTGCTAACCATTGACACTATACCCCTATTTGCAAATATTATCATAGCATAATTTTTATTCATATGCAAGTGTTTTTTTGATATATTAAAAAAATCATTTATATTCAACTTTTTTATCTTTTTAATTTTAGCATTTCTTTGGCAAATTTTAATAGTTCCTGTATATGATTTTTTATAACATCTTCCAATATTTCTTCATCAATTTGTTTATAATCATGTATTGCTATATTTCTAAAACCAATCATTTTTTGCATATTTGTACTCATTTCTTTTGAAATAAGATTTTCTTCTTCTAATTTTATAAATGCTTCTTTTTTTGTTTGTGGCACACCTAATTTTCTACTTGCTACAATATACATTGCAATATCAATTGCTGTTTCACATGCTCTTTGTAAGTTTAATACTATTGGATCTAATTTTCTATAGTCATATAAATTATCTATATTATTATCATATTCTTCTTGTATACGCTTAATACATCTTTGTATAGTTTCATATTTATTAATAATAACTGCCTCGTTTTCCATAAGTTCCTCCTATTTCTTTAATTCATCTATTATTGCCTTCCTACTTTCATTTAATTCTAAATATTCTCGAAATGCATCTAGTTTATATAAATCAAATTTGTAACTATCCTTACAATAAATAAGTTCACCACTTATTAATATTTCATATCTAAAACCATCATTTTCAATTGTATCTAAATTAACTAAATCAATTTCTCTCTTTAATTTATCTTCTATTTCAATACTAGTATTAAATATTTCTTTTTTAGAAACATTGCGATTTGTTTTTATTGCAATGTCTACATCACTTTCCTTGTTCCACGTTCCTCTTGCAAAACTTCCAAAAACAACTATTGCTTCACAATCAAATTTTTTATTTAAGATATCTATTATAATATCTTTTATTTCTTCCATATTTTTTGATTCCTTATACACTAAATTTGGTTTTATTTTATAACAAACAAGAATACTTTGCAAGTATTCTTGTTATCTTTTTTATATATATTATTTCATAGCTTCTTCAACTGCAACTGCAACAGATACTGTACATCCAACCATTGGGTTATTTCCCATACCAATTAATCCCATCATTTCAACGTGAGCTGGTACTGATGATGAGCCTGCAAATTGCGCATCTGAGTGCATTCTTCCCATTGTATCTGTCATACCATAAGATGCTGGCCCTGCTGCCATATTATCTGGGTGTAATGTTCTTCCTGTTCCTCCTCCTGAGGCTACTGAGAAGTATTTTTTACCTTGTTCAATACATTCTTTTTTGTATGTACCTGCAACTGGATGTTGGAATCTTGTTGGGTTTGTAGAGTTTCCTGTTATAGAAACATCTACTCCTTCTAAATGCATAATAGCTACACCTTCACGCACATCGTTTGCTCCATAACATCTTACTTTTGCTCTTTCTCCATCTGAATATGCAATTTCTTTTACTACATTTACTTTTCCTGTGAAGAAGTCAAAATCTGTTTGTACATATGTAAATCCATTTATTCTTGAAATAACTTGTGCTGCATCTTTTCCTAATCCGTTTAAGATTACTCTTAATGGTTCCTTTCTTACTTTGTTAGCAGATTTTGCAATTCCTATTGCTCCTTCTGCTGCTGCAAATGATTCGTGTCCTGCTAAGAATGCAAAACATTTTGTTTCTTCTGATAATAGCATAGATGCTAAGTTTCCATGTCCTAGTCCTACTTTTCTATCATCTGCAACAGAACCTGGTATACAAAATGCTTGTAATCCTTCTCCTATAGCACGAGCTGCATCCGCTGCTTTTGTGCACCCTTTTTTTATTGCAATTGCTGCTCCTAATGTGTATGCCCAACATGCATTTTCAAAACATATTGGTTGAACACCTTTTGCAATGTCGTAAGGATTAAATCCTTTTTCTTTACAAATATTTAATGCATCTTCAAAATCTTTTATTCCGTATTTTTCCATTACGGGTTTAATTTGATCTATTCTTCTTTCATAACTTTCAAATGTTACTGCCATAATTCTTCTTACCTCCTATTATTATTCTTCTCTTGGATCGATTTTCTTAACTGCTTCGTCAAATCTTCCGTATTTTCCACTTGCTTTTTCAATTGCTTCCATTGGTTCAATTCCTTTTTTGATGTTATCCATCATTTTTCCTAAATTTACATATTTATAACCAATAATTTGATTGTCTTTATCTAAACCAATTTCTACTATGTATCCTTCTGCAAGTTCTAGGTATCTTGGTCCTTTTGCAAGTGTTGAATAAATTGTACCTACTTGGCTTCTATGTCCTTTTCCTAAGTCTTCTAGTCCTGCTCCTACTGGAAGTCCTCCTTCTGAAAAAGCAGATTGTGTTCTACCATATACTATTTGTAAGAATAATTCTCTCATAGCAGTATTTATTGCATCACATACAAGGTCCGTATTTAATGCCTCTAATATTGTTTTTCCTACTAAAATTTCTCCAGCCATTGCTGCAGAATGTGTCATTCCTGAACATCCTATTGTTTCAACTAGTGCTTCTTGAATAATTCCTTCTTTTACATTTAATGTTAACTTACACGCTCCTTGTTGTGGTGCACACCACCCAATACCGTGTGTTAATCCTGATATATCTTTAATTTCTTTTGATTTCACCCATTTTCCTTCTTCTGGAATTGGTGCTGGTCCATGGTCCACTCCTTTGCGTACTTGACACATTTCTTCTACTTCTTTTGAATAAATCATTTTATTTGCTCCTTTCTAGTATTAGATATATATTAAAAATTTTGAAAACAAAGTAAATTTAATCTATCTTCAGTTCTAATATCTGACTTTTAATTGTATCTTTTGGAACTGTACTTTTTTCTTCTGTTTCACTAGTTTCCTCTTGTTTTGTATTTTCTTCATTTTGTTTCTCAGTATCAAATTCAGTTATACTACTTACTGGCCTTTTATAAATTCCTTCTGAATACGTATTTATATTTTTATTATGATATTTCTCATCTTTTAAATATTCTTCAATCATTTTTCTATCTTTTTTTAAGTAACTACTTAATGGAACTTTTAAATATTTATATCTCCATATAAGATGCCTATCATAACTTGTATATTTTGAATGAACTAAATCATCATAATTATATTCTACTTTAAATTTAAAATCTTCTATAGATATAGTTAAATTTGTCCACGCTTTTCCCCCATTTTTTATTAAGGCTACTCGTAAATTTTTTATTTCCTGATATAATTTTTCTGCAAGCTTTAAATACGCTTTCTCATCTACATTAAATTTATTTGGTACTTCATAAACATTAATAGGATTTTTTTTCATCATACTTTTGGGGTAATAATAAAAAAACATTTCTCCTGTTTGTACATTACTATAATGATCTAATACAGAAGCATATAAATATACTCTATCCCATTTTTCCGGTATCATATAGAACAATTGCTTTTGTATTAAATCATATGCATTTCTTATTTCTTGAGATATTAGCATAATTTTTCTCACTACTCTTTTACAATAATACTTTCACCAGTCATTTCTTCTGGTTTTTCTAGCCCCATAATGTCTAACATAGTTGGTGCAAGGTCTGCTAGTTTTCCTGTCTTTAGTTTTACATTTTCCATACCTACTAATATTAACGGAACTGGATTTGTTGTATGTGCTGTATGTGGTTCGCCTGTTTTATAATCTATCATTTGCTCTGCATTTCCGTGATCTGCTGTTATTAGTAAAACACCATTTTTTTCTTCTATTTGTTCTACTACTTTTCCTACGCATTCATCTATTGTTTCTATTGCTTTTACAGCCGCTTCTAAATTTCCCGTATGTCCAACCATATCTGGATTTGCATAGTTTAATATAATTGCATTGTATTTTTCAGATTTAATTGCTTCAACTACTTTTTGGGTTACTTCATATGCGCTCATTTCTGGTTTTAAGTCATACGTTTCTACTTTTGGAGATGGTATTAAAATTCTATCTTCTCCTTTATATTGTTTTTCTTCTCCTCCATTAAAGAAGAATGTAACATGAGCATATTTTTCTGTTTCTGCAATACGTAGTTGAGTAAGTCCTAAATTGCTTATATATTCACCAAAGGTATTTTTTAATGTTGTTGGTTTAAATGCTACATGCACATTTGGCATTGTTTCATCATATTGTGTCATACACACAAAATATAAATCTAGTTGTTTTGTTTCAAAACCGTCAAAGTTTGGATCTACTAAACTTCTTGTAATTTCTCTTGCACGGTCTGGTCTAAAGTTGAAGAAAATAACAGAATCATTTTTGCCAATTGTTGCTATAGGATTTTCTCCATTACATATTAAAGTTGGTTCTACAAATTCATCAAAAATTTCTTTTTGATAAGATGCTTCAATAGCTGCTATTGCAGTTTGAGCTTTTTCACCTTTTCCATTAACTATTGCATCATATGCCTTTCCTACTCTTTCCCATCTTTTATCACGATCCATTGCATAAAATCTACCTGTAATACTTGCAATCTTTCCTACTTCTTTTTCTTTCATTTTTTCTTCTAGTTTTGCAATGTAATTTTCAGCTGAAGCAGGCGGTGTATCTCTTCCATCTAAAAAGCAATGTACATATACATTTTCAATTCCTTTTCTTTTTGCAAGTTCCAATAAAGCATATAAATGACGTATATGACTGTGTACACCTCCATCAGATAATAAGCCCATAATATGCAAATTAGTTCCGTTTTTTTTGCAATTTTCAACTGCTCCACCTAATTCTTGTATACCAAAAAAATCTCCATCTTCAATAGATTTTGTAATTCTTGTTAATTCTTGGTATACAATTCTTCCAGCTCCAATATTTGTATGACCTACTTCTGAATTTCCCATTTGACCCTCTGGTAATCCTACATTTAATCCGCTTGTGTAAATATCAGTTGTTGGGCATATTTTCATAAGTCTATCTATATTAGGTGTATTTGCAATTTTTACTGCATTTCCTTTATCATTTGAGTTTTCTCCAAATCCATCAAGTATCATTAGCATAGTTAATTTGTTTTTCATAAAATTTATACCTTCCTTTTATTTCTAATAGTTCACAATTTTAGCAAACTCGTCTGGTTTTAGGCTTGCTCCGCCTACTAAACCTCCATCTATATCTGATGTTGTAAATAATTCTTTTGCATTGGAAGATTTTACACTTCCACCATATTGAATTATAACCCCACTTGCGACATTTTGTCCATATATTTTACAAATTTCTTCACGAATTTTTTTTATGCTATTGTTTGCATCCTCTTTAGTTGCTGTTTTTCCTGTTCCTATTGCCCAAATTGGTTCATATGCAATTATTGTATTTTCTACTTGCTCGTTAGTTAATCCGTCTAGTGCAAGTTTTGTTTGTTTTGTTATTATTTCATCTGCTAAGCCTTGCTCCCTCTGTTCTAATGTTTCTCCTACGCATACAATTGGTTTTAATCCATTTGCATGGGCTGTTTTTACTTTTTTATTTACAGTTTCATCTGTTTCTGCAAAATATTGCCTTCTTTCAGAATGACCAATAATAACATATTCTACACCAATTGATTTTAGCATAGATGCTGAAATTTCCCCTGTATATGCTCCTGCTTCTTCCCAATGCATGTTTTGCGCACCTATTTTTACATTAGTTCCTTTAGTATGTTTTACTAAACATTTTAAAGCTATAAATGGTGCACAAATTATGACTTCATTTTCTGTATTTTCAACAAGAGGAATAAACTCCTTTAAAAATTCTTTTGCTTCATCTACTGTTTTATTCATTTTCCAGTTTCCTGCAATTACTTTTCTTCTCATACATTTCCTCCTAATTCTTGTTCATTATTTTTTTTACCAATTCTAGCATTTTTTGTAATGATTCTTTATTATACTCATTATAAAAAACTGTATCAAAACAATTACGAAGTTTTTCATCTTCTTTTATTCTTTTTTGATGTTCTTCAATTTCTTGTAATCTTTTTAAATATACATCATTTGGTAAATTTCTTTTTCGTAATTCTTCCTTTGCAATTTCTATATTGCTTGGAACCATATAAATAGCATATACATTTTTTGCTTTTTCTTTAAAATCGCTTATCCATTCATAATGTAGTTCCGTTACACTATTTATTGCAGGATTTTTATATTTTGAATCATAAGCATAAGTTTCTCCACACATTGTATATGCTGCAAACAAGCTACCATTTTCTATTTTTTTATTAATCTCTTCAAGTGTAGCAAAATTTTTATCAATTCCTGCTATTTCATTTTCTCTTTTAGGTCTTGTTGTATATATTACTAGATTTTCAACTCCTAAATTTTTAACAATTTCACTTTTATAAAAAGATTTACCTACTCCAGTTACTCCAGATAATGTTATAATCATTTATTTTGTTCCTTCACTATAAATTATTTATCTTGCAAACATTCAATTCCTGGTAATTTCTTTCCTTCTAAAAATTCTAAGCTTGCTCCTCCACCAGTAGATATATGTGTCATTTTATCTGCTACTCCTGCTTTTTCAACCGCTGCTGCTGAGTCTCCTCCTCCAATAATTGTAATTGCCTCTACCTCGCTAAGTTTTTTTGCAATTTCATTTGTACCTATTGCAAATTGGTCAAATTCAAATAGTCCTAATGGACCATTCCATACTATTGTTTTTGCATTTTCTAATTCCTTTTTGTAGTTTTCAATTGTTTCTGGTCCAATGTCAAATCCTTCCCAACCTTCTGGTATTTCATTACATTTTACAATTTTACTTTCTGTATCAGCTTTTAATTCTTTTCCTATTTTTGTATCAACTGGCAACATTAATTTTACATTTTTTTGTTTTGCTTTTTCCATTAATTCTAATGCTAAATCTAATTTATCTAGTTCACAAATTGAATCTCCTACTTCATAGCCTTGTGCTTTAAAGAAAGTATATGCCATTGCTCCTCCAATTATTAAAGTATCTACCTTTTCTAATAAAGCATTTATTACTCCAATTTTATCTGAAACTTTTTTTCCTCCAAGTATTGCTACAAATGGTCTTTTTGGATTTTCTAAGGCATTTCCCATAAAGTCTAATTCTTTTTCAATTAAAAATCCACTTACTGCTGGTAAATAGTTTGCTACCCCTGCTGTTGATGCATGTGCTCTATGTGACGTTCCAAATGCATCATTTACATATATTTCGCCAAGAGATGCTAATTCTTTTGCAAATTCTGCATCATTTTTTTCTTCTCTTGCATCAAATCTTACATTTTCAAGTAAAACAATATCTCCTTCTTGCATATTAGCTGTTAATTCCTTTGCACTTTCTCCTATAATATCATTTGCAAGTTTTACTTCTCTTGCTAACTCTTTTTGTAATTCTTTTGCAACTGGTGCTAAACTAAATTCCTTTTTTACTTCTCCTTTTGGTCTACCTAAATGAGAACAAAGAATTACTTTTGCTCCATTTTCTAATAAATATTTAATTGTTGGTAATGATGCTACAATTCTTGTATTATCTGTAATGTTACCATTTTCATCTTGTGGAACATTAAAATCGCATCTTACTAGTACTTTCTTTCCTTTTACATCAATATCTCTTACTGTTTTTTTATTCATAAACAATCCCTCCATTTTTTATGTAATTTTCCATTGTATATTATATCCCTTTTTTCTTATGCGATACCATTGTATACCAAAATAAAATTCTTTTCAAGCCCAATTTTACTAGTTAAATAATTCTAGTGGATTTATG
Organism: uncultured Clostridia bacterium; assembly: GCA_947628815.1. Classification (GTDB taxonomy): domain Bacteria; phylum Bacillota; class Clostridia; order TANB77; family CAG-508; genus RGIG8482. The sequence goes on along the minus strand of CANRBJ010000013.1, from coordinate 34,260 downwards.
TATTTATTATCTATTCTAACTCCTAAATGCATATGACATCCTGTTGTTGCTCCATTTGTTGGTTCTCCATCTTTATCTTTATAGGTATTTCCGTAAAACTCCATATACATTCTTTGGGCCTACATTTGCAATATGCTCTCCCTTTACAACTTCATCTCCAACATTTACAATAAAATTTGGTGAAACATGACAGTAAGTTATTTTCATATTATCTGCTGATAGAGTAATTGTATACCCTCCTCCTCCTAAAAAGGATGCAAAGGTAATTACTCCATTACATACTGCATATAATTTTGTACCTTCTGGTGCGCCTACATCAATTCCTTTATGAAAAGAAGATGCACCTTTAGTTGGAGAATTTCTTTTACCAAATGGTGATGTAATTCCGTGTGTAACCTGGAATTGGCCATACAAATTTTGCCTCATCATTTAGTATAAAAATATCTGAATATTCTTTAAAGGCTTGTGGGTAAATTGAATATATTGGTATGATTAATACGCTAACTAAAATTATAAGAAAAAAAAGAAAAGAAAAACTATACAAATTTACACGAAAAAAACTACTATTCATAATACCTCCAAATAGTAGCCCTTAAAACTTTATTTCTTTAATAAACTTCCCTTTTATGTTGTATATTATAAAAGAATAATTCTGAAAAGTCAAGAAAAATTTATAACACACTTTTCACCATTTTCATATAATTTACAAAAAATTGATATGAAAAAATTTTTTAATTCTACTGATAATTTTCTTGAATATTGACTCCTTATATTCTACCATAGCCACATTAGCTGTAACTTCATTTTCTGCCTCTTCTTGTTTTTGATTATACTTTTTAAAAATATTATCTGGATTGTATTTTTCCCTTAATTCCTGTTGATACTTCTCTTCATTATCTTTTAATATTAAATTTATCTTATTTTTTTCTTCATCATCGCATAAATAGTTTAAATATATCATAGTTATTATTGATCTGGTTTTCTTTTTCAAATCCATTTCATTTATTGATTTGCTATGATCAAGGTTAGGCTTATATGTAGTAGATTTATTTCTTTTCCAAAATTCTATTAACTTTTTTGGTATTTTTTCTATTATATTATCCTCCGAATATTTCAGTATTTCTAATACTTCTACTATTGCTTCACTATATTCAACACTAACCATTATTTTTCCTCCATATTTTTATTAACTTGTTCTAATTTTTCTTCTGTTCTAACACCTTGTACTGTTTCTGTTGTTACCTCATTAGTAGCATTAATTCTATCATTCACAGCTACATTGTAAAATTCATCTAAACTATGTTTTTTCTTCTTAAAATCTACTCGGCTATATTTCGCTCCTTGAAGTGAATTTTTTTCACTAGGCATTTGCTCTAATAATTTAGAACTAGAAATATATCTTTCCCTATACACTTTTCTTTCTTCTTCTGAAAATAATAACTCTAGTAATATTTCCATTTTTTCTTGTTCAGGCATTTCCTCTTTTAGCTGTGCTTGTAAATCTACTAATCTCTTTTCTTCTTTACTAAGCTCTGGCTGTTTTTCAATTTCAGATAACTTTTGCGATATTTCTATTATTCTACCATATAACCTTGCATTTTCAATCCAAGTATCTGGGTTAATTGTTCCATTTGACATTCTAAATTCTATTGTGTTTTTTCCGTTATTAATATTTAATAAATTTAGTCCAGAATATCTATTTTTTTGAACTTCTTGTATTTCACTAATAAACTGCTCTAAATCTTCTTCACTTTCTAAATTTATGGTTTCTCTTTCTATAGCTTCATTTAGTTTTGGTGAAATATGAGAAGCATATTCTTGTAACCCCATTCTTGGTATAGTTCCCATTTCATTGCTCATTTTACATATGATTTTTTCTGAATTTCCCCATATTTCAAATAAATTTACATACGCTTCTTTACTTTTTAGAAAATCCGCACCTATGTGTATATGTCCGCCACATCTATCACTAGTACTTTGTCCACATTTTTGCAACATAGAACATACCATATATATATCTTCTACATCTTCTTTATTATCTGTTAGTACGGGAGATACTAGTTCCACTCCTCTATATAAACTCCAATCCTCTTTAGCTAGCCATCCTCTTTCTTCTTCCCAAAACTGTTCTTTTATAACTTTTTCCAGTTCTCTTATGGTCGAACTCATTATTCCTTCAGATTCTACTTCCATACCAATAGTCATCTTTGGATCCAAACCTATTTCTGTATATTTTCCATTTTTTTCTAATAGATTTTTTGGTAATTGTTTACTATTATCATATGTTTCAAATATAATTGCTTTAACAAAATCATCACTTAATTTTTCTAATTCCTCTGTCTTTCTATTATTGTCCTGTAATGTTGCAATAACTCCGGCATTAGAAAAATCAGAACTTAATTTTTCTAATGCTTCTATCTTTTTATCCTCGTCTTGTATTCCTCCTATAACCTTTACTTTATCATAATCATCAATTATTTTTTCTAACGCCTCTACCTTTTTATCTTCGTCTTGTAATGTATATATAATAGGTAATCTATAATAATCATCACTTAATTTTTCTAATTCCTCTACCTTTTTACCTTCGTCTTGTAAGCTCTCTATAATACTTTCTTTAGCCCAATCATCACTTAATTTCCCTAATGCCTCTATTTTTTTATCATCGCTTTGTATTGTTTTTATAATAGGTACTTTATGATTATCATCACTTATTTTTTCTAATTCCTCTATTTTTTCGTCATCTGATAATGACATTATTTTTTCATCCATAGTACTTTCCTCTTATTTATTCTTTAAATATTTTTTCATTATATCATTAGCAAATTTATTAATTATTATATAATTATCTTTTATATTTTCTTTATTAATATATTTTCCAAATATATTTGCATCTGTTCTTTCTAGTAAAATAATCTTATTAAATTTCAACATAGATAATATGTATGAAATTTCATCATATAATACAAATGCATTTTCATCAAAATCCTTTTTTTCTTTTTCTAAATTAACAATTTTTATATTGCTTTGCATTGTATTAGCTATAGTCTTTTTTTCAAGTTCATTTTTCCTCTCTTCTTCTGACATATTGAAATAGTTTTTACTTATAAAATTTTCAATTAAACTTTTTATGTCTTTATATTGATACTTTTCTTTTCCTTCTATAACAATTAAATTTTCCATCACTTTAAACCTCCATACTTTTATTAACTTGTTCCAATTCATCTTCTGTTCTAACACTTTGCAATGTTTCTCTTGTTACCTCATTAGTATCATTAATTCTATCATTAACAGCTACATTGTAAAATTCATCTAAACTATGTTTTTTCTTCTTAAAATCTACTCGGCTATATTTCGCTCCTTGAAGTGGATTTTTTTCATCGGGCATTTGCTCTAATAATTTGGAACTAGAAATATATCTTTCCCTATACACCTTTCTTTCTTCTTCTGAAAATAGTAATTCTAGTAATATTTCCATTTTTTCTTGTTCAGGAATTTCTTCTTTTAACTGTGCCTGCAAATCTAATAATCTCTCTTCTTCTTTACTCTGCTCTGGCTGCTTTTCAATTTCTGATAACTTTTGTGATATCTCTATTATTCTACCATATAACCTTGCATTTTCAATCCAAGTATCTGGGTTGATTGTTCCATTTGACATTCTAAATTCTATTGTGTTCTTTCCGTTATTAATATTTAATAAATTTAGTCCAGAATACCTATTTTCTTGAACTTCTTGTATTTCACTAATAAATTGTTCTAAATTTTCTTCACTTTCTAAATTTATGGTTTCCCTTTCTATGGCTTCATTTAGTTTTGGTGAAATAGGAGAAGCATATTCTTGTAACCCCATTCTTGGTATAGTTCCTATTTCATTGCTCATTTTACATATAACTTTTTCTGAATTTCCCCATATTTCAAATAAATTCACATACGCTTCTTTACTTTTCAGAAAATCTGCACCTATGTGTATATGTCCGCCACATCTACCACTAGCAATTTGTCCACATTTTTGCAACATAGAACATACCATATATATATCTTCTACATCTTGTTTATTATCAGTTAGTATTGGAGACACTAGTTCCACTCCCCTACGTAAACTTCCATCAAATTTAGCTCCCCATCCTTTTTCTTCTTTTCCAAACTGTCCTTTTATAACTTTTTCAAGTGCTTTTATATTCGAACTCATTATTCCTTCAGATTCTACTTCCATACCAATAGTCATCTTTGGATCCAAACCTATTTCTGTATATATTCCATTTTTTTCTAATAGATTTTTTGGTAATTGTTTACTATTATCATTTTGTAATGTTGCAAATATAATTGCTTTAACAAAATCATCACTTAATTTTTTTAATTCTTTTATAATTTTATCTTCGTCTTGCAATGTTGCGATAACTCCGGCTTTAGCAAAATCAACACTTATTCTTTCTAATTGCTCTATCTTTTTTTCTTCGTCTTTTAATGTTGCGATAACTTCTGCTTTAGCAAAATCAGCACTTAATTTTTCTAATTGCTCTATCTTTTTTTCATCGTCTTGTATTGTTTCTATAACTTCTGCTTTATAAATATCATCACTTATTTTTTCTAATGCTTCTATCTTTTTTTCTTCATCTTGCAAGTCTTGTATAACATCTACTTTATACTCATCACTTAATTTTTCTAATGCCTCTATCTTTTTATCTTCATCTTGTAATTCTTCTATAATCATTACTTTCCAAATATCATCACTTATTTTTTCTAATGCTTCTATCTTTTTATCTTCGTCTTGTATTGTTTGTATAATATTTAATTTATACTTATCCTCACTAAATTTTTCTAATTGCTCTATCTTTTTATTTTCATCTTGTAATGTTTTTATAATAGCTACTTTATAATTATCAACACTTAATTTTTCCAATGCCTCTACCTTTTTATCTTCGTCTTGTATTGTTCTTATAATAGCGAATTTATGCCTATCATCATTTAATTTTCCTAATTCTTCTATCTTTTCGTCATCTGATAATGACATTATTTTTTCATCCATAGTACTTTCCTCTTTAATTATTTTTTAAATATTTTCTCATTATATCATTAGCAAATTTTTTAATTATTATATTATATATCAATTTAATTTGCAAATATATTTCCATAAATCAAAAAATTCGTATATAACCTTTAGCTTTTTTTAGATATTCCTCAAATTGTATTTTAATTATCTTCATTTTAAACAACATCACTTCTTGTATTATATTTTGCAATTAAAAAAAATACCATTCTTTTTCAGAATGATATTTTTCTATCTGTTATATTAGTTCGAACACATACGTCGTTGGTGCGGATGAAGGGACTCGAACCCCCACGCCGTTGGCACTGGTTCCTAAGACCAGCGCGTCTACCAGTTCCGCCACATCCGCATTTCTATTGACAAAGTATATATTAGCATATTTATAATTGATTGTCAATAGAAATTTTTCATTTTTGAAAGCCTTTATTATTCCTCATTATATTCATAACTACTGCACATAGATTCATCTGGTTCTTCTGTATGACAGTCTTGAATTGGTGTTACAATAATTTGTTCTAAAGAACATAGTTGTTCTTGATTTTTATTATATTTACAACTTTCAACTGTACAATTGATTTTTTGATTTTTATCCATTAAAATGACCTCCTTTTTGTTTAATAATAGTATGGTCATTTTTTCAATTTATATTTATATTATTTATTTTTTTCTTCTAGTTGATTTTGTGTTGAAGCATTTAATTTCTTATTACATTGTTCATTTGGATTTTTTAAACTTAAATACCAGTTAAAACCATTTCGATTCTTTTCGATGTAATTCATTCGTTCTTTAAGCTCATAAAATGTTGTAGGTATTGGTATAATAATTGGTTCATTTGGACACCAATTAGCAGGAGTAGATGCTTTATTGCAATCTGCTGTTTGTAATGCTTCAAGTAATCTTAAAATTTCAGGAATACATCTACCAACATTCATAGGGTAAACAAGAATTGCTCGAACAATTCCTTTATCATCAATTATAAACACGTTTCTTACAGTTTCTGTATTACTAATGTCATTTGAAATCATACCATATTTTCTTGCAATAGTTCCATTTCTATCAGCAATAATTGGAAAAGGTACTTGTATGCCAGTTTTACAATAGATATCATATATCCAAGCAAGATGTGAAGCATTACTATCAACACTTAATCCTATTAAACAAGCATTTCTGCTCTTAAAATATGTATCAGCCTTTGAAAAAGCAATTATTTCTGTTGTACAAACGGGGGTAAAGTCCTAATGTTAGAAACTAATTTTTTATGAGCCTTTCAATATTTCCTTTTAATAAAAATTCTATTGTTCTATCACTATATATAACAATTTTTTCTATAATAGAATTTAATAAAAACTTACTTGGCTCATTTGAATTTATTATTTGATCAAATATTTCTATTGCTGATTCTACTTTCTGTTTTCTATCTTCAAATATTTTTTCATCTTCTTTTGATAGTATTTCTTTTAAATTTATAATTTGATTTTGCTTATCGCTTTCTAATTCTTTATAAGCATTTTCTATCATTTCTTTTTGTTCTTCTGATGTAGCTGTGCTCAAGTCTTTTATTTTTTGAGATAATAAGCATTTATATTCTTCTAATAATATATTATACCTTCTTTCTAACTTTCCTCTATTTATCTTTGTTTTATTTTGAGTATTATTTAATTTAATCTTTCCAATTTCTTCATAAAAATTGTTTCGCAATAGTTTCAAATATTCTTTCAAATGTATTATCATATCTTTTTCTGAAATCTCGTGAATTTTACATCTAGCTAATCCATATCTTCTATAATCAGTACATTCATAGCCCTTTTCTTGTTTTCTTCTTATAAAAGTTCCACTTACACCTCCACCACAATCACCACAAACGCACATTCCACCAAATATATACTTTCTCTTTGTCTTCGTAGTCTTACATTTTACTCTTTCTGCTTTTAGTTCTTGTGCTAATTTAAACATTTCTTTTGATACAATCCCCTCGTGATGATTTTCAAACACAAAATGTTCTTCTTCTGGTAATTTGACAGCTTTTCCTCTTATGCTAATTGTTTGTTTCTTATGCACTCTTAAATTTCCACAATATACATCATTTTCTAAAATATTTTTGACCATATCTGTACTCCATAGGTTTTGCACTTTGTGTTTGTATATTCTGCCTTTTTCCAAATGCTTTCTTTGATAATAAACTGAAGGAGTTGGATAATTATATTTATCACTATTCAATACATCTGTTATTTTCTTTCTACCTAACCCCTGTTCTACATATAACTTGAAAATCAGTTCTATTGCCCCCCTTAATTCTTCTATTACATATAATTTAGGTATTCCATTTTCAAATACCTTTTCATATCCATAGAAGTTTCCCATAATTAACCTACCTGTCTTTTGTTTTGATAACATATTACATCTTGTTTTTCTTGAAATATCTTTTACATATCTTTCATTGTACCAAGTTGTAATTCCTATGGTGTCATCTCTGTCATTTTGAACATCATATACACCTCCCATCTCTGATATTAGTATTAAATTTTTTCCTGATTTTTTGAAATCTTCAATTAAACAAAGAACTTTACCATTATTTCTTCCTATCCTTGATAAGTCTTTTGCAATTACTACATCTATAAGTCCTGCATCAACATTTTGTAGCATTTCGGTAAATTTCGGTCTATCGAAAGTATATCCTGATACATTGTCATCTATATATACATTCTCATCTGATATATGCCACCCTCTGCTTTCAGCATATTCTTTAATAATATTTATTTGTTCTTCAATACTAGAATAATTTTCCCTGTCTTCATCTCTACTTAATCTTGCATAGGCTGATACAGTAAAAGTTTTGCTTTGTCTTTTAAAATAACTATACTTTGGTGTAATTAGGCTCGTTCTATTGTCTAATTTCAAATTGCTTTCATTTCTTACAAAGCGCATTTGTTCCTCCTTTTGGCAAAATTAGATAACTTTTAAATAGTTTTGAAGAAAGATTTAAATAATTTATAATACTTTTATCAAGCTATTTAAGTATTTTCAAATGTGTAAATTATATTGTTTCTAATTATTCGTAGCATTTCATCCTTTCCAGAAACAAATATTGCAACTTTGTTTCCTTTTTTCTTTAGCCTTTCTATTTCATCTCTTATTTTCTTTTGTTCCATTTCATTTTTTTCTACAAATATTTGTGAATAGTTTTCATTTTCAATAGTTGTGGTTGTTATTCTCATAAGCGACTACTCCTTTAACTAATTACTATTTGATATATATGCATAAAAATAATAGAAATGCAATTATTTTTATGCACAAAAAAAGAGATATCAATTTCTTAATATCTCTGCAATCTACTTATTTAATTTATATAACAACATGTAATTTATATCATTTTGCTATAAATTTTATGAATAATAACTTCCTGCTACTTTTCCAATACGTCTTCTAATTTAGGCATCTAAATTAATTCCTTTCTTTATTGTTTTAGCGATAAATGGTACACAAATTAATTGAATTGCAATACCTGGTAATCCTGTAACAATACTATCTATTACTGATATTCCATAAGTAGATAATCCTAGTCCATTAATTGCAATAAATAATACTCCTGCATATAGCACTCTCCCTAAAATAATTGTTGCTATTAGTGATATATACGAATTAAATTTTTTATTTAAAACACTTAATAAAACTGCATAAATTACAAGTTCTATTAGCATATATGGAAGTCTAGCAGTAGTTGGCATTCCAGTTAATAAATAACTAAATACAACTGAACTTCCTGCAACTATACTTGCACTTATTCCTCCAAAAATTAATGCTGCAATTAAAACTGCAATGTGCATTGGTAATAATGTTTGACCAGCACTTGCTCCCACTAAAACATGGAATATTCTAGGTAAAGCTATACCTATTCCACTTAACAAAACTGTTCCTACAATATATTTTCCTTTTGTACTTGTTAAAGCCTCCAATACACGATTTTGTTTTTTTATACTTTCTACTTTTTCTATCATTTTTATACCCTCCATTATAAATTTAATTTTTTTAATCAATATTTATTAATTCATATTTTGTTGTTCCCAGTCCAATTTCTTCTGCATAAGGTAATATATGCCTTCCTAGCTTATGATCTATTCTTTCTTGTAATAGATGAGCACCTTTATCTTTTGAAGCCCATATCATATCAATAAATGCTTGGTCATTTGCTACTGGATCTAACGATGCTACTATTCCTAAATCTTCCATTACAGGATCTGTTTGATGGGCATCGCAATCGCAATCAACTGATAAAAAATTCATTACTGTTATATAAACTATTTTTTTATTATTTGCCTCAAAATAATCTGCAACTGCCTTTGCTGCTTCTGCCATTGCCTCAATAAAATCTTCTTGTTTTGGTAATTTATTCCATAATTCATCTGGATCTTCTGTTATTCCCGCTGTATGAATATATGCTTTTCCATTTCTTGATGCAACACCTATTGATTGATTTTTTAAGTTAGCTCCAAATCCACCCATAGCATGACCTTTACCATGTGCCAAATTTACCATTGCATCATATCTATCTAAATGTGTTCCAACTAAATCATATTTTAAATGTTTGCCATTGTTTACTGGTATTTTCATTTCTCCATCGGCATCCATAATATCTACATCAGCATAAGATGTAAATCCATGTTTTTCTGCTACTTTCATGTGATCTTCAGCAGTATTTCTTGCACCATCATAAGCTGTATTGCATTCAATAATTGTTCCATTTAATTTTTTTACGAATGGTCCAATTAAATCTGCCTTTAAATATCCTCTTGCTCCATCTTCTCCTGTTGACACCTTTACTCCAATTTTCCCTTTTAAGCTGACTCCAAGAGCTTCATATATTTTAATTAAATTTTCAGTAGTTATTTTCTTTGCATAATAAACTTTTGCTTTTTCCATAATATTCTTTCCTTTCACTAATTAAATTATAACTTATCATATTGTTCATCTGTAACAGGTTCACACCCTCTCTCTCACGCTTTGTAAACGTCATAATATACCATTTCTGACACAATTTCAATACTTTTTTGTAAATTTTTATAACTTCTTTAACCTTTGGTGTATCCTCTATAATTATTTAATCTTTTTCAAACTATTGATATATCTAGCTTTTGCTAATTATCTCTAACATTGGGGGCATACGGGGGTAAAGTCTCCGGGATGAGAGAATAAAACAACCCATTTTCCTTTATAATCATTCAAAGATATATTTCCCATTGTAGTTTGTGCTTCAAAATCTGGAGCATACATACCAATTCGTACATTACCGTTCATCATTACTTCATAATCCATAAAATAACTCCCTTCATTTTTTATATATTATATTAAAATAGTGAAAAGTTTGTTACAAATTTTTGCCTTTTATAATTATTTATGTGAAGCGTTACTATCAACACTTAATCCAACTAAAAACTTCCAAAAGCATACCAAAGGATTCCTCAAAATCAATAAGTTTTCTCGGCATAAACGGGACATTTTCACATTTCATTTATATATTACAAGGATAGCAAAATATTATTGACTATTTACATAATATATGATAATATGTAACATATATTTATTATAAATGTTATCAATAAATTGTAGATAGTACATTGAAAATTTCATAGAAGGAGGGTTGTTTTTTATGGGATAGAATCTAAAATTTTGCTGTAGATGTAACTAGGTTTCGTAGCTAAAACATGTAAAATTGAATTTAAGAAGAAGGAGAAGTAAATTATGAGTAAACAAAAATTAATATTAAAACCATTCATAAGTAATACTTGTGGGTGTAGTTATAATCTACTGAATATTAAATTATTAAATGGTTGTAATGGAAAGTGTGAATTTTGCATTGCTTCTGGAACGCCATTTAAGAAATCGGCAGAGGCTCAGAAATTTATTGAAACTGCTAATGCAATGACAGAATTCTCAAAAGTTGATGTTTTAGGAGGAGAACCAACTTTATATCCAGATTTAGTTAAAGTATTAAAAGGAATTAGACCATATAAAAAAGATATTGGCATAATAAGTAATGGTTCTAATTTAAAAAAAATTAAAGAATGCATACCATATTTGAACACAGTAACATTAAGTATTCATTCTTTTGATTACAGTAAAAATTCAACAGGTGTATACATTAATGAGGAAGATTTAATAGACTTAAATAAAAATAAAGGAGATGTTGAAATAATTTCGGCAGTGGTTGTAACAACTAAGACAGTTTCTAATTTGGAAGAAATACGGTCTTATGCTAAGAAAGCCAAAGAATTAGGATTTTCAGCAATTAAATTAATGGAATTAGTTACATCAAATGAAGATATCGATTTTATTGATTTACAAGATTTATTAATAAAATTCGGAATTCATCAAAAAAATGCTACATTAAGAGGATGTTTTTTCGATCTACCAGAGTTATCAAAATATTTGGGAATTAAAGCTTATATTAAACTATGTTGCCCATTTAACAACATATTTAAAGCAAAAAGCTTCGGAATCCCAGATAATATTGAGTATCAACCTAACTATATGAATGTCATTCAAGCAGATTGCTCGGTAACTGATAGTTGGGTATATGAATCATTTGAGAATAAAGTTCTAAATGGAGGCGATTATAATGTCAATTACATTAAGGAGTAAAAAAAATTATTGTATGGGAGCAATGGGACCAAGATTATGTATTCAAACAACAACAGCATGCAATGGTAAGTGCTTCTTTTGTGTTGGAAAATATAATACATTTTCTAACACAAATGTAACTAAAATCATTGAAAGTGCAATTTCATTAAAGGAATATCCTGATGTTCTCTTGCTTGGTGGAGAATCAACATTGTTTCCGGAAGATCTAATTAAAATTATTAATGAAATTGCACCGTATAAGAGAAAAATTACTGTTAATACTAATGGTTATAATTTGGACTGTTTATTACCAGTTATAACTAAGTTAGATAAAGTTATTGTCTCTGTTATGGGTAATGAAACAGTAAATAATCAAATAGTTGGAGTAACTCCCGAACTGGATAAAATAAAAGAATTCCATAAGTTGAATCCAAAACTTAAGTTAAGAGTTAATTGTGTTATCAACAAAAAAGGAATTGATTCATTTGACCAAATGGAAGAATTTGCTTTACATATGAAGGAATTAGGTTTTACATCTGTAAAGTTTTCTGAAATGTCAACAGATAATCCAGATGACCCAGATTTTATCGATTTACAGCAGTTGTTAGAACCTTATTGCGATGATGTTCATCAAAATGACACATTACAAGAAGGATGTTATTTAGAACCAAAATCTCTTGAAAAAAGATTTGGAATAAAAACAATCTTAAATCTAACATGTAATTTGAAAACTCCAATTAAACAATCACAATTTCAATCATTTAATTATGAGCAAATGCAATTTGATAGTATCTACATTTCACCAGACGGCTCTATTCATAAAAGAATAGTAGCGTCTCAGGATTTAGCAAATGATCGTGGAGCATGTTAAAGTTAAATTACTAAAATATACTCCTTGATTATTAATTGATAACAGCCTAGCTATATTTTTTATATAGCTAGGCTTTATACTAATATAAATTGATATATATACGACTAAGGGATTAACTAATATTATTTAACTCTTCCATTACATTTTTATATTTAATGTAAAAAACATCTTTATCTTTATTAATAGTAAAGTTTTGTAAATCTTTTATTATAACATATGTTTTATTGATATTTGCCTGATTATTCGAATTTTCATTCATATCATTTATTATAGGTAAAAAAGCTTGTTCCGCATTTTTTATTTCTTGTTCTATTTGGCTAAAATTATCTTGTTCTATTAGAGAATAAGCATTTATAATGTTAGATTTTGTTTGATATATATTTGCCATTTTATTATTACCTTGCAATCCGCTTGCATATTTAGGTATATATGCATATAATTTTGCAAGAGAAGTTAATGCTTTTTGTTTATCTTCACTTTTTATTGCTTGTGTTGCCACATCTAAATCTGTTCCAAAACTTAAAATATCTTGATTGTTTACACTTACTTTATATAAATCAAGTTCAACTGTTGACCAATCTGAATATATTTTTTCTATATCTGTCTTTAAACTTTTCCAATCTGGCGTTCTATCTTGAATTAAAACCCCATTTTCTTCCATTTTATACTGTATTTTGTTTTCTTCCGATTGGTTACTACCTTCACTCCCCTGTGTATCTGTATCTCCACTTCCAGATGAACTTTCAGACGAGCTTGAACTATCGGATTTTTCACTAGATTCACTATTTTTTCCAGATCCTCCACTCTCTTCTTTTACTTCCTCAGCCTTCACAATATAATTTTCTATTGTAATACCATTTAGCCTGTTAAGCATATCCATTAAATTAACATCTAAATATTCAAGTTCACTTTTAATTTTTTCTTGCATAATTTCATTCTCGCTTTGATTTGTACAGCCAGTTAATGAAATTACAAGTGTTGCTAATAAAACCAAATACACAATTATTTTTTTCTTCATATAATCACCTATATTTAGTATTTCCATAAAAATTACCTTTTATTCTCTAGTATAGTAAAACTTAAAAAATATAATACTAAATAAAAAGGAGATTTTTAATATGTATACAGTCGTTAATTTATATAGCACAAAAAAAGGTGAAATTTCAAAATTTTTATGTGATTTTTTTGGAGAAGATGTACAACTTGAAAATGATCTAAAATGGGAAAAGAAATACGACAATTCAATAGAAATTGCCGATATTATTGGTGCATTTATCGATAATAATGAAAAATATACAATAAATATGTGGATTAGTTTAGATGAAGGTACTTTTATAAATGTAACTAATGACAATGCTGACGAACTAATTAAATACTTGTATGAAAGATACCCTTACTAGTTTTCTAAATTTTTCTAAAAAACCTACATCAAATACTGACGTAGGCTTAAATTTAATCTTCGTTTTCTTTATTATTTGTGTTTTCATTATTATTTTTTTCATTATCATCTTTGCAATATCTATCTTCTTGTTCTGATCCACAGTTAGGGCAATAATGAAAATCTAAGTCTATTTCATAAAAGCAATTTGGACATTGTTTCTTATCTTTTAATGTTAGTAACTCCTTTCTTTCCTCTTCTATTCTATCGCACAATTCATCAATTTGTATGCAATCTTCTTCTACTTCTGCCTCTATATCTATATCAATATCATCATCATTTACATGGTGTTCATATACTTTTTTACCAATTTCCTCATATATTGACTGTATTTTTGCTTTATGCTCATTCATTTGCATTTTTATTTTTGCTTCTTTTGCAATTTTAGATGTTTTTTGGGTTGTCATTTTATAGGTTTTGCTTGCTGTTTTACTTAATTTATCAAAAAAATCCATATAACTTTACCTCCAATATTTTTTATTAGTATTGGTAATTTTTTAAAGTTTATTCACTTTTTTTATCACGCATCATAAGCATTTTTACTGCATCTTTTGGATTTAAATTGTTATATAAAACATCATATACAGCATTTACAATTGGCATTTCAACATCATATTTTTTTGCAAGTTCATATGCTACCTCAATATTATCTATACTTTCTATTGTCATACCTACTTCTTTTCTTGTTTCCTCAATTGTTTTTCCTGCACCTATTAATTTTCCTGCTTTTCTATTTCTACTATGCTCACTTAAACAAGTAACTATTAAATCGCCTAAACCAGTTAACCCATAAAATGTATCTTTTTTACCACCTAATTTTACTCCTAAACGACTAATTTCAGTTAGACCTCTTGTAATAAGTGCAGAAAAGCTATTATCACCTAATCCTAACTCTGCTGCAATACCTGCACAAAATGCAATAATATTTTTTAATGCTCCCCCTAATTCAACACCTTTTATATCTGATGATGTATAAATTCTCATATTTTCATTCATAAATATTTCTTGAATTTGGTTGCATAATGATTCATCGCAAGATGCAACAACCATTGCAGTTGGTATACCAATTGATACTTCTTCTGCATGGCTTGGTCCAGATAATACAGCATATGATTTTTCAGGTAATTCTTCTTTTATAATTTCATCTAAAGTATATAAAGTATCTCTTTCAAAACCTTTTGCGCACATAATAACAGGTTGATTTGTAACTAACTCTTTATATTGTTTTATTGTATTTCTAACAAATTTTGATGGTGTTACATGTAAAATTAATTCTGAATCTTTTAACACATCTTCAAAATTCGTATAGCAAACTATATTTTCTGGTAAACTTACTTCTGGTAAAAATATGCATCTTTTTTCATTGTTTATAGTATCTGCTTCTTTTTGATCAAAAGACCAAATATTTACTTTATTTCCGTTTTTTGCTAAGTGTATGGCAAGAGCAACTCCCCAACTTCCACTTCCTATAATAGCAATTGTTCTCACTTTTTTTGCCTCCTATTATTTTTTCTTAAAACTTAACTTGTTTTCTGTTCCGTTTAAAATTCTTTTTATATTACTTCTATGATTAAATGCTACTATTAATGCCATTATTACACTAAAAATAAAATAATTTCCTGAAACAATATAATATTCTTGTCCTATAAATAAAACAAGTACTGGAAATAAAATTGCTGCAAGTACTGACCCTGCTGATACCATTCTTGTTAATACCATAATTACTAAAGCAAATACAAGGCAAATTAGTCCAATTTGCCAGTTTATTACTAACAAAATACCAAGAGAAGTTGCAACTCCCTTTCCACCTTTAAATCCAAAAAATATAGGAAATGTATGTCCAATAACAACTGCTACTGCTGCTATTTGAACAAGTAATGCCTTATCTAGTTCTTTTACTATATTACCTAATAAAACTGCAATTAAAATTGCAACTACTCCTTTTAATACATCGCAAATAAGAGTTAATGCTGCTGCCCTTTTTCCAACAGATCTTAATACATTGGTAGACCCCGCATTTCCGCTTCCTTTTTCTCTTACATCAAAACCAGCCATTTTCTTACTAAAAATAACCGAAAAACTAATACTACCTATTGCATATGCAACTATTGCCATAATTATATAATATGTCATATTAATTCCTCCTTTTCGCCTTTTTCTCTTGTAATCATTCTAATTGGTGTACCTATTAGTCCAAATTCTTTTCGCAATTGATTTATTAAATACCTTTCATATGAAAAGTGAAATAGCTCTTTATTATTAACAAATACAATGAATGTTGGTGGTTTAGTAGCCCCCTGTGTCATGTAATATATCTTTAAACGCTTTCCCTTATCTGTTGGTGGTTGTACTATAGCAATTGCTTCATTTAGTACTTGATTTAACATAGAAGTAGAAACTCTTAAAGCATTTTGACTTGCTACTTGATTTATCATTTCATATAATTTATGCACTCGTTGTCCCGTTTTTGCTGAAATAAATATAATTGGTGCATAAGTTAAATATGATAATTTGTTATAAACATCTTTTTTAAATTGCTCGATTGTATATGTATCTTTTTCAATTTCGTCCCATTTATTAATTACGAGAATTATTCCTTTTCCTGCCTCGTGTGCTTCCCCTGCAATTTTTGCATCTTGATCAGTTACACCGCTACTCGCATCAATCATCATTAAGCACACATCTGCTCTTTTTATAGCAAGTAATGTTCTCATTACACTAAATTTTTCAATAGATTCATTTACTTTACTTTTTCTTCTAATTCCTGCTGTATCTATAAAAGTATATTTTCCAAATTCATTTTCAAAATATGAATCTATTGCATCTCTCGTTGTTCCTGCAACATTACTAACAATTACTCTTTCTTCTCCTAAAATGCGATTTACAAGTGAAGATTTACCAACGTTTGGCTTTCCAATAATAGCAACTTTTATCATTTCACTATCTTCTTCTTCATCTGCTCTTTCTGGAAAATGTTCAAAAACAGCATCTAATATATCCCCTATTCCTATTGCATTTGTTGCAGATAATGGATATGGATCACCTAATCCTAAGTTATAGAATTCATATATATCATCTACAGTTTTTCCATAATTATCAGCTTTATTACATACTAAAACAACAGGCTTATTCACTTTTTTTAACATAATTGCAATTTCTTTATCAACCTCGGTTACACCTTGTTTTATATCTGTTAAAAATATAATTACATCTGCTAAATTCATAGCTATACTTGCTTGATTTGCTATTTCTTCAGTTATAAAATCAGATGCCTCTGTTTCAATTCCTCCTGTATCTATTACAGTAAAATCCCTTCCACGCCAATTGCATTCAGCATAAACTCTATCTCTTGTAACACCTGGCTTATCTTCCACAATTGATAAACGCTCGCCTATAATATAATTAAAAAATGTTGATTTTCCAACATTAGGTCTTCCAACAATAGCAACCGTTGGTTTTGCCATTTTTTTCACCTCTTTTTCTACATTTGCTATTCTATCGTATTTTAAAAATATAGTCAATTATTGTAATAAAAAATGTTTAGTGTTTTTTCGAGTTATACAACACTATGCCTGCTATTCCAACTAAAGTTAAAACATATGAAATTTTCATTAAAGTAGTTCCTGTATACGAAACCGTTATTTTTCCGTTTGCCACATCTGATAGTTTTATCATACAAAATCCTTTTTCTGATTCTTCTATTTTTAAATTTTTGCTACTTCCATCTTCTTTTTCTATTTTGGCTGAGTAACCTAAATAGTAAATATATGGTAGTTCTAAAATTGTATCTCCTTCTATATTTTTTACATCAAAACTTAGTTTTGTGTTTTCTTTTTCCATATTTTCTATGCTAGCTTTTCCCGCTAAAACATATACATCTTGTGTTCTTGTTTCAATATAGTTACGGTTTGCAAATGCTTTTTGTGGTAAATATTCAAAAGTCGCACATCCTGCATGCACTCTTCCTGTTGATGCTGTTACTGGTATTGGATTTAAAAATCTTTCTTCATTAAATGGTATTTCTACTTCTTTATTTTGTGAAATAATAGAAGCAGATAAATATATAAGTATTAGCACATTTGCATAAGCCTCTATTGATGGATTTTTATTAAACAATTTTCCAATTCCAAATCCTGCAACTATACTTAAGAAGAAACTAGCAAATTCCATCATTCTCCATGCAAATTGTATCATTTTTAGAAAACTTGGCATATATTGATATGGAAATATTGTAAGCGTCATAAATGCACTAAACAAACCAAATGCTAGGAATATTCGTAAAGAATTTCTTTCGCCTTTTTTAATTGTTTTTTTGTAGCATATTGTTAGTATAATTCCAATAATTATTAATAATCCTATATGAAAATTCATATCATTTTTTTGTATGAATAATAATTCCGATAAAGCAAGTTTTGAACCTATTAATGTGTTATCTTTATACATTCTATTTGGTATAAATACTTCGTATGTTGTAGCCATCATATGTTCTAATAAAGGTATCCAATAAAAACTTGTGCATAATAATATTAAAACAGCACAAATAGCAACTTTTTTAATTAGTTTTATATCTTTTATTTTTTTATAGTGTAAAACTAAATAAACTAAACAAAATATAGCTGTATAAATAGCTATTACATTATGTGTTAATATTAAACCAACTGCTCCAATTATAAGCCCAATTGGTTTACGATTTTTTCTGTATATTAAATCATACATACCACTAAATACTATTGGTAAAAAGATAAATGAAGCAAGCTCTGCAATTGCTATTCTATTGTATAAATCAGTTAAATGATATGGTGTACTCATATAAAAAATAGCAGATAAAACAGCTACTTTATAGCTTTTAAACAGTTTATATGTAAATTGAAACATAAAAACGCCAGATGCAAATATTGCTACAAACATAAATAGCTTTAACATTACAACAAATGAAGAAGTAATTATCCTAAATATTAATGGTAGATATGCTGTTAATGGGCTATAAAATATATTCCAAGAATATCCGAATCCATTACAAAATCCACTCATTATAACAGGTATATTTCCTGTTTTTAACGAATTATATGTTCCAATTAATCTACATATATGTTGTATTCCATCATCACGCGATATATCCATTTTAGACGAAATAAGTGGAATACAAATAAACATCGCAATAAAAAATATAATAATATAACTACACAACTTTTTATTTTCTTCTATTTTTATAAAAAAACGTTTCATATTTACCTCTTTTAATATGTATTTCTTCCTTGTAATAAATCATCATTATTTATCCATTCTTCCACATCAACCACTAAGTATTCTTCATTAGTTTCTCCTCGAATAATAACATTCTTAATTCCTGCATTAATAATCATTTTTCTGCACATTTGGCAAGAATTTGCTCCCGGTTCATATTCACCTGAATCTACTCTTTTTCCTACAAGATACATAGTTGCACCTATCATATCTTTTCTTGAAGCACTTAACATAGCATTTTGTTCTGCATGAACAGACCTACAAGCATCATACCCTCCATGATGAACATCCGGAAACTTTTCCTTTTTTGTGCAATATCCAAGATCTATACAATTTTTTCTACCACGCGGTGCGCCTGTATAACCTGTAGAAATTATTTCATCATTTTTTACAATAATACAGCCAAAATTTTTACGAAGACAAGTTCCTCTTTCAGAAATTGCCTCTGCTATATTCAAGTAATAGTTTATTTTATCAACTCTTTTACTTTCTATCATATAAACTCCTTTTTATTTTATTTAACTAATTATATCAATATTGTATATTTTTTTCAACAATTTTTACAAATCCACACTTATCTCTTGACAAACTCTGTAAAAATTAGTATACTTTTATAGTGACTTAAAAATTTGTTAAAAATAATACAGATATATACATATCGAGAATTCAAGGAGGGAATTAAAATGGCACAACCAAAAAGAAGATGGTCTAAAGCAAGAACAGGATTAAAAAGATCAACATGGAAATTAGATAAACCAAACTTTGCTGAATGCCCACATTGCCACGAACCAGTTATGCAACATACAGCTTGTTCAAACTGCGGATACTATGATGGAAAAAAAGTTATGGCAGGAAAAATTGAAGAAAATAACTAATAAAAAAACAACACTTATTACAGTGTTGCTTTTTTATTAGTTATTTTACAAACGCACTATATGCTTTATATGCACAATATACATCAAATTTAGATGTTACTTCGAATGGTGCATGCATTGATAAAACTGGTACTCCACAATCTATTACATCAATTCCTTTATCTGCTAATATAAATGCAATGGTTCCTCCACCGCCTATATCTACTCTACCAAGTTCAGATACTTGATATGGTATTCCTGCTTTTTCAAAAATACCTCTTACTTCTGCTACATATTCCGCATTAGCATCTGATGCTCCGGATTTTCCTCTTGCTCCTGTGTATTTGTTAAGACCAATTCCATGTCCAATATATGCTGCATTATTTTTTTCTGAAACAGAGGCATATATTGGGTCTAAACCTGCATCAACATCTGCTGATAACATTTTTGAATTGCAAAATACTTTTTCTAATAAATTTGGTCTATTTTCTCCTGCTTTATTTAATAATTCAGATATAAACATATCAAATACATGAGATTCCATTCCTGTGTTTCCATAGCTTCCAATTTCTTCTTTATCTGATAATATACATACTGCTGTTTTTTCTGGATTTTCTACATCAAGCATTGCACGCACGCAAGTATAGGCACATACACGGTCATCTTGACCATAAGCTGCTACCATACTTCTATCAAATCCAAGACTTCTTGCTTTAAATGCTGGAACAATTTCAAGTTCTGAACTTACAAAATCGATTTCTTTTATTCCATATTTTTCATTTAATAATTTTAATATATTTAATTTAACTTTTTCACTTTCATCTTTATCGCTATCTGGAATGCTTCCAATTAATAGGTTCAAATCTTCTCCATTAATTCCGTCTTTTAATTTTTTATCCATTTGTTCTGTTGCAAGATGTGGTAAAAGATCTGTAATTGTAAAAATTGGATCTTCTTCATCTTCACCAATAGAAATTGTTATTTTTTCTCCATTTGATTTTACAATTACTCCATGTATTGCAAGTGGTATAGTAGTCCATTGATATTTCTTAATTCCACCATAATAATGTGTTTTAAGATAAGCAAAACCTGTATCTTCATATAATGGGTTTGGTTTTAAATCCAATCTTGGTGAATCGATATGTGCTCCTAATAAATTTAAACCATCTTCTAATTTTTTAGTTCCAATAACTGCTGCATATAAGCTCTTTTCTCTATTAATATAATACACTTTATCTCCTGGTTTTATTGATTCTTTCGTATTAATATCTTTAAATCCATTTTCATCTAGCATCTTTTTTACAAATCCTACTGCTTCTCTTTCGGTTTTTACTTTGTTTAAAAAGTAGATGTATTCATCTGAAAACTTAAATATGTTTTGTTTATTCTCCTCTGAAATATTCTCCCAACCTGTTACTTTTTTGTTAAATAATTCTTCTTTCATAATTTCCTCCTTTGATTTTTTTCTTATTTTCTTATACATTAAAACGGAATAATACAATATCCCCATCTTGCATAATGTAGTCTTTTCCTTCTGAACGTAAAAGCCCTTTTTCGCGAACAGCATTCATAGAACCTTCTCTTATTAAGTCATCATAAGACACTATTTCTGCGCGTATGAAACCTCTTTCTATATCAGAATGAATTTTACCTGCTGCCGCTGGCGCTTTTGTTCCTTTTTTGATAGTCCAAGCACGAACTTCTGGCTCCCCTGCTGTTAAAAAGCTCATTAACCCTAATAAATCATAACTTGCTTTAATTACTTTATCTAGTCCTGATTCTTCTAGCCCTAATGCCTCAAGCATTTCTATTTTATCTACATCATCAAGAGTTGCAAGTTCTTCTTCTATTTTTACACAAAGAGGTATAACGGTTGCATTTTCACTTTTTGCATAATTACGAACTTGATTAACATATACATCACTATCTGTGGTACTTAATTGTTCTTCAGAAACATTGGCAATATATAGTATAGGCTTTAAAGTTAATAAATATGTATCTTTTAGTAAATCTTTTTCTTCATCTGAAAAATCTAAAGTTCTTGCAGATTTTCCTTCTTCTAACGTTTTCTTAATTTTTTCGAACAAATCAATTTCTGCTTGATATTTTTTATCTGCTTTTAACTGTTTTTTTGCTCTATCTAAACGTTTGTCCACAGTTTCTATATCTGCAAAAATTAATTCTAAATTAATAGTTTCAATATCTCGTAATGGGTTTACACTGCCATCTACATGAACAACATTTGGATCTTCAAAACATCTTACAACTTCTACAATGCTATCTACTTCACGAATATGTGATAAAAATTTATTTCCTAAGCCTTCTCCTTTACTTGCACCTTTTACAAGTCCCGCTATATCTACAAATTCAATAATAGCATGTGTTGTTTTTTGTGGATTATACATTTTTGTAAGTTCATCTAATCTTTCATCTGGAACTGGTACTACACCAACATTTGGTTCAATTGTACAAAAAGGATAATTCGCACATTCTGCACCAGCTTTTGTAATTGCGTTAAACATTGTACTTTTTCCTACATTAGGAAGTCCAACAATACCTAATTTCATATATACTCTCTCCTAACTTTATTTTGCTTGTTTAGTATTATATCATTTAATAATTTTTTTTCAATATTTATACAAAAGATTTTTTAGTACCAAAAAAGACAGCTATTCAGCTGTCCCTTTTGATGGAGATTAGTTTTTACAGTGTGCGTATGCTGTTTGCCCATACTTGCATAAGATGTGGGTCGCTAAAGGCGAATAACAACGATACTTCTGTATCGTCTCCTTCCTCACGTTTCACAGTTCCACCATACTTTTGAGCTGAATTTTTCAGCCCAACAACATACAGATTAACCTCCTCCGCTTTTCCACACACACACACAGGATACAAATGTTGCACCTTTACCATAATGTCTTCTCCTTTCTTTCATTTGACTTTATTGTACCATACTTATATTCTAACGAATTTTCACTGAAAAGTCAAGCCTTTTGAAGCTTTTGGGATAGTAAAAGGGATAGAAAATTTTTATAAATTTTCTATCCCTCTTAGTCAGGTAGCCTAATTCAGTTACAAGTTACAATTCAAATTAACCTGGGACTGTATTAATTAAATACAATGCTATCACCATAAAACCTTAGTAGCAAACAATGCGCTCTCATTAGAGCCTCATCATCCCCGCTTAAAATTAATTTTCCGTCTGCGTATTGGGCATCTAACCCATACCGCTTTGCCTCTCTTTCTACCGACTTTCTTTCTCCTTTGCGTAAGTTAATACAATATTTCTTACTCATCTGCTTCCTTTCCCTACTCACCCCTCCAAAAAAAGACTTTCGTTCCCATTTGGGCATTTTGGAATTTATACATTAGGCTTGCCTTACATTTTTAATTATAGCACATTTTTTTATAATATACAAATTTTACTTCAAAAAAATTAGTATTTAACCTATTTTAACCAAATTATCATTATTCTCCGTTTTTTATTTTACTGCTAATTTTATGAAATTATTTTATAAAGTATCCACCTGTTTTTGTAAACGATATACTTCTTGTTCTAATGTGTTTACATTTTCTTGTTCTTCAAAATTATGAACAAAATATCCTACAACAAAACCTAGTACAAATATTCCTACAACTAGAAGAATGCTTTTTATCCATTGTTCCTTTTGATACATTTCTTTATCATATATTTTCATTGGCTTTCCTTCTTTCTATTTATCATATCCAGGTTTTCCAAGTAAGCGAAACATATTTTTCTTATATTCTTCTACTCCTGGTTGATTAAATGGATTTACTCCTAATAAATTACCTGATACAGCACACGCAAGTTCAAAGAAATAAATTAATCCTCCTATTGTTTCGGCATCTAGCCCTTCCATATTAACTACTATATTTGGAACATCGCCATTTACATGTGCTTGGATTGTTCCTTCCATTGCTTTTTTATTAACAAAATCTATTGTTTTTCCTGCTAAGAAATTCATACCATCCAAATTATCTTCATCTGCTTTAATTGTTATATTACTATTTGGATTTTCTATATTAATAACAGTTTCAAATAAGTTTCTTCTTCCTTGTTGAATGTATTGACCCATTGAATGTAAATCAGTTGTAAAATCAACTCCTGCTGGGAAAATACCTTTTAAATCTTTTCCTTCGCTTTCTCCGAAAAAGTTGTTTCCACCATTCTGTAAGATAATGCATTTTTGGTTCATAATTTGCTAATATTTCTATATCTTTATTGTTTTTGTAAAGAATATTTCTAACAACTGCATATTTATAGCATTCATTATATTTTAAATTATTATCTACATATTTATCTTGAGCAATTTTTGCTCCAAGCATTAATTTATCTATATCAATTCCTGCTACAGCTATTGGTAATAATCCCACTGCTGTTAATACAGAATATCTTCCTCCAACATTATCTGGTATTACAAAACATTCATACCCTTCTTCATCTGCTAATTTCTTTAATGCCCCTTTTTCTTTATCTGTTGTACAATAAATTCTTTTTCTTGCTTCTTCCACTCCATATTTATTTTCCAAGAATTCTCTAAAAATTCGAAATGCAATTGCAGGTTCTGTTGTAGTTCCAGATTTTGATATAACATTAACAGATATATTTTTATCTCCAATTACATCAATTATATCATTTATATAATTTGGGCTTAAATTGTTTCCGGCATATAAAATTTGTGGAGTATTTCTTTTTTCATAATTATAAAATGTATGAGTTAGAGCCTCTATAACAGCTCTTGCACCTAAATATGAACCACCTATTCCAATACACAAAAATATTTCTGAATCACTTTTTATTCTCTCCGCTACTTTTTTTATTCTTTCAAATTCTTCTTTATCGTAATTGGTTGGTAACTCAAGCCAGCCTAAAAATTCTTTTTCATCATTTGCTTTTTCATGTAAGTTCTTATGAATTGTTTTTATCTCATTTTCATATTCCATTATATCTTCTAATTTAATATTAGTATTACTAAAATCTACCTTAATATTTCCCATTAATTCATTCTCCTTTTCCTTTTGTAGTATATGTATATTTTATAATAAGTATTTCAGTAATGCAATAATTTTATAAAAAAAGGTATAAATAAAATTTATACTTTTATAGACAATATTCGTCAATGTTTTATTCTGTCTCGTTTTCTTCTTTAGTTTCATATACTATATAGAAAAAATTATGTACTTAGAGGTGAAATGAATGAAAAAACTTTTGTTTAAAGGTTGTGCGACAGCCATTGCTACTCCTTTTAATGAAAATGGAGTAAACTTCAATGAATTTGGAAAATTAATAGATTTTCAAATTTCAGAGGGTATTGATGCTTTAGTTGTTTGTGGAACTACTGGTGAATCAGCTACAATGAGTGATTCTGAAAGAAAAGAAACAATGGAATTTGCAATCAAGAAAGTTTCTAAACGTGTTCCTGTTATTTTAGGAACTGGAAGTAATTGTACTGCTAATGCGATTAAGCTTACAAAATATGCTGAAAGTATTGGAGCTGATGGTGTTTTAGTTGTTACACCTTTTTATAATAAAACTACAAATGAAGGCCTTATAGCACATTACAAGGCTATTTCAAATAGCACAGATTTGCCAATTATTATGTATAATGTGCCTAGTAGAACAGGTATGAATATTAGCCCCAAAATTTGCTATGAACTATCTAAAATAAAAAATATTGTTGGTATTAAAGAAGCAGGTCGGAAATTTATCACAGATTGCTGAAATTGCTGCACTTTGCGGAGATAATTTACATATTTATAGTGGTAATGATGACCAAGTATTGCCTACTTTATCACTTGGTGGTAAAGGTGTAATTTCAGTTATTTCAAATATTGCTCCTAGAAAATTTACAAGTATGATTCATGATTATTTAAATGGAAATATTGAAAATGCTACTAAAATTCAGCTAGAAAGTATTGAACTAATTAATGCTTTATTTTGTGAAACAAATCCTATTCCTGTAAAGACAGCATTAAATATGATGGGATACAACTTTGGAACCCCAAGGCTACCTTTAGTAGAAATGTCAGATGAAGGAAAAATTACTTTAAAAAATGCTATGAAAAATTATGGATTGTTATAAAAAAATTATTAATTTTTTATAAAATTATACACATATTTATACTTCATATGGTATAATTATTTTTAGAGATACTTTTATTAGGAGTTGAAAATAAAATATATGCCAAAAACAAAAGAACTGATTACTAAGGATATTAGTAATTTACGCGAATTTGAGTCAATTATTTATGATATTACAACAAATGAAACTGTTCAAAAAATGAAGGAGTTTAAACAACATTATGATACTAGTTGCTTTGAACATTGTAAAAATGTTGCTTACTATTGTTATATAATATGTAAAAAATACAATTTAGACTATGTTTCAGTATCCCGTGCTGCTATGCTACATGATTTATTCCTTTATGATTGGAGAACAAGAATAAATGGTAGAAAAGGTTTTCACGCTTTTACACATCCAAAAACTGCTTTAAAAAATGCTTCTGAACTTTTCAATTTAAATGAAAAAGAACGTGATATTATTTTAAAACATATGTGGCCAGTTACATTTTGGCTACCAAAATACAAAGAAAGTTTTATTATTACATTTGTAGATAAATACTGTGCTATACAAGAATCTATAAAAGCATACAAATCAAAAAGAAAATTACAAATTGCATATCGATATGCATATGTTTTTTTAAGTATGTTTGTTTTATTAAGATAATTTTTAATGGGGTAGATTTTTCTACCCTATAGTTTTATAAAGAATTGAGGTTAAAATTGTATGATAAAAGTTTTAATTAGCGGTTGTAATGGTAGAATGGGGCAAGTTTTAGTTAAAGAAATTGATAATTTTGACAATCTAATACTTACTTGTGGGTTTGATTATAACGATAATGGTTCTAATACTTTTCCTGTTTACTCCGATACTAATTTAATACAAGAAAATGTTGATGTTATCATTGATTTTAGTTTTCCTACTGTTACATTAAATATGTTAAATTACGCTATTAAAACTAAAACACCAATAGTTATTGCAACTACTGGCTTTAATGAAAATGAAGAAAATAAAATTAAAGAAGCAGGAAAAGTAATACCAATTTTTAAATCTTCAAATATGTCTTTTGAAATTAATTTAATGAAAAAAATTGTTGCAGAAGTTGCCGCTTCTTTAAATGGAAACGATATAGAAATAACAGAAACACATCACCATAATAAAATTGATGCCCCTAGTGGAACTGCTTTAACATTAGCACATAGCATTAATAATGCCCTAGGAAATACTATGCATTACGTTTTTGATAGGCACAACATACACCAAAAAAGAAATCCAAATGAAATCGGCATTTCTTCTATTCGTGGTGGAAATATTGTTGGTGAACACTCTGTTCAATTTTTTGGAGCCCATGAAACTTTTGAAATAAAACATACTTCATATTCAAGAGAAGTTTTTGCAGAAGGCGCTCTTAAAGCATGCGAATTTATTGTAAATAAAACTCCCGGATTATATGGAATGGATGATATAATATAAGTTTTAAAATATATTATCAAGTGTTACTTCTTCTTTTTGATAGATATGCTCTAATAAATACAGGCATTTATCAATTTGTTCTATACTTTCAGGATATTCTTCTACTTCAGTATAACTTTTAATAGAAGTTAACGCAGTTTTTATTTTTTCTAGTTCATTATGTTCTAAATAATATGCAAAATTATCATCTACATCTTCCCATTTTTTATATACATTATCTACTTCTTGCATTATTTTTTCCTTATTTGGCTCTTCTTGCAAAGTATCCTGTCTTATAACTCTTAAATCACTTGCAATTATATCTATATTACTTTTGCTATATCCTTGAGTTATATAATTTAATCCAAAAATCAATATTAAAATAACAATACTAATAATTAATTCTTTACGCATACTACTTCCTTTCCTTTTTTTGACAGAAGATCTGCCCTTTTCCATCTAATGTAATTATTAAAGCTTCTTCTGGCAACATATTAAATTTTCCAACTTCTTTCTTTAGCCATACATAATTTTTTCCAATTGCTTGTAAATTTTTATCCATTACTTTTCCATCTACTACTAAATCATATGGAATCCCCTCATATTCTGGTGTAATATTAAAATCTTCAGGTGTTGTAGTTCGCTTATCTGGTTTTTTAATTACACTTACTTGTCCACTTGTTTCTAATATTGCATATTCTACATCTCCAATATTAAAAACATCCTTATCGCGTAAACGCTCTTCTAGTTCGTTTACAGTAAATCTTTCTTTAACTAATGCTTGCTCATCAATTTTTCCTCTATAAATTAGAATTCTCGGTTTACCACAGATAATTTTTCTTGCATTAATACTTTTTAAATTGATTGCAGATATTGCTAAATGTATAATTAATAATCCAAGAATTGGTACAATTCCTCTTGAAATTGGAATTCCCGTTTCTGTCATAGGAATAGATGCAAGGTCTGCTATCATAATAGAAATAGCAAGTTCGAATGGTTGCAATTGCCCTATTTCTCTTTTTCCCATAAATCGCATAACTATTAATACGATTATGTATAACAAAATTGACCTAATAAACGTAATGACCATAAATTACAGCCTCCAAATTTTCATATTCATTTTTATTTTTTACAATTTTTTCTCGTTTATACTTTTATTTTGAATAATTTTATTTTTTTTGTAAATAATAATTTTATGAACTATGAAAATAGCATAAATTTATTATCTTTAATAGGAGGTTCTAAAAATGGATAATGAAAGAAGTAATGTTCAAAATTCATCTACAACAAGTACAGTTGGTCAAGTTATATGGAGATTTGTAGCAGCAGCAGTTGTTCTTGCAATTACAGCTTTCTTTACACCTGGATTTACAATTAATAATATATGGTCACTAGCACTTGCCGCTGTTGTTCTTACTATTATCGATTACCTAATTGTTAAGTTTACTGGATTACAAGCAAGTCCTTTTGGAAAAGGTTTCGTAGGTTTTGTACTTTCAGCTGTTGTTCTATATGTAACTCAATTTTTTGTAGCAGGATATGCAATTTCTTGGATGGCTGCTATTATTGGAGCTCTTGTTTATGGTGTTATCGATTATTTCATTCCTGGTGATAATAAGCTATAGTTAAAAAGAAGATAAAATTTGTATCTAATTTTATCTTCTTTTTTATTCTATTTTTTATTCCAACCTTCTTTATTGGTTTGCCTTTGTCTTGCAATTGCAAGAGAATCATCTGGTACATCGTCTGTTATAGTTGAGCCTGCTGCTACAAATGTATTTTTTCCTAAATTAACTGGTGCAATTAGGTTTGTATTTGAACCAATAAATGAATTGTCTCCAATAATTGTTTTACTTTTATGAAATCCATCATAGTTACACGTTATTGTTCCACAACCGATATTAGTTTTTGCACCTATTTCGCAATCCCCCATGTATGATAAATGTGGTACTTTTGCACCTTCACCTACTATTGCCTTTTTTACTTCAACAAAACTTCCAATTTTTACTTTATCTGCTAATCTACATCCTTCACGAATATAAGCATTTGGGCCAATTTCACAATCTTCACCAATAACAACTCCAGATTTTATTGTAGTATTTGGATGAATAATTGTATCTATTCCGATTTCTACATCATCATAAATGTATGTGTTATTTATATCCTCAATTGTAACGCCATTTTTCATATGTTCTGTATTAATACGGATTTGTAGTGCCTTTGTTAAAATTTCTAAATCCATTCTATCATTAACACCTAATACTTCAGCATTATCAGATACTACAACTGAGCCTGTTTTTAAGCCTTTATCATACATTATTTTAATAACATCTGTTAAATAATATTCATTTTGAGCATTATCATTTTTTAATTCTTTTAGAGATTTTAGAAGTTCTTCAATATCGAAGCAATACATTCCTAAATTAACTTCTTTAATTTGTAATTGTTCTTCATTACAATCTTTATGTTCTACTATTTCCTTAATTTTACCATCAGAATCGTGAATAATTTTTCCATAAGGAATCATAGCATCATGCACCATTGTTAAAATAGTAGCACTTTCTCCTCTTCTATTTGATTCTTCTATTAAATTTTTAAGTGTTGATGGGCGCATAATTGGATGATCTCCATTTAAAATAAGCACTTTTCCTTTTCTTCCCTCTAACATTTTAGCTGCTTGCATAACAGCATGCCCTGTTCCCAATTGTTCTTCTTGTATAGCATATTTAACAGTATCTCCAAGAACTTCTTCAATTTGTTCTTTTTGATAACCTACTACAGTAATTATTTCATTAACCCCTGCTCTTTTTGCATTTTCAACTGCTCTTCTAATTATTTCTTTTCCATATATTTTATGTACTAATTTAGATTTTTTAGATTTCATTCTTGTGCCTTTTCCAGCTGCCATCACAATTGCTATTTGCTCTTGCATAATTGTGCTCCTTTCTTTGCTAGCCTTATATATTCATTGCTTGTTCTACTGATGTTTTATATTTTAGCATAAAAAAATATATAATGCAAATATATTACATTATATATTATTCATTTTAAGAAAAATAGTGTACTATACTATTAAATATCTTTCTCCGTAACAAAATCGTTTTTGTTCTTCTATCATTTTTTTTGACAATAATTTTGTTTAGTGTACTGAACAAAATTTATTTTTATTCCAATTTTGTTTAGTGTACTAAACAAAATTTATTTTTATTCAAGTTTTGTTTAGTAAGATTTTGTGCTATTTATTAATTTAATTGTTGTTTTCATTAGACTTCTAACTCTTTTCTTTTGTTAGTATTTCTTTTTTCTTTCGCTTTAT
Source organism: uncultured Clostridia bacterium (assembly GCA_947628815.1). Classification (GTDB taxonomy): domain Bacteria; phylum Bacillota; class Clostridia; order TANB77; family CAG-508; genus RGIG8482. The sequence continues at coordinate 3,343 of CANRBJ010000013.1, read as the reverse complement.
TCTCTCTTTCTTACTTACGTCATATGTCATTTTTCAAACTATGCTACAAAACTGGAATATATTTTTTATTTTTTAGGAATAATCCTCATTTTATTAAATATACATTAATAAAGATAATTTTGTACAAACATTTTTCAAGGGGGTAAATTATAGATGGAAAATTTAGACTTATATCAAGATATTGCTAAACGTACAGATGGTGATATCTACATAGGGGTTGTAGGTCCTGTTCGAACTGGTAAATCTACTTTTATTAAAAAGTTTATGGATTTGTTGGTTATTCCTAATATTGATAATGAATATAAAAGGGAACGAGCAAGGGATGAACTTCCTCAAAGTGCTGGCGGAAGAACTATTATGACTACAGAACCAAAGTTTGTTCCAAATGAAGCAATTGAAATTACTGTTGGAGATAATTTAAAACTAAAAACACGTCTTGTTGATTGTGTTGGTTATCTTGTAAATAATGCTATAGGTTATTTAGAAGATGATGTTCCAAGAATGGTTAAGACTCCATGGTCAGATGAGGAAATTCCTTTTGAACAAGCTGCTGAAATTGGTACTAAGAAGGTAATTCAAGAACATTCTACAATTGGTATTCTTGTAACAACAGATGGTAGTATTACAGATATTCCAAGAGAAGATTATATTTCTTCTGAAGAAAGAGTTGTTAATGAATTAAAAGAATTAAATAAACCATTTATTATCATCTTAAATTCTAGCGAGCCTTATTCAGAATATACTAAAGAACTTGCTAAAAAATTAGAAGATAAATACAAAACTGCTGTTATTCCAACTGATTGTTCAAATTTAAATAGTGATGATTTAAATGATATTTTTGCACGTATTTTATATGAATTTCCTATTGAACAAGTTAACATCAATTTCCCTAAATGGGTAGATGGTTTATCTGATGAGCATTGGCTAAAATCTAATTTATATAATGAAATTAAAGACGCTTTTACAGATGTAAAAATATTAAAAGAAGTAGATACTGGAATAAATAAAATTCAAAGAACAGAAATTATAGAAAAAACTACATTATCTGAAATCACATTAGGTAACGGTAATGTTAATATTGATATTAATTTGAAAGAAGAACTTTTCTATAAGGTTTTAACAGAAATTTCTGGCGTTGATGTTTATAATGAAGGTGATTTATTCTCTATTATTACTGAACTTGCTTCTACCAAAAAAGAATATGATAAAATTGCATATGCTTTAGAAGAAGTTAAAAATAAAGGATATGGAATTGTTACTCCTTCAATGGAAGAATTGATTTTAGATGAACCTGAAATGGTAAAACAAGGTTCTAGATTTGGAGTAAAACTTAAAGCAAAAGCTCCAAGTATTCATATGATTCGTGCAGATATTGAAACTGAAGTTTCTCCTATTGTTGGAAGTGAAAAGCAATCTGAAGAATTAGTAAATTACTTACTTTCTGAATTTGAAAATGACCCTAAAAAAATTTGGGAATCTAATATTTTTGGAAAGAGCTTGCATGAATTAGTTAATGAAGGTTTACAAAATAAACTATGCAGAATGCCAGAAGATGCACAAATGAAACTTCAAGAAACATTAGAGCGAATTGTAAATGAAGGTAGTGGCGGATTAATTTGTATTATTCTATAAGAACTATTTTAACAGGAGCAAAATTACCTTTTGCTCCTGTTGCATAACATTGGACATTCGCATACTGCTACTAGAACAATGCTACTGTTTATGTGTTTATGACATAAGATCTAAAAGGAGCTATGCAAGGAAAGATAACATATTTTTCAGCATAGTCCTTCGCTCATACCACAGGAATTACATCTCTTTGATACATTTCACTCGGCACCTTCCGTAAAAAAATGCCCCTCTGGAACGAATTTATTTTCATAAATTCAAGTTGTATCGAAGTGCTACTCGCACACAAGCACCGGGCGGAAACCGATGTTGTAATTGCAGTACCCTTCATCGTTTTCGAACGCGAAGACACCGGCATTAGCTCCATTGTTCCATTTGCCCCCGCGTATCGTGAACGGCTCGCCAGAGTACACGAAGTTGGAGTAGTTCGATGTAATCCCTATATAAATTTCGGGCGCTAAAGCGCCCCTACTTATACCCTACTATTTAAACATATATCCAAAATTATTTCAATACCCAACACACTCAAAATTTATGATTAACTTACAACAAACCTTGTACCCGTATTTATGTTTGCCCGAAGACCCTGGTACTCTAGGAAAAAAGGGAAACTAGGATCGAGGTCACGGGCAAAGTGCTACTCGCACACAAGCACCGGGCGGAAACCGATGTTGTAATAGCAGTACCCACTGCCGCGACCGAACGCGAACACACCGGCATCAGCCCCATCGTTCCACCTGCCACCGCGTATCGTGAACGGAGCGCCAGAGTCCACGAAGCTGGAGTAGTCGCTGTTCCAACTGTTACTAGCAGTATTTCCTTGCGTAGATGTCTCCCATATTGCCTCGCCTTTTCTTTTTTTATTTGATTCTACACTATAATTTTGGCTCGGATCTCTTCCATTGTTGCTATGCGCATATATACTTTTATATTTCCCATTTGCTTCACTTCTTAATTTACCTCCATAAGTAGAAACATTTCCACTACCTATATCTACATATCCTGCTGTCCATTCCCATGCTCCTCCTACCATATCATATACTCCACTTGTATTTCCTGTTGTACTTGCTTTTTGTCCTTGGCTTGAATACCATATTCCTGCTGGTCCGCTTGAACTACCAGGATTGATATATTCTTCTAAATTGTCAATTTTCTGAGTTGCAGCTGAAACTGTGTCTGCTGCGTATCCAGTTACTGCCCATATTGTTTTTGAACCACTAGCGTTTATATTGTTTATTGTTATCTCTGTTGTATTTCCTCTTCCATAATCACTATATGATAAATACGCTACTGCTCCCCATTCACTATTTTTTATCATATGACTATCTACATTTGCTAAATTGTATGGATTATTGTCTGCATTTCCATTACCAATTTGTCTGCATAAATCGTACGCATCACCTATTCCTATACGATTCATACTCGGTCTACAACCTTGAAATGTTGGCCATTTTATCGCTGTAGAACCTGTACGGTTTATTTCTTCGTAATACCAAGTTTGATCGCTCTTTGAAGATACTCCATCCCATGTGTATATTGTACTAAATTTCACTGGCGAATCTTTCGCTTTGCCTCCTGTATTACTGCTGTCTCCGACATATCCCGCCTCGAACTTCGCCATCCAAAATCCTGGTATTTCTCTATCCCATCCTCCATTCGCATATCCATTTCCACTTTCATTTGTGAATGCTGGATGTACTATATATACATTTTC
>CANRBJ010000012.1 GCA_947628815.1 uncultured Clostridia bacterium | reverse complement strand
GCCGTATGCCGAACGGCACGTACGGTGGTGTGAGAGGACGAAGTATCAATTAATGATATTTCTCCTACTCGATTGTGAAAATCTTTAAAAACATCTTGACAAAAGCAAAAAAAAGATGTAAAGTATATTAGCATTACAAAAGAGAGGTAGTAGTATGGAAAAGAATGTTAAAGTAAGTATGTTATGCCAAATATATGGCAAACTATTAACTGAAAAACAGTATAATTTCTTAGATGATTACTATAATAATGATTTTTCATTGTCGGAGATTGCTGAAAATTATGGGATTACTAGGCAAGCGGCAAGAGATAATATTGTGAAGGGGGAAAATAAACTTTTCGAATACGAAGAAAAGCTCGGAATCATGAAAAGAACAGTGGATCAAGAAAAGCAAATAGTGAAAATACTTTCTGAATTAACAAAAATTCAAACGAAATTCTCTGATGAAGAAATTGCAAGTATTTTAGAAAATGTTAAAAAAGAACTAAATTGTTTAGTTTAGAGTATCAAGGAGGAAGATATGGCTTTTGAAGGATTATCTTCGAGATTACAAAGTATTACAAGAAAATTTGGAGGAAAAGCAAGGGTTACAGAGCAGGATTTAAAGGAAATGTTACGAGAGGTAAAACTTGCATTACTAGAAGCAGATGTTAACTATAAAATTGTAAAGGATTTTATAAGTGTTATACAAGAAAAAGCATTAGGTCAAGATGTTTTAAAATCGCTAACTCCAGGTCAACAAGTTGTAAAAATTGTAAAAGATGAATTAGTAGAATTATTAGGTGGAACGGAAAGTAAAATAAATTTTACACCAAACCCACCAACAGTTATTATGCTTGTAGGACTTCAAGGTTCTGGTAAAACAACAACAGCAGGAAAACTTGCAAATCTTTTACGAAAACAAGGTAAAAATCCATTACTTGTTGCATGTGATGTATATAGACCAGCTGCTATTAAGCAATTGCAAGTTGTAGGAAAAAGTTTAAATATTCCAGTATTTGCAAATGAAGAATCTAAAGACGTTACTCACATTGCAAAACAAGCATTAAATATTGCTATATCAAAATTAAATGACGTTGTTATTATAGATACAGCCGGAAGACTTCATATTGATGAAGAGTTAATGCAAGAATTAAAGAACTTAAAAGCAAATACGAAACCTCACGAAATTCTATTGGTTGTAGATGCTATGACAGGTCAAGATGCAGTTAATGTAGCAACTTCATTTAATGAAGCAATTGGAATTGATGGTGTAGTTCTTACAAAACTTGATGGAGATACTCGTGGTGGTGCTGCGTTATCAGTTAAAAAGGTAACATCTAGACCAATAAAATTTGTAGCAACAGGTGAGAAGCTAAGTGATATTGAAGTATTTCATCCAGAAAGAATGGCATCTAGAATTCTTGGAATGGGTGATGTGTTATCTATTATTGAAAAAGCTGAAGAAGCCTTTAGTGAAGAAGAAGCAATAAAATTAGAACAAAAACTTAGAAAGCAGGAATTTGATTTAGATGATTATTTAACACAATTAAGACAAATGAAAAAAATGGGTTCTTTTTCTTCAATTTTAAAAATGATACCAGGAATGAATAAGTTAAAAGATATTAAAGTTGATGATAAAGAATTTGTAAAAATAGAAGCTATTATTTGTTCTATGACGCAAAAAGAAAAAAGAAATACAAAATTATTAAATGGCTCAAGAAGAAAGAGGATTGCAGATGGAGCAGGAGTTACTGTTCAAGAGGTTAATAAATTTATGAAGTCTTTTGAAATGACACAAGCCATGATGAAAAAAATGCAAAGTAGTAAAGGTATGAAAAATATGCTTAAAGGAATAAATCCAGAAGCTTTAAAAGATTTCAAATTATAACTTAGTTATTAAATTTTTAAATTTATATATAAGAAAATTTTTAGGAGGTGAAAGTAATGGTAAAAATAAGATTACAAAGATTTGGTGCAAAAAAAGCTCCATTTTATCACATAGTTGTAGCAGATTCAAAATCACCAAGAGATGGAAAAATAATTGAACAAATTGGAACATACAATCCAATGACAGAACCATCTACAATAGTATTAGACGAAGATAAAGTTGAAAAATGGATAAAAAATGGTGCAAAACCAACAGATACAGTTAAAAAATTAATTGCAAAAGCTAACTAGGAGGGTCAATATGAAAGAAATGCTTGAAATTATTATAAGGAATTTAGTGGAATATCCAGATGCGGTTGAAGTTACTGAAATCCAAAGAGGACGTACTACTGCTTTTGAAGTAAAAGTAGAAAATAGTGATATGGGTAAAGTAATTGGAAAACAAGGAAAAATAGCTACATCTATTCGTATTGTTACAAAAGCAATTGCTGCAAAAGAAAATAAGAAAATAGTTATTGAATTTGTAGGGTAGAATTATGGAACAGTTAATGGAAATTGGTCAAATTGTTAATACATATGGGATAAAAGGTTTTGTAAAGGTAGTCCCATTTACTGATGACTATACAAGGTTTGAAGATTTAACATCTGTATATATTGAAACTAAAAATTCCTTAAAAAGTGTTGTTATTGAAGAAGTAAAATACTCTAAAAATCTAGTTTTGTTAAAATTAAAGGGAATTGATGATGTAAATACAGCAGAAATTTATAAAAATTGTTATTTAAAAATTGATAGAAAAGATGCTGTAAAATTACCAGAAGATTCATATTTTATTGTTGATTTAATTGGATTAGAAGTATATACCGAAGATAATAATAACTTAGGCAAAATTGTAGATGTATATCCAACAGGTGCAAATGATATCTATGTTGTAAAAGATGAACTTGGAAAGCAGGTTTTACTTCCAGCAATTGGAGAGGTTATTAAGAACGTAGACTTAGAAAATAAAAAAATGATTGTACATCTTATAGATGGTCTAATTTAGGGGGAAGATATGAAATTTGATGTTTTAACTCTTTTTCCAGAAATGTTCAAACCATTAAATGAAAGTATTATTGGAAAAGCCGTAGAAAAAGAACTTTTGTATGTGAATATTGTTAATATCCGAGATTTTTCAAAGGATAAACATAAAAAAGTAGACGATACACCATATGGCGGAGGTGCTGGTATGGTAATGAGGCCAGATGTTGTATATGATGCTTATAAATCTGTAAAAGATGAAGATGCAAAAGTAATTTATTTATCGCCACAAGGTACAGTATTAGACCAAAAAAAAGTAGAAAATTTAAGCAAAGAAAAACATATTATTCTTTTGTGTGGCCATTATGAAGGAATTGATGAAAGAGTACTTGAAGAAATTGTTGATGAAGAAATTTCTATTGGGGATTATGTGCTAACTGGAGGAGAAATTCCTGCAATGGTACTTATTGATAGTGTTGCAAGGTATGTAGAAGGAGTATTAAGTAAAGAGTCAATTATGGAAGAATCTTTTTCAAATGGACTTTTAGAGTATCCGCAATACACAAGACCAGAAGTTTTTAGAGGAAAGCAAGTTCCAGAAGTGCTTTTAACGGGTCATCATGAAAATATCCGAAAGTGGAGAAGACAGCAGTCTATTAAAAATACATATTTAAAAAGACCAAGTCTTCTAAAAAATGTTGAATTAACGACAAAAGAGAAGGAATATATAGAAAATATAAATAAGTAAAACAAAAATCCATAAAAATAATGAAGAAGGAGGAAAGTTTCAAGATGGATATTATTAAATCAATACAACATGAACAAATGAAAAATAAAATTCCAGTATTAGATGTTGGAAATACAGTAAGAGTTCATGTTAGAATTAAAGAAGGAAACAGAGAAAGAATACAAGTATTCGAAGGAATTATTATTAAAAAGCAAGGTGGAGGAGTAAACGAAACATTTACAGTAAGAAGAATTTCTTATGGTGTAGGTGTTGAAAAGACATTCTTAGTTCATTCACCACTAGTAGAAAAGGTTGAAGTAGTAAGAGTAGGTAAAGCAAGACGTGCAAAACTATTCTACTTAAGAGATAGAATTGGTAAAGCATCTAAGACAAAGGAAAAATTAGGTGCAAGAATTGAAAATAAAGAAATAATATTAAAAGAAGAAATGGTAGAAGAAGTAGCTGCTCCAGAAGAAGCACCAGCTGTTGAAACTACAGAAGTAGTAGCAGAAGAAACTGTTGATACAGTTAAAGAAGAAGCTGTTGAAGAAGTAAAAGAGGCTCCAAAAGCTGAATAAAAATGAAAAAAGCAATCTAAGGAATATTCTTAAATTGCTTTTTTTTCTTAGTCTTTGCTAACTTCAGCATATTTTTTTAATTTTTCATAAACAAGTGCATTTACTGTACCAGAAGGGAAATGACCATTTTTATCTTTTCTTCCTGCGGGAACACCTGTTAAAACTTCAATACCTTCTTCAATAGTAGAAACAGCATAAATATGGAAAATTCCTTTTTTTACAGCCTCTACAATTTCATCAGATAAACTAAGATTTTCAATATTTTGAACTGGTATCATAACACCATGCTCTCCATCTAATCCACGCATTTTACATATTTGATAAAATCCTTCAATTTTTTCATTTACTCCGCCAATTGGCTGAATTTCACCCTTTTGGTTTACAGAACCAGTAACTGCAATAGATTGATTAATTGGAACACCAGATAAACTAGAAAGTAGGGCATATAACTCTGTACTAGATGCACTATCGCCATCTACTCCATTATATAATTGCTCAAAGCAAATACTTGCAGTTACCGATAAAGGGAAATCTTGCGCAAACATTTCACCTAAATAGCCACTCAAAATATATACACCTTTTGAGTGAGTAGAACCAGATAGTTCAACTTCACGTTCAATATTAATAATTCCAGATTTACCAGTATAAGTATTAACTGTTATTTTAGAAGGTTTTCCAAAAGTATAATCTCCAATTGTCATAACAGTTAAACCATTAATTTGACCAACTTTAAATCCAGAAGTACTAATTAATAATGTATTATTTCGTATCATTTCTGTATATTTTGTATCATATTTTTTAATACGATCAATTCGTTCTTCTAATGTTTTATCAATATATTCAGCTGTTACAACTTTTGCTTTTGCAAGTTTTGCCCAAGTACAAGCTTCAGCAATAATTTCAGATAAGTCGTTAAATCTAGTAGATAATTTCTTTTTATCGTTTGCAAGTTTTGAAGCATATTCTACTATTTTTGCAACAGCGGTTCTATCTAAAGGAAGAAGTTCCTCTTGTTCACAAAAACCATGAACAAAACGTGCAAGTTTCATCATATTATCTTCAGTTTTTGGAGCATCATCTTCAAATTCTACTTTTACTTTAAATAATTTTTTGAAATCAGAGTCCATTGCAAGTAAAGTATGATAAATATTAGCGCTTCCTATTAAAATAACTTTTAAATTTAAAGGAATAGGCTGTGGTTTTAAAGAAACCATTACCATAGAATTACGCTGATCTACAGCATTTTCTATATTTAATTCTTTAATTCTTAGAGCCTTTTTTAAGGCATCATAACATATAGGATTTGCAAGTAAATCTTTTGCTTGTAATATAATGTATCCACCATTTGCCTTATGAAGAAGGCCAGGTTGTAACATTGTATAATCTGTTTTTAAGGCTCCATAGTAATTTTCATATTCCAATTTTCCAAATAAATTGTGATAAGAATAATTTGAATCCATAATAACAGGAGCACCTTCAGCTTCACTATTATCAATAAAAAGATTAACGCGATAATTTAACCAAGGCTTTTTTTGTTCCATACGTTGCATTGGTTGTGGTTGCTGATTGTTTCCGGTTTTCTGGTTGTTCAATAAATAAAGAAACATTTTTTAAAATATCTTTTTTTACATTATCTAAGAATTTGTTAATTATTTTATTTCTTTTATATTTAGATTTTATATAGTTAATGTGAACATTTATGGTTAATAAGGCAACGTTAGATTGCCATTCTTCTATTTTTTTATCTGATTCTTTTTCAATAGCTTTTATTTCACTAATTACTGATATAATTTGTTCTTGAACTATATTAGATTTATTTTCAAATTCTTTTTTTACATCTTCATCTAGTTTATCAAATTCTTCTTCTTCAATGGTTTTACCATCAATAACAGGCATCATATATATACCATTTTGAGCAGCTTTTACTTGAAAGCCGTATTTCATAGATTCTTTATTCAAATTTTCTAAAAGAATAGAACGTTTTTGTTCAAATTCTTGCTTAATAAGAGTTTTTTCTTTTTCAAAATCTTCATTACTGAATGTTTTATTAATATCTGCTTTTACATCTTTAATAAACTGATCCATATCTTCCTTGAATTCTTTACCAAGACCTGCAGATAAAGGAAGAGCAATTGGTTCATTGGGATTATCAAAGTTGTAAATATAACACCAATCTGAAGGTGTTTTTTTCTTTTTAGAAATTCTGTCTAAATAGTTTTTTGTATACATTGTTTTTCCTACACCATCAGGACCTTCAAGGAATAAATTATATCCTTTTACATCTACACTTAAACCAAATTCTAGTGCTTTAATTCCACGGTCTTGGCCAATTCCAGTATCAATTGCAGATAAAGTAGAAGTATCTTCAAAATTAAAAATTGATGGATTGCAGTAATCTTTTAACTGCTTATAGTTTAGTTCATTTTTTTTCATTAGTTTTTCTCCTTGTATAATATATTTAATATTTATGTAAGAAAAAATAGAGTCATAATAATAGCATTCTCATTTTGTCCATAATAATTCTTACGAATGCCAATTTTTTTAAAATTATATTTTTCATAAAGTTTTATCGCATTTTTGTTATTTTCATTTACTTCTAGTGTAAGAGAAGTAGCATGTTCATCTTTTGAAATATTTATTAATTCTTCTAATAATTTACTTCCAATTCCGATATGTCGCTTAGAAATTTTTGTTACGATATTTGTAATATGAATATCATCAATTGCTCTCCAAATGCCAGCAAATCCAACAATTTCATTTTCTATTTTTGCAATAATTAATGTTGAATTTTCATTTTTTAGTTCCGATTGTAAAATGGAATAAGACCAAAAGTTATCAAAATCAGATATTAAAATATCTTTTATTTCTAATAAATGACTTTCGAGCATTTTTTCAATTATGATTTGCATTTTGTTTCTCCTCTAACTCTCTTTCAGCATTGGATTTTTTTAAATATAGGGGAGAAAGGTTATATTCTTCACTATATTTTTTGCTCGAAAAAATATCAAAAGCAGCTTTACCAATGCAAACTGCGTCTACATTATAGTAGTTATTATTTTCAACAAAAATAGCATTTTCATTCAAAAAAGATTTTAACACATCTTGGTAAACTATGCTACCATTTCCAACAAAAAATATTGGTTTATTACAAATTTTTAATATTTCTGTAATAAAATTGATATTTTTTGCTAAGTACTCGCTTTGTTTTTGATGCTTATTGAATAATCCGAAATATACGTTGTCATTTTTTGCATCAATTAAAGAGCAAACTAAGCCATCAAAATCTGTTTGATATGCAAGACCCATAAGTGAAGAAATAGCAAGACTTGGAATATTATAAACATCACAAAAAGCTTTTACTGTAGAAATTCCGATGCGAATTCCTGTAAAAGAACCAGGACCTTTATCACAAGCAAGTAAATCTATATCTTTTAAAGACATATTAGTTTCTTTTAAAAGTTGTTCAATTTGTGGCATTAATTTTACAGAATGAGTATTACCATCATCATTAGTTATCTCTTTTATAACATTATTATCTTCTAAAAGCGCAACAGAGCAAATATTAGAAGAAGTACTAATACTTAATATTTTCATATAATGTTTCCTTTCTCTATTTTATAGTTTAATTTTTTGAATTGCTAATCCATTTATCTATTAAATCCATATATTTATTACCAACAGACTCTATAGTAAGGACTCTTTTGTTATCATCTTCAAAATCTCTATCAAAAGAAATATGAATATAATTTGAAGGAAGGGCATCTTCAATAATTTCACCCCATTCAATAATACAAATACCATTTTCAAAATACTGTTCTCCACCAATAGCATAAAATTCATCAGAAGAACTAAGGCGGTAAGCATCGAAATGATAAATATTTATATTATCTTTTTGATACTCATTAACAATAGTAAAAGTAGGACTAGATATCTCATCTTCAAGCCCAAAATAAGACAAAATTCCTTCAGTAAACTTAGTTTTTCCGCAAACCTAAATTACCAGAAAGAACAACGACATCGCCAGTATCTAGTAATGGTGCAAGAAGATTTGCAAACTGCATAGTTTCATTTTCAGAATATGAAATAAATGTATGCATCAAAAATCAATCCCTTCAAAAATAATAAAAACTTAAATTATATATGTATTTTATACGATTCGCCAAGATTTGTAAAGTAACTTTATAAAACACAAAAAAGTCGAAATAAAAAAGGTAAAAAAATTTTAAAAAAAGTATTGACAAAGAATACGAATACCTTTATAATTTATTAATGTTGATGCAAGATGCAGGTGTAGTTCAATGGTAGAATTCCAGCCTTCCAAGCTGGCTATGCGGGTTCGATTCCCGCTACCTGCTCCAGCGCCCTTAGCTCAGTTGGTCAGAGCAACCGGCTCATAACCGGTGGGTCCAAGGTTCGAATCCTTGAGGGCGCACCAACTTTTTTAACTAAATATGGACAGGTGGCCGAGTGGCTAAAGGCGGCAGACTGTATGCTTTGCTTATAAAAGCAGAAATTGCAGCTCATACAAGTAATTGTATGATGAAAACTAGGCTAATTCGGGGAAGTCTTAACAGTATGGCTGATGATAATCCCGAGCTAGGAGAAATCCGAGTGTAGAGACTTTATACCTGGTATCTTAAATTAAGATAAAGAGAAAGTCCAGACTACAAACAGTAACACTGGTAACGAAAGTTATAGTAGTAAGAAATCTGTTCTCATACGAGTACGAAGGTTCGAATCCTTCCCTGTCCACCATAAAACTCTAAAATGCTTTATGTTTTTAGAGTTTTATTTTAGCCTTAATTTAATTTCTTTTAGTATAAATTAATAAATATATAGAGGAGGAATTTAGTGAATTTTTTAACGAATAAAGAAAAAGGAAATTCTGCATTAGGAATTGCTATAGGCTATTTCTCATGTAATGGTTATACAGTTTCTATACCATTAAATGATACACAAGATTATGATTTAGTTGTAGAAAAAAATAGTAAATTTTATAGCGTACAGGTGAAAGCTACTGGATGTAAAACTAAATATGGAGTATATCAAGTTGCTTTAAAGAGTTGTGGAGGAACAAAGGGTAAAGAATATAAAACAATTATTGATACCAAAATTGACTATGTATTTATTGTTACGGCAGATTTTAATATATATTTTATACCAAAAGAAGCTATAAAAAATAGAAGTACATTAAATTTATGTGGAAAATATGAAGAATATAAAATAAAAAAATAGAGAACTTATGGAAATTATGCTATAATAATGGTAAAAAATATAATTTTATGTGATAAATATTATAAGCGGAGGAAAGAAATATATGCAAATACAAGATATAGAAAGAATATATGATACAAAAAAAGAAGTAATAATAAAGAAGAAAAAAGAGATATTAGATTTTTCAATTAAATGCGGGACAATAAAGCATAATGTTCATATTTATATAGATTCAGAAAAATTTTGTGTTGATAATAAAGAAATTAAAATATGTGATTTAAAAACAATATATATATGGGGATTATATCATAGAGGATCATATTCTTGTAGTTTAGAAATTCAACAGAAAGGTTTTCTAAAAGGCATATCTTTAACAATAACTGATCTTTCAAATGAAGATATTGAAAAAGTAAGGGAATTATTTGAACATTTTATATTTTCTAATGAAAAAGATTTAGATAAATTGACTTCTAATTTGTATGCTCCCACAGTTGAATATATTGATGAAGTCAACAATATAAATGTAAAAGAATATGCAATTACAGATAATATTGTAAATATAGACAAAAAAAGAGTTTTACTTAATAATGAATATTGTTTATATGAAATATTACCTAAAGAATATATTAATAAATATTCAAAAAGAAAAATTTTTTTGATGTACAGAAGTAAGTTTGTAAATAATAATTATGTTGAAATATGGATAAAAAAAGAGCAATATAACAATGAATTTCATAAAAAGATGCTACCTGCATATATAAAAATTGTATTATATTATATATTATTATTTTTTATACTTTTTTCAATTTTTAATTCATTGTTTAATAAAATATTCTAGTGACGAAAGGTAGCGTTTTTGTGCTAAAAATAAAATTTTTAAAATTCAAAATATATTCACATATTGGACATAAATATTGAATAAAATAATAATGTACAAAGGAGGGAATAAGAAAAAATTTAGTATAGTAATTAAAGAAAATATACAAAATAACTATAGGAGGAATGCTTGAAAAGCTAAAAAAATAGGTGAAATACCCAACTTAAAAATATTAAAAAAAACGCCAAAGTCGAATTTTGGCGTTTTTTGTCGATGAAAAGTTCTTTACAAATTAAGAAAAATGTATTATACTATGTTTATATTTTTTCTAGAAAATATTCAAGAAGATTAAAATTCTAAAAAATTTAGATCTAAATGAAAAATCCAAAAAACAAAATTAATTATAGGAGTGTGAACGAATGAGTGAAGGAATGTAACAAAAAATGTATTAATTTAGTAACACTAATTATAAGTGTTATTATTGTTGTGCAAACAAATTTATTAACTATTATGCTATTTAACTTAAAAACAAGCACAATAACTAAAGAAGTATCTAAAATAGAAACACAAGAAAAATTATTGGATAAAACACAAGAAGAATGGAAATTAATTATTCCAAAAATTAATATTGAAACAAGTATTAAAGAAGGAACAGATGGAGAAATTATTAATAATTATATTGGTCATTTCGAAGAAACACCTTATATAAACGGAAATATTGGCTTAATTGCAGCAAGTGCAGGTTATAAAGAAAATTATTTTGCAAATTTAAAAGATTTGGCATATGGGGATGTAGTTATTTATATAAAAGATGGAAATAGAAAAGAGTATAAAGTAACGAGTAATAATATTATTAGCCAAACTGATTGGTCGTACTTAAGTACTACTAAAGATAATAGGATTACTTTAATTACTGGTATTTTAGAAGAGCCAGAAAATAGAAGATGCGTTCAAGCAATAGAAATTAGTTAATAGGAGGTTAATATATGAAAAAGAAAATAATAAATATCGTTTTAATTATTACAATATTAATGAGCATTACAAATATAAGTAAGGCAAGTTTAAAAGAGGGGGATACACCAATTAATTCAACGTGGTATGGAAGTATTGCATATTCATATAATGGAGAAGAAAGAAAAGCAATTCAAAGAGGAGCTATGGATCAACCTGTTTATATAACTAAAAAAGACAATACAGGAAATTATTTTTATCCAAGTGACATACAAGTGTATAATAATGAATTAATAAGAAAAATATTAAAAAATGGTTATGGATGTAGAAAAGAAAATGAAATAGGAAACTTTAATTCAGTAGAAGCATTTCTTGCAACACAGGAAGCAATTTATATAGCATTAGAAGATAGAAATATAGAAGATTATGTAGTTTATGAAGATTATGGACAATATATTCTTAATGGTGCAAAGAAGATATTAGATGATGCAAAGGCAGAAAAAGATAAAACAATTAACATAGTAGAAAAAAATGAATATTGGAAAGAATACGAAAAAAATACGGAATATAAATATAAAGAATTTTCAGTAGTAGAAGATGATTTAAGTCTTAAAAATATAGAAGTTAAAGAAGGAATCGATACTAAAATTACAGATGAAGCTGGAAATGTAAAACAAACATTTTCAAATGAAGATACTTTTTATTTAGTAGTACCAAAAAATTTAGACCAAAACATTAAATTAAAAATTTCTTTTGAAGGTGAAGATATACTAGCATACAGTTGCAAAAATCCAGAAGAAGAAAACAATCTATATTTATTTGCAGAAGAAGGAATACGAACAATAGAAAAAGAATTTGATATTGATGTTACAGGAAATTCAAAAGTTGAAATAACAAATATAGATAATGAAACAAAAGCACCAGTACAAGGAAATACTTTTTCTATAATAAAAGAAAATTCATCTACAGTAAAAGAAAATTTAATTACAAACGAAGCTGGAAAAATAAATGTAACCTTAGACAAAGGAAAATACTATTTAAAACAAAATTTATCAGTTGAAGGATATGACACACAAAAAGCATTAATAGAGATACAAGTAAATGATAAAGAAAATATTAAAATAAAAGTAGAAAGCTCAAAAAATACAGAAGCTGAAACTACAAATATAGAAAAAGAAACAAATGTAGTAGAAAAAAATGAGCACATTGTGGAAAACAACATAACAGAAGTTTCAAATATTACTAATAGCAACATTAATAAAGAGATAATTAATCAAACAAATGAAACAAACTTGAATAATGTAAATCATTTTATTAATACTATTAATAGAAAAAATGTTGTCAATTTAAAAAAAGAAAATACATATAACAATGAAATAGATGAAGAAGCAGTGGTGCAAAATAAGTTATTAGATGGAGAAAATAAAACATTACGACTAACAAGGCAAGATTATATAAATTACATAGATATGATAATGCAAAATACTTTAAAGGCTCCAATTTTGCCTGTTGCAAGTAAATGAAAATACATAAAAATAATTGACATATTATGGCTTTAAAGATATAATGTTTTTTAGTAAAAAACATTTAAACGAAAGGAAAAATATTAAAAATGATTTCACAAATAGGAGTATTAATCCTACTTATATTTTTTAATGCTTTTTTTGCAGCAAGTGAAATGGCTTTTGTTTCACTAAATGATGCAAAGGTGGCAAAACAAGCAAAAACAGGGGATAAAAAAGCAAAACAAATATTAAAAATGTTAGAAAATCCAAGTAAATTCTTAGCAACAATTCAAATAGGAATTACACTTGCAGGTTTTTTATCAAGTGCTTTTGCATCTGATGCATTTGCAAATAGATTAGCTCCTGTATTAAATAACTTAATACCAACAGTATCAATAGTAACATGGCAAAATATATCTATTGTAATTATTACATTAATATTATCATTTTTTACATTAGTTTTTGGTGAGTTAGTACCTAAAAGATTAGCCATGAAACACTATGAAAAAATTGCCTTTTCAACAGTGGGTATTATAAAATTCATTTATACTTTAACAGTACCTTTTGTAAAACTATTAACTTTTTCTACAAATATAATATCAAAGTTATTTGGAGTTTCTGAAAAAGATGAAGAAGTAGTAACAGAAGAAGAAATAAAAATGATGGTAGATGAGGGAGAAGAAAAAGGCTCTATAGAAGAAAATGAAAGAGAGTTAATTAATAATGTATTTGAATTTAACGATACAACTGTATCAGAAATTATGACACATAGAACAGATATATATGCTTTAAACATAGATACAAACGTAAACGATTTAATAGAAGAATTAGAAGAATATAGATATAGTAGGATTCCTGTATATGAAGATACTATTGATGAAATTAGAGGAATTTTATATTTAAAGGATTTGTTAAAGTATGTAAAAAGTAAGAAAAATATTAAACTAAAAAATATTATTAGACCAGCATATTTTGTTGCACGTTCAAAACCTATAGACGAATTATTCAAAGAATTACAAAAAAATAATAATCAAATGGCAATTATTTTAGATGAATATGGTGGAACAGCAGGGTTAATTACAATGGAAGACATATTAGAAGAGTTAGTTGGTGATATTTTTGATGAATATGATGAAATTGAAAGTGATTATGAGAAAATAGATGATAATACTTATTTAGTTAGTGGAAGCATTAATATAAGTGATTTAAGTAAGATATTAGGAATTGAGATTGAAGAAGGAGATTATGATACACTATCTGGATTTATACAAGAAAAATTAGGAAGAATTCCTGAAGATGAAGAAAAGCCGGTTATTGAGACACAAAGTGTAACTTACAAAATTGAAGAATATGAAGATAAAAGAATAATAAAAGTAAAAGTTTGCAAAAACAATCCAATACAAGAAGCAGGCCAAACAGAAGAATAAACAAACAGGTAGTTTAAAAATAATCTGTTAAAGAAAGGAAAATAAAATGGAAAAAATTCTAAATTTTGTAAAAAATAATAAAATTATACTAATAATTTTAGCAATAGTAATATTAATAGCTATAGCAGGAGTTTCGATGTATTTTTTTCTAGATTATCAAAAAAAACAATATAGCCTAACAGAAGTATCAGCTTATAACTATTATGCATTAAATGAAAACAACAAATATGGTGTTATTAACATATATGGAGATGTTGTAATAGAGCCTATATACGATAATATTAAAATACCAAACCCAGAAAAAGATATTTTCATCTGTGAAAAAGATAATAACACTACCATTTTAAATGAAAAAAACGAAGAACTTTTTACACAATATGATGAAGTTAATGCAATATCAATTAATGGAATTGTAACAAGCATACCATATGAAAAAACAGTTTTAAAATATAAGCAAAATGATAAATATGGATTAATTAATTACGAAGGAAAAGTAATAACAAAACCTATTTATGAAGAAATAACAGGATTAGTAAATAAAGAAAGTGAATTGTTAGTAAAAAAAGATGGTAAGTATGGTGTAATTAATGCAAAAGGAGCAAAATTGATTGAAGCAGAGTATGATGACATTACAGCAGATGGATTTTATAGTGAGGAAAATCAATATGCTTTATCAGGGTATATTACAAAAATTAAAACTCGGGGATGGATATCGTTTTGGGTATATAAATTATAAATTAGATAAAATATTAGATACACAGTATAATGAAATTTCTAGAATATTAGAAATAGATCAAAATAATATATTTTTAATTGTTTCTAAAAATGGGCAATATGGAGTTGTAAAAAATAAAGAAGTTTTAATTCCATATTCTTATCAAGGAATTGAATACGATAAAAATAATCAATTGTTTGAAGTGCAAAAAAGTTCTCAATACGGAATAGTAGATATAAATGGAAAACAAATTTTGCCAGTACAATATAGTGAAATAGAGGTAAGAGGAATATATTTACAAACAATTCAAAATGAAGAAAAAACATATTTTGATTTACAAGGAAACAAGATAGATAATTTGAATTATACATCAATGTTAAAGACTGATAATGAAAATTATTACATTACTATTAACGAAGACGGATACTATGGTATTGTTAATAGTCAAAAAAAAGAACTAGTAAAAAATAAGTATAACTACCTTGAATATTTATTTGGAGAATATTTTATTGCTGCAAATGAAGAGGGAAATTTAGGAATAATAAATACTAAAGATGAAACAAAAGTAGAATTTATATATGAAGTACTACAAAAAATTGATGATACTAGCGTAGTTGAAGCAAAAATACTAAAAGAGAACAGATCGGATTTGTATGCACAAAATCTAGAAAAAATATATTCTGTAAATTATGCTACAATTTATAAGGAAAATAATTCTTTAAAAGTATCTTCTAAAGAGGATGTTAAATATTTTGATGTTAATGGAAAAGAATTAACAGTAAATGATATATATCCAAATAATACATTATTCACATCTAAAAAAGATGGTAAATGGGGATATATAAATGAACAAGGAAATGTAGTAATTGATTATCAATATGACAGTGTAACTGAATTTAATAGCTATGGTTTTGCAGGTATAAAAAAGGATGATTTATGGGGAGTTATAAATAAAAATGGTGAAATTATTGTAGAGCCAAAGTACAAAATACCAGAATCAAATTTAGAGCCAGAGTTTTTAGGTAAATATTATAAGGTATACTATGGATATGGTGAAAGCTATTATACAAGTAATTAAATAAAATTGGGCACGATTAAAGTAGCGTGCCCAAAAAAATATGTATAGGGAGAAAAGATATGTATAAAAAATTTGGAATAAAAGAAGAGTTATTAAACTTGGCAACACAAACAGAAGAAGAAATACAAGAAGTTTTTAAAGAAATTAATAAAGTATGTGAGTTGAATTCGTTAAAAGTATTAAGTGCTTTTCAAGAAAATAATATTTCAGATATGCACTTTAATAGCACTACTGGATATGGATATGGAGATATAGGAAGAGATACAATTGAAAAGGTTTTTGCAAAAGTATTAAGAGCAGAGGATGCTTTAGTTCGAGGTCAATTTATTTCAGGAACACATGCATTAACTGTTTGTTTATTTGCACTACTAAGACCAGGAGATACATTTCTTAGTATTACACGGAAAACTATATGATACATTAGATTCTGTTATTGGAATAGAAGAAAATGCAAGTTCTTTAAAAGCATTTGGTATTAAATATGAGCAAATTGATTTAATTAACAATGAATTTGATAAAGAAAAAATAGTAAACAGGTTAAAACAAGGACAAGTAAAATTAATTGAAATACAACGTTCAAGAGGATATGCTATAAGAAATAGCATTAAATTAGAACAAGTAGAAGATATTATAAAAGAGATTCGAAAAGTAAACAAAGAAGTTATTATTATGATTGATAATTGTTATTGCGAATTTGTAGGAACAAAAGAGCCTTTGGAAGTAGGAGCAGATGTTATAGTAGGTTCACTAATTAAAAACTTAGGAGGAGGTATTGCTCCAAATGGTGCTTATATTGCAGGAAGAGGAGATTTAATAGACCTTGCAGCACAAAGACTAACTTCTCCAGGACAAGGAAAAGAAGTAGGCCCAACACTAGGAATAAATAAACAGATTCTACAAGGACTATTCTTAGCACCAAGTGTAGTAGCAAGTAGCTTAAAAACAGCAGTATTTGCAAGTAGAATATTAGAAAAGTTAGGATACAACCCATCACCACGATACAACGAACAAAGAGCAGATATAGTACAAACAATTGCTTTTGGAGAAAAAGAAGCGTTAATAAAATACTGTCAAGGAATACAAATGGGGTCTCCTATTGATTCGACCTCAATACCAGAGCCATGGGACATGCCAGGTTATACAGATCAAGTTATTATGGCAGCGGGAGCTTTTACACAAGGTTCATCTATTGAATTATCTTGTGATGCACCAATTAGACCACCATATGTTGCTTTTATGCAAGGTGGACTTACATATGAATATGGTAAACTAGGAGTACTTAAGGCTATTAGTAATATGAAAATGGAGGAATAAATATGATTTTAATTCAAGGTGCTATGAATATAGAAATAGAAGAAATGAAAGAAGAACTAGATAATATTGAAAATAGGATTATAGATGGATATGAATTTTTTGTAGGGAAATTACAAGGAGTTCCTATTGTTATTTCTAAAACGAATGTAGGGCTTATTGATAGTGGCTTAGCTACTTTTATAGGTATAAAAGAATTTAAACCTTCATTAATTATTAATCAAGGTACGGCACGGAGGTTATGGAGAATTAGTACATAAAGGAGATATTGTAGTAGGGAAAAAGTGTTTGAATATTAACTCATATAAAACTCCATATTGTAAAAAGAAAAGTGGAAGTAATCCTAATAAGTGGGAATTATTAACGTTTGTAGCAGATGGGGTAGACGTTCTTGAAAAGTTAGAAGCGGATAGTAGTATTTTAGAGTTCATAAAAAAACAAGAAGATAAGATTTGGGATAAAAGTTTGATTTTTGGAACAATAGGAAGCGGAGATTGTTGGAATAGGGAAATAGACCGTATAGAGTTTCTTTATAAAGAATATAAAGTATTATGTGAAGATATGGAAACAATTAGCGTATATAAAATAGCAAAAAAATATAATGTACCAGTTATTGGAATAAGAGTTATATCAGATAATGAGATGTTAGAAGAAGAATATGAAAGAAGTATTGCAAAAAAATCTCAAAAATTTTCTATAAATTTATGTAAAATGCTAATAAGGGAAGGAAAAATATAATGAAAGTTGTAGTTGTTGGTGGAGGACCTGCACGGAATGCTTGCAAGCATTAGTGCTGCAAAACTGAATAACGATGTAACTATACTAGAAAAAATGAATCAATGTGGAAAGAAGCTATTGATTACAGGAAAAGGAAGATGTAATATAACAAGTAGTTTAGATATTAGCCAGTTTATTTCTAACATTCCTGGAAATGGCAGGTTTCTTTATAGTGCGTTTAATAACTTTACTAATGAAGATATAATTCACCTTTTAGAAAGCCATAAAGTAAAAGTAAAACAAGAAAGAGGAAATAGAGTATTTCCTGAAAGTGACAAGTCACTTAGTGTATTAAATGCTTTATTAGAAGAGTTAAAAAATTTGAAAGTAAAGATTAAAAATAATACAGAAGTTATCGAGATTTTAGAAGAACAAAACAAAGTAATTGGAGTAATTAGCGTAGATAGAAATACAGGTAAAAAAGAAAAAATTTTAGCAGATAAAGTAATTCTAGCAACAGGTGGAAAAAGTTATCAAGCAACAGGTTCTACAGGGGATGGATATATATTAGCTAAAAAACTAGGTCATCATATAACAAAAATACAGCCATCACTTGTACCGTTATTATGTAAAGAAAAAGATTTATGTAAAAGCCTACAAGGACTAAGTTTAAGAAATGTAGGGATACAATTTATAAACTTAGAAAATAAAAAAGTAATTTATGAGGATTTTGGAGAAATGCTTTTTACTCACTTTGGAGTATCAGGTCCAACAATATTAAGTGCTTCAGCGCATTTATTAAGAGTAAAACAAATAGAAAGATTGTTAAAAGAAAATAAAATTGTATTAAAAATAGACTTAAAGCCAGCGCTATCTGAAGAAAAGTTAGATATAAGAATTTTAAAGGATTTTGAAGAATTTAAAAACAAACAATTTAAGAATAGTTTAGAAAATTTATTACCTAAAAAACTAATTGAACCAGTTATTAAATTATCTGAAATAAACCCAGAAAAGAAAGTAAATGAAGTTAATAAAATGGAGAGATATAAACTTATACAATTATTGAAAAAATTTACTCTGACTATAAAAGATTTCGGGGATATTAATGAGGCAATAATTACAGCTGGAGGAATTGATGTAAAAGAAATAAATTCATCAACAATGGAATCTAAGTTAATAAAAGGCTTATACTTTGCAGGAGAAATAATTGATGTAGATGCATATACTGGAGGGTTCAATTTGCAAATTGCATATTCAACAGGATATACAGCAGGAATGAATTAATGGAGGTAATATGGAAATATTTAAAACAATTGAAGAGAATATATCTAGTACATTAATTGAAAAAAAGTCTAAGTTTATAGCTAATATTTTTTATATAGAGTCTGAAAATGAGGCAGAAGAAATAATTAAAAAAATTAGAAAAAAATATTATGATGCAAGACATAATTGTTATGCATACATCACTTTAGATGAAGAGCAAAATATAATACAAAGATGCAGTGATGATGGAGAGCCTTCGCGGAACAGCAGGTTCTCCAATGCTTGCTATTTTAAAAGCAAATGAATTATGCAATGTGTTAGTAATAGTAACAAGATATTTTGGTGGAATTCTTTTAGGGACAGGAGGGCTTGTTAGAGCATATAGTGATGTAACTCTTAAGTGTTTATTAGAAGCAACATACATAACAAAAGAAAAAGGAAAAGAAGTAAAAGTGACACTTGAATATTACGAAATAGAAAAGTTCAAATATTATTGCAGAAAAAATAATATTTCAATTATAAAAGAAGAATATTTAGATAATGTAGAATTTTTAATAGAAATTCCAAATAAAATCTTTTATACCCTACAAGAAATTTTAGATAAAAATAATCTAAAAATGACAAAAATTGATATAATGAAAGAAAAATTCGTAAAAACAAACACAGTAGTATGAAGGGTTACAAAAGAAATTTGAAAAAATTTCCAGAAAAGTATTGCATTTAAAATTAAAACATAATATAATTCGGAATGTAAAATTTTTACAAATTTTTTTAAAGATTTAGGAGGAATAAAAGTGAAAGACAAGATTACAGTATTAATAGCAGATGATAATAGTGAATTTGCTAACAATTTAGCAGGATATGTTGAACAAGAAGAAGAAATGGAAGTTATAGGTATGGCAAAGGATGGAAATGAGGCATTTGATATGATATCAAACACACAACCAGATATTGTATTATTAGATGTAATTATGCCACATCTAGATGGAATTGGAGTTTTAGAAAAAATTGCAAATGCAAATTTAAGAAAAGCACCTCTTTGCATAATGTTATCAGCAGTAGGACAAGATAAAATAACTCAAAGAGCATTAGACCTTGGAGCAGAATATTATGTTGTAAAACCATTTGATATTAAATTATTATTAAAAAGAATAAAAGATTTAAAAAACTACCAACCATCACAATTTAAAAATGTAACAATGATGACAAGAGAAATAAAAGCGCCATACATAGAAATTCCAGAAGCAACAAAGAAAAACCAAGAAAATTTAGAAGCATTAGTAACAAACATTATCCATGAAGTAGGAGTACCAGCACATATAAAAGGATACCAATATTTAAGAGAAGCTATAATGCTAGTAGTAAATGATATAGATGTAATAAACCAAATAACAAAACAATTATATCCAGAAATAGCAGAAAAATATTCAACAACTCCATCAAGAGTAGAAAGAGCAATTCGCCATGCAATAGAAGTTGCGTGGGGAAGAGGTCAACAAGAGGCAGTAGAAAGTATTTTCGGTTATACAGTATCTGCTGCGAAAGGAAAACCAACAAATTCAGAATTTATAGCAATGATTGCAGATAAATTAAGACTTGAATTAAAGAGTGCATAAAATAATATAAAAAACATAGATGTTTATTATAAGATAACATCTATGTTTTTTTGAAAAAATAAGCAAAAACTTGTTTTATTTACTTGTATTTTATGATAAAATGTAGTATATTAATACACATAGGAAACGAGAATAAGCAGATGTGGTTTGCCTCTAAGGAGGTGAGGCTTATGGTAGAAACTGGATATTTGATTGCAACAATATACATACTATATTTTGGACTTTTAGGGATGACTATCATAGCTCTTATTTCGATAGTACTGATTGTTGTTTTACTAGTTAAGAGCGATAACCAATAAAAAACAGACACATCTGTACTTTCCCGAGTGAGATGTGTCAAAACACTAATTCGGCGAACCACGTTTGTGGTTTCTCCGTTTCCTATTATATTATATACAAATTTCTTTAGTTTGTCAAATATAGCATAAAAAAAGAATGGAGAAAATTATGAGAATTAGAAAAAGGGCATGGGCAAGACCAGAACTTGAAACTTGTGCATTTTATATAGATAAGCCAGAAGAAAATAAAGGAAAATGGGCGAAATGTTTTAAAAATAATGCACCAATTCATATGGAGCTAGGTTGTGGAAAAGGTGGATTTATTTCTAAAATTGCATTACAAAATCCTGATATTAATTATATAGCAGTAGATTTAATTGATGCAATGCTTGGGCTTACTAAAAGGAAGATAGAACAAAACTATAAAGATGCCAAAAGAGACATAGATAACGTATTACTTGCAAGATGTGATATTGAAAGAATATTAAATATGATGGATGAAAGCGATGTTGTTGATAGAATTTATATTAACTTTTGTAATCCATGGCCACGTGGGAAACATCAAAAAAAGAGATTAACGCATACGAAACAATTAGAAAAATATAAAATCTTTTTAAAAGAAGAAGGAGAAATTCATTTTAAAACAGATGATGATGGCTTGTTTATGTCGAGTATTCGATATTTTGAAGAAGCAGGATATAACATCATATGGAAAACTTATGATTTACATAGCGAAAATATAGAAAATAATATAGAAACAGAGCATGAAAAAATGTTTTCAGAACAAGGTATAAAAATAAAGGCACTAATAGCAAAATTAGAAAAAAAATACATTGACAATATTTCGTAAAAACAATAAAATAAAAGAGAAATTAAGACGAAAGAAGAGATTATATGTTAGTAATAAAAAATAAAATGAAATTTATAAGAGGAATATTACTTATTATTATAGTTCTAGCACTTGCTATTTGGGGATTATGGCTTGCTATTTCTAGCCTCATATCTATCTTTAGTGAAGATCAAGATACAAATATAAATACAGAAAATGAAAATGAGCCTAAACAACAAACAAATAGCATTAGTAATGAAGCAACACAAGTTTCAAGTAATGTTAATGTATCAAACGTAAATGCAAATATTGAAGTTTTGCAACAATGGAATTTAAAACTAGTAAACAAAGACAATTCAGTAAATCGAGATTATGTTCCAGAATTGGAAGAAATAGATGACGGAGTAATGTTCGATAAAAGAGCGATTTCATATTTAAAAGATATGATAAATGCAATGTACAAAGAAAATATTACAAATGTTTGGGTAGCATCAGCATATAGAACTTATGATAGACAAGAAGAACTATTCAATAATAAGGTACAATATTATAAAAATGAAGGAAATGACCAAGAAGAGGCAGAAAAGTTAGCTCAAATGTTAGTACAAAGACCAGAAATGAGTGAACATAACTTAGGACTAGCAGCAGATTTTAATAAAGTAGATAACGATTTTGAGGATACAAAAGCTTTTGCTTGGCTACAAAAAAATGCGCAAGATTATGGCTTTATTTTAAGATATCCAAAGGACAAGCAAGATATAACAGGAATAAGTTATGAATCTTGGCATTGGAGATATGTAGGTGCTGAACATGCTAAAGTAATAAAGGAAAAAGGGTTTTGCTTAGAAGAATATATTGAGTATCTAAAAGGAACCGAAGAAGTGTAAAATATATAATTTATTTTGTTATAATAAAAGTATAGGAGAAAGAAATGTATTTAATAATAGGATTGGGAAATCCAGAGCCAGAGTATTCAAATACAAGGCATAATATGGGATTTGATGCAGTTAATAAAGTAGCAGAAGAATGTGGAGTAGAAATAAATCGAAGTAAATTTAATGCATTCTATGGAAGTGGAAATATTTGTGGAGAAAAGGTGATTTTAATAAAACCACAAACTTTTATGAATTTAAGTGGAAAATCTGTACGAGAGTTTGTTAATTTTTTTAAAGTAGAATGTGATAATGTACTTGTTTTGTATGATGATATGGATGTTGAAAAAGGAAATATAAAAATTCGAAAAAAGGGTGGAGCAGGTCGGGCACAATGGTATGAAATCGGTTGTTGCAGAACTTGCAAGCCAAGATTTTCCACGAATTCGTATAGGCATTGGAACACCAGAAGATAAAGATGATATGATTAATTATGTTATAGGTCATATTGCACAAGATGAGTATTTTTTATTAGAAGAAGGGATAAAAAAAGCAGTTTTGGCAGTAGAGGAAATTGTAAAAAATGGAATTGATACTGCTATGAATAAATACAATTAAGAAGAAAGAGGAATTTGCATGAAGGAAATCATTATTAATGTGGATAAACAGCAAAATAAGACTATTATGCTAGTAGAAAATGGAAATCTAATTGAGAGATATTTAGAAAATGAGGATACTAAAAGATTAGAGGGAAATATTTATTTAGGAAGAATTCAAAATGTTTTACAAGGTATGCAGGCGGCTTTTGTGGATATAGGTGAGAATAAGAATACTTTTATTCATTTAAAAGATATTTTACCTAAATTAGATACTAAGAGTAATAAGCCAGATGAAGTTGTTAAGAGGAGTAATATAAAGGATGTTGTAAAGGTTGGTATGCCAATTTTGGTACAGGTGAAGAGAGATAGTACCAATAAGAAGGGGGCTAGGGTTTCTACTCATATTAATTTACCTGGTAGATTTTGCGTGTATATGCCTGATGCGGATTTTATTACTATTTCACAAAAGATAGAGGATGAGAATGAGAAAAAAAGATTGATTAAAATAATTGAGAATAATATGCCAAAGAATGCAGGAATTATTGTTAGAACGTCTGCTATTGGAAAGAAGGAAAAAGAGATTGTTGAGGATATTAAGTGTTTAGAGGAAAAATGGATTGAGATTAAGAATGCTTCGGATGATGTTAAGGATTTTCCAAAGTTGGTGTATAAGAATCCAGGTATTGTTAAGAGGATTTTAGTTGATTTGGTTGATCAAGATGTTGAGCGTATTGTTGTTAATGATAAGAAGCAGTATGAGCAGATTCAAGAGATTGTTAAGGATAGTTCTGCTGGGATTGGTGTGGTTTTTAAAGATGATGAGTGTCTTTTTGATATGTATAATATTGCTACGCAATTGGAGAGGTTGGATAATAGGAAGATTTGGCTTAAGTGTGGTGGGTTTATTACTATTGATAAGACTGAGGCTTTAACTGCTATTGATGTTAATTCTGGTAAGTATATTGGGAGTAAGAGTTTGGAGCAGACGGTGTATACTGTGAATAAGGAGGCTAGTATTGAGATTGCAAAGCAGTTAAGGTTACGCGATATTGGGGGGATTATTATTATTGATTATATTGATATGAAGGAAGAGGAGCATAAGGAGAAGATTGTTAGTGTTCTTAAGGAGAATTTGAAAAAGGATCGTTCTAAGACTCAGATTGTTGGGTTTACGGAGTTGAATTTGCTTGAGATGACTAGGAAGCATATGTGTAGTAATGATTAAAATTGGTGTGGAGCGGCGAAATAAGTAGTAATAAAATTTTATTACTACTTATTTCGCTTTGAGTGTAGAGTATTTTTTTTATTTTTATTGATTTTTCTGTATTTTTTTTAGTTCTTCGTTTCTTTTTATTTTTTGTGTTGTTGTTTTTATCATTGGTTCGTCGGTTGTTATTATGTTTTTTATGTGTTTGTAGTTTGGTAGTTGTTGGTTTAGTTGTTTTATGTCGTTCCAGATTATGTTTTTGTATTTTTCTTTTTCTATGTTTGGATATAATTCTTTCATTAGATCTGTATTGTAGACGATTTTTGCGTTTATTTCTAAATCGCTGTTTTTTGTTGGTGCTCCATAAACTAGATTTTCTGCTACATATGGTAGTTTTGCTATAAGTATTTCGATTTCCTCTGGATAGATGTTTTTGCCATTTTTTAATACGATTACGTTTTTCTTTCTACCTGTAATGAATAGGTAGCCGTCTTTATCGTAATAGCCTAAATCTCCTGTGTAGAACCAGCCGTCTTTTAGGACTTGGTTTGTTGCTTCTTCATTATCATAGTAGCCTAGCATTACATTTGGACCTTTTACTACAATTTCACCTACACCTTGTTCATCTGGCGAGTCTATTTTTATTTGTATGTTTGGTAAGGCGAATGCAACAGATCCCGGTTTTTTGTATTTATCGTTTTCAGCAGATACAACTGGGGAGGTTTCTGTTAAACCATAGCCATTTAATAAGTTTAAACCAAAGTTACTAAGACCGCAAATGGCATCTTTGCTCATAGGAGCAGCTCCGTAAATTATAACTCGTAAATGTCCTCCTAGTTCGTTAAGAATGGATTTGAATACTTTTCTTCTAATGTCAATTCCGAATTTTAGTAAGAAATTACAAATAATAGATAGCACTTTTATGGCAAAGGTTAAATGCTTTTCTTGTATGCCTTTTTGTAATTTCTTATACATAGTTTCTAATAAAAGTGGAACAGCTACAAATCCTGTTACTTCGTATTCTTTTAAGTTTTGAACTATGTAACGAAGTCCATCACAAAATGCAATTGTAATTCCACAAAATAGTCCATATAAGAAGGTTGTAGTAGATTCATAGGTGTGGTGTAAAGGTAAAAATGATAAGAAGGTATCTTCACTTGTTACTTTGGCAATACAGCCAATGGAGTAAATGTCTGAACAAATATTGGCTTGTGATAGCATTACAATTTTTGCAATAGAGGTTGTACCAGAAGTAAATAGCATAATAGTCATAGAGGTATTATCTATTTTAATTTGATCATATCTAGTATCACCATTATTTCGTAAATTTTTTCCATTATTTATTAGTTTTGCAAGAGAATGTACATTATTTTTATCTTCTTCAAAATCCATACAAATGAAATATTTTAATTTACAATTTGGATTGTTTTGTAAAGTTGTAAAAATTTCTAAATATTTTTGATCAAAAATAACAGCTTCTACTTCACTACGAATAATAGAACTTTCAATTTCATTATTAGGTAGAGATTTATCTAGTGGAACAACAATCATTCCGAGATGTAGTAACAGCAAGATAGCTAATACACCACTCATAACGATTTGGTGCAATAATTGCAATACGCTTATTTTGTAATCCTAAATCGATTAAGGCTGTTCCTAGACTTGAGATATCTTCTTTTAAGTCTGTATAAGTATGTGAAATATAGGTGGTATCTTTTGGATTCTTTTTATAAATAAATGCTGTTTTATTTGGATATAGTTTGTAAGAACGGTCAATTAGTTCTCTAAAATTAGAAACTTTATCTACTTCATACAATTTATCTTTTGATATTTTTTTCATTTGCTAACCTCCATAATAATATAGGTATATTGTATCCTTTATTTAAGAAAAAAACAAGAATAAGTTTACGCTAAAAAATGACAATTTTCTTATATTGTAACTGTAAAGGTTACAATTCTTCGAAAACTATTGAAAAAATATTTCCTTTGTGATATAAGTTAAATAGTGAATTTTATCATTTTGTTAGAAAGAAAGATTTATGAAAAACATTAAAGATTATAATTTAGAAGAATTAAAACAAGAATTTATAAAATTAGGGGAAAAACCATATAGAGCAGAACAGGTTTTTAAATGGTTGTATACAACAGATGTTACCAGTTTTGATGAGATGAGTAATTTATCTTTAGAATTACGCGATAAATTAAAAAACGAGTTTTCTATATGTATTTATAATATTTTAAGAAAACAGGAATCAACAGATGGAACAAAAAAATATTTATTTGATGTATTAGATGGAAATGCAATAGAAACTGTGCTTATGAGTTATCATCATGGATACTCCATATGTGTTTCGTCACAAATTGGTTGCAAAATGGGGTGCAAATTTTGTGCATCAACTGGAATACCATTTGTTAGAAATTTAACTTCTGGGGAAATTATAGAGCAAATACTTGCAGTACAACGTGATAGCAAAGTGAAAATATCAAATATTGTATTTATGGGTATTGGAGAACCATTTGATAATTACGATAATGTATTAAATGCAATTAGAATTATTAATAATCAAAAAGGTCTAAATATAGGAGCACGTCACATAAGTGTATCAACAAGTGGAATTGTTCCTAAAATTTATGATTTCGCAAATGAAGATTTGCAGTGCACATTATCTATATCATTACATGCAACAACTAATGAACAAAGAAGTTCAATGATGCCAGTTAATAATAAATATAGTATAGAAGAGTTAATGAAAGCTTGTAAAGATTACATCGCAAAAACAAATAAGCGAATATCTTTTGAATATGCACTTGCAAAAGACAATAACGAAACCTTAGAAGATGCAAAAAGATTGGTTAAATTACTAAAAGGTATGCTATGCCATGTTAATTTGATACCAATAAATAAAATTGAAAATGGAAAGTATACCAAGAGTACAAATGAGAATATTATGAAATTTAGAGATTACCTAAATGATAATGGAATTGTGGCTACAATAAGAAGAGAATTAGGTTCTGATATAGAAGCAGCATGTGGCCAACTTAGAAGAAAGAACCTAGAATAATAGGAGGAATAATGAAAGTTTTTGCAAAATCAGATATTGGAAAAGCTAGGGAAATAAATGAAGATTCTTACTATTTATCAACTAGTGATGATTTACTAAAAATGTATGTGCTAGCTGATGGTATGGGAGGATATAACGGTGGAGAAATTGCAAGTAAACTTGCAACTATGGCAGTTAAAGGATATATAGAATCAAATTTCGATGGAATTGAACATGATAAAGAAAATATTCTTAGTTTAATAAGAAGTGCAATAGAATATGCAAATATGGTAGTGTATGAAAAAGCAAAACAAAACGTGGAATTAGAAAATATGGGTACTACTTTAGAAGTTTGTTTAATATATAATAATAAGGCATTTATAGGGCATGTAGGTGATAGCAGAATATATAGAATTCGAAAAGAATTTATGCGCAAATTAACACAAGATCATAGCTATGTGCAAGAATTAGTAAAAGATGGAACAATTACAAAAGAAGAGGCAATTCATCATCCTAAGAAAAATATGTTAATAAAAGCATTAGGGTGTACACCTTTTGTTGAGCCAGATACATTAGTAAAGGGGTTCTTGAAAGGAGATACAATTGTAATCTGTTCTGATGGATTAACCAACATGGTTAGTGAACAAGAAATATATGATATTGTTACAAAAGATGTGTATGATTCTAGTGAAATTTTAGTAAATAAAGCAAACGATATGGGTGGATATGATAACATTACAGTAATAGTTATTTATAATGATTAAAGTATATGGAAAAATTTCAAAGATTTTTAAAATTCAGGGAGAGATGAATTATGAATTTAGAAGGTAGATTAATAGCAAATAGATACGAGATAATAGCAAAAATAGGAAATGGTGGAATGGCTACTGTATATAGAGCAAAGGATACAGTGCTAAACCGATATGTAGCAGTAAAAATTTTAAGAGATGAATTTACTACTGATTTAGAATTTATAAAAAGATTTAATTCAGAAGCGCAAGCGGTTGCAAGTTTAACTAATCCTAATATTGTAGCAGTATATGATGTAGGAAATGAAGGAAACTTATATTATATTGTTATGGAGTTAGTGCAAGGAAAGACATTAAAAGAGGTTATACAAGAAGAAGGAAGAATCTCGTGGAAATGGTCGTTAAAAGTAGCAATACAAATTGCACAAGCACTAGATGCAGCCCATAAGAACAACATTATTCATAGAGATATAAAACCTCATAACATAATTATAACAGAGGATGGTGTAGCAAAAGTAACAGATTTTGGAATTGCAAAAGCAGTATCAAATTCTACAATAACAGCATTTGGAACAACTCTTGGTTCAGTACATTATTTTTCACCAGAACATGCAAGAGGAGGATATACTGATGCAAAGTCTGACTTATATTCTTTAGGTGTAGTTATGTACGAAATGCTAACAGGAAAAGTACCATTTGATGCAGATACACCAGTTTCAATAGCTTTAATGCATATGCAAGAAAAACCAGTAGAACCAATTGAACTAAATCCAAATATACCAAGTTCTGTTAACAAAATTGTAATTAAAGCAATGCAAAAAGATACAAATTTACGTTATCAAAGTGCACAAGAAATGCTTAATGACTTAAATATGGCTTTAAAAAACCCTGATGGAAATTTTGTATTTATGAAGGATACAGAAAATGATTTTCCAACACAAAAAATACCAACTATGCAAGAGGCAGATATTAAAGAAAATTCTAAAAAGAAGAATGAGAATAAATTTGCTAAATTTATTAAAGAACATAAAGTATTATCATTTTTTATAGGTGCTATTTTATTATTTATTATAACAATATTAGTTACATATTATGGAATTAAATTAACAACAGTAAAAGAAGTACAAATCCCTGATTTAACAGGATTGTCTGGGGAAGAAGCGAAAATACAAGTAGAAAATGCAAATCTTGTTTATACTGAACTAGAAGCACAATTTAGTCCAGATATACCAGAAGGATATGTTATTAGCCAAGATCCAGCCTATATAGATAATTATAAAATAAAAGAAAAAACAGAAATAAAGGTAGTAATTAGTAAGGGACAAGAGCTTACTACCGTTCCAAAAGTTGTAGGAGAAGAAAAAGAAACAGCAATTACTATGTTAGAAGAGGCAAATTTAATTGCAGAAGTAATTGAAGAAAATAATGATAAAATACAAGCGGGATATGTTGTTAGCCAAGAAATAAAAGAAAATACACAAACAAATGCAGGTGAAACAGTAAAAATTCATGTAAGTACAGGAATTGAACAAGTAAGTATGCCATATGTTATTGGAAAAACAGAAGCAGAAGCAAGAAAAGCAATAGAAGATAGTAAGTTAAAGGTAAAGCAAGTTATTTATGAAGAAGATAAAACAAAAGAAGATGGAAAAGTTTTAAAACAAGATAAAGATGCAGGTTCTACTCAAAATGTAGGAACAGAAGTTATTCTTACAGTTAATAAAATTGAGCAAATAAAAACAGGAAAAGTAAAAATCAATTTAAAATCTATAACAGGAGGATATAAAGAAACGACAGGTAATACTGTAAACAAAGAAAGTAAAACAGTAGATGTAATGGTAAAAGTTGGTGATGATGATATTGTTTTCCAAGGCGAAAAGTCTAAAAATGATACTTTTGAGGTAGAAGTTAGTGGAATAGGAACAATAACAGTAAAGGTATATATAGATGGTGTTTTAGGAAACAGACAAAAACAATTAAACTTAAATTCAGCAAATCAGGTAGTGTTTGAGTAAATAATTTATGATGTATACTAAAATAGTTAATATTACTAGTTTTAGTATACATTTTTTTATTATTAAAAAATCTATTAAATCTCTTTAAAAATATGAAAAAATAGTATACAATAATACAAAATGTATATTAGGAGAAATTTGATATGAATAAAAAATGGGAATATTATAGTTGTGATGAAAAAATAGTTAATAAAATATGTAAAAAATATAATATAGATAAATTACTTGCAACTATTTTAGTTAATAGAGGAATTGTTGAAGAAGAGACAATACGTAAGTTTTTGGAGCCTACACGAGCAGATTTCCATAATCCATTTTTATTACCAGATATGGAAATTGCAGTTGATACTATTATAGAAGCAATTACAAAAAAAGAAAAAATTATAATTTATGGAGATTATGATGTTGATGGAATAACTAGTGTTTCAGTTTTACAGAAATTTTTAGAAGAAAGAGGAATAAATGTTGATCATCATATACCAAATAGATTAGAAGAGGGGTATGGTTTAAATAAAGAAGCAATTGAAGAAATTGCAAAAAGCGGATATAAGTTAATGATTACAGTTGATTGTGGAATTTCAGGAATAGAGGAGGTAGAATTTGCAAATTCTTTGGGTATTCGAACAATAATAACAGATCATCACGAACCATTAGAAGAATTACCAAAAGCAGTAGCAGTTATCGATGCTAAAAGAAAAGATAATAAATATCCATTTAATCAATTAGCAGGAGTTGGTGTGGTATTTAAGTTTATTCAAGCAATTGGAATGAAACTAGGATTAGATGAAAAAGAATATTTAAAATATCTAGATTTAGTATGTGTTGGAACTATATCTGATATTGTTCCACTAATGGACGAAAATAGAGTTATTACAAAACTAGGCTTAAAACTTGTGAATGTGACAAAAAATCTTGGTCTAAAATATTTATTAGAAGCAACAGGATATAGTAAAGTGGATTCTAATACTATATCTTTTGGAATTGCACCAAGAATTAATGCTTGTGGTAGAATGGGGCATGAAACAGAAGCATTAGACATTTTTCTATCTGATGATATAAATGAAGTAAAAGAATTAACAAGAAAGTTAAATGAATATAATAAAACAAGGCAAGAAACTGAAAAAGATATTGTAAATGAAGCATTAGAATTAATTGAAAAAAATAGCGAAGATAAAAATTCAACCATTGTATTAGGAAGTAAAGGGTGGCACCATGGAGTTATTGGAATTGTATCTTCTAAAATTACAGAGAACTATTTTAAACCAAGTATACTTGTTTCATTTGAAGACGGTATTGCAAAAGGTTCTGGTAGAAGTATACCAGGATTTGATTTGCATGATGCTTTATGCAAATGTAGCGAGTACTTAGAAAAATATGGTGGACATGAAATGGCAGTAGGGCTTAGCTTAAAAGAAGAAAATTTTGAAAAATTTAAAGAAAAATTTGAACAAATAGCAAAAAATAGTCATATAGATGAAATATCACGAGTTATATATATAGATGGAACTTTATCTTTAGAAGATATAAAAGCAGAAACAGTAAAAGAGTTACAAAAATTAGAGCCATTCGGAGAAGGAAATAAAATGCCGCTATTTGCATACAAAGATTTAAGGATACATTCAATTAGAGCTTTAACAGACGGAAAGCATTTAAAATTGACACTACGAGATGATAATATTATAATAGATGCAATAGGGTTCAATATGGGCAGTTTAGTGGAAGACTATAAAATAGGTGATAAAGTAGATATAGTTGGAGTGCTAGAAATAAATAATTTTAATGGTAAAGAAACTGTGCAAATGAATTTAAAGGATATTATGAAATCAATATAAAGGAAGGGATAAATATGCAAGAAGAGCCACAGGCTACAATAAATGATATTATATCTAAAATGAAAAAAAATAACTGGCGTACTAATACAAAAATAATTACAAAGGCATATAACTATGCTGTTTCAAACCATGGGGATCAAAAAAGAAAATCTGGTGAGCCATATATTATACATCCATTACAAGTAGCCTACACACTTGCTTGCATGCAATTAGATGATGCTACTATATGTGCTGCTATTTTACATGATGTAATAGAAGATACTGATGTTACTTATGATGATTTAGTAAAAGAATTCAGTGAAGAAATTGCTGAAATGGTAGATGGTGTAACAAAACTTGGAAAATTAAACTATACAACATTAAAAGAACAACAAGTAGAAGATTATAGAAAAATGTTTTTAGCAATGGGAAAGGATATTCGTGTTATACTAATAAAACTTGCTGACAGGCTACATAATATGAGAACTCTAAAATACCTAACTCGTGATAGACAAATTGCAAATGCACAAGAAACTATGGATTTGTACGCTCCACTTGCAAATCGTTTGGGTATGTATTCTCTAAAATGGGAGTTAGAGGATTTATCTTTTAAATATTTATATCCAGAAGAATACCGTGAAATTGTAGAAGGTTTAGATAGAAAAAGAGAAGAAAGACTTGCTTTTATTGAAAGAATATTAGAACAAATAAAAAAAGAATTAAAGACACAACATATTGAAGCAGAAATAACAGGTCGTGCAAAGCATTTATACAGTATTTATAGAAAAATGAAAAGAGATAATTGTACATTAGATCAAATTTATGATTTATTTGCTTTACGCATTATTGTTAATTCTGTAAAAGATTGCTATGCAGCTCTTGGTGTTGTACACGACTTATATAATCCAATGCCAGGTAGATTTAAAGATTATATAGCAGTTCCAAAACCCAATATGTACCAATCACTACACACTACGTTAATTGGTGAAAAAGGAACTCCTTTTGAAGTACAAATTAGAACATGGGATATGCATAGAATAGCAGAATATGGTATTGCAGCTCATTGGGCATATAAAGAGGCAAACTTTGCTAAGGGAAAGAAAACCAATGTAAAAGTAGAAGAAGATAAACTAGCATGGCTTCGTGAAACACTAGAATGGCAAAAGGATATGCAAGACCCAGAGGAGTTTTTAAATACTCTAAAAACAGAGTTATTTGAAGATGAAGTTTATGTATTTACTCCTAAAGGAGATATAAAGGTATTACCAAGAGGTGCAACGCCAATTGATTTTGCATATAGTATTCATGCTCAAGTGGGACACAGAATGACAGGATGTAAGATAAATTCAAAAATGATGCCAATTATTACAAAACTTAAAAATGGTGATATTGTAGAAATAATTACATCTGATAATGCAAAAGGACCAAGTAGAGATTGGTTAAAATTTATTAAAAGTACATCTGCAAGAAATAAAATTCAAAGTTGGTTTAAAAAAGAACAAAGAGAAGAGAATATTGTTAAGGGTAAAGAATTAATAGAAAAAGAAATTAAAAGAATTGGAATGACATCATCTGAACTTCATAAACAAGAATATGTACAAGCTGCCCTTGATAGATATAAATATAATAGTTTAGACGATATGTATGCAGCAGTAGGATTTGGTGCAATAACTTCAGGAAAAATTATTGCTAAAATTTTAGAGGAATACAAGAAAGTAAATAAAAGTGATGAAATAGAACAAAAAATTGAAGAACTTTCAACTCAAAAAAGGACAAGAATTAATATACCAAAAAGTGGTATTATAGTGAAGGGAATTGATAACTGTTTAGTAAAATTATCTAAATGTTGTAATCCAGTTCCAGGAGATAACATAATAGGATATATTACAAAAGGAAGAGGGGTATCTATTCATACAACAGATTGTGCTAATGTAAAAGATTTATTGCAAGATGAAGATAGAATAATTGATGTTGAATGGTATAAAGAAAAAGCATCTAGCTATAATGTAGATATTGAAGCATATTCGAATGACAGAACAGGATTATTAGCAGATATTATTAAAGCAGTATATGATTCTAAAACAAAGTTAATAGCAGTTAATAGTAAAGCAAATAAAGAAAGAGTTATTGTAACAGAAATTACAATTGAAGTAGAAGATTTGGAAGAGTTAAATAAAACATTAAAAGCAATTAGAAAAGTAGATAGTGTATTTGAAGTAAAAAGAAAGAAATAACGAAGGTGTTTATTATGATATTAAAAAGATTGAAATTAAATACGACACTTGGAGAGCCAACAAATTGTTATATCATTGTAGATGAAGAAACAAAAGAAACAATGGTAATAGATCCTGCAAGCGAAGTAGAAAAAATTGAAGAAATGTTAGAAATTTTGCAGTCAAAATTAAAATATATTTATTTAACGCATTGTCATGGAGATCATACAGGAGCAGTAATGGAGTTAAAAAACAAATATGGTGGTAAAATTCTAATTCATAGAACTGAAAGCGAAAATATAAATAATCCTGCTGTTACTCTTAATTACTATATTGGTATGCCAGATATTGAATTAGAAGCGGATTCTAGAATTGATGATGAAGATACTATTCATTTAGGAAATTTAGAATTTAAAGTAATTCTTACTCCAGGTCATACAAATGGAAGTACATCATTATATTGCGAAAAAGAACAGATGCTATTTAGTGGGGATACATTATTTAGAGGAACTTGGGGAAGAACAGATTTACCAACAGGAAGTATAGTTGATATAATGGATTCTATAACTAATAAATTATTAACATTACCAGAAGATACAATAGTATATCCAGGTCATGGTAAATCAACTATGATAAAAGAAGAAAAACCAATTTATTTGGAATTAAAACAAAGAGATTTTTAGGGTTATGTGGCATTTATCATATTTTCAAATTTGTATGAATATAATTAAAGTATATAAAGCGGACAAAGGAGAAAAATATGATAAATGTAACAGTTATTAATTTAAGAAGTGTAATAAAATATCTAGTAGTAATAACAATCCTTGTGGTTGGAATTAGTTTTACTAGATTCTTTTATCAAAACAAAAAAACATCAATAACAACACAAATTGCAAATGTTGATTTAACAAGTTGTTTAGAAGAAACTTTACCAGAGATAAAACAAAAAGATAGAACAATAGAAATACAAAATAGAGGATCAAACCTAAGAAGAATGTTAAGTGTAGAATTACCAATGATGAATAAATTAATTATTGAAAAAGAAGAGGACGAATATATAGAAGTAGCACAAGATGAATTAAATAAAGAGCAAGAATTAGCAAAAACAGATGTATCAACACAAGAAATTCAAGAAAATAATATAACACCAAAATATAACTTAGAATATGGAACAGTAAAAATAAAAAATGAATCATCTAAAGAAATAACAAGTGATATGCTTATACCAAATGTTTCTTTAGAAAACAATAAAGATATAGTTATATTTCACACACATACTTGTGAAAGTTATACACCAACAGAACAATTTAACTATGAGATGACAGGAAGCTACAGAACAACAGATTTGAATTATACAGTTGCAAGAGTTGGAACTGAGTTAGAAAATTATTTAAAAGAATATGGTTATAATGTAATACATGATCAAACTTATCACGATTATCCAGCATATAGTGGCTCATATAATAGATCTCTTTTAACAGTACAAAATTTATTAAATACCCAAACTTCAGCGCAAATGATAATAGATTTACATAGAGATGCAGTACGGAAGCAATGCAAACTATGCTCCAAGCGTAAAGATAGGAGATGAAGTTGCAGCACAGCTTATGTTTGTAATTGGAAGTGATGGAGGAGGATTGCAGCATTTAGGATGGCTAGATAATTTAAAATTTGCAATAAAAGTACAAGAAAAAGCAAATGAATTATATCCAGGATTGTTTAGACCAATTATTGTGCGTAATTCAAGATATAATCAGCATTTAGGAAAAGCTGCAAACATTATAGAAGTGGGAGCAACAGGAAATACAATGGAACAATGTTTGGTAAGTATGAAATATCTATCGAAAGTTATTAGTGAAGTAATGAAATAAATGAAAAATATATGCAAAAAAGACAGAAAAATGTAAAGTTTTTGCATTAACACTTCAAAAACTTGACAAAATATCATTTACACTATATACTTATGTTAGGTGGTAAAAATGATAAATAGAGAAGAATATTTAGATAAATTAATAAGATTTAAAGATAAAGAATTAATAAAAGTAGTAACAGGAATAAGAAGATGTGGAAAATCAACGTTATTTGATATATATATAGAATATTTATTAAAAAACGGAGTTGAGAAAGAACAAATAATAAGACTTAATTTAGAAGATCCAATATATTATGAAATAGATGGCTATTTAAAACTTTATAACTATATTAAAGAAAAAATGAATTCAAAAAAAATGAATTATATATTTATAGATGAAGTGCAAAATGTTCCGGAATTTCAAAAAGCAGTAGATGGATTATATATTCAAAAAAATGCAGATATTTATATAACCGGCTCAAATGCATACTTACTTTCTGGAGAACTTGCAACATTATTATTAGGTAGATATATAGAAATAAAAATGCTACCTTTATCATTTAAGGAATATAGCTTAGCACTGCCAAATGAAAATATAGATAGGCTATACCAAAAGTATATTTCTACAGGTTCATTTCCATACACATTAAAATTAGATAGTATGGACGATATAGATATGTATATAAAAGGAATATATGATTCTATAATTTTAAAAGATATTATGGCAAGAAAAAAATTTCAAGATATGCAAATGTTACAAAGTATAATAAATTTTATGTTAGATAATATTGGAAATTTATATTCTACAAATAAAATAGCTGATACAATGACATCAAGTGGAAGAAAAATTAGTGTACATACAGTTGAAAGCTATTTAACAGCATTAACAGAATCTTTCATATTTTATAAAGCTACTAGATATGATATAAAAGGAAAACAATATTTAAAAACAGGAGATAAGTATTATGTTTCTGATTTAGGATTAAGATATTTTTTATTAGGTAGAAAAGAAGATGGAAGAGGGCATATACTTGAAAATATTGTCTATTTAGAACTTTTAAGAAGAGGATATGATGTATATATTGGAAAAGTAGATGAATATGAAATAGATTTCGTAGCAATAAACAGTAAAGGTATTGAGTATTATCAAGTAGCAGAAACAGTAAGAAATGAAGAAACACGAGATATAAGAACATTAGATATTATAAAAGACCACTATCCTAAATACTTACTAACAATGGATTTAGACCCTGAAACCTCTTATAATGGAATCAGAAAAAAGAATGTATTAGATTGGTTATTAGAAAAAAGATAAAAGGTGATAATGTAACCTTTTATCTTTTTTTGTCATAAGATGTAGTATACACTAAAAAAGGAGGAATTATAATGCGTAGAAGATGTAACTGTCATAAGTGTTGCTTAAGTAATTATTCAAACTATTCAGATGATCTTATGGAGAAAAAATGTAACAACGTCGCATCAACTTCTGAATGTTGTAATGATAACGACAATTGTGATTGTGGATGTGGATTTGATGAAGAAGAATCTGTATTTCCAGAAAATCCAATGCTTGCACAAAGTTATGTTCCATGGCAAACAATGGATAAAACATTTAAACCATGCATCGGATTAAAAATGGGAACAATCTTTCCAGAATTAGTAAGCCCATATGTACCTTGTCAATCAATTGAAGAGATTGAATATATTAGAAAAACAAATGAAATTGGGGAGGGGTGTAACAAATGTCAGAAAATGATGTAGAAAACAGAAATTGTGGATGTGGTTGCAATAACGATGAAGAAAATATGAGTTGTGCATGCAAGAACGAAATGAGAGAAGAAATGATTACAAAAATAAAATCATATAAGTTTTCAATAATAGAACTTGGACTATATTTAGACACTCATCCAGATGATGAAAAAGCACTTTGCTTGCATAGGGAATATTGCAAAAAATTAAAAGAATTAGAAGATAAATATCAAAAAATGTTTGGACCACTTTCCATTTATTACCCTTGTAAAAAATGGAGATGGCTAGAAGAACCATGGCCATGGGAAAGGGGGAATTATTAATGTGGACTTATAATAAAGTATTAGAATATCCAATTAAAATAAAACAATCAAACCCAAGACTTGCTAAATTTATCATATCACAATACGGTGGACCAGATGGAGAACTTGCAGCTTCTTTAAGGTATTTATCACAAAAATTTGGTATGCCAGATGAAAAAGCAAAAGCTATATTAAATGATATAGGAACAGAAGAACTAGCTCACTTAGAAATGGTAGGAACAATTGTGCATCAATTAACAAAAGATGTATCACCAGAAGAAATAGAAAGAGCAGGATTAGGAGCATATTATACCGACCATGGGGTAGATGTATATCCTTCATCAGCAGCAGGAGTACCATTTACAGCAGCATATATAGCATGTAAAGGTGATCCAATTGCAAATTTACAAGAAGACTTAGCAGCAGAACAAAAAGCAAGAGCAACGTATGAAAAACTAATTGATTTATGCAAAGATGACCCAGATGTAATAGAACCACTTCGTTTCTTAAGACAAAGAGAAGTAGTACACTTCCAAAGATTTGGCGAAGCTTTGCGTGGAGTACAAGATAAACTAGCACAAAAGAAATTTTATATGAATAATAATAACTTAAACAATGAAAAAAGCTGTTGTTTAAAAGAATTTAATAGTGTAAACAATTATAATGTAAACGACAGCTTATGTAATAATTGTAAATAGTAAATTCTAGAAAAGCAAAAAATAGAGGAAAATATGAACTATTTTCCTCTTACCTTTTTATTTAAAATAGACAGAACTGGAATTACAAGACATATAAATAATATTTATAAAGATGAGGAATTGGAGGAAAATAGCATATGTGCAAAAATTGCACATATGGGTAATAACGGAAAACAACAGTATTTTACAAGTTATTATAATTTAGATATGATAATTTCAATTGGATTTAGAGCAAATTCAAAACCAGCTATAAAATTTAGAACTTGGGCAAATAAAATACTAAAAGAATATCTTATAAAAGGTTTCGCTTTAAATTAAAGGGGCTTTCCTGCTAAACTTCGTAAGATTTTTTAAAATAGTCTGAAAAATAACAGTCTAACAAATATAAATGGAAATATGGCTGTTATTTTTACATAAAATATGTTATACTAGTATATGTAAAAGAATCTAAAATATAAGAAGAACATTGATTTTATAAAGAAATAAAATTTTTTGTATAAACTATGTAGAAATATAGCACAAAGGAGCATTTTATGGAGAAGTTAGGATTAGAACAACTTTTATTATATGGTAAAAAAGATTTGTCAGAATTATTAGAAGTTACTAATGATTTATATAAAATAAGACAAATGCTTAAGAAAACACCTATGGAATTAATAAATATGGGCAAATATGGAAATTGCAAGAAAGATTTTATACAAAAATATGGAATAGATAATATCATTGCATTAGATGAGGAAACAGGAGGAATGTTTTCTCATCCAATGTGGGACGATGATATATATCTTACACTATTTGCACATGAAGAAGAAAGAAATCCAAAATTAAATATAGATAACAAACTAACTTATGAAGAATTTAAAGAGTGTATGTATGAAATATTACTTAGTGCAAGAGATGTAGGAGGTTCATTTCAAAGTGGATATTATCCGAATTATGATTTTATACAAGGAAAATTTAGAGAAGAACACCCTGAAATTTTTATAGATGGAGATATTGATCCATTAATAAAAAGAAAATTTTATTTTGGTCATATTTCAGCACAAGATGTAATGAACAATCCAGAGTTAATACAATTATTACAAGGAAAAGATTTAAGTAAAGTTTTTTTAAAAACAATGACAGTTGAAAAAATTATGACAACATATGATAAATATGGAAATGCTAATAGTGGAATAAATAATACTGTAAATATGGCTCAATACCTTTCAGAACAACTGGGCCAAAAAGAATTTTTAAAAATATGTGCAAGTTATGGAAAATGCTTAGACAATATTGAAATATCAACTAAAAATGAAGTTTCAGTTGAAAGTATAACAGAAACAATAGAACAAGCTATATATATGGAAATAAAACAAAGAGGTATGGATTATTTTGAAAAGTTACCAATAAGTTTTAAGAAAAAGCATCCAGAGTTATTTCTTCCAAAAGAAATTGATGAAGAATTACGAAATAAGTTCTACAAAGGAAAATTATCTTTTGAAGATATTAAACAAAATCCACAAATAAAGGAAATAATACTTACTAAAGATATTAGTGTTGGATTTTTAGAAACAAAATTGGCACAAGAAGTGCATATAAGCTTAGAAGGAAAAGGTAAAAAACATAGCATATGGGATATATTAACTAAAGAAACGATAATGGATTTAGCACAAGAATATGGAAAATACTTAGAAGATGTTAATGCTGATATATTCAAAGGTCAAAGTATTGAAGAAAGAAAAATAGCAGTACAAGATAATATTGAAGAAAATATTTTGAATAGAAAATCATCATATGATGAAACTGTACCTGAATTTTTTAAAAAGAAATATCCAGAAATGTTTTTAGATGAAAATTCACCTAATGAATTGAAAGAAGTATTCTATGACAATAAAATTATTAGAAAATATTGTGTAGGTGTGATTGAAGATGTAGCTGATATTAGTTTTCAACTAATAAAGGAACATCCAGAATGGAGAGAATTTTTAGATAAAAAGGATTTAAGTAGAGC
Source organism: uncultured Clostridia bacterium (assembly GCA_947628815.1). Lineage (GTDB taxonomy): Bacteria > Bacillota > Clostridia > TANB77 > CAG-508 > RGIG8482. The sequence continues at coordinate 7,864 of CANRBJ010000012.1, read as the reverse complement.
TTTTGCTAAACAGTATGAGGAATTGTTTAAAAGATTTGATAGTAGTACACTATTAGAATTAGGAACAAGATATCCAAAAGCTATTGAAGAAATGGTAGAAAACCATAGGGAAAGTGTATTAGAAAATTGGTATAAATCTACAGGAGGAAGATTCATTCCTCATCATATTGTTATGCTATACTTTCCAGAGGACGAAATAGATAGTTTTCTTAGCAATAGCAAAAGATGGTCGAAACTAATGAAAATAGACGATTATAACTTAAATGATGATGGTAAAACAGCAATTTTAAAGGCATCTTATGCTATGGGAGTATTTCAAGATGATGATGATGGGTTTAATAAAACTATGAAATTATTTACTGATATACCCAAAGAATTATCACAAGAGGAATATGAAAAAGTAATGTCTTTATTTAATGACGAATTTGATTTATATAGATGGAATAAAGGTAACGTAAAATTTAAACAAAAATTTGAAGAAATGAAAAGCTTATTTGAAAAAGCATATACTTTAAATGATGAGAACAAATATGTTTTAAGCATAGACAAGCAAAAGAACAAAGAAAGTGTAAAAATACTAAGAGAAACCCTAGAAAGAGCTAAAATATCAAAAATTTTAACGCCAGAAAAAGCTCATCAAATATTCGATTCATTTGCAATGGAATATAATCTTGATTTTGTAAGATTCTTTAATGATAATATAGAAGAAATATTATCAAATCCAGAATACTTAAAAAATATTGCAACTATGCAAAGACAATTTAAAGATATTGTAAGAACAAATATAGGTAGAAGATTAACTCTTGATGTAGCACAAGATTATATTAAAAACATTGGATATTCAGATGTTGAAGTTGGAAATGAAGGAGTTGCAGAACAAGCAAAAATAGTTGGATATTCACAAAAAGATTTTGAAACAATACAAAATTTATTCAACGAAGGAGAAACAAGAGATTTTTCAAGTATTCCACGAATACAAGGAAAAACAAATGGATATACATACGAAATGCTTAGATGTGATGATCCATTAGCATTAACAATTGGAACACTAACAGATTGTTGCCAAGAAATTCATGGGGCAGGACAAACAAGTATGGAACATAGTGTAGTATCTCCAGATGGTAGAGTATTTTGTGTAAGAGATAATGAAGGAAGAATAGTTGCACAGAGTTGGTTTTGGAGAAATCAATATACAGGTTGTTTTGATAATATTGAAATACCTTATAGAATATTTAAGTTATATGAAAAAAAGCATCCTAATGTTGGAAGAGAAGGATTAACTGCTGATATATTAGAAGTTTATAAAAAAGCAGCCAAAGATTTAATGCAAGAAGATGAAAAAGTATATAAAGAATTATTGGAAAATAGAACCATTTCTAAAGAACAATATGATGCACTATTGCTAGGAAAAGTAACAATAGGTTTAGGGTATAATGACATTGCAGATGCAATACAATATGATAAAACAATACATCAAGATAATGATATAGTAAGCGTAAAAGGTACAAATAAGTTACCACGCCCGTATACAGATGCCAATGTACAATATACTATTGCACAACGAGATAAAATTGTAAAATCTAAATATGAAAACTTATATATTCATCAAGATGATGTTCCTGTATATGATGGAACGAATATCTCAAGTACAGTTCTATTAACTATGAAAAGAATGGAACAAGAAACGCGGAAGAAAGAATTTAGCAGATTTAAGCAAGGATAGTGATGAAGAAAATCTTCCAAAATCACAAAGCATAATAAATAGTATAGCAAGAAAATACGGATTTAATCCAGATAGTACAAAAGTAATGGCTACAGCAAGAATTGCTATTATATATAGCAAAGATAAAGATAAAATAAAAATAGGCGACTTATTATCTTCGCCATTAAAAAAAGGATTAACCGAAGAACAAAAACAAAGAGCAACCGCCCATATAAGGTACCAAGTAAAAAAAGCATTAAAACAAATGGGAATACAAAATTCTAAAGTTAATTTATCATCATTAAATAAACAACAGCAGAAGATATTACAATCTGTTATTAATGAAATAGAAAAAGAAAATGATGAAAGAAGTGAAAGATAATATGGATAATATAACAGAAGTATTAAGAAATGCAACAATGGCTCATACTAATATGGAAATAAATATAGATGGTAAAAAAATAGCTAAAAAAATATTTGAACTACTACAAGAAAGTAAAAATATTATAGAAAAAGCAAACAAAATAGATATAAAAAACGGCAATGGATTTAAAATAAACTTTAATATGTTTCAAAAACTAAAAAATGAGATAAATAATATAGAAGATGTTTATAGAAAAGTTATATATATGAAAAAAAATGAAAACAATTATTTAGAAGGAAAACAAACAGATAATTTAGGAACTATATGTCTTATATATGATGGAAATACATATTGTATGTTAGAATTAATTTTAAAAGCAATATTAACACATAATAGCCTTATTATAACAAGCCAATCTAACTATATGAAAGCTACAAATGAATTAATTGTAATATTAGTACAAAGAATATTAGAGGCATATAACATAGATAAAAAATTGATACAAATACTTTATACAAGCAGAGTAGAAGAATTGCTTTCAAATAATATTAGTATAAATAAGGTAATTGCTATTGGAAATAGAAATTTTCAAAATAAAATAAGAAAAGAATCAAAAGTGGAAGTAATTAGCAAAGGTTACAATTCTTTTGATTTATACATAGAAGATTTAACAAATTTAGCTTTTATAAAAAAAATAATAACAGAAGAAAAAAATATAGATATATATATAAAAAGAGGTTTAAAAGTACCATTTGAAGATTATATTGAAGTAGAAGATATACAAGAGGCGATTGCACAAATAAACTTTAATACTTCGGGATATAGTAGTAGTATATTTACAAATAATAGTGAAAATGCATCTGAATTTTTAAGACAAGTTAAAACAGAAAATGTATCAGTTAATAGTAGTCCTTTAATTGAAAATATAGTCAATATAGATGTTAATTTGCTTTTAATAAAGAAGAATATGTTTTTTCCTAATCCATTAGCTGAAGGTAATGAAAAAAATAAATTTGAGTTTCCAACTGTAAAAGCTATTCTTGAAAGAAACAAAAAATAAAATTTAAAAATATCGAATAAAAAAAGAGGAAAATATTTTTTTTGTATTTTCCTCTATAAGTTTATTAATGGATGTGTAAAATCTAAATTGCTAACAGAATCATATTCATAGCCTAATGTATATACATCTGTTGCAAAAATATCTTTTTCTAGCATTGCCTTTAAAACTTTATTATTAGAAGAATCCATATATTGCTTTACAGAAGTAATAATATCAAGTTTTGGGTTTGCATGATGTATTCCAGATAAAAGTTCTTTTCCTTTTTCATTAACCCCAAGAACGCGTATATATGGGTTAGCTTTTTTGGATAATTGTATATCTTTAGTTGTTATACCAAGTAAGCAGTAAACTAAAATTCTTTTTAAACGTGTCATAGTATAGCGTTTGCTTTTAATCATACTTAATAAATCATCAATTGTATTGCAAGAATTAGCGGCATTTTTTATTGCATATTCTAACCCCTCTGAAACATCTGGAAGATTTGCAATTTCAGTAATACTCATTCTTCTTAGGTTATATATAATTTCACGTTCAAACCTAGCAAGGCTTGAAACAGTTTTTCCAGAACGTAAGCATTCATACATAATATCAAAAGAAGATTTTGGCATAACACGTCTTAAACTCCAAACATCGCTTGTTGTTGCGATTTTTCTAATAGCAGTTGCACTGGCATAACCATCAACAATTTCAGTACTGTTATAATCCACTTTATTTCTATTTATACTAATTGGAGTAATTGTACTTTTATATTTTTTTAAAGCCTTTAAATATTCAATACCAAGAACATTATTTGGACTTGATAAAATATTTGCATATTTTCTAATATCGTTTAAATACATTAATAAAGCATTTTCTCTTGCCTTTGGATATGAAAAACCTTTACTTAACTCATGATTTAATACAGAAACAAATTCTTTTGGTTCGTGGTATAAAACATTGGCAAATTCATTTAAAATATTAACATCACAAAGTTCACAACCAAAAGATAGGTAGTCTACAATATTTAGTGAATTTAAAATTTTAATACTACCTTCTGCAAAATTTTCAGCACTAGATATGCTATATAATAGAGGTAATTCAAGTACTAAATCAACGCCATTTTGAATAGCCATTTGTGCTTTAGACCACTTATCAATTAAAGAAGTATCACCACGTTGAACAAAGTTTCCGCTCATTATGACAATTGAATAATTGGCATTAACTGCTTTTTTTGATTCGTTAATATGATATAAATGACCATTATGGAATGGGTTATATTCAGCAACAATTCCAAGTACTTTATTCATAAACTTTTCCTCCTATATTGCAAAATATTGCAATTTATTGTTATAATATCATATATTGTAATATTTTTCAAATATTATATCAAAATTTATAAATATTTTTGTTATTGCGGAGGAAAAGATGAAAGAAGAAGTTATTATATACACAGATGGTGCATGCTCTGGAAATCCTGGACCAGGAGGTTGGGGAAGTATATTAATGTACAAAAACAATACAAAAGAAATATCTGGAGCATTAAAGAATACAACTAACAATGTAATGGAATTAACCGCAGTTATAGAAGCATTAAAACTACTAAAATTCAAATGTAAAGTAAAATTATATAGTGATAGTGCCTATGTGGTTAACGCATTTAACCAAAAATGGATATATGGATGGCTAAAAAATGGCTGGAAAAATTCTAATAAACAACCTGTTAAAAATAAAGAATTATGGGAAGAATTATATACGTTAACAAAAACTCACGAGGTAGAATTTATTAAAGTAAAAGGACATGCTGATAATGAATATAACAATAGGTGCGATGAGATGGCAAGAAATGCTATTACTAAATTAATATAAAGAGGTTACAGCGATGAAAATAATAGGAATAACCGGTAGTTCAGGAGCAGGAAAGACAACTATTTGTAAAATTTTAAAACAAAAATATGAAGCATTTATTATAGATGCAGATGAAATAGCAAGACAATTATCTAAAAAAGGAACAATGTATCTAAATGCTATTATAAAGTATTTTGGAAAAAATATTGTAGATTCAAATGGCGAATTAAAAAGAAAAGATCTTGCAAATGAAATTTATCAAAATGATGAAAAAAGAAAAAAATTAAATGAACTTACATTTAATTATGTTGTAAAAGAAATAAAAGAGCGAATACAAAAATTACAAACAGAAGATTTAATTATTATAGATGCACCGCTACTTTTTGAAGCGGAACTTGATAAAATATGTGATTTGGTTATAGGGGTAATTGCAAAAGAACAAGAAAAAATTGAAAGGATATGTAATAGAGATAATATAAATAAAGAAACAGCCAAAAAACGTTTAAATATTCAAAAAAGTAATGAATACATTAAAGAAAAATCAGATTATATAATTTATAATGAATCTAGTATTGAAAAACTAGAAGAAGAAATAGATAAATTAAATTTAAAACAAGCAAAATAATTCAAGCATGTTACAATCATATGACATTTTCATAACATACTTGAAATATTTGAATATTTAGACTATAATGAAAGCGAATAAATAAGTACCAATGCTAATATCGATTAGGAGGAAAAAATGGAAACATTTGCAGATTATATATTGTCTGAAACAGACTATATAAAGAAAATGGAAATAGTATACTATCTGAAAAAAAGAACCAATATTTTCTTCGATAATTCTGTTATTTTCAAGACAGAAATTGCAAGAATGTTCATTGATGATATGAAAATTGATGTAGATAGAAATTTAGTTTTAACAGCATCACTTTTATGTTCTTGCAAAAAACCAATAGATGCAAAAGACTTTTCCCAAATACAATCTTATGCAAAAGAAAGCGCAAAGTACTTAGAAACATTAGGGTTTGATAAAAGATTCTGCAAAATATGTGAAGAAGTAAATCGATATAGTGGAAGTACTCCAAGAGAAAAAGAAAGCGATATTCTAGAACTAGTAGACAACTTTGGCGGAATGCTTTTAAATAGACCAGAAAGACGAGGATTTCCAGTTGATGAAGCATTAGTACTATTAGAGTTTCGAAATATGAAAGATAAAAACAATGTATATTTAGATAAATTTAAAGAATTTGTATGTGTAACAGAAGGAATAGCTGTATAAACGGAGGTAATAAAAATGGGATGGAATCCAGAAAAAGGATATTATCAAAAATTTGTTGGCAAAGAAGATGGATATACTAATAAAATATCAGAAGAACAAAGGAAATTTAATAAAATGCAACTAGAAGAAATTCGTGAAGGAATACAAATAGCACAAGCACAAGTTGCAAAAGATAGGGGAGAAACAGTACAAGAAGTAAACAAAAATATAGAACCAGTAGAATATGTATTAGAAAATGATGAATTAGATAGATAAATTCATATAGGAAAAAAACATAAAAAGAATACTTGAAAAGTATTCTTTTTTATTATAGAATAAAGGTGTTCAAAAATGGACAAAATTAAAAAGATACAAAAAGTATCGGAATTGGAGGAATTGAAAATGTCAATTAGAATAGGAATTAATGGATTTGGAAGAATTGGAAACTTAGCATTCCAAGCAGCATTACAAAAAGGAGATGTAGAAGTTGTAGCAATAAACGATCCATTTATTGCAGCAGACTACATGGCTTATATGGTAAAATATGATTCAGTACATGGAAAATTCAATGGAGAAGTAAGAGAAGAAAATGGTAAATTAATAGTAAATGGAAAAGAAGTAAAAGTATATAACGAAATGGATCCAAAAAACATTCCTTGGGGAGCAGATGGAGTAGACTATGTTTTAGAATGTTCAGGAGTATTTACAACAATAGAAAAAGCGCAAGCACATATAGATGCAGGAGCAAAAAAAGTAATAATAAGTGCTCCATCAAAAGATGCTCCAATGTTTGTTATGGGAGTAAATAACGACAAATATGATCCAAGTATGAATATTATATCAAATGCATCATGCACAACAAACTGTTTAGCACCACTTGCAAAAGTAATAAACGATAACTTTGGAATAAAAGACGGATTAATGACAACAGTACATGCAACAACAGCAACACAAAAAACAGTAGATGGTGCATCTAAAAAAGACTGGAGAGGAGGAAGGGCAGCTGCTGCAAATATAATTCCATCATCAACAGGAGCTGCAAAAGCAGTAGGAAAAGTTATTCCAGAACTAAATGGAAAATTAACAGGTATGGCATTTAGAGTACCAACACCAGACGTTTCAGTAGTAGACCTAACATGTAACCTTGCAAAATCTGCAACATATGAAGAAATATGTGCAGCAGTAAAAAGAGCATCAGAAAATGAAATGAAAGGAATTATCGAATATGTAGAAGATCCAGTTGTTTCAACAGACTTCGTAAACGATGAACATACATCAATATTCGATGCAACAGCAGGAATTGCACTAACAGATACATTTGTAAAACTAGTTGCTTGGTATGATAACGAATGGGGATATTCAAACAAATTAGTAGACCTTACAAGATACATTGCAACAAAATAAAAATAAGCAAAAAAACTTACGAAGCTTAGCAGGAAAGCCCTTTGTTAAAGGAGGTTTCTTGTATGCCTTCGTAAGTTTTTTTTAATAGTAATAATATTTTATGAAGTGAAAATTTATTCCTCGTTGCTATTTTTTTATTTAATGACTTGACAGTTTACAATAATACATATAAAATCTCAAGTTTGACAGTTTAGAATAGACAAAAAGTCTGTAACACAGTTAAATACTGTATTACAGACTTTAGCGATT
>CANRBJ010000011.1 GCA_947628815.1 uncultured Clostridia bacterium | reverse complement strand
AATTGCGCAAAAATGCAATTTTATGTAAAGCATAATTGCTGATTACTTTTAGTTTTAGGTGCTGGTACTGTAAGTTTATCTTATAATATGCTTTTATAATCACTTGAAATATGAACAATTGTTATATTTCTGTATTTCATACGATAAAACTTATTTTTGTATATTTTTTTGTAAAGGGCAAATTCAAAAGAGTATAATACAGGGGCATTCCATAAAAAATTATAATTTTGTAATATTTGATGAAATTACCTTGAGTATAATATCTGTTACTTCATAAAAATTAAATACATTGAAAAAATTAAAAAAAATTTCTTGCAAAGAAGTATTTCTTTCAAAGTTGCGGATACTTCAATTCAATCTGTAATTTGCTATATATTAAGTATAATTATAATAGGGGAGTAAATACTATATAAGTAAGAGATGTTGGTCGACAAAAAACATCAAAAAAATACTTGATTTTAGACTTGTTATATGCTATAACGATATTATCGTAAACTTGCGATTTAAAAGGAAAAATTAAAACGATTATGGGGTAGAGATTAATGAAAGAATTGGAATATCCGTTTGATGTATCTTATTTAATGAAAAATAAGAAAAAAATAAAACGAGAATTATTGCAAAAACAAGGTTTAATAGAGAAAAATATAGCTATATTAGGAGGCTCTACTACTAGTGAAATAAAAAATATGTTAGAATTATTCCTATTAAACTATGGCATAAAACCACAATTTTATGAATCAGAATATAATAAATTTTATGAAGATGCTATGTTTGGAAATGATGAATTAGATAATTTCAATCCAGACATTATATATATTCATACAACAAACAGAAATATCATACAATGGCCAAATATTTATGATGATAAAAACACTATACGAGAAAAATTAGAAACAGAGTATAAAAAATTTGAAACAATATGGACTAAATTATTTTCAAAATTTAGTGCTACAATTATTCAAAATAACTTTGAATATCCGTATTATCGTTTGTTAGGAAATAAAGATGCAAGTGATTCTCATGGTAGAACAAATTTTGTTACAAAGCTAAATCAAAAATTTTACGATTATGCAGAAAATACAAAAAACTTCTTTATTAACGATATAAACTATATATCTGCAAGTTATGGGTTAGATAAATGGGCAAATCAATTTTACTGGCATATGTATAAATACGCTATGGAAGTACCAGCTATACCATATTTATCCTTTAATATAGCAAATATTATTAAATCTATTTATGGAAAAAATAAAAAGGCTTTTGTATTAGATTTAGATAATACCTTATGGGGCGGTATTGTAGGAGATGATGGAGTTGAAAATTTAGCAATTGGCCCAGAAGTACCAAGTGGACAAGTATATACAGAATTTCAAAACTATTTAAAAGAATATAAAAATTTAGGTATACTGTTAAATGTAAACTCGAAAAATGAATACGAAAATGCAATAGCTGGATTAAACCATCCAGCAGGTACACTAAAACCAGATGATTTTATTATAATTAAAGCAAATTGGAATCCTAAAAATTTAAACATTAAAGACATTGCAGAAGAATTAAACCTAGGTGCAGATAGTTTTGTTTTTGTAGATGATAACCCAGCAGAAAGGCAAATTTGTAGGAACTATATAGAAGGTATATCTATACCAGAAATAGATACACCAGAAAACTATATACAAATTATAGATAAAAATGCTTATTTTGAAATGACGAATTTTTCAACTGAAGATTTAAAGAAAAATGAAATGTATAAAGATAATGCGAAACGAAGCCAAATGATGGCGACTTTTGAAAATTATGAAGATTATTTACTTTCTTTAAAAATGAAAGCACAAATTAAAACATTTGATCCTATATATTTAGAAAGAATATCACAATTAAGCAATAAAAGTAATCAATTTAATTTAACAACAAAAAGATATTCTTTAGCAGATATTGAAGCAGTTGCGCAAGATGATAATTATATAAAAATATATGGTAAATTAGAGGATATTTTTGGAGATAATGGCGTTATTAGTGTTGTTATTGGAAATATAAAAAATAACGATGAATTGCATATAGATTTGTGGATTATGAGTTGTAGAGTGCTAAAACGAAATATGGAATTTGCCATGATGGATACTTTAGTAAAAAAAGCGAAGGAAAGAAATATTAAAACAATATATGGATATTATTATCCAACATTAAAAAATAAAATGGTTAAAGATTTTTATAATCTACAAGGATTTGAAGAAATTTCATGTGATGATGAAGGAAATAAGATATATAAATTAGATATTTCTAGTTATACTAATAAAAATAATGTTATAGAGGTGGAAGAATAATGGAAAAAGAAGAAATTTATGAAAAATTAAATAATGTATTTAGAGATATATTTGATGATGAAAGTATTGTAGTAAAACCAGAAACAACATCAAAGGATATTGAGGACTGGGATAGTTTAGAGCATATTAACTTAATTGTTGCAATAGAAAATGAATTTGGAATGAAGTTTAATATGAATGAAGTAACTACTATGAAAAACGTTGGAGAAATGGTAGATATTATTATTTCTAGAATAGGGTAGGTGAAATGCATGAAATTTCATCATATAGGAGTTGCTACAAATAATATTGATGCTACAGTATTAAAAATACAAAAATATTTTGATGTTAAAAACATAAGTCCAGAAGTGTATGATAGGAATCAAGAAGCAAAATTATGTATGTTGACCATGAAAGATGGTTTAAGAATAGAACTTATAAGTGGTAAAGTAGTAGAAAATATAGTAAAAAAGAGACAATACTTGTATCATACATGTTATTGTGTAAAAAATATTGAAAAAACAATTAAAGAGTTAGAAGAAGATGGAGCTTTTTTAGTAAAGGAACCTAAGGAAGCGATTCTTTTTGATGGTAAAAAGGTTTGTTTTCTTATGTGGGAACTTGGATTAATTGAACTATTAGAGGAGGAAGAGTTATGAGTCTTACATCATTTGTTTTTATAATATTTTGCTTTATTACTTTAGCAATTTATTTTATAGTACCAAAAAAGTTTCAATGGATTGTTCTATTAGTATCAAGTGTGATTTTTTTATTTTGGGATAATTTACATATTAGTACAATAATTCAAGCATTGGTGGTTTTAGTACCAACTTATTTATTAGGTAGAAAAATTGAAGAACATAGTAATACTAAAAAAGGAAAAATTTTATTAGTATTTGGTATATTTATTATAATAGGTCAACTATTTTATTTAAAATATACAAACTTATTTATAGAACCTATAAATTCTATATTAAAACGGTATAAATAGCGATTATAGATTGGCTTTAGTAGAGCAAAATTCGCTAATAGGTATTAGTTATTACTCATTAATTATGATTAGTTATTTAATAGATATTTACAGGGGAACATGTAAAGCACAAAAAAATATATTTAAATGTGCTTTATTTATGTCGTATTTCCCAATTTTAACATCAGGTCCATTTATAAGATATGATTCAATTGAAGATGATTTATATAAGGAACATAAATTTGATTTTGATAGGATGAGAAAAGGTTTCCTTCGTATTTTATGGGGACTATTTAAAATACTTGTTATTTCTGCAAGATTAGGTATTTATGTAGATGCTGTATATAAATATATGAATATATTTAGTGGTGCTTATACAATTGTTGCAGCACTTGCATTTAGTATGCAATTATATACTAACTTTTCGGGTTCAATAGATGTTATAATGGGGATATCAGAAATTTTAGGAATACGTTTACCAGAAAATTTTACATTACCATTTTTTTCGAAAACTCTTACAGAATTTTGGAGAAATTGGCATATAACACTAGGTGCGTGGCTAAGAGATTATGTATTTTATCCTTTACAAAAATCGAAGGATATTCAAGATTTAACTAAAAAATGTAAAGAAAAATTCGGAAAGAAAGTTGGAAAGAAAATACCTATGTATTTATCTATGTTAATTATGTGGATTGTTATAGGTGTTTGGCATGGTGGAGCATATACATATATTATAGGTTCTGGATTATTGCAATTTATTTTTATGCTTTTAGAGGACTTGCTACAACCAATTTCGGATAAAATTAATAAAAAGTTAGGAATTAATAAAGATGTATTTAGTTATAAATTATACCAATCAATAAGAACATATTTGTTATTTTCATTTGCAATGATTTTCTTTAGAGCAAGTAGTGTTCCACATGCGATTGCTATAATTTCTAATATGTTTGTATGGAATGTACAAACAATGTTTAATAAGGAATTTTTAGAATTGAGACCTGAAATAATTGGTTTAGATGGTTATGATGCAAAAGTTTTATTTATAGCTATACTAATATTACTTGTAGTAGAAATAATAGCACGTTCTAAAGATGTTAGAGAAAAATTTTTTGAGCAAAATATAGTATTTAGATGGTTAGTTTTATTTAGTCTTATATTTGCAATTATAATTTTTGGTTGCTATGGGGAAGGCTATGATGCAACAGCATTTATTTATGGGGAATTCTAAAAGGAGAGGTAAGAAATGAACAAAAATTTATTAAAAACAATTATATTTGTGCTTATTTTTTGTATTTTAATGTATTTTCTTGTTAATTTTCTTTGGTTAGATAATCATATAATGTCTTATGTGTATAATGAACAAGAAAATACTATTGATGTAGCATACATTGGTGCAAGTACTGTGTATTGTTCATTTAATACAACATTAGCATATAAACAATATGGTTATACTACATGGAATTTATCTTCTGGATCACAACCATTTACAGCTACAAAATATTTAATGAAGGAAATAAGAAAAACTCAAAATCCATCTTTGTATGTTATAGATTTAGGAAAAGTTGCATATGGCTTAGATGTGCCAGGGGCAGATATTAGAAAAGTAACAGATGCAATGAAATGGTCTGATAATAGAACAGAAGCAATTAATGGAATGTTAAAGTATACTAGCATAGATAAAAAAGATTATGTAAATTATAAATATAGTTTTTTACTTTATCACAATAGATGGAAAGATATAAATGAAAATAATTTTATAGGAAATCCAAATGTATTTAAAGGTTTTACATTAGCAAAAGATACAGTTAAAATAGAGCCTCAAACAAAATATGTTTGGACAGATGAGAAAGATGAATTACAAGAAGAAAATAAAGAAGTGTTGAATGATTTAATTGGTTATATTAAATCTAATAACCTAGATGCTCTTTTTGTTGTGCCAAAGAAAAAATTTCTTGTAAACGACGCAAAAAAAATGAATGAAGCAATTGAAATAATAGAAGAAAAGGGATTTAAAGTTATAAATTTTAATAAGGTTGAGGATATAGGTTTAGATTGGTCGAAAGATTTTAAGGATTTTGAACATTTAAATATTTATGGTGCTACAAAGTATACACTATATTTTGCAAAATATTTACACGAAAATTATGATTTGCCAAATCATAAGGGAGATGAAAAGTATGCCTCATGGGATAGTGAATATGATAGAATGAAGAACGAATATAGAGTTTGGACGAAAAATGATTATGAAGATTTAGTATCACAAACTTAAAAGAATATATGTAAACTATTGATATGTGTCGAAATATGTTATATAATCTGGAATACTGAAGGGGGATGTAGAAATGGTATTTTCTTCAACAGTATTCCTGTTTTTATTTTTACCAATAGTTTTAATTATATATTATAATCCAATAATAAAAAGTAGAAAGTTTAAGAATATATTTCTACTTTTAGCAAGTTTGGGATTTTATGCATGGGGAGAACCAGTTTTTGTTTTTGTAATGATAGTATCTATTATTGTAAATTGGCTTATTGTATTATATATGGATAAATCTAGTAATCCAAAAGAAAAGAAATTCTATGTAATATTAGCTATTATTTATAATATAGGATTACTTTTTCTTTTTAAATATTTAGCATTTTTTGCTGAGAATATAGGTCTTTTAATTGGTAATAATAAAATAGATTTTAATATTCCATTACCAATTGGAATTTCATTTTTTACTTTTCAAATTTTATCGTATGTACTAGATGTATATTGGAAAAAAGCAGAAGTTCAAAAAAATCCGTTATATGTAGGATTATATGTATCCTTGTTTCCACAATTAATTGCAGGACCAATTGTAAGGTATGCAACTATTGCTAATGAAATTGAAAATAGAAAAGAAACATTTAATGGATTTTGTAATGGTATGTATAGATTTGCGTATGGATTAGCAAAAAAAGTTCTTATTGCAAATTATGTAGGTTTAATTGTAGATAACATTTTTGTAAATATGAGTTGGGGACCTATTGCAATTGCAACAGCATGGATAGGAGCAATTGCATATACATTACAAATATATTTTGATTTTTCAGGGTATTCTGATATGGCAATAGGTCTTGGTGAAATGTTTGGATTTCATTTTGAAGAAAACTTCAATTATCCTTATATATCAAAATCAATCACAGAGTTTTGGAGAAGATGGCATATATCACTAAGTACATGGTTTAGAGATTATGTATATATACCATTAGGAGGAAATAGAGTATCAAATAAAAGGCATCTTTTTAATTTATTTGTTGTGTGGTTTTTAACAGGTTTATGGCATGGAGCAAATTGGACATTTATTATTTGGGGACTGTTTTATTATGTTTTATTATTACTTGAGAAGAAAACTAAAATACTAGAAAAATTAGGAAAATTTTCACATATATATACATTATTTTTCATTATTATTGGTTGGGTAATATTTAGAGCTGATAATTTTAATGTATTAAAACAATATTTAGGCTATATGTTTGGGATAGGCGCAAGTGGCTTTATAGATAGGGCAACAATAGATTATATTAAAATGTCTGGAATTGTAATTATAATTGGAATAATTGCGTCGTTACCAGTAAGTAAGTTTTTGAAAGAACGAATTAAAATAAGTAATAGTGTAAAGGAAATTTTAGAAACTATTTTTATGGTAGTTGTTTTTATTACTGCTATTTTGGTGTGTATGAGGGCAAGTTATAATCCATTTATTTATTTTAATTTCTAGGAGGAACAAAATGGAACAAAGTAAAGTAAAGAAAATTGGTGCGATTGTTGCTGTTAGTGTGTTATTTGTTATGCTTGTATTGGTATTAATTTCTATAAGCGCAAGCGAATTATGCAAATTAAACATAAGGAATACAGTTACAATGTTTTTATCAAAGAAAACTGAAACTATGCCAACAGTAAATATAAATTGGGCACAAAAGTATCCATTTAAAGAAGAAAATGTAAATAAATCTATTACAAATCGAACTAAATTGGAAAATATATTTGGTAAAATAGGACTAATAATGAATTTAATAGAGAAAAAAAGTTCAGAAGGGATTGCTATATATGAAAAATTTTTGGAAGTATCATATTTATATGATAAAGCAATAGGATATAGCTTAGTATCTAATAATAATGGAAATTCAAGAATAAAAGTAGGAGATTATTGGTGTAAACAAGAGTTTTCTAAGAATACCGCAATAAATATAGAAGGTATAGCAAAAGAAATTATAAATTTTAACGATTATCTTAAGGAACAAAATATTAATTTCTTATATATACAAGCACCAAATAAAATTGAAAAGGGTAACAACTATATATCACATGTATATAGAGACGAAGTTAATGATAAAACAGATAATTTATTAAATGAATTAGATGGAAAAGTAGATTATATAGATATAAGAAATGAAGTAAATAAAACAGGTGATGATTATTTGGACTTGTTTTTTAAAACAGACCATCATTGGAAGCCAGAAGCGGGATTTTGGTGTGCAGGAAAAATTGCTGATGAATTAAATAATAGGTATAATTTTAATATTAATAAAGAAATTTATGATATTAATAACTATAATCAAGATGTTTATGAAAATATTGTTCTTGGTTCAGATGGAAGATATGTAACACTTGCTAATACTAATTTAGAAGATATGTCTATTATAACACCTAAGTTTAATACTGATATTTCAATAGAGATTCCGGAAAATTTACTAAATAAACGAGGAACTTTTAATGAAACTTTAATAGATTATTCTGAACTTGAAATAGATAAAAATGTAATAGATAATGTAATGGGCACAAACGCATATAGATCTGCAAGATATAATGCATATATGTATGCAGATAAAGCATTAGTAAAAATACATAATGAAAACAGTTCAAATGGGAAAAAAATTTTAGTGCTAAAAGACTCGTTTGGTCGTGTTGTTGCACCATATTTAGCACTAGGAGTAGACGAAATATCAGTAATTGATTTACGACATTTTAATGGTAGTTTAAAATCTTACATAGAAGAATATAAGCCTGATGCAGTTATTATGTTATATTATCCAGGAAATTTTGGGGAAAGTTCATTATGGATATATAGATAATAAGTTTTAGCTTTATAAACAATTTATTACAAAAAACTTGTATTATGAAATATATTGTAATATAATATAAAAAAATTGAAATACTTGAAAAAATTAGACGAATAATGCGTGGGAGAAATCGCTATGAAAATAAAACAAATACTATCTACAATACTAGTTGTTTTGTGGATGATAACTATATTTAATTTTTCGCAACAGCAAGGAACAAGATCAAGTAAAACAAGCCAAAAAATATCAAGAATAATTATAGGTATTTGTGATATGAAAAAAGACATATCACAGGAAGAAAAAGAAAATTTAGTAATAGTACTTGAACCAATTGTGAGAAAATTAGCACATTATTTTATTTATATGATTGGTGGAATGCTAATAATTAATTGTTTATATGTATTTGGAGTAAGGAGATATGTATCAATTTATAGTTCTATAATTGGCATAATATATAGCATAACAGACGAAACACATCAATTGTTTGTTAATGGAAGAAGCGGAAGTATACATGATGTATTAATTGATACAATTGGAATATTAACAGGTATTGTAATGTTCTTTTTAATACAAAAAATGATGAATATGCTTATAAATAGCAGGCAAAGGAGGAAAATAGATTGATTTTAGAACAATCAACTACATTTGCAACAGATAATGAAAATATAGAAACAAATAAAAAAAAATTATATGGAGTAACAAAGCGTATATTAGATATAATTTTATCTATTATTGGTCTTATTGTTCTTTTTCCTGTACTTTTAATAATAGCAATAGCAATAAAAGTAGACTCAAAAGGAAGTGTTTTATTTAAACATAAAAGAATTGGAAAAAACGGTAAAGAAATATATATTTATAAATTTAGAACAATGATTCCGAATGCTGAAGAAATGATAAATGAATTTAATGAAGAGCAAATGAAAGAATTTAAAGAAAATTATAAATTAAAACAAGATCCAAGAATAACAAGAGTTGGAAAATTTTTAAGGCAAACAAGTTTAGACGAAATACCACAAATATTAAATATAATAAAAGGTGAATTATCTATTGTTGGACCAAGACCAGTAATTATGGAAGAAGTAGAAAAGTATGGTGCTAATAAAGATAAATTTTTAAGTATTAAACCAGGACTTACAGGATATTGGCAAGTAAATGGTAGAAGCTCTACTTCATACGAAGAACGAATGAAGATGGAACTGTATTATATTGATAATAGAAATTTATGGCTAGATGTAAAGCTATTCTTTAAAACAATTATTTCAGTAATAAAAAAAGAAGGGGCAATTTAATATGGGGAAAGAGTTTTGTGCGCTAATTATGGCTGGAGGAAAAGGTACAAGGTTTTGGCCAAAATCTACTGAAGATAAACCAAAACAATTTTTAAAGTTAGTTGGCGAAAAAACAATGATACAAATGACAGTAGATAGAGTTGAAAAAATAATTCCAATAGATAGAATATTTGTTGTTACTTGTTCTAAATATGTACCAATATTAAAAGAGCAAGTCCCAAAACTTCAAGAAAAAAATATAATAGTAGAACCCGTTGGCAGAAATACAGCTCCATGTATATTACTTGCAGCTACATACATAAAACAAATTTATAAAGACGTAAATATTGCAGTATTACCATCTGACCATATAATGAACAATGAAAAAGAATTTTGTGATATATTAAAAGATGCAAATGAAGCTTTAAATACAAGTGTTAATGGAATTATTACAATAGGAATAACACCGAACCGCCCTGAAACAGGTTATGGTTACATAGAAATTTCTCGGAAAAAAAGAATATATAAACAATAGAACAATTGTTAAAGTAAATCGTTTTGTAGAAAAGCCTAATATAGAAAAAGCAAGAGAATACTTAGAAAGCGGAAACTACCTATGGAATGCAGGCATGTTTATTTTTGATGTAAACTATATGCTAAAAGAATTAAAAGAAAACTTTAAAGAAGGTTATGAATTAATATGTAATTTACCTTCAATTGAATCTAAGGAATATATTAAAGCACTAGAAAAACAATATCCAAAGTGTGAATCAATATCAATAGATTACGCAGTTATGGAGAAATCAAATGACATATATGTTATTCCAAGTGATTTTGGGTGGGATGATGTTGGAACATGGAAGTCTTTAGAAAGATATATAACTAAAGACGAAAATTGTAATACAGCTAAAGGAGATATTGAATTTTCAAATGCAAATAATTGTATTGTATATGGTGAAAATAAACGAATAGTATTAATAGATGTAAATGATATATTTGTTGCAGAAGGTGATGATACAATAATTATTACACAAAAACAGAGTATAGATAAAGTAAAGAATTTCAGAAAATAAGTTTTAGGAGGAAAAAATGAAAAGTGCGCTAATTACAGGCATAACAGGTCAAGATGGATCATATTTAGCAGAACTATTATTAGATAAAGGCTATAAAGTGTATGGTTTAGTTCGTAGAAAAAGTAAATTGGATTTTAATAATGCACAACATTTAAAAAATAAGGTTGAGTTTATCTTTGGAGATATGACTGATTTAGCTTCATTAATTCGTGCAATGAAAATATCACAAGCAGATGAAGTATATAATTTAGCAGCACAATCATTTGTGGCTACTTCATGGGAATCTCCATTATCAACTGCTGAAATTGATGCTCTAGGTGTTACAAATATTTTAGAAGCTATTAGAACAGTAAAACCAGAAGCTAGATTTTATCAAGCCTCAACTAGTGAAATGTTTGGAATGGTGCAAGAAATACCACAAAAAGAAACAACGCCATTTTATCCAAGAAGTCCATATGGGGTTGCCAAACTTTATGGACATTGGATTACAAAAAATTATCGTGAAAGTTATGGTATGTATGCTTGTTCAGGAATTTTATTTAATCATGAATCTGAAAGAAGAGGAGAAGAATTTGTAACAAGAAAAATTACAAAAGCAGTAGCAAGAATAAAATATGGATTACAAGACACATTGGAATTAGGAAATTTAGATGCTAGAAGAGATTGGGGACATTCAAAGGATTATGTAGAAGCTATGTGGCTTATGCTACAACAAGAAGAACCTGATGATTATGTAATTTCAACAGGAGAAACTCATCAAGTTAGAGAATTTGTAACATTAGCATTTAAAGTAGCTGGAATGGAATTAGATTGGCATGGTGAAAATGAGAATGAATATGCAATTTTACAAGGAACAGATAAAGTTGTTGTAAAAGTAAATCCGAAATTTTATAGACCAGCAGAAGTAGAACTGTTAATAGGAGATTGTAAAAAGGCAGAAACAAAATTAGGTTGGAAACGAAAAGTAAGTTATGAACAATTAGTAAAATTAATGGTTGAAAATGATTTGAAATTAGTAGAATCTTCAATGAAATAGGAGTAGCGGATATGAAAAAAGTTTTAATAACAGGTGCTGGTGGCTTTGTTGGTAAATATTTAATAAAAGAATTTTGCAATCACGATTATATCGTGGTTGCTTGTGATATAAATAAAGGACATGCTTTTAATAAAAATGTTCAATATTATGATATGGATATTTTAAATAAGCAAAGAGTTGAAGAAGTAATTGAAGAATGTAAACCAGATTATCTTATTAATCTTGCAGCAATTAGTTCTGTTGGATTATCATGGTCAATTCCAGATAAAACAATACAAGTAAATGTAATAGGGACATTAAATATACTAGATGCTATATATAAAAAATGTCCTAATTGTAAGGTACTGTTAATTGGCTCTAGTGAAGAATATGAAATGAAAGAAAAACCATTAAAAGAAGATGATTTAGTTAATGCGAATAATCCTTATGGAATATCAAAAATAGCACAGGAAAATTTTGCAAAATTATATTCACAAAAATATGGATTAAATATTATATGTACGCGTTCATTTAATCATACAGGAATTGGTCAATTAGACCAATTCGTTATACCAAGTTTTTGTAAACAAGTAGCTGAAATCGATAAAATGGGTAAACCAGGAAAAATATTTGTTGGAAATCTTTCAGCATATAGAGATATATCTGATGTAAGAGATATAGTAAAAGTATATAGAGCTTTATTAGAAAATGAGACTACAGAGCAGATATATAATGTTGGATCAGGAAAAGCATATAAAATAGAAGATTTATTAAATTATATAGTTTCCTTGTCAAAACAACCAATAGAAATTATAATTGATAAAGAAAAATTAAGACCAGTAGATACACCATATATATGCTGTGATAATTCAAAAACAGCTAAGTATTTTGATAATACAGACATTAAAGATACTATTAAAGAAATGTTTGAATATTATAAAGCTATGTAAAGGAGTATGATATGAAAATAGCGATTGTTCACGATTGGCTTACCAATATGGGAGGAGCAGAACAAGTAATAATTAACTTTAAAGAAATCTATCCAGATGCACCAATTTATACTACACTTTATAATCCAAATAATTTAGATGAAAAATTAAGAAATATAGATGTAAGAACAAGTTTTTTACAAAAAAAGAAAATGATAACTAATCATAAAAAATACTTTCCATTAATGCCACTGGCGTTTGAGAATTTTAATTTAAATGAATATGATGTTGTATTAAGTAGTAGCAGTTCTTGTGCAAAAGGAGTTTTAACAAATCCAAATTCTGTTCATATATGTTATTGCCATACACCAATGCGTTATGCATGGGAAAAGAGAGACGACTATATTAATGGTATGGGAAAAATTAAAAGAAGGTTAATAAAAATATTATTACATTATATGAGAATGTGGGATAGTGCTTCAGCAAATAGAGTGGACTATTTTATTGCAAATTCCACAGCGGTTCAAAAAAGAATAAAAAAATATTACAAACGTGATTCAATAGTGATTCATCCACCTGTAAGATGTAATTTATTTAATATTTCTACTACTGATGGTGATTACTATTTTATAGTTTCAAGGCTTGTAACCTATAAAAGATTTGATTTAGCAGTACAAGCCTGCAGTCAATTAGGAAAAAAATTAGTTATAATTGGTGATGGTCCTGAAAGAAGAAATTTAGAAAAACTAGCAAATGAAAACGTTACTTTTTTAGGAAAACAGCCAGATGATGTGGTAAAGAAATATATGTCTGAATGTAAAGCATTGCTTTTTCCTGGTGAAGAGGATTTTGGAATTGTACCAGTTGAAGCTCAAGCATGTGGAAGACCTGTTATTGCTTATAATAAAGGTGGGGTATTAGACACAGTTATTGATGGAAAAACGGGAGTACTTTTTGAAGAGCAAACTGTAGATTCTTTAAAAAATGCTATTATAAAGTTCGAAACTATGCAATTTAATAAAAATGAAATACGTGATCACGCATTGAAATTTGATGAAATTGCATTTAGGGAAAAAATTAAAAATTATATTAATGAAGTGAGTGAAAAGGTATGAAAATTGCAATAGATGCAAGAATGCTAAAAATGTCCGGAATAGGAACATATATAAAAAATTTAATAAAAAACAATAATTATAGTGTTGCATTAGGAGATATAGAAGAATTAAAAGAATATAAAAATATTGAAGAAGTAATTGAATTTAAAGAACCAATATATGGAATTAAGGAGCAACTAAAATTTCCATATAAAGAACTGAAAAAGTTAAAACCAGATATTTTGCATGTACCACATTATAACATACCACTTTTTTATAGAGGAAAAATGGTAGTAACAATACATGATTTAACACATCTTATATTGCCACAATTTTTACCTAGTAAATTAGCATATTTTTATGCGAAATTTATGATTTGGTTTGCAGTTAAAAGAGCAAATAAGGTCTTAACCGATTCGGATAATACAAAAAAGGATATATTAGAAAAATTTAATGTAAATCCAGACAAAATAGAAGTAATACCTTTAGCGGCAGGTGAAGAATTTGTCCAAAAACCAAAAGAGGAAGTTCAATATTTATATGAAAAATTTAACATACCAAAAAATAAAAAAATTTTAATGTATGTTGGAAATTTAAAGCCACATAAAAACTTGGAAAGATTATTAGAAGCGTTTTCGAAGATTGAAAATAGGCAGGAGTGTTGTTTATTGTTAGTTGGGAAGGCTTTCGAAAAATATGATGTTTTAAAGGATAAAGAAAAAGAATTAGGAATTATAGATAAGGTAATTCATACAGGTATAGTTACACAAGAAGAATTGGTAGATTTATATAATTTGGTAGATTTATTTGTATTTCCATCTTTATATGAAGGATTTGGTATTCCAGTTTTAGAAGCGATGGCTTGTGGTACGAAAGTTATATCTTCAAATACATCATCTATTAAAGAGGTAGGTGGTGAAGCAGTAACTTATTTTAATCCATATAATGTTGATGAAATAAAATGTTCAATAGAAAAAGAATTAACTAAAAAAGACACTGAAGAGGAAAAGAAAAAAAGAAAGGAACATGTAAAAAAGTTTAATTGGATAAATACTACACAAAAAACGAAGGAAGTATATAATTCTGTTATAGAAGAAAAGAAATCAAAAAAAATAAAACTTGAAAATATAAATAATATATTAATGTATATGTTAATATTTTTTACAATCTTTGCAAGTGCATTAAACTATACAAAAATTCCTTCTTATTTTAGTTATATAAAAGATGTGATTATATTTTATTTTATGTTTTTACTTATTAAAAATAGAAAAATAGAGAAACCTAAAAAAATAGGGATAGAGTTTTATATATTGTTTGTAGTAATAGCATTAGTTTCGTGGTTTGGAATTTTGAATGCAAACAACATTACAATGAATAAAATTACATTAACAATAGAAGTAGCAAGACGAGTGTTTAGGTATATGGAATTTTTCTTATTATTCTTTATTTTTACTAATATAGAAAAAATCTGTACTATTGAATACAAAAAATTAATAAAGTTATATGTAACATTATCGGTTATATTATTGTTTGTGCATCTATTTGGATATTTTGTTCCAAATGGTATATTGAGCATAAAAATTGATGAGAAAATAGGTAATGGTTTTTATAAAAACAGAATAACAGTAGGACAACCAGCAATTGCGGTATATCCAATGATTATATCATTTTTTTATGTGCTTATATATGAAAAAGTTAACAGAAAAACAATAATATCGTTGTTGTTATTATTAATTGGTATAGTAATATCTGTTTCTACAACAGGAATTTTATCACTTGGTTTGGTATTACTGATAATTATGATACCAATTATAAAAATGAACAAAGATAATTTAAAAAAGATATTGTATTTAGCTTCTATATTTATTCTTATATTACTAATAGGAATAACATTAGTAAAACTAATTCCATCATTAAATAAAATATATGAAGAACAAACAAAATTAATAAGTGTAAAAGTTCGAGCACTTTTTAGCGATGATGTAAGAGATTTTTCAATGGAAGCAAGAGATAATAAATATAAGAGTGTTGAAAATAAATTAGATACAGTTATAAAGAGGATATTTGGACTTGGAATGATAGGATATGACGATGGGAATCCTAAAATTGGAAATCTAGAGAATACATATAGAATAATGTATATACAATATGGATTATTAGGAATATCGTTATTTATAATAATGCTATTAAGAGGAATATTGAATGAAATTCGTATAAAAAATTTAGATAATATATTTTTATTGGCTTTGTTTATTATTTTAGCAATGCATTCATATACTTTAGATATATTCTACTTACCAACAATTTCGTATTCTTTATCTTTATTTTATTGCTATTTTCAGCAAAAAAAATCTATTAAGGAGGAGATAATAGATGCGAATATTACTAACTAATACATTTTATTATCCCAATGTAGTTGGAGGGGCAGAGTATAGCACAAAACTTTTAGCAGAAGGACTTGCAAAGCAAAAAAATGAAGTAGCAGTTTATTCAGTAGATTCATTTGAAAAAGAACTAAAAAAAGAAGAAATCGAAGGTGTATTAGTATATAGAGGAACAGGTGGAAGATTTGATGCAAAATTAAGATTTACCAAAAAAGGACCTGTGTTTAAAAAATTTTTAAACAAGTTTTATGAATTAAGGAATGTGAAAGCTGAAAAAGAATTTGAGAGAATAATTAAAGAATTTAAGCCAGATGTAATTCATACAAACAACATAAACGGCATGTCTCCATTAGTATGGAAATGTGCAAAAAAGAATAATATTCCATGTGTGCATACAATTAGAGATTATTGGATAGTTAGTCCTAAAAACGTACTTCCAAAAAGGAATAATTTTATAGAGTTAATATATCAAAAATATTTTAGAAAATATTCAAAATATGTAGATTATGTTACAGCACCTTCTGAATTTACACTAAACAGTGTACTAAATTTAAAATATTTCGATGTTAAAAATAGCAAGCATGTGAATAATAGTGTTGATTTAGATATGGATTATACAAGAAAATGTATAAGCAATAGAAAAAATAATAATGACGAAAAAGTGAATTTTATATTTGTAGGTAGTTTGTTTGAAAATAAAGGAATTTTCAATTTAATTAAAGCATTTACGAGTATAAAGAATGATAATATAAGCTTATCTATATGTGGAAAAGGTAAGTTAGAAGAATATGTTATTGAAAGTGCAAAAAAGGATAAAAGAATAACATATAGAGGAATGTTAACTAAAGAGGAATTACAAAATGAATGGATAAAAAATGATGTATTAATTGTTCCATCAGTTTGGGATGAACCATTTGGAAGGGTTGTTATTGAAGCAAACCAGCATGGATTACCAGTAATTGGCTCTAATAAAGGTGGAATACTAGAAATATTAGAATATACTAAAACAGGAATTACATATCAATTTGATGATATAGAAGAACTAAAAAAAGCAATAAAATATTTTTCGAATAGAAATAATGTAAAAAAATATTATGATGAAATTATGGAAAAATTACCAGAATATTCCATTGAAAAACAGCTGAAAGCCTATATATATATATATATATATACCTGCAATTGCTGCAAAAAAATAAAGGAGAAATAAAAAGAATTATATCGAAAGGTAAGTATAATTTATTTAATATTATACAAAGAAAAATTATATGCGAGTATTAATTATGAATGATAATTTAATTTGTGGTGGAGCGGAGATTTATGCCTTAAATTTAAAAAAAATTTTAGAAAAAGATAATAACGATGTTAAGTTATTAACGTTTGATAAAGAGTTTGACAAAAATATACTTAATATAAAAAACACTAAAAACATTACAAATATTTCTGTTTCCATGAACAAAATAAGTAAGTTAATAAATAAAATAATATATAATGCTATTCTTGCAAAGAAAATTAAAAATGAGATTAATAATTTCTTGCCAGATTTAATTATTTTAAATACTATATTTGTTTCTCCAATAACACAAATGAAAGCTTGTAAAGGTTATAAAATAATACAGATTATACATGATTATTCAGTAGTATGTCCTAAATCGACTTGTATAAAAGAAGATTATAGTATATGCGAAGGATATAAATATAATGATTGCATAAAAGCTTGTAAGTATCATAATTCGATATTGCAAATGGTTCTAAAGCATAATTTGGTATGTAGACTTGAAAAATTAAGAAAAAAGATGGTGGATATAAGTGTATCTCCAAGTCAAAATTTATATAAGTATTTAAAAAAGTATGGCTATAATGCAGTGTGTATTAATAACCCTTTACAGGTTAGCCAATTACCACAAAATGAAATATCGGATAAGCTAAAAAAATACATATATATTGGTAATATAAACAATCGAAAAGGAATTTTTAGGTTTATTAAGGTATTTAAGAAATTTTGCAAAAATAAAAATGTACAATTAACATTAATAGGAAAACCTACATCAAACGAAAATAGCGAAAAATTAAAAGAACTAATTAGCGATGAAGAAAAGATTGAGTATTTGGGATTTATAGAAAACGAAAAAATTAAAGAATATATGAATAAATCAGATTTTGTGGTTGTGCCTTCAATTTGGCTTGAAAATTACCCAACTACAGTAATAGAAGCGATGGCATCAAAGTCTCTTGTAATTGGGTCTACAAGAGGTGGAATTCCTGAAATATTATCAGATGGTAGGGGAATGATGTTTGATGTACTAGATGAAACTGATATTGAAAAAATTTTAAACAAGACTTATAATATGACAAATGAGGAATATCAAAATATAATTACTAAGGCATATGAGTATATAAAAGATAATAATTCATTTGATACATATTTAAAGAAGTTGAAAGAAATTTTATAAAATGAGGAAAACTATGAAAATATTAATAATTAGAATGTTTCCGAGCAAAGTAAATATAAATACATATAATAGGCAAGAAATTGGTTTAGCAAAAGCGTTAGTAAAACTTGGAAATGTATGTGATATTGTTTATTATAATGGTAAAGATGAAGAAAAGGTTGAAGAATATAAATTTGAAAACAATCTTAAATTTAACATATATTGGTTGAAAGGAAAAGATTTTTTTGGAAACGCAATATATAATAAAAAAATTTTTGATTTAATAGAAAAATACGATTGTATACAATCTTCAGAGTATAATCAAATATTCAATTCTAAGATATATAGAAAAATAAAAAATAAGCTAGTTATATATCATGGACCATATTATAATAAATTCGATTATAAAGATAATGTAAAAGCACATATTTTCGATATATATATTAATATGTTCCATAGAAAATATAAGAATATACAAATAATAACCAAAAGTAAATTAGCAGAAGAATTTTTAAAGGAAAAAGGCTATAAAAATGTTGATAAAGCAGGCGTTGGCTTAGATAAGGAAAGATTAATAAAGAAAAATAAGATAGAACATAATGAAATAATAAGTACAAAAGAAAAAGTAATTTTATATATAGGTCAAATTCAAGAAAGAAGAAATGTTGATTTTATTATTAATACATATGCTAAGGTATATGCTGAAAATAAGAATACAAAGTTAGTAATTGTAGGCAAGGGCGAAGAAAAATATGTGAATAAATGTATGAAAATAATAGAAGAAAAAGGATTAAAACAAAATGTAATTATTATTCCACAAATGAATCAAGAAGAACTAGGTGAGTTATATGAAAAAGCGAAAGTTTTTTTATTGCCAACAAATTACGAGATTTTTGGAATGGTATTACTAGAGGCAATGATATATGGAGTTCCAGTAATAACTACATATAACGGAGGATCCTCTACTTTAATAAAAAATGGAAAAAATGGTTTTATATATGATGAACTTAATGAAGAAATATGGAAAGCAAAAATTTTAGAGCTGTTAGAAAACGACAATATACAAATAAGTATTAATGCAAAAGAAACTGTAGAAGAACATTTTACATGGGACAAGTTAGCACCAAAATTTTTGCAAATATATAATGATAGTATAAAGTGAAAGAGGTTATAGTATATGAAAGTAGCAGTAGCAGGAACAGGATATGTTGGATTAGTAGCAGGAGTTTGCTTTGCTGAAAAAGGGCAAAATGTTATTTGTGTTGATGTAGATGAAAATAAAATAAATATGATGAAGCAAGGAATATCGCCAATATATGAAGAAAATTTACAGGAATTAATGCAGAAGAATTATAAAGAAGGTAGAATAAATTATACAACTGATTATAAAAATGCATATAAAGATGCGGATTTTATTTTTATAGGTGTTGGTACTCCAGAACGTGCAGATGGCTCAGCAAACTTAGACTATGTATTTGAAGTAGCAAAACAAATTGCCCAAACAATTGAAAAAGATTGTGTAGTTGTTATTAAATCCACAGTTCCTATAGGAACAAATGATGAAGTAGAAAAATATATACAAAACAATTTAAAACACAATGTAAAAGTAACTATTGCAAGTAATCCGGAATTTTTAGCACAAGGAACAGCAGTAAATGATACATTAAATGCTTCTAGAATAGTAATTGGAACAGAAGATTTAGAAACCAAAGAAAAAATGCTAAATTTATATAAAAACTTTAATTTACCAATTGTTGCTACTAATAGGCGAAGTGCAGAAATGATTAAATATGCATCTAATGATTTTTTGGCATTAAAAATTAGTTTTATGAATGAAATTGCAAATTTATGCGAGGTTGTAGGTGCTGATGTGGAAGATGTAGCAAAAGGTATGAGCTACGATAAAAGAATTGGAGATAAATTCTTAAAAGCAGGATGTGGATATGGTGGAAGTTGTTTTCCAAAAGACACAAAAGCATTACATTATTTAGCCCAGCAACAAGGATATGAACTAAAAACAATTAAAGCAGCTATAGAAGTAAACAAAAATCAAAAGTTGGTATTAATAAGAAAAGCAAGAAAAAAATTTAAGACCTTTAAAGGGCTAAATATAGCGGTTTTAGGTTTAACATTTAAAGCAGGAACAGATGATTTAAGGGAAGCTCCATCTCTTGAAAATATTCCTATTTTATTAGAAGATGGAGCAAACATAAAAGCATATGATCCAGTTGGAGAAGAAAACTTTAAAAGGAAGTTTCAAGAACAAATAGTATATACAAATACACCACAAGAGGCATTAAGAGATGCAGATATATGTTTTATATTTACAGATTGGGATGAAATAAAAAGTATAAGACCAGATGAATATAAAAATTTAATGAAAAAACCTAATATTTACGATGGAAGAAATATATATAAAATTAATGAAATGAAAGAATGTAATTATTATTCAATAGGGAGGTAAGAATGCTAACATTTTTATACAAATTTATTTTCCCAGTAAAAGAATATGATACTAAACTAAAAAAGAATGTTTACAAAATAAAAAGAAAGTGGAATGCATTAGTAGATAAAATTACAAATATTATTATGCCAATATACTATAAATTTTTCAAAAGTTCTTATGGGCTAAATGAAGATGAGCGAAAAGAGAAAATTGTAATAACAGTTACTACAATACCAAATAGAACGAAACAATTGAAATTGTGTTTAGAAACGCTATTAAGGCAAACGCTTAAGCCAGATAAAATACAGTTATGGTTAGATGAAGATAGATTTAATAAAGATGAAATGGAAAAATTATTAAGTGATGAAATAAGAAAAGGAGTAGAATTAAAATTTTGCAAAGATGTAAAAGTACATACAAAATATTATTATTCGATGCAGGAGAATAGAGATGATATAGTTATAACTGTTGATGATGATTGTTATTATCCAGAAAATTTAATAGAGAATTTGATGAAAGAATATGAAAAAGGAAAAAACGATGTTATTTGTTGTAGAGCACATCAAATTTGTGTAGATGAAAAAAGAAAAGTAAAAAAGTACTCAGATTGGGTATGGTGTTCTCCTGGAATAAAAGAAGGAAGAATGTTATTAGCTACAGGAGTAGGAGGAGTATTATATCCACCTAATATTTTTGGAAGTGAAGTTTTTAACAAAGATGTGTTTTTAAAATTATGTGTAAGTCAAGATGATATGTGGCTTAAAACAATGGAGCTTATATATAATATAAATGTTCGAAAAGTAAATACATATACCAAAGAATGGTTTACAATTAAAGGAACTCAAAGTATAAGATTAAGCAGTGATAATGTAGATAATTGTAGAAATGATGAAAGTTTTGATAAACTTATTCAATATTATAATATAAAACTATAATGATTTACCTTTTTTCACATAATAAGTAAAAAAATATTATAGAAGGAAGGGCTGAATATGAAGAAGAAAGTAATAATATATCCAGCGCGTCATTCTAAACATAATTTATATATTGATAATTTGTATCATACTATTTGTGATGAATATGATGTTGTAGGATATGATGAAGTAAAAAAACAAGGGGTAAAGTCAATTTTATCGGCAGACATTTATCATTTGAATTGGTACGAAAATGTAAAAAAAGCAAAAGTTTTTAAGAAAAAAATATTTATATATGTACTTAAATTGCTTAACAAAAAAATAATTTGGACTGTTCATAATAATGTTCCACATGAAGAAAATGTACGGAGTAAATACATTAAAATTTATGAAGTTCTTAGCTAAAAATGCAGATAAAATTCATATAATGTGCAAAGAAACGCTAAATAATGCTTATTTGAAGGAATATGAAAATAAAACAGTTTTAATTCCGATGTGTGATTACATAGGAAATTATGGAAGTAGAGGCATTAACATAAAAGAAAGATACGAAATAGATGAGAATAAAAAAATAATTCTTTTTTCTGGTATGATTAGAAAATATAAAAATATTGAACTGTTAATAAATGCTTTTACTAAGTCTAATTTAAAAGAATCAAATTTTATTTTGTTAATTTGTGGATTGTGTACAGATGAACAATATAAAAAGGAATTAGAAAAAATAAGTAAGATACCAAATGTGAAGTTTGACTTTTCGTTTATAGAAGATGAGGAAATGGGGGACTATTTAGAGCAGTCAGAAATTTTAATATCACCATATAATAAAAAAAGTTCACTTAATTCTGGAGCATTAATTATGGCGATGTCATACAAAAGAAGTTTTATTTGTCCATTAATAGGTACAGCAAAAGAAGTAAAAGATTACGATAAAATATTGTATACATATGATTATGAAAATGATGCGGAACATCTTGAAAAACTTATAGATACATTAAATAAGCTAGAAAAAGATGTAAGGAATGATGAAAATATATTGAAAGAAAAAGGAAAACTTGCGTATGAGTACATAAAGAACAATCAAACGTGGCAAGGAAGAAAGATGGATTGGATAAATTTATATAAATTTTAGTAATATACTTTAGAAAAAATCTAGGAAAGGGAAAGAGATTAAAAAAATGAGAACAACGAATGCTATAAAAAATGCAAGTACTTCATTAATATATTATTTTATTAATGCAATTTTTACATTCTTATCTAAAAGTTTGTTAATTAAATACATTGGAATTGAATATTCAGGCTTAAATTCTCTATTAATGAATGTAATAGGTATGCTAAACATTGCTGAATTGGGGCTAGGATCTGCTGTGGGATATACACTTTATAAGCCTCTTGCTGAAAATGATTATAAAAAAATTAATGAAATTTTGTGTTTATATAAGTATTTGTATAGGATTATAGCTTTAGTTGTTTTTGTATTAGGCATAATAATAACAATTTTTATAAATGTTTTTGTTAATTCAACTATAGACATAGGAGAAATAAGAATTGCGTTTATACTATATCTAATTTCAACAGTAACATCTTATTTATTAACTTTTTTGAATGTTTTGCCAACAGCAGATCAGAAAAATTATATGGTTGTAAAAATACAAAACAATGGAAAAATTATTAAAAACATATTGCAATTAATATCAATTGCAATAACTAGAAAATATTATGTATGGCTATTAATTGAAATTGGTGCAAATATTTTAATATATGCGTATACTAACTTTAAAATAAAGAAACAATATCCGTTGTATAAAAAAGATAATAGCAATAGTTTTAAGCAGTTGTTAAAAAAATATGCGGATATAGTAAAAAAGGCAAAAGAATTAGTTTTTCATAAAATAGGTGGATTGTTTGTATATCAAACAGACAACATACTAATATCATATTTTGGTACTTTAACAGATGTAGGAGTTTATACAAATTATATACTTATTTATAATTTGCTTACTGGATTAGTTGACCAAGCATTTATGGGAGTAACATCATCAATAGGAAATTATATTGTTGAAAAGAAAAACGAAAATACATATGAAGTTTGGAAAGAAATGTATATAATTATAATACTTATAGCTACTATATTTTGCTTTTTATTTTATAAGCTTGCAACACCATTTGTGTCGGTAATATTTGGAAAAGAATATATACTTTCTAATATAATAGTATTAGGAATTGCTTTTAATATTGGGTTTAAAATTATAAAAGCACCAATTGATAAATTTAAAGAGGCATATGGAATATTTTGGGACGTAAAGGCACCAATAATTGAAGCTATTATAAACCTATTTTTTTCTATTGTTTTAGGTAGTAAAATGGGAATACTAGGAGTGGTTTTGGGAACAATTATAAGTAATATTGCTATTATCTTATTTTGGAAACCTTATGTAATTTTTCAATATGGATTTAAGAAAAATAGTGCACAATTTTTTAAAATAAGCATACCATATGTTGCGATTGCAACAATATCAATATTAATATCTAGCATATTAATTAAACTAATAAATATATCGCAACCAACTAATATTATTGAATTGGTAACAATGTTTATAATTTATGGAATATTAGCAGTTGTAATTATTACAAGTTGTTTTATGATAGACAAAAATATTAGGCAAATATTTAAAAAGTATTTTTTATTTTTAAAGGACTTGATAAAGAATAGGGAGATAGTATGATAAACAATAAAATAATTTTTCTAATTTTGCATTATTATGTAATTGAGGAAACACAAAAATGTGTAAAATCTATTCAAAAGAATATGAGCAATAAAGAATATGAAATTGTAATAGTAGATAATGCTTCAACGAATGAAACAGGGAAGATGTTACAGCAAATGTATAGTGGTAATGAAAGAATACATGTAATTATTAATGAAGAGAATTTGGGCTTTGCTAGAGGAAATAATGTAGGTTTTAAATTTGCGAAAGAACAATTAAATGCTAAGTTTATTGTAATGTTAAATAACGATACTAAAATATTACAGAGTAATTTTTCAAATTTAATAGAAGATGAATATGAAAAAAGTAAATTTGCAGTTTTAGGACCAAAAATTATTTTAAAAGATAATTCGATTAATAAAATATATACAAAAATGCCTTCGATAGAAGAAATAAGAAAAAGAATTCGTAATATGAAAATAAAGTATTTCTTAATATATATGCATTTAGAAAAAGTTATTAAAATAATAAAAGAATTAAAAAAGATTTTAAAAAAAGAAGAAGCAACTATGGAACAGAATGTAAATGAAAGACAAAAAAATATAATTCTTCAAGGTTGTTGTTTAATTTTTTCACCCAAATATATTGAAAAATTTGATGGAATTGATGATAGAACATTTTTATTTTGCGAAGAGGAATTATTGTTTATACGTTTAATGAAAAATAAGATGATATCAATATATAATCCAAATATAGAAATTTATCATGCAGAGGATGCAGCAACTAATGCTATAACTAAAAGTAATAGAAACAAGGAATTGTTTGTTTATAGAAACTTAATTAATTCTAATAAGATACTTTTAGAGGAGCTAAGTAAAAATTGAATATTGGATAAAATTGTATAAGCAATTAAAACATATATATGAGAAGTTCAACTAATATATGGAGAGAAGATACATAATTCGATAAAGAGACAAACTATCTTCATTAAAGTTTATTTTTCTAACAGAAAAAATAAGATTTATAGATAAGCTAAAACATAATGTTTCTAGCTTATTTTTGATTTATAAAACTTTTTCTTCTAAGATTTCAATACGAATTTCATGATTATCAAGTTTTGAATTAATTTTATCAATTGCTTCTTGAATGGATTTATTAATTTCTTCAATAATAACAACGTGTTCTAGTAACATATCTATTTTCTTACCATGATCAAATTCTATAAAAGTAACAGTGTTTTCTAAAGAAGTTAAACGTTCTTCAATACGGTCAAATTTTTCATCGTGAGAATCAAACTTAGCTTCAATATGGTCAAATTTTTTATCATGAGAATCAAGCTTAGCTTCAATTTTATCAAGAATTGCTTTGTGTTCATTAAGAGTATTTAAAATTAATTGTGTATTTTTATCATCCATATATTTCCTCCTTTCGATAGTTTGTCTAATTACCTAATTAAGAGTATAACATTTTATAACTGAGTATGCAATATAAAAAATAAAAAAGATTTCAAAAAAATATTGCAAATATATTAGATTATATATATAATAGGTACAGTCGAAAATGAAGAAAAAGAGAAATAACATTTTTTTTACTTCCAATGAATAATATGTATTAGATTTAGCAATGATTGGAAAGGAAGAATGCTTAAATGAGGAAATATTTTGGAACAGATGGAATTCGTAGAATTGCGAATACTGAGCTTACACCAGAGCTTGTGTATAAGGTTGCAAAGGCTGGGGCATTTGTTTTATCTAAGCATATAAGTCATACACCAACAATTTTAATTGGTCGAGATACCCGTATATCTGGTACCTTAATTGAAAGTGCGATGACTGCTGGTTTTTTAAGCTATGGTGCTAATGTAAAACTATTAGGAGTAATTCCTACTCCAGCAGTAGCATATTTAACTAGAAAACTAAATGCTGATGCAAGTGTTGTTATATCCGCATCTCACAATACTTTTGAATTTAATGGAGTAAAATACTTTAGTAATAAAGGAACAAAAATTGATGATGCATTAGAAGAAGAAATTGAAGAAATTATGGATTCTGATAAAATTTCTGATTTGAATGCACCACACGATAAAATTGGAGTTTCAGAAGTAAGGCAAGATTTAATAGAGGAATATGCTGATTTTTTTGTTGATACTTTTAAGGAAGATATTACTAAGTATAATAAGCCAAATTTCAAAGTAGGAATTGATACAGCAAATGGAGCAACATATAAAATTGCAGAAGAAGTGTTTAAAAAACTAGGAATTCAGTTTAGCATTATTAACAACAATCCAGATGGAGTAAATATTAATGCAGAATGCGGTTCTACACATTTAGAGCAAATAAAAAAATATGTTGTAGACAATCAGTTGGATTTAGGAATTGCTTATGATGGTGACGGTGATAGGTGTTTATTAGTTGATGAATTAGGCAATGAAATTGATGGCGACAAATGTCTTGCAGTAGTTTCAAAATATATGAAAGAAAAAGGCATATTAAAAAACAACACAGTTGTTGCTACAGTTATGAGTAATTTAGGCTTAAAGAAATATTGCGAAAAAGAAAACCTAATATGTAAACAAACCAAGGTTGGAGATAGATATGTATTAGAAGAAATGTTAAAAAACAATTACAATCTTGGAGGAGAACAATCTGGTCATATTATTTTTTTGGATTACAACCCAACAGGTGATGGGATTTTAACATCTTTAATTATGATAAAAATTTTACTAGAAAAAAATGTTTTGGCATCTGAACTTTGTAAAATAATTAACATATATCCGCAGGTATTAAAAAATGCTAAAGTAGCTTCTAGTAAAAAATATGATTATGAAAAAGATGAAGAAATTAAGGTAAAAATTGAAGAATTAGAAAAGGAATTTTCTGGTAATGGTAGAGTTCTTATACGACCTTCTGGAACGGAACCTCTAGTAAGAGTTATGATTGAGGGGGAAGATAAAGAATATATAGCTACAAAAGCTAACCAATTAGCTATGCTAATTGAAGAAAAACTAAAGTAAAAGGAGAAGAAAATTATGGTTTTAGTTAACATTGCAAACCCATGGGCACTACTTATTGCACTATTTTTAACACTTTGTTTTATTTATATTGGAAAGGAAGCAAAAAATGCTTATGTATCGCTTGTACCATTAGTTGTGTTTTTGATATTATTAGTAATGCATGGATTACAATTTTTAATGGGACATTTACAATACGAAGAAATTGGGCCAATACTTGCAAAATGTTTACTAGTTGATTTTGTTATGATATTTTTATCATATATTTCATATTTATGGATTGATGATATTGAAGCAAAAGCAAAGAAGAAAAAGAGTATTGATGATAGTTTAGAATGGTTTTGGAAAAAAGTATAAATGAAAAACGAGAGGTAAAACTAATGGGAAAATTATTTGTAATAGATGGAACAGACGGAAGTGGTAAACAAACACAGTTTAGAAAATTACAAGAGCGATTAAGTGAAGAAAACATTAATTTCAGAGTTGTAAGCTTTCCAAATTATGAAAGCCCATCATCCTCACTTGTAAAAATGTATTTATCTGGTGAGTTTGGAGAAAATGCAAAAGATGTTAATCCTTATGTTGCCTCTACTTTTTATGCAGTAGATAGGTATGCAACTTATAAAAAATTTTTTGAAAGTTACTATGAAGAAGGTGGAATTATATTAGCAGATAGATATACTACTGCCAATATGGTTCATCAAGCAGGAAAAATTCAAGATAAAAACGAAAGAGAAAAATTTCTAACATGGTTATGCGATTTAGAGTTTAATTTATACGGACTACCAGTACCTACAAAAACTATTTTCCTAAACATGCCACCAACAGAAGCAATGCATCTTATGGAAAATAGAGAAAATAAATTTACACATCAAGCCCAAAAAGATATACATGAAAGGGATAGAAACCATATT
Organism: uncultured Clostridia bacterium; assembly: GCA_947628815.1. Taxonomy (GTDB): domain Bacteria; phylum Bacillota; class Clostridia; order TANB77; family CAG-508; genus RGIG8482. The sequence continues at coordinate 23,400 of CANRBJ010000011.1, read as the reverse complement.
ATAGATAGCTATAATGCAGCATGCGAAGTGGCGAAAAAATATGATTGGTATGAAGTGAATTGTATGAAAGATGGAATAATTAGGACAATTCAAGATATAGGGGATGAAATATACGAAGAAGTAAAAAAATATATATAATGAAATAGCAGGTTTAGCACCTGCTTTTTTAAAAAATAAATAACAATAAAAGAGGAAGGATATATGGAAAAATATGGATTTTTTGGAGGAAGTTTTAATCCAGTAACTAGAGCACATATAGAGCTTGCAAAGGATATAGTAAAAAAATATGAATTAGATAAAGTTATATTTGTTCCAGTAGGAGATTTTTATAAAAAAAAGAATCTGATAAGCGAGCAAGAAAGATATAATATGTTATTAATTGCAACAAAAGAACATAATGAATTAGAAGTATCTAATATAGAATTAAACCAAACTAAGAATTTAACAACACTTGAAGCATTCAAGAAAATAGAAAAAACATATCCAAATATCTATAAGTACTATATTATGGGAGCAGATAACTTATATAAAATGGTACAATCAGAAGATTGTTCTACACTTATGCAATCTTACAAATACATTATAATAGAAAGAGAGCAAATAGATTGTAAAAAGATCATCAATTCTAATGAAATATTAAAGAAAAATGAGAAACATATACAAATTATGAAAAATGTGCAACATAACAAAACAAATGCAACTACTGCAAGAATGAAAATAAGCCAAGAAGGAAAATATATAGAAAAAATATTACAAAATGAGGTAATAGAATACATAAAGGCAAATAAATTATATAAATAAAAACTTGATTTTCGTATTATATTATGGTATAAAACTTATGGTAACAAATAATACAAACCAATTTATAATACGAGGAAAAATATAATGGAAAATATATCAAAAAGAAATTCTAATTTAGAATTATTAAGAATATTTAGTATGATTCTTATAATTACACATCATTATGCAGTGCACGATTTTGAACGATATATGTCTTATATATCATTTAACAAATATATTATTGATATCCTATCACTTGGTGGAAAAATCGGTGTATGTTGTTTTATATTAATATCTGGCTATTTTATGATTGAAAGTAAATTTACAATTAAAAAATTATGGAAAATTATAGGAGAAGTTAGTTTTTATTCTTATAGCATATTAATTTTATTTACTACAATACTGCAACCAGTTAATGGAATCAATTTTAAGATTATAATACAATCGTTATTACCAATAACACATTCATTATACTGGTTTATAACATGTTATGTGGTTTTGATGATTATATCGCCATATATAAATAAATTTATACATAGTTGTGCAAAAGAAGAACTGAAAAAATTTATTATATTAATGGTTTTTTTATGGACAGTCTTAGCAACATTTATAAAAGCAGATTTAGGTTTTAGTAACTTGGGCTGGTTTATTGTATTATATACAATATCTGCTTATATAAAGCTATATTTTGATATAAGTAATTTACCAATTAATAAAATTAAAATAATATTATTAATTTCAGTATTTGTACTAATTTTATCTAGCGTAACAATTAATAAAATAGGTGAAATTACAGGTATAATAGGAATTGTAACTCATAGTCAATATTTTGCACAATTAAATAGTATTTTAGTTTTAATTATATCAATAACAATGTTTTTATATTTTTTAAGTAGAAAAAATTTTAATAATGTAATTATTAACGAAATGGCAAAATGTGTTCTAGGTGTTTATTTAATACACGATAATGTATTATTTAGACCATTTTTATGGCATACATTATTAAATACAGATAAATATTATACATCTAATAATTTAATTTTTCATGCTATAATTAGTGTGGTATTGGTTTATGTAGTTTGTACAATTATAGACTATGCAAGAAAAAAATTAATTGAACCAGTATGGTTAAAAATATATGAATACATAGAAAAAGAAAGAAAAAACCATATAAAATCATCTTGCAGTAAGTAGCACAATATGATAAAATATGAGAAAATGTGATAAAAATAAAGGTGATTTTAAAGTGAATAATGAAATAGAACAGCAATATGAATATATGAAAAAAGTTAGTGAAGTGATAAAAAATAAAAATTTTAAATATAGCATTTACACAATGGGTTGTCAATTAAATGAGAATGATTCAGAAAAGATTTGTGGTATGCTAGAACAAATGGGTTATGTAAAAACTGAAGATGTATCTTCATCAGATATTGTTGTTTTTAATACCTGTTGTGTTCGAGAAAATGCAGAAGATAAACTATTTGGCAAAATTGGAGAAATGAAAAGGCTAAAAGAAGAAAAAGGAACAATAATTGCTATTGGTGGTTGTATGATGCAAGAAAAACACATTACAAAAAAAATTCATGAAAGTTATCCATATGTGGATATTTTATTTGGAACACATACACTACATAAATTACCAGAAGATATATATATGCTATTACAAGAAAAAAAGAAAATAGATGATATTATAGATATTGATGGTGAAGTTTTTGAAGGTTTACCGATTAGTAGAAATGATAATATTAAAGCATCTGTAACAATTATGTATGGATGTAACAATTTTTGTAGTTATTGTATTGTTCCATATGTTCGAGGAAGAGAAAGAAGTAGAAAACCGGAAGATATTTTAAATGAAATAAGTAAACTTGCAAAAAGCGGATATAAAGAAATAACCTTACTTGGGCAAAATGTTAATTCATATAATGGAGGGGAAGGATATACTTTTTCAAATTTACTTTATGATGTAAATAAAATTGAAGGGATTGAAAGAATTCGTTTTGTATCTCCACATCCAAAGGATTTTACAGATGATGTGATTTGCGCAATTGCAAAATGCGATAAAGTATGTAAAACCATACATTTACCACTACAAGCAGGAAGTAGTATTGTATTAAAAGCAATGAATAGAAAATACACAAAAGACCAATACTTAGCACTTGCAAATAAAATAAAAGAGAGTATACCAAATGTTGTTTTTTCAACTGATATTATTGTAGGATTCCCAGGTGAAACTGAAGAAGATTTTGAAGAAACTTTGGATGTTGTTAGAAAAATAAAATTTGAGCAAGTATATATGTTCATTTATTCTAGAAGAGTGGGAACGCCAGGAGATAGAATGGAAAATCAAATTCCAGAAGAAATAAAGCATAAAAGATTTGATAGGTTAAAGGCACTTGTTGAAAGTCAAATTGCAGAAAATAATCAAAAATACATAGGAACTATTCAAAAGGTACTAGTAGAAGGAAAAAGTAAGAACAACGAAAATATGCTTACTGGTAGAACTGATAGCAATAAAGTAGTTGTGTTTGAAGGACAAGACGAGCTAATTCACAGAGTTATTAGTTTAAAGGTGATATCAGAACATATGTGGTATTTAAAAGGTAAATTAGCGTAGAAAAGAAGGAAGGAATAAAAATGGCAGAATTTTCTCCAATGATGAAACATTATTTGGAAACGAAGGAACAATATAAAGACTGTATTTTATTTTACCGTTTAGGCGATTTTTATGAAATGTTTTTTGAAGATGCAATTACCACTTCAAGAGAATTGGAACTTACACTAACTGGAAAAGATTGTGGTCAAAAAGAGAGAGCTCCTATGTGTGGAGTTCCTTTTCACGCAGCTGATATATATATAGCAAGATTAGTTTCAAAAGGATATAAAGTAGCAATATGTGAACAATTAGAAGACCCAAAGCAAGCAAAAGGAATTGTAAAAAGAGATGTTATAAGAGTAGTAACTCCAGGTACTGTTATTGAATCCAACTTACTAGAAGAAAAGAAAAATAATTATATTATGAGTATTTTCAAAAAAGGCATCTATTTTGGACTTGCTGTTTGTGATATTTCAACAGGAGAATTTTATGCAACACAAATAAATGAAGACAACAATTTTGAACGATTACTAGATGAAATATCACGTTTTACACCATCAGAAATTATTGCAAATGGTTTATTATATGCTAGTACAGAAGAGATTGCGAAAATAAAAGAAAGATTTGGTATATACATTTCAGAAGTTAGTGAAGAAGTTTTTAATGAAGAAACGGAAGCATTAACCAACAATTATGAAATTATAACAGATAAAGGAATGAAAATAGAAAAATTTGATGATAAATTATTTATAATATCAGCAATTAATGGGCTTTTCAGCTATTTAAATCAAACACAAAAAATAAAACTAGAGCATATTAATAAAATACAAATATATAGTACAAATAAATATATGTCGCTAGATATAAGCGCAAGGCGTAATCTTGAAATAACAGAGAGAATGAGGGATAAATCCAAAAAAGGCACATTGTTATGGGTATTAGATAAAACTTCTACTTCTATGGGGGGAAGAATGTTAAGAAGATGGCTAAATGATCCATTAATAGATAAAGAAGAAATTACAAGTAGATTAGATGCAGTAGAAGAACTAAAAAATGAATTAATGCTAAGAGGCGAAATTATTGAAAGTTTAAAGAAAGTATATGATATAGAAAGATTAATTGGAAAAATATCATATGGAAATGCTAATGCAAGAGATATGATTTCTTTAAAAAATTCTATAAGCAACATTCCTGAAATAAAGAAAATATTATTTACAACGAACTCGTCATTATTAAAAAAATTATATAACGAATTAGACGAGTTAAAAGATGTATATACATTAATAGATAATGCTATAGTAGATGATCCTCCTATTAGCGTTAAAGAAGGTGGAATGATTAAAAAAGGCTATAACAGTGAAGTTGATGAATTAAAAACCGCAACAATAGACGGAAAAAAATGGCTTATGGAATTAGAAGTAAAAGAAAAAGAACAAACAGGAATTAAAAATCTAAAAGTAGGATTTAACAAGGTATTTGGATATTTTATAGAAGTAACAAAATCTAATTTAAACCAAGTGCCTGAAAGGTTTATTAGAAAACAAACTCTAACTAATGCAGAAAGATTTATTACCGAAGAATTAAAAGAATTAGAAGATAAAATACTAGGAGCTCAAGATAAATTAATAAATTTAGAATATGATTTATTTTTAGAAATAAGATGTGAACTTTCAAAACAAATAAAAAGAATACAAAATTCAGCAAACATTATTTCAACATTAGATGTATTAACATCATTTGCAACAGTTGCAGAAGATTTAAACTATACAAAACCAGTAATAACAGAAGATGGAAAAATTGATATTAAAGGTGGAAGACATCCTGTTATAGAAAAAATGCTACCAACAGGAAATTTTATTGAAAATGATACTTATTTAGATAAAGAAGAAGATAGATTATCAATAATTACAGGGCCAAATATGGCAGGAAAATCAACATATATGAGACAAGTTGCGCTAATAACTCTTATGGCACAAGTAGGAAGCTTTGTTCCAGCACATGAGGCAAATATTGGAATTGTAGATAAAATATTCACAAGAGTAGGAGCATCAGACGATTTAAGCATGGGACAAAGTACATTTATGGTAGAAATGATGGAAGTAGCAAACATTCTAAAAGAAGCAACAAGCGATAGTTTAGTAATATTAGATGAAATAGGAAGAGGAACATCAACCTATGACGGTCTTTCTATTGCGTGGGCTGTTGCAACATACATAGCAGACAAGGAAAAATGTGGAGCAAAAACACTATTTGCAACACATTATCATGAATTAACAGAACTTGAAAACCAAATAGAAGGAATAAAAAACTATTCTATAGCAGTAAAAGAAAAAGGAGAAGATATCATATTTTTAAGAAAGATAGTAGAGGGTGGAACTGATGAAAGCTATGGAATTCACGTTGCAAAACTTGCCGGAGTTCCAGCGCCAGTAGTAAAAAAAGCAAACGAAATACTAAAAAGCCTAGAAAGGAAAAGTGCATTAACTAAAAATTTAGATAAAAAAGAAAACAAAAAACAACAAGTAGGACAATTAGATATGTATAACTACAAACTAGCAGAACTAGCACATGAAATAGACAAAATTAACTTAAACGAATTAACTCCAATTGAAGCACTAAATACACTTGTAAAGTTAAAAGAAAGTGTGTCGTAATGTAAACAGAAGAAAAAAATAATGTAAAGGTGGATTTATAATATGAAACAAAAAATTTTACTTGGATTATTCGTTATAATTATATGTTGTTTGTTGCTAATACCAAATCAATCATTAGCAGTAACATCAACTAATGATTATACTATACAATCATATGACATAAATATGATTGTAAATGAAAACAATACTTTTGACATAACAGAAACAATTACAGCATATTTCAATGTACCAAAACATGGAATTTTTAGGAAAATTCCGTTAAAAAATTCTGTTACTAGAATAGATGGTTCAAAATCAAATAATATAGCGAAAATAACTAATATTAGTGTAAGCGAGAATTATACTACATCTAATGAAAACGGCTATAAAGTTATAAAAATAGGAGATGCCAATTCAACACTTACAGGAAAACATAGTTATACTATTAAATATAAATATAATATAGGAAAAGATCCATTAAAAAATGTAGATGAATTATACTTTAATTTAATTGGTGATGAATGGGATGCTAATATAAGCAATGTATCTTTTACTATTACAATGCCTAAATCATTTGACAAGTCAACACTCGGATTTTCAAGTGGAAAAGTAGGTTCTACTAATAGTTCTAATGTAACATATAATGTAAATGGAAATACTATTACAGGAAATACAACAAATACATTATATGCAGGACAAGCATTGACAGTTAGACTTACATTACCAGAAGGATACTTTGTAGGGACTAGTAGCAATACAGATGTATTTCCAATTTTTGCGATTGTATTATGCGCAGTATTTGTTTTGATTGCAGATAGATTATGGGCTAAATATGGAAAAGATGATGAAGTAATTGAAACAGTAGAATTTTATCCACCAGAGGGATATAATTCAGCAGAAATTGAATTTTGGTATAGAGGTTCAGTAACTACAAAAGGGATTATATCACTTTTAATATATCTAGCAAATAAGGGATATTTGAAAATTGAAGAAATTTCAAGTGGTTTGACTAATAATAAAATAAAATTAAATAGTGAAGAAAGAAAAAATGCAGATTTAAAAATACAAGAATTGAAAAATAAAATTCAAGAAGAAAAATTAAAGGACATTAATTCACCTAAAATTAAAATTTTAGAAAATTCACTTAATATATATGAGAATATAGACGAGCCTATTGATTATGAGTTATCACAAGAAGAAGAAAAACTCATTAATAAAGCAATGAAGAATTCAAAAGATAAGATTAATATTGTAAAATTAAAAGAATATGATGGAACTAACATATATGAAAAAATATTTTTTGAAGGATTGTTTATAAATAGTAATATGAATTCTGTTACAATATCACAATTATATAATACTTTTTATATTACATTAAATAGAATAAAATCAAGAATCAATTCAAAAGAAAATAAAAATAAAATATTTGAGTCATCAGCAAAAGGAAAAATAAAATATTTAATACTAATGATTATTGCAATATTTATTTTGATAACAGTAAAACCTGTTATTGAATATGGAGATACTGAAACTTTAACATTTGCATTATTATTTCCACGGAATAGGTTTTACTGTATTGATAGGAAGTCTTATAGGTGCAATAAAAATGCCTAAATTATTTGCAATAATATGGGGAGGAATGTTTGGAGGAATGCCATGGGCTTTTATGGTATTACCAACATTAACTCAAAATGTAATGTATTTAATAGCTTATATTATTGGTATAATTTGTATGGCAGTATTAATGTTATTTGCCAAGATAATGCCTAAAAGGACACCTTATGGAAATGAAATGCTAGGAAAATTAAGAGGATTTAAAAGATTCTTAGAAACGGCAGAAAAGCCTCAATTAGAGGCATTGGTGAATGAAAATCCAGAATATTTTTACAATATTCTTCCTTATACTTATGCTTTAGGAGTATCAGAGGTATGGATGAGTCAATTTGAAACAATAGCAATGCAAGCTCCAGATTGGTACGAGAGTAATAAAACATTTGATATGCACGAATTTAATGATTTTATGAATAATACTATGCGTTCAGCAAGTGCTATGCCATCTAGTTCTTCAAGTGATAGTGGAGGTAGTTCAAGTTCTGGTGGTGGTTCTTCTGGAGGGGGATCTGGAGGAGGCGGAGGAGGTTCTTGGTAATCTCCTACCAAATAAAAAATCACTAAATTATGTAGTAATTATAAATGGAAGGATGTAATAATAAATGTACGAAATATTTGCAGATTTACATGTTCACATAGGAAGAAGCAAATCAAATAAACCAATTAAAATAACGGCAGCACGAAGCTTAAATTTTGAGAACATAGCAAAAGAATGTGTAGAAAGAAAAGGTATACAAGTAGTTGGAATTATTGATTGTGCATCGCCATATGTGATAGAAGATATAGAAGAATTTTTAAGAAATGGTGAAGCTTATGAAATAGATGATGGTGGAATTATTTATAAAGATAAAGTTTGCATTTTGCTTGGAAGTGAAATTGAAACATCAGAAATAAACGATGAAGGAAGAACAGGAAGTGCACATAATATTTGTTTTTTCCCAAGCCTAAAGGACATAAAAGGATTTTCAAACGAAATGTCTAATCACATTAGTAACATTACCCTAAGTTCCCAAAGAGCCGATATATCTGCATACGATTTAGTTGATATTGTCCAAAAATATAATGGAATTTTAATACCAGCACATGCATTTACGCCGCATAAAAGTTTCTATGGAAACTGTACAGATAGATTAGAGAAAATATTTAAAGAAAAATTTAGTGAAATACCTGCGATAGAGTTAGGACTTAGTTCAGATACATTTTTAGCAGATAAAATATCAGAACTAGAAACTAAAACATTTTTAACCAATTCGGATGCTCACTCTTTACCTAAAATTGCAAGAGAATATAATAAAATTTTAGTTGAAGATATTAGCTTCAAAGAAATTGTGAAAGCACTAAAAAATGAGGATGGAAGAAAAATTGTATGCAATTATGGGTTAGACCCAAAACTTGGAAAATATCATAGAACTTATTGTGAAGTATGCGAAGAAAACATTCCAGGGGAGGCGCCTGTAACTATTTGCCCCAAATGTGATTCTAGAAAAGTTACTATGGGAGTGTTCGATAGAATAGAAATTATAAAAGATAAAGAAGAAACAAAAAGTCCTAAAAATAGACCACCATATATATATCAAGTACCACTTACATTTATACCAGGATTAGGAGGAAAAACAATAGATAAACTTTTAAACAAGTTTGAAACAGAAATGAATATATTACATAAACTATCAAAAGATGATATAGAACAAGTTGTAGGAGAAAAAATTGCAACTAATATAATTAATGCAAGAGAAGGAAAATTAGGAATACAAGAAGGAGGAGGAGGAGTATACGGAAAAGTAAAAACTTAGTTCTAAAATTCAATTTATTACATAGACATTATGTATAAGAAAAAGCACAATACGAGGAGGTAATAAATTGAGAAACATAGGAAAAAGAAACAATAACGAATTAAAAGATATACTAATCAATTACATAAAAAATAACTTAAGAGAATATGCTATTATAACAATTATATTTTTAATCGGATTAATTTTCGGAATAATATATATAAATAATGCAACTCGGAACACAGATTGATGAAATTAGTAATTACATTTATGATTTTATAAATAGTTTGAAGAATAATGCCGAAATAAATAAACTAGAACTACTAAAAGACACATTCATAGCTAATTTTATATTAGCATTAATACTGTGGTTTGTAGGTTCAACATTAATAGGAATTCCTATTGTATATGGAATAATTGCGTATCGTGGTTTTTGCTTAGGATATACAATATCATCTAGTTTGGCAACCCTAGGAACTCGGAAACCGGAATTTTATTTAGTGTAACTTCAGTTTTATTACAAAATATGCTATTTATTCCATGCATATTATCTCTTGCAGTTAGTGGAATGAAGTTATATAAATCAATTGTAAAAGATAAAAGAAAAGAAAATATAAAGTTAGAAATTACAAGACATACATTTTTTTGTTTAATGATGCTTTGTATACTGGAAATATCAGCATTTATAGAAGTTTATGTATCTACTAACTTGGTACAAATCTGTTCACAATATTTATAAATTCAAAAAATTTATAAAAAATAAGAAAAATCTATTTACAATTTGAGATTAATTTGATATAACAATATTGTTTATGTAAAGTGTGAAAAGAATATAACAAAATAAGGTAGGGAATAGTATGGAAAAACAAATTAACAATTTTTTAGAATTTATAAAGGAAGATAAGAAATTATCAAACAATACATTACAATCATATAGAAGAGATATTGTACAATTTGAAGAATATGCTGAAGCAAATAAAATAAATTATCTAAAAGCAACGGAAGAAGATATGAAAAAATATTTCTCATACCTACAAGAAATTGGTAAAAAAACATCAACAATATCTAGAAACATAGCATCTATAAGATCATTTTATCAATTTTTAGTGCGTAATAAAAAAGCAAAAAGAAATCCTACTGAAAAAATACAATCTCCAAAAGTGGAAAAAAAGATACCTACAATATTATCATCAGAAGAAATAGAACTATTATTAGAACAACCAAAAAATGTAGATTTAAAAGGTATTCGTGATAAAGCAATGTTGGAATTTGCTTATGCTACAGGAATGAGAGTTTCTGAAATAATATCTTTAGATATAGACGATATCAATTTAAAAGAAGGAGTAGTTTTTTGTAAAACAAGAACAAAACAAAGAAACATACCACTAGGATCATTATCATTAAAAGCATTACGAGATTACATAGAACATTCAAGACCAATATTAATAAAAGATGAAAACATAAAAGCATTATTTGTTAACACAAATGGAAAAAGACTAACACGTCAAGGATTTTGGAAAATTGTTAAATATTATAAAGAACAAGCTCATATAACAAAAGATATAACTCCACATGTACTAAGACATTCATTTGCAACGCACCTTTTACAAAATGGTGCGGACTTAAAATCAATCCAAATAATGCTTGGTCATTCAGATATTTCATCTACACAAGTATATATGCAATTTCAAGATGAAAGTATAAAAAATATATATAAAAATGCTCATCCAAGAGCGTAGGAAGAAGAGGTTTAAAAGACCTCTTTTTTTCTACGGCTGTACTTTTTATAATTCTTCAAAAGTATTATTCATTATACAAAAAATCACAGCTATTTAAAATCTTTTTCATCAAAGTATAAGAATTACAGTGAGAACAGTGACCAATCCACGAATTAATACTTTGTAAAGCATATGTAAAATTCAAATTACCTTTAAAATAAGCTCGATTCCATCTCTTTACCTTGTTTTTTATTTTAATTTTACTATTATTGCGTAATAATCTATGTGTACAAAAAATTCTATATCCACAAAAATTAACTCCCATTTTATATGGATAATATCTAGATTTATCATTTAGATTAAGATGTAATTTTTCATATAAAAAATTTTCGATTTTAGCTTTTATTTTAATACAATCGTCTTTTGTATCTAATAAAAAAATGAAGTCATCCATATATCTAACATAGTACTTTATTTTTAATATGCGTTTTACATATTGATCTAGCTCATTTAGATAAATATTTGCAAAAAATTGTGAAGTGTAATTTCCAATAGGAATACCTACATTATTAACAGATGTATTTTTATCAAATATCAAAAGATGTGTAAAATCTAACAAAGCTTTATCACTAATATATTTTTGCATAATACTATATAGAACAACTGGGTCTATATTATAGAAAAACTTTTTAACATCGCATTTTAAAATCCAAAAATTTTTGTTGTTTCTTTTGTAAATTCTCATATATTTTTGAATTTGATCAACAGCATTATGAGTACCTCTATTTTGAATACAGGCATAAGTAGAATTAATGAATTTTGGAACAATATATGGTTTTATGAATTCTTCTACATACCATTGATGAACAATTCTATCTATATATGGAAGAGCTTTTATAATTCTTTCTTTTGGTTCATACACTTTAAATTCATAGTACTTTCCCAAGTGATAAGATTTTTTTCTTATATTATTTAATAAATTTATAAGATTGTTTTCTAAATTTAGTTCAAAATTAATAACTTCATTTTTATAGGTTTTATGTTTTCTTGCTCTTAAATGTGCAGCATATAATTTATCAAATGTTAAATTTTTGTAGAAACAATTTTTTATTTTTTTAGGCATGTAGAAATCCATCCTCCCAACATATTGCAAATATCTGTAATCTTTGCACTCCAAGTAGAATAATTTTGCATAGAAATATATTGATATTTATACGAAAGGCGTAATTGTATTTTTAATAAATTAAGAGAAATATCTAGTTCATTCAAATACTTAATTTTATCATTTTTTTGATAGGTTTTTATTGCATACATAAGGCATCTTAAACCTTGATACAAAGAATGTTTAATTTCTTGTACTAAAGAGAATCTTTCAGACTTAGGAAACTTACGAACTAAATCGTTTGTATAATAAATTAATTCAAGATATTTTTGATAAATTGCTAAGTTTACTTCTTTCATTTTATTTTGCTCCTCCATCTAACAAATTTTTAAATTTACATATCATATTAAAAGCATTAATGGGTGATAAATTATTAAGATCTGCTTTTTTTATAGTATCTAAAATGATAGTAGCATTTACATTAGATAGATATTCTTTTTGGGTAGTAACGCTATTCAAATTTTCATCAACAATTTGATAAGAAATATTTGCAGCATCTAGTAAGTTTATGTATTTAGAAATAGTTGAACTAGGAAAGCCACATTTTACAACACTTTCATTTAAATTAGTTAATTTAAGACCTAATATTTCGGAAATTTTTCTAGCATCAGCATCTAAAAAAATATAAAATATGCCAACTTTAAACAAATAGCATTTAGACGAATCAGATTCTTTTAAATATAAATATTTATTATACAATTTGCTCATACATGCACCTCCATTTTTAAATAACTATATCATAAGGACATATAAAATGCTATAAAAAAATTTCGACATATATCGACAAAATACAACTACAAAAAGTATTAATACTATACAAAATACTTTTTTTTTGATATAATTTTCCAAGAAGAGGAGAAAATTATGTATAAATTTTTTGTAACAGAAGAGCAAGTAAATGGAGAAATAATTCAAATTACAGGAGATGATGTTAACCATATAAAAAATGTGTTACGTCTTTTAATAGGAGAAAAGATACAGATATGTAATATTAGTAACTCTATAAATTATTTGTGTGAAATTATTGAAATGAGTAGTAAAGAAGTAAATTCTAGAATTTTAAAAACGCTAGATAGCATAGCGGAAACGAAGGTCTATTTACATATTTTTCAAGGGTTACCAAAGCAAGAAAAGATGGAAACTATTATTCAAAAAACTACTGAAATTGGTGTAAGTGAGATTACACCAGTCATTATGAAGAGATGTGTTGTAAAATTAGATGATAAGTCTTCCCAAAAGAAAATTTTACGTTGGCAAAAAATTGCTGAAGTTGCAGCAAAACAGAGTAAAAGAGATAAAATTCCTAAGGTGAATATACCAATTTTTATAAAAAATATATATGAAAAAGTGCAAAATTATGATATAGTATTAGTGTCTTATGAAAATGAATGTGAAAATTCGATTAAGCAAGTTTTAAAAAAAGTAAATAAAAATGATAATTTAAAGATTGCAATTATTATAGGACCAGAAGGCGGAATAGATGAAAAAGAATTACAGGACTTAGAAAAAATGAACATAGAAATTGTTACTTTAGGAAAAAGAATTTTACGAACAGAAACAGCACCAATTGTTTTATCAAGTATAATTATGTATGAATTTGATGAAATGGTGTAATGACAAGCTATTTGTAAAATGAAAGGGGAGATTACTTTGAAAAAAGGAAAAAGAATGATTGATAAAAAACAAAAGGCAAATTCAGGTAATAAGGAGTTAAATGAAGAACTTGCAAATTTAGAGAAAGAGTTTGTTAGTAAGAAAGAGCTTCCTAAAGAGCAAGATTTGAAAATTAATGCAAAAGTTTTTGAAAATATATTTATTGCGAATATAATTATGGTATTTTTATATTTAATTAATTTAGGTGCTTTAAATATAGAAACAGCAGTATTTATAACAGATTTAAAAGTGTTTAGTATGGTATTAATTATATTAACCATCATATTATTTGAATATAGTTACAGAAAAGAAAATGGCAATATTGCAATTCATGCTATAGAATGTTTAGTGCTTGCAATATTTGTATTATGCTCTATCTATTTATATACCATATACTTTAGAGAATTTGATATAATTATTTCACTAGCATCCTTCATATTTGCAATATATTATGTAGGAAAATCAATTTTCATTTATAGAAAAATGAAGAAGCAATATCTTGCAAGTAAAAATGATATAAGTGAAATTATTAAGAAATAGAGGCGATTAGAATAGTGAAAAGTATGACAGGCTTTGGAAGGGCAAGGCTAGAACTAAACAACAGAAGCTATAACATTGAAATAAAATCTGTTAACCATAGATATAGCGATATTACAATAAAACTTCCAAAAAGTATTAGTTATTTAGAAGAAAAGATAAAAAAAGAAATATCTTCTACAATATCGAGGGGTAAAATTGATGTTTTTGTTAATTTTATAAACAATAGCGCAGAAGGAAAAAAAGTAAAAATTAACGACGAATTAGCAAAAATATATATTAATGCATTAAAAGAAATTGCAAGTAGTAATGGAATAGACGATAAAATATCTGTTACAGAAATATCAAAATTTCCAGACGTATTAGAAATTGAAAATGTAGAAGATGAAGAAGTAATTTGGAAAGAGTTATCAATATGTTTAAACGAAGCTACACAGAATTTTATAAAAATGAGAAAGGCAGAAGGAGATAAAATAAAAGAAGATTTATTCGAAAGAATTGAAATAGTTTCAAATAAAGTTTGTGAAATTTCTAAGAATTCTACTAGACTTGTAGAAGATTATGTAGTAAAATTAGAGGGAAGAATTAAGGAAATTCTAAAGACGGATGTAGTAGATAAAGATAGACTTGCACAAGAAACAGTTATTTATGCTGATAAATGCTCAGTAGAAGAAGAAATTACAAGGCTTAAAAGCCATATTATACAATTTAAAAATTTCTTAGAAGATGAAGAACCAATCGGAAAGAAAATGGATTTTTTAATTCAAGAAATGAATAGAGAAACAAACACAATCGGTTCAAAATCTGGCAGTTTAGATATTACTAATTTAGTAATTGATATAAAAACACAAATAGAAGATATCCGTGAGCAAATTCAAAATATAGAATAGGAGAACAAGTATGCAACTAATTAACATAGGATTTGGAAATATTGTTTCCGCAAACCGAATTATTGCAATAGTTAGTCCTGAATCTGCTCCTATTAAAAGGATGGTTCAGGAAGCCAAAGACAATAAAACGGCAATTGATGCAACTTATGGCAGACGTACAAGAGCAGTAGTTATAATGGACTCAGGCCATATTATATTATCTAGTGTACAGCCAGAAACTGTTGCAGGAAGATTAGAAAAAGAAGATAAAGAAGAAATAGAAGATTAAGAAAGAGGTAGATGTAAAATGATGGTAAAACCAAGTGTTACAGATTTATTAAAAAAAGTAGATAATCGATTTGAATTAGTAGTAGCAACAGCTAAAAGAGCAAGACAATTATCAAATGGAGAAAAGGCTTTAGTTAATAATATAGAAGAATCTAATGTAACTCTTGCAGCAGACGAAATTGCAGAAGGAAAAGTTACAATAGAAGAGGAAACAGTAGAAAACGATGAAATAGAAGAAAATGTGGAAGAACAAGAATAAAAATAAAACGTAGAAAAATAAGCAAAAGGAAGGGTGGCAATAATGCTTGTAATATTATCTGGAGTTTCTGGAGCAGGAAAAGACACAATAAAAAAGGAACTAATAAAAACAATGGATGACGTAGTTTCTCTTCCATCGTATACTTCAAGAACAAAAAGATCAGATGAAACAGAAGGTGTACAATATCATTTTATAACTAAGAAAGAATTTGAAAAAAAAATTGAAGAAAATGAGTTTTATGAATATGATTTGCATCATGAAAATTATTATGGAACATCGAAAAAACTATTAAACGAAAAAATTAAAAGTGGGAAAATAATTGTAAAAGATATAGAAGTAAATGGAACAGAAAATTTAGTTAATATTTTGAAGAATGATACAAAAATAGTAACAATTTTTTTGAAAGTAGAAGAAGACGAATTGCGTAATAGATTAAAAAACAGAGGAGATAATTTAACAGGTGAAGAAATTGACTTACGCATTGGTAGATTAAAATATGAGGAATCAAAAATACCAAAATATGATTATGTTATTAAAAACAATAATTTTGAAAAAACTGTTAATATCATAAAAACTATTATAGAACAAGAAAAAATATTATTAGATGGGTGAAAACATGAATAAAACAAAAAGAAAAATATTTGAAGCTTCCATGAAACTGTTTGCACAAAAAGGATATGATGCCACTAGTATTGAAGATATAACAGCGGCAGTAGGAGTTGCAAAAGGTACATTATATTATCATTTTTCTAGTAAAGAGGAAATTTTTAATTTTTTAGTAGAAGAAGGAATGAAACTACTAAAAAACAGTATTGAAATAAAAGCTTCCAAAGCACAAAACAGTATTGATAAACTTAGAGCAGTTGTTTTAATACAAATAAAAATAATAGCAAAATACGAAGACTTTATGAACATTGTTCTTAGTCAAATTTGGGGAAATGAACCAAGAAACATTATGTGCAAAAATAAAGTAATAGAACATATTAAAACAATTGAAAATATTGTAAAAGAAGGTATGGAAAAGGGAGAAATTATAGACGGTAATGCGGATGTAATTGCTTCAGGTATTTTTGGGTTAACATGTTCTAGTTTAGTGTATAAATTAAAAATAAAAGAAGCAATTGATATACAAAAGTTATATAAAGAGTTCGATAACTATATATTAAAAAGTTTAATAAAAGAATCTTATAAAAAATAACAAAAAAATTAAAAAAAATAAAAAATAATGTTGACTTTTGAACTAAAAATGTAATAAAATTGTAATGAAAATATATAATGAATTTTAAAGAATCCTATTGTACTTTCTTGAAATAAGTTGTATAATTTTTATAGTTAGAATATACGTAGGACAAAAGGAGGGAGGTTTACAATGTCAAAAAGCGGCATAGTAAACGTAAGAATGGTAATTACGGAAGAAAAAATTTTGTCGAATATAGACAAAGTACAAAAATTAATTAATCCAAACAGTAAAAAACAAATCGTTCAATTAGATGAAGACTCATATTTTAAAGATTTAATTGAATCTATAAAAACATATTTAATAGAATATCCAAAAAAGAAAAATTTTCCTAAGTCAGTATACAAAGCAGCATATGGCTTAGTTGAATATGCAACAAATCAATTTGAAGAAAACACAAAACAAATAGAAGAATTAATAAGACAAAGAGAAAAAAATATAATCCTTTCAGGAGACTTAAAAGAACTACTACAATGTGTAGAAGAAAAAGATAAAGACTGGAAAACAAAAGTAAAAGAAGCACAAAAAGATTTTGGGGAAGATATTACAGATACATTAGCTATTATAGGAAGATCAAAATCTACAACAACTCAAAACTATCAAGATGCTTTAAAATTAATAAATGCAAGAATTGCAAACCTAGAATCAAATTTACACATTGAAATAGATATGGAAAGAATTGAAGATAGATCAAAAGCATTAAGTTATATAGGAATAGAAGTTGCAGATGCGCTAAAAGTAATACCAACACCAGTTGACTATGATAAAGAAGAAGTTGTACAAGAACAAAAAGTAGAAGTAAATGAACCTGTTAATATTACAAACAACATAATACAAACAGCACCAATAAGCGAAGAACAAAATAACTTTATAAACGAAACAAGAGTAGAAGTAAAACCTTCATTATGGCAAAGAATTAAAAACAGCAAATTAGGTAGAGCTGTAAGCTACATATTCAAGATAAAAATTGTATTAGATGTTCCAGCACTTCCAGAAGGAAAAAGTAAATAATAAAATTAAAAGAGAAATAGAAAATATTTCTCTTTTTTATTGAAAAAAAATAGTATATTTGATATAGTAAATTAAATATAAAAAATGGAGGGATTAATTTGAGAATTGTAGAACCATGGATAAAAGTAGAAAGATTTGATGGAAAAGAAATTATGAAAAGAATAGAAAGAGCATGTAGAACATGTTATCGTTCAGAAGATAAAATTACAGATGAAAGCTACAAAAATTTATTGAAAAATTGCATTAGCCGTGGTCATGAATCTGTATTAGAACATGAAAAAGTAACAGTTAGAATATATAATGATATTGGTTCATACAAAGATTTAACAAGACATCGTTTTGCAAGTTTTTCAGTTGAATCAACAAGATATTGTAGTTATGATAAAGATAAATATGGAAATGAAATTGCCTTTATAAATCCAGTGTATATAGAAGATAAACAAATGTATGAAATATGGAAAAATACTATGCAAGAAATAGAAAAAGGTTATATAAAAATGAAACAATTAGGAGCAACTACTGATATGTGTAGAAACTTACTACCTCATTCAACAGCAGCTGAATACACAATGACTGCGAATATTAGAGAATGGAAACACATATTTAGCCTAAGAGCAAATAATCACGTTCATCCTGCAATTCGTCAAGTAATGATACCATTATTAAAATATTTTAAACAACAAATGCCTGAAATATTTGATGAAATTCCATATGATGAAGAGTTTAAAGAAGAGTATTATGCAAAACTTTCAGTAGAAGATTTTTAGAAAAAAGGAACCTTAAAATAAAAACTAAGGTTCCTTTTTAGTAGAATATTCTTTATAAGTAGAATAAAAACTTTTATATAAAATATAATTATAAAAAATACATGAAATAAGGTGATAGCATTTACGATATATTATATATAAAGGAATTTACGAGTCTTAATGAATTATTTTTGAAAAATTCAAAAATTCCATTAATTGTTAAGCACATCATATGCATAATAAAAAGAATATTTTGTATTGTAACTATTAGAGAGGACAAAGTATGTATTTTACCATATAAAAAAGTAAAAAGCTCATTAATTATAAATCTAATTGTAAAAATAATAAAAAAAACAACAAGCAAAGTAGTTTTATCTAACTATTTAAATGAAGTAGAAGATTTAAAATACAAACTGATAAAAGAGCATATCCAGATATATAATGGAAAAGTGCTTATGAACTATTTACTATGTGATGCAATTCAATATGTTTTGAAAATAAGAAGAGAAGAGTGCTATACACAAGAAATATTTATACTAACCAATCATCCTAGTTCAATAGACAAAGAAAACATTGTTTATTTTGCAAAACAGTTTAAAAGAATTAATATAGTAACAAGTAATATGAAGTTTTTTCAAAACATAGAAGAATATTTAGAAGAAAAATTAGGTATGGCAATTACTGTATCAAACAATAAAAGAAAGAGTCTTTCAAAAGCTAAAATTATAGTTAATTTAGACTTTGATGAAGAATTGATAAATAAATTTAATATTTATCAAAATGCAATTATTTTTAATCCAAATACTAAAGTAGAAATACAATCTAAACTATTTAATGGAATACATATATACGATTATCAAATAAGCTATCAAGATATATTTAAAAATCACATATTTGATAATTTTAACAAAAAGCAATTATATGAGAGTATTATTGCAAATAAAACGTTTATACAGGCAATTCAAAAAATAAGCGAAGATGATGTTAAAATTGTAAATTTAATAGGAAAGAATGGCGTTATTCATAAAAGAGAAATTATAAATAACATGGCTATTCCATATTTACAAAATACCTAGCAGGTTATATAATGTTAAATGATGAAATTAAAATAGGAGATGAGATAAAGTGAAGTTATTAATGCATACATGTTGTGCACCTTGTAGTATATATTGTATTGATTCATTAAGGGAAGAGGGAATAGAACCTACTATATACTGGTATAACCCAAACATACATCCTTACACAGAATATAAACTAAGACGTGACACCTTAAAAGAATATACAAAAAGCATACGGAATTCAAGCCATTTTTGAAGAAGAATATGGCTTACGAACTTTTACCAAAAATGTTATAAACGACCTAAACAATAGATGTAGCAATTATTGCTACACAGTTCGCTTAGAACAAACTGCCAAATATGCAAAAGAAAATGGTTACGACACTTTCACAACAACACTACTAGTAAGCCCATATCAAAACCATGAATTATTAAAAAAGTTAGGAGAAGAAATAGCGAAAAAATACGGCATAAAATTCTTATACCGTGATTTTAGAGTAGGATTTAGACAAGGACAAGCAAAAGCAAGAGAATTAGGACTATATATGCAAAAGTATTGTGGATGCATATTTTCAGAGGAAGAAAGGTATCAAAAGCAAATTGAAAAAGATAAAAAAATTTAATGTAAGGAGAAAAAATGAAAATCTTATTTGTAAGGCATGGACAAACAGATTTAAATAATCCAAGAAGAATGCAAGGTATATCAGATTTAGAATTAAATGAAATAGGTATAAGTCAAGCTGAAGTAGTTAGAAATATATTAGAAAAATATAATATAGATTTTATTATAATTTCGCCATTAAAAAGAGCAATACAAACAGCGAAAATAATAAATACTAATATGCATAAAAAAATGATAATAGATAAAAGAATAATGGAGATGGATTATGGACTATTAGAAGGAAAGACTTATTTACCAGATTATTGGGATATGGATTATGATTACAAAAGTATTAATGGAGAGAATATATCTGATTTTCAAAAAAGAATATATAATTTTATAGATGAGATAAAAGTTAAATATCCTGAAAAAACAATTTTAATTGTAGCACATCGGAGGTGTATCAAGAATTTTCAAATGCTATTTTGAAGGAATACCTAAAAATAGGAATTTAGCTGAATATGGAATAAAAAATTGCGAAGTAAAAGAATATAATATTTGAAATAGAATTTTGTGGTCTTAATATACTATTGTGGAGGAAAAAAGTATCAAAAGCAGATAGAAAAAGATAAAAAATGTGGGTTTAAGATATTGTTTAAATGGAAAGAGTTATAAAATAAATAATGAAATTGTGTCAACGCTGTTGACACAATTGAGTTGGAGTAATAATGTGATTATTTTAAGCTCTACTCACTCAATGGAAGAAAAGGAATTTTATATACGAATGTGTATAAAAAATAATTACTCTGCAAGAGAATTAAACAGACAAATAGCAAGTGGATATTTTCATAGATATATGCTTTCAGATGGAAAGGCTAATCAAAGTTTAATCAAAACTGTTGGAGAAGAAGATTATCCAAATACAAGAATATTAGATACTTATAGTTTAGAATTTTTAGACTTACCAAATAATTATTCAGAAAAAGACTTAAAAAAAGCAATTATTTCAAATATGAAAGATTTTATATTAGAAATAGGAAAAGATTTTACTTTTGTAGGAGAAGAATATAGAGTACAAGTTGGTGGACAAGACTTTTTCATAGATTTACTGTTCTATAATAGAGCTTTAAGTTGTTTAGTTGCATTTGAACTTAAAATAGGAGATTTTATGCCAGAATATGTATCAAAAATGGATTTTTATTTAGAGGCATTAGATAGACAAGAGAAAAAAGAGAATGAGAATCCAAGTGTAGGAATAATTTTATGCAGTGGTAAAAATGAACAAGTTGTAGAATATGCAATGAGTAGAACAATGTCACCAACTATGGTATCACAATATACTTTAAAGTTAATTGATAAAAAACTTTTAGAGAATAAATTGAAAGAAATAAGTGATATGGTAGAAGAAAATAATAAAAAATAATGTGGGTTTAAGTGTATTGCTCAGAGGAGGAAAGGCATTTACGATACAATAAAGTATAATCTTACATATGATAAAAAGTATAGAAAAAGCAAAAACGCAAGAACAAGAAACACAAAAATATGTGGGAGAATAATAAATATAAAAATTGAACTGTTAAGAAATATTTAAAAGTTGAAAAGGAGAAACGTCTATTGAACAATATAGAAAACTTAAAAAATTTAATCATATATCAAAGTCAAAACAATGAAAACATATCAGTAGAAGTTTTATATAATGATGAAGATTTTTGGCTAACACAAAAATCTATGGCAGAATTATTTAATGTTGAAGTAAATACCATCAATTATCATTTAAAAGAAATTTTTAAATCTAAAGAATTAGATGAAGAATCAGTTATTCAAAAAATTCGAATAACTGCAAATGATGGTAAAAAGTATAATACAAATTTTTATAGCTTAGATGCAATAATAGCAGTTGGGTATAGAGTAAACTCAAAAGAAGCCACAGATTTTAGAATATGGGCAACTAAAACCTTAAAAGAGTATATAAAAAAAGGCTTTGTATTAAATAGTGAGTTATTAAAAAATGGACCAAAATTTGGAAAAGATTATTTTGATGAATTACTTGTAAAGATAAAGGAAATTAGAGCAAGTGAGAGAAGATTTTATCAAAAGATTACTGATATTTTCAAAGAATGTAGTTATGATTATGATAAAAATAGTGAAGTGACAGAAGAATTTTATAAAAATGTTCAAAATAAATTACATTTTGCAATTACTGGAATGACAGCTCCTGAAATAATATATAATAGAGTCGACAGTAATAAGAAAAATATGGGGCTGACTACTTGGAAAAATGCACCAGATGGAAAAATACTTGAAACAGATGTAACTGTTGCAAAAAATTATTTAAATAAAAAAGAAATAGAGGAATTAAATAATTTAGTTTCAATGTATCTTGATTATGCAGAAAGACAAGTAAAATTAGGTAAAATCATTTCAATGAAAGAATGGAAGGACAAGCTAGAAGTATTCTTGAAAATAAACGAGTATAATATTTTAAAGGATAATGGTAAAATAAAAAGAGAAATAGCAGATAAGTTAGCCTTAGATGAATATAAGAAATATAGAGTTGTACAAGACGAAAAATATATTTCTGACTTTGATGAGCTTTTAATCGAATCAAAAGACATAAAAAATAATGAGAATTAAAAAAGTAGTCAATTTATTAATATATAAAAAGTTTTAAATTTATTAGAAAAATCAAGGATTTATGGGAAAAAGTGTGTGTCGATAAATTACTTACTCAGAGGAGGACAGATTTTATCGACACAAAAACGGGTAACTCCACAGTAGAGCCACTTTCAAAAAAAAGAAAAAACATAGGAGTAATCAATTTATCGACACACATAAAAAAATACCTAAAACCATTGAAATATAAACA
>CANRBJ010000010.1 GCA_947628815.1 uncultured Clostridia bacterium | reverse complement strand
ATTATGACTATTTTTATATCAAAAAGATTTTTAATTTTTTTCAAATATCTATTGACTTTTTATAGTTGGTCTTTCTGTTATTCAATATAACTATCATAAATGTCTATTTGGTATATTTTTTCTTTTTCAATTTCCTCCAATCAAAGAACAAAAAAAGAAGATAATTTAATATCTTCCTTAATTTATTCTTTATTAAATTTTATTTGATAATTTGCTTATCTATTTCATTATCAGATAATTCTGTGTGTTCTTTCAGCCATTTTCTGATATATTCTTCTGCATATTTTGAAACATCTTTTGCTGTCTTTATCTGTTCTTCAGTTTCTTTTTTGTTTATCATATATGAATCTAAATAATCGCTGTCTTCTCTAATTGCATTGGCTAATGAAATTCTGTGTCCCAATTCTTTTGGGAAAATTTCAGTTTTAACAAAATTTTGATTAAAATATGCAATTACATCTTTATGTCTTTTAAAATCTATTGGAACAGTAGATAGTATTGCTCTAATAGAGTTAAATATCGAATAATATGCTCTATTATTTGCATCTTTGTAATATCCAGCATCACATAGTAATTTACAAACAGCTAATTTTTCTTTCCCAGCATTTAATCTATTTATGCATAAACCTATTGATATTTTTTTACTCACTTAAAACAACCCCTTCCTTTTGTATATTCATATAAAAAGGAATTGAATCTATTTCATCATTATAATTTGCTATATTATTGATTAGTGGTATTAAAATTACATTGTAATCTAATTCTATATCATAGGTCATATTAGAAAGTTTCTTTAATACAGAATAAAACTGAGATGGCTTATAATCAGTCAACACTAGTATATCTATGTCTGATGAATTGTTGTAATCTCCGTCTTGCATAAGAACCATATAAAATTATTTTCTTTAATCTATTTCCTAAAATTTTATTACATTCATTAACAAACTTATTTATAGATTGCCTAATATTTATAGGTAAGTTTTCCATAAAACTCTCTCCTTCCAATAATATTATATTATGAATTAAAAAAAATATCAAGTTTTAAAAAGGGAGATCGTCAGAAGCTAAAACAGAATCATCAATATTTTCTGTTTGTGTACTATTATCATTTGTTGGAATACTACTATTTAACATACTTTCATCTGGCTCTAGCTTTTTAAAACTATCTGCAAAGTCTATTTCTTCAGCTATAATTTCTGTAATATAACGCTTTTGACCATTGTTGTCTTCGTAAGTACGTGTTTGTATTCGCCCACATACACATATTTGTAATCCTTGCTTTAGATATTTTTCAACAAATTCAGCAAGTTTAGAATATGCTACTATATTTATAAAGTCAGCTTTTCTTTCTTCTCCTGGTGCAACATATTTTCTGTTTACTGCTAGTGTAAAGTTTGCAACTTTAGTATTGTTCTTTTGTGATAATTTAATTTCTGGATTTTTTGTTAATCTTCCTAATAATATTGATTTATTCATAATTTTTTACCTTCCTTCCTAATCGTCTTGTTTAACAACAATAAATTTAATAATTTCATCTGTTATACGATAAATTCTTTCTAATTCCGTTATTGTTTCAGGATTTGTCACAAAATAAAATATGCAGTAGTAACCTGTTTTTTGCTTTTTTACCTCGTATGCTAATTTTTTTGATCCAAAAATATCAGTTTTTTCTAACTGTCCATTTTCATTTATAAATTTCTCAACCTTTTTTATGGTATTTTCCTTTTGTTCTTGTGTTAAATTATCATTGATAATAATTACTGATTCATATTTATTCATAATTCTTCTTTCCTTTCTTATGCTGCGATATTAAAGATTTCTCTTTTATTTCGTTCAGCATTTTTTTGTTTCTTTATTCTTTGATTTGAATAATACTCTTCTAAGTATTCATCTCTATACATATCTATTTTCCTTTTGTGTTTTCTTAATTTAAAAATATTAGTATATTTCCTTAATTCTCTCTTAGTCATAGATACTCTACGTTTGTTTTTAATAGCTACAACAATAAAAGTACCTAATATGATATTGCCACCAACGATTCTATTAAATTCTGTTACATCAGCATTTTTATTTGATATAAGCATAATATCTTTATCTAACCTTATTTTTAGTAAATCATTTCCTATAAGTGCTTTTATAAATTTTGTGTTTCTTGGTATTTTAACCGTTTGTACTTCTCTATCTTGCATAACTAATAAAACTTTAATTTTCATATGTATTTTCCTTCCTTTCATATCATAGAAAAAAGACAAATTTCTCTGCCTTTTTCTACTATGCAGCCACTGATATATTAGCCACATTTCCTTTATATGTATTTAGTGTTTTATAACCTTTAATAATAGATTTTATCTCAGTATAATTATTTATATTGTTATAGTCTGAAATTTTAAGACATTTTCCTTTTTCTACCTTAGAAACGATAAGTTGTGTATCATCTGCATATTCCTTAAAAAAGTCATAGTCTGCACAACTTTCATAGTCATCAACAAAAATTGGTAAATTTGCCTTACTAATTTTGTTAAACATATTTGCAAATTCTAATGCTGTTGCGATTGTTTCTGATCTTGATAAATCTGCTAAGGCATTGTTTTTATATGTAATAATAAAATCTTCCTTAATTTCACCTGTTGTTTTAAGTACAGAATAAAATTTCATATCAACATCTCTTAAATATTGTTTTACTAGTTTCATTTTTTCTTCAATATATAAGATATATAATTTTTGGACCACCTTTTTTGCTTGTGTTAGATTATCTATTAACTTCTGTTTGTTTCGCTTTTCATTATTAAATTTAGCAATATCTTGTTTTGCAGTTTCGATATTTTTTTCTCTTACAGAAATTTCACTATTATATCTATCGATTTCTTGCTTTTCTTGTTTTAATTGTTTGATGTTTTCTTCTACAACAGCCATTCTCTTTGATTTTTCAATAGTAGATTCACCCTCTAATGAATGATATTTACATCTTTCCATTGCAAGTTTGAATTTATGGTCCTTTATTTGTGTTTCTAATAGATTTCTTTTGTTATACTTAGTAATTAAATCCTTATGCATGTTTGATATTGTAATGCTTTTACTTTCATCTTGTATATTCTGATTACAAGTAGGGCAAATGCAAACTTCACCATTTTTTATTGATAAGTATGTTTTCTTTCCAGATTTCATTTCCTTTTCTAACTCATTAAACTCTGTTTCTTTATTTAATATATCTCTTTCAAGTTCTTCTACTACTTGCTTTTGTTTCTCTTTATCAACTATTTTTTCATTAGATTTTAATAATGATAATTCTTGTTCTGCAAATGATAGTTCATCGTCTTTACCAAATGTTTTGTATTCTGGTAATTTCTCATTTACAATATTTTGAGCATATTCAATTTTGCCATCTAATGAAGATATTTGCGTTTCTGTTCTTTTTATATCTTCATTTTTTTCACTTATATAAGTTGGTATGTCTTTTGGTACACCTTCTAAAATCTTTTGTTCTTGTTTCGTTAGATTTTTATACACAACCTCCATAAGATTATCAGGACATATAGTATCTAAGCATTTATCAACTAATTCTTTTTGGTCTGCAGGTTTTTTAGATAAGAAATATAGGGGATTTATTATTGATAAGAATAATTTTTTATCTTTATAAAAAATTGTTAAATCCTCTTGTGTGATAGACTTTCCATCTAAGTTAACGAAGTTTTTTTTGTTGTTGTATTTATGCTTTCCTCTAATTAAAATATGATTTATTCCTTTATTATCAGTAAAATGTAACTCGCCATAAGAGCCTTCTGAGTTCTTATTTATAAGACATGCCTTTTCATTTCCAGATAAGTTAGTTCCAAGCATAATATTAATAATTGCATATAATACATTACTTTTTCCAGCTCTATTTTTTCCTGTTATTTCTGTTGTATCATAGATTTCTGTTTCAAATTTCCCTTTGAATTTTCTAAACCCAACGGTTTTCACATAATTAACTTTCATACTTTTAGCTCCTTTTCCTTTTTCTCGAATATGGTTTTCGTAAATATTGAGGCATTATCCAATCTTCTGTGCCATCCTTAAATTGTACGAGATAATCTTTGAAGTAGGGATCACGCTCAATAACTTTTGCAGGTACATTATCATATTGTTTTCCATCATTTTGTCCGATACCTTCAACAAAAACCTTTTCACCATTCTTAAATTCATTAAACATGATAAACCTTCTTCCTTTTTTATTTTTGTTCAGTATTTACATTTAATATTTATTTGTGTATAATAAGATAAGTTAAAACAAATAATCAGTGAATAGTAGTATAAGAGTGCTTTTCTTATGCTGCTATATTTTTTAATCTCTTGTCTACAAACTCTAATTTCATTGCAAATTTTCTTCCGCCTATTTCGTTTATGTCTAATTTTACAACTGTCCCTAAATCACATTCTAACAATTCTTCAGCATTTTCTGGACGAATTACAATGTTAGAAATTTTATCATCCATATCAGCAAATTCACCTACTAAATATTCCTTAGCATTGCCACTTTTATCTTTTAATTTTTCGCTAAAAGTGCTAAGTAGTGCATAGCAGTTAGCAAATTCATTATTTTCTGTTGTCTCTACTGGTTTTTCTTCTTGCTTTTGCTCTGTTTTCTTAGTTTTACCTTTAGTTCTTTTTTTAGTAGTAGCAGTCTTACTTTCTTTTTGTTCTTCTGTCTTTTTCTCTTGTTTTTCCGTTACTGTGCTATCTTCCTTTTTAACATTAGATTCGCTTGTATCTTTTTGTTTAGTTGTAGATGCACTTAATTCTTGTTTTTCTACTTTGTTATTCACATTTTGAGTATTTGTTGTGGAAACTTCATTTGGATTTTTCTGTGACTGTGGAATTGGTTTACTTAATTCAAAATCTTCCTTTTTTAAGATATCTAAAATATAATTATTAAAACTTTGTCCTGTTACTTGGCTAGTTTGTTCTTCTTGTTTTAGAAATAAAATATAACGACCTTTTAGAGAATTCCCCTGTGCTTTTTGTAAGTTAATATAAGCATCTAGCCTATTTATTGAGGTTTGTCCTGTTATTCGCATTAACCAAATTCTATCTTTACAAATAGATGGTATAAAGAATTTTAACCATCCAATTCTATTACAAACTGACTTTCCTTGCTCATTTTTTTGCCTATACTGACATTGTGGACCACATTCAACAGGTTGTATTCCATTTTTTGTTTTTTTATTAGCAGTAGTATTTCCTTCAAAACAACTACATACTTCACCACTTTGGTTATATCTTACATATTTTTTTGTTAATGGCTCATCGTTGCAAAACTCTATTTCAATATATTTTTTGCCCTTGTACTGTTTATCAAATTCTTGTAAATACCTTTGCATATATTCCTGTTGTATTTTTGCAATAAAATGTCCTAATTCTGCTACTCTTCGTCCTTTAGGTGTAGCAATTTGTTCTCCGTGTTGGACTCTTCCGAATTACTGGTAAATTCGCATATCTTGTTTTATTCATTTTTAATCTTCCTTTCTTTTTATGCAGCAACTAATTCGTGCATACAATATTGTTTTTCTACAATTTTGCTTAAATCAACAGTATAAATAGGGTATATCATAGCATTTTTTACGCAAATTCCAACTTGTTTTTTCAAAATACCTAACTCTAATAATTGTGGTATTAAAGTAGGTTTGAATCTGCAATCAACAACTATTTCATTTTCCCTTAAAATTTTGTTATGCTCTAGTGTTATATCAGCAAAGTGTGCTGTTTCATTTGTTTCTGGATCAACACCAAATAAACTAAGTTGTAGATTTCCATTTTTGTAACTTGAACTATGAATAAAACAATTTTCAAATACCATTTCATATAGTTCAAAACTAAAACCATTTTCCATTTTCAAAATCTCCTTATAATATTTTTGTGTAAAAGATTTTTTTGATAACTCCTCCTTTCCTTTATTTTTGGGTAAAAAAAGAGAAAGTAAAGTTTCTTTTGCAATAGGGGGAATTGCTTAGATTTCCTTACTTTCTTTTTTATTTAAGGCTCAACAAATAATCTATATATTCTGTTGGCCTAAATCCCAATTTTATGCTACATATAAAATGTAGATGTACTGCTGTTAACTAAATTTTAACAGCTATGCCACAAATTTAATTGTGGGTAGTTATAAATTTCTTTATAACATAATCTTTATACACACTTATATTTTACCTATTATTTCATTCAAATTCAATAAACACGCCTTAAAAATTTTTTTGCTTGATTTATAAGGTATTTACAGATTTTTTTATATGGATTTTTAAATTATTTTTTCAAAAATTCTTACATACCTACAGTATCAATAGATTTTCCATATTAAAATTTTTTTTCTTCAGCATTCAATTTTTTAAATACATTTTATACAATTGGAAGTGAAAGGAGGGGTATTATGCCAAAGGACAATATTATTGACATTTTATTCGATAAAAAGGAAGATGATGATTTGTTTAATTTATCTAACGAAATTTTAGAAACTCTTGACACTAAAATAGAGTTGACAGATAATAAAATAAACAAGTTTATCAAAAAACGAGTGCATCCAAAAAGTCGATCGACTTTAATCTCTCTACTTAAAGAAAAAGATAAAAAAGTTTGTGCAAGTTCTAGTATAGAAAATCGTCTGTACTACAAAAATGGTCTATCTGACGGTATTAAACTATTGCTAATTGTTTTATCTACTAAATAATTACTGCTCTATATGTTTTATATAGAGCAAAAAAATTATAATAATCGTATTTTTGTGATATATTATATATAACATAGGGAGTGGTCTTATGGAATTTTTTAATATGAATTTTAGTGGACTTTTCAAAGAAAAACATGGAAATCAGTTATTTAATGATATAAGTAATCTAATTCAAAAAGAGAGTTCTAATATAGATACTAATTATATTGAATTAGTATTTAAGGTTGCATTTTTCGATTTTTTTGGAATGGATAATTGTACCTCAGAAAGAATAATCAAAGATACTATGTTAATGCAAAACATAGATGTTAAGAAATTAAAAATAACACATAAAAACTCTATAAAAGAAATACAAAAATACCTGAAATCTGCTACAAATATGAACTATCTGCCCTACATATAATTTGTTATCGTTTTAAGCCCACATATATAATTGACAAATTATTATTTTATTTATATATATTATCACAAAATTCGCAACAAACCCTGCTCTTTATTTAACTAATTCTATAATGTCCTATAATATAATCTTTGTCATATAATTCTAAAATATCTTCTTCATATTTTACTTGCATTGGATTTGCATGATGAAATAAAAAGGGAACACCATTTTTATTTCTTTTGTCTGATATTATTCCTATATGATTTTTAAATACTATTATATCTCCACCCTGCCATTCTTCAATATCGGATAAATCAGTTGTTAATGAAATAATGTTGTTTTTAAAATATATATCTAAATTTTTTACTCTCCTAAAGTCTATATTTTTGTCTATAGTTTCAATGTCGTATTCTTCTTTATGACTTATAATATCTTCATTTACTAATTCCATTAAATCATATCCAGCACCTCTTAATCCATTTGCAACAACATCTGTACAAACGCCATATTCATCATCTGGATACCCTGTTCCATAATATTTACTTTTATACTTTGGCTTTGTTTTTATATATTCCCTTACATTATTTAATATATCTGTTTGGTCATCTATTCCATCATTATCCTTATCAATACTACTGATATAAGTTTCAATATTAAAATCTTCATTGGTATATTGTTTATGTGGAATAATATTAAACTTATACAGTAATATTATAATGTTAAAAATTATAATACCACTTATTATTAAGTACATTATTTTTTTCTTATTCATTTTTCCCATCCATTATTATTTTATTATCTCGACAGATTGTAATTCCTCGAGATGATTATAACAAAAAAGTAAGTAATTTTCAAATTTAATTACTTACTTTTATTTTTAACACTAATTATTAGGTATATATGGTTCTGTTTTGTTTTCATTACTTGTCATCTTATCTGTTTCTATTTCTTTAGTAACATATCCATTTACTGTATTCTCTGTTACCATAATTTTTCCTTCTTCTGTGTTGTTTTCTGTTTCCAAATTTCTATTTGTTATTTCTATTCCATTTTCATCAACATAAACAATTTTATATCCATCATAATTTTCTTTAATATAATTTAAAAATTCTTGTACTTTATCTTCGCCTATATAGAATCCTTTACCTGTATCAAGAATATTTGTTAGAAGGTAACCTTTATCAGTCAATGATACACTTATATTTTTATATCCTAATAGTGGAATATCAACGCTTATACTTATACTTTGAGTGATTTTTTCTGATGTGTATTTACCTATATCATTATCACTATATATATTCTCCAAATTTTTATTAGTAAATAACTTTTGCCAAATTATTTTATTATCTACACCATAAAATTCTACATTTATATTTTCTTGTGAATCTTCATTCCAATAATTATAGTATATTGTTCCAAAAGATGTAATTTCTTCTAGATTCAAATCTCTCATAAACTCTCCAAGTGTTGTTGGTCTATAATATGAATTTACATATACATAGTAATCAGTATCTCCTTCAAATTTTATAGCAATAGCACATTTTTCTTCTACATTTTTTATTGAATATAGTTCTGCTTTTTTATTATAAGTAATTTTAGTATATGTGTCATAGCCTTTTAAGGTTGCAGTTCCAATATTTTTTAGTATATTGTCATTTGAAATTTTTGTTATCCTACTTGAATATTTATTATCGTTATATTCAACCTCATAGAATTGCTGACTAATAGACATCTCATTCCATTTTGGAACTACAGCAGTTTCAGTATCAGTAAGATTATTATTGTCAATCTCTACTTCTTTTATAATCCAGTTATCCTTTTTTGAAATGATAATATCTGGCTTTGAATGAAATATTCCACTTTTATAAAATCCTATAACTGCAATAAATACAATACAAACTGGGGCAAGAATATATTTTAATTTTTTCATAATATTCACCTTTTTATTAGGCATAATTCGATTAGTTTCTTCCATATCATTTGTTTCAATTAAATATTTTTCATCAATATCTCCAATGGCTTTTAATAAATCTTTATTATTCATACAAACCACCCTCTTTCAGATAATTTTTCAAACTGTTTCTAACTCTTGATAAAATTATTTTAGCATTGCTTTCTGTTATCTTATTTTTAGAAGAAATTTCTTTAATCGAATCCAAGTACCAATACCTTTCTAAAAAAATTTTTCTTTTATCTTGTGATAGTTGTGATAAAAAAATATTGAGTGCATTTACCAACTCATTGTAGTCTAATTCTTTTTCTACATTACTATTTGAAGAAATACATTCACTTAATTCTTCAAGAGCAATTTCTAATGTATAATCTCTTTTTTTAGCTTTTTTTCTTTCATATTGGTTGATAGCCAAGTTTCTAGCAATTCTTCCAATATATATTTTTAGAATATTTGGTCTTTGTGGAGGAATACTATTCCAAGTTTTCAAGTATGTATCATTAACACATTCTTTTGCTTCTTCATTATCTTGTAATATATTAAATGAAATTGTATTACAATATTTTCCATACTTTTTTTCTGTTTCATATATTGCTTTTTCTTGCCTATTCCAATATAAATTTATGATTTCCTCATCTTCCATATTTTCCTCCTTCCTATCTATAAAGACAGAAATTATTTTAATTGGTTACACTTTTTTTATTTTTGTAGAAAAATTGAGCAAGATTTTTCACTTGCCCATATATTTATAGTGATTTTATTATATTTAATTCTAACGACAACTTACTAATTGTTGTTAGAATTATATAATAAAAAGTAGATAATTTCAATTAATTATCTACTCTATATATTGTAATTTCTGATTCGAATGACTTCATTCAAAGATCACTCGCTATTTTTCATACTATTTATCTTTTAATTCTACTGTAATTGAACTATCTTTCTCATTTGTATTTTCATCTATTGTCATTTTTGTTTCTAATTCCATATTTTGCTTATCAAATTCATCTTTATTAATATCTACTTGCATTTGTGAACCATCTATGTCTTTTTCAAAAGTTATCCAATTCTCTCCATCTTTATTTTTATATTCTTTACCTTTAATTTCTTCTTCATTGTTGTCTTTTATAAAAATAACTTTGATTGTATCTTTTATGTTTTCAACTAATTGACCATTAGTAGAAGCATTAACAGTAATAAAACTTCCAGATAATATTAATGTAGTTATCATTGTTCCAAGTAATACCTGTTTTCTAGTATCTCTTTTCATTATATATTCCTCCTTTAAATTGGATATAGTAATATTATCTTTAAATTCCTTTAATATTCTTTCTCTTAATTCACTCATATACTATACCCCCTTTCCTTTAATTTCTTCTTAATTTTCTTTCGTATCCTACATAATTTTGTTTTAACTTTTACAGTTGAAATGTCTAATTTATTAGCAATTTGATTGACTTTATAAGAATTATAATAAAATAAAGTAAATATTTGATAATCTTCTTCTGATAATTCATTGAGTATATATTCCACTTCTTCTTTTTTTAATTTGTTATCTATTATAAAATTTGTCATATCTATTACCAAATTTTCTTCTAATAGTGTAATATCGTACTCTTTACGGATTTCTGTCATTTTCTTTTTTGTTAAGTTATGTGCTATACTAGATATATATGGTTTTATTGGTTTACACTCATCTAGCTTTTCTCTATTTTTCCATAATGCTAAAAAAACATCTAATATAATTTCTTCAACATCTTCATTTGTCAACATATTTCCACATATATTTTTAACTACAACTAACAAATAATTGCTATATTCATTTATAATTTTTTCCATATTTATTTCATTATTCATTTTTAGTTCGCTAATTTTTTCATTCAATTTAGACTAAATCTCCTTACTTAAACATTTCATTTACATATTACCAAATTTTAAAAAAAGGTTACAATATAAAATAAAAAAGTATAGAAATTATTTTTCGTTTCTATACTTTTACACATAAACTTGTAATTTTTTTTATAGTATTAATTTATAATTATGCTTTTCAAATTACAAAAATGTAGTTACTCAATAGCTCCTTCTCTCTTATATTTTTGAAATATCTATTAAAATACTTGCTAATTCATTATATTTACTTAATTCTACCGAAATGCCATTATTTTTACTGCTTTTACTCATTATATGAGTAAATACTTCATTTTCAAAATGTTTTACTTCCTCTTTTGAATATTCCCTATCTTCTATATTGATACCTATTTCATTTAATAAATTTTGATTTTTCACTGATAATTTATTTTTTAAGTTCATTTTTCCTTGCTCCTTTTTTGTATTGATTTAGATGTTAAAAGTATGACTTTTGTTCTATTTAGTACTAATTAATTCATCAAAATTAGGAAACATGGCTACTAATACATCTTTAATTATTTTTATTTGCTTTTTATCACATTTATTAATTATATTTATAATTATTTCTTTATCATAATATTCTTTATTTTCCACTTTTTTACCCAATAATAAGTCATCTGCTGATGTATTCAATACTCTACACAATTGATATAGGGTATGAATACTACAGCTTTTTCCATTTTCTATTCGACTTATAAAATTTTCTGTTCTATGAGTCTTTTCAGCTAATACTTCTAATGTCATACCTATACTTTTTCTTGCGTTTTTTAGTCGTATTCCAAAATTTTCCCAATCTTTATATTCTTTACCTTCTACAAATTCCATAGCTTTCCCTCCACTAATAGGAATGATAAATATTCCTGTTAGTATTATTTCATATTTTGCCTTCTTTTATTATTGTCTATGAGTTGCTAATATTTATTCCTAATAGGAATTATACGGTAAATAAAAATACGACTTAAAATCGTTTACTATCTATATTCTTTCTTTTATTATTTTTTCATATTTATCGTTAATGTTTTCTAAAAAATTCAAATATATATTTAAAGAATCTTTGCTTAACTCTATATTTTCTTTTTCTAGTTTTTCATTGAATTTTTGATTTTGATACATTATTTGTTTCACAATTTCTTTCTTTTCTATGTTGTATACTTTTAATATTGAGTATACATATAAATTATTACAAAAATGCTCTAATTCTACATTTTTTATCTCAGGACACTCTCTTAAAATATCTTCTTTTATTATCTTTTGTATATCTTTATTGTTATTCTTTTCTAAAATGTCCTTAATATCATTGTTCATTTCTTCACCTTCTTATTACAAATTATACTTAGTTATAAAATTATTTATTAATATATCTATGTTTTCATCTAAATCAATCATATCACCTAATTCTTGATATATTTTTTCATATTCGTATTCTTTTTCTAGTTTTAATGCAGTAGCAATTTCTTCATAAGGCATTACATCATTAGATTCAATTGATATATTAAAAATATTTTTACTACTATTTAGCATATTTGAAAATTTTTCTAATGCTTTTTCTTGATTTACAATTGCCTTCAATAAAGCTCTAATTACATCTTGTGATTTGTTTTTATTATACTCCATCCTTCCTCCTATTATTTTTACATTTTATTTAATTTTTCTTCAAACTCTTTAATATAATTCTCCCAGTCAGTAAGATTATTTTGTGTTACAAAATAATAGTATAATTGTTGTCTTTCTTTTTCGTATAGTTTACTATTCTTTTTTGTTTTTTCTAATAATCTTACTGTTTTTTCTGATAATTCTAATATCTTATTTTCATCCATTTTTGTTCCTCCGTATGTATTACATTATACAATAAATTCTTCTTTAGTCAACCCTTTTAATAGTCATTTTAACTATTATACTAATAATATAAAATCTGCAGTATTTATTTTTTCTTAAATTATATATGCCCTAGTATTAGAGGACTTTTTTATATTTATAACAACAAACATCAATATTTTATGGTAATTTTATTCAAAAAAAATACTGCAGATTTTATATTTATCTTAACATATTAAACATTTTTTATCAACTTTTTGCTATCATTGGTGCTTTTTTTATTTCGTGTATTATTAATTAAATTTTTGGTATTTTATATAGTAATATCAGTTATGAGGTGAATATTTTATGAGGTTATGTAAAAATACAAATATCAAAATCGGTTCTAAGTTGCAAAAAGCTAGAATATCAAATGGATATACTCAGGAGCAAGTTTCTGAATTAGTTGGATGTTCTTCTCGATATATAGGACAACTTGAAACAAATACAACTTTAGGAAGTATTAGTATCATTATAAATTTATGCAATTTATATAATATTTCTCTTAATGAATTATTTAGTGATTTTCTTAACCTTGAAAATGATTTGCCTAGTACCAATTCGTTTTGTGGTTATATAAATTTAAGTGAAGAATATAAATCTATTGTAGATAATACTATAGTTTATTTGAATCAGTTACAAAATGAAAAAAAAGAAGGAATTAAATAAGTTCCTTCTTTAACTATTTAAAGCATTATATATTGCAATATTAATTAATTTATATATCGATAATCCATATTTATTTTTCATTTTCTCTAATTCTAAGTATTCTGTTTCTCTTATTGCAAAATTGTGGGCTTCAACAATTTCATTTTCTGGTCTTTCATATATAGCAATGTTACCGCTATTAATTAGTTCTATAATTGCTATATTTACCATTTTATTAATTGATGCATCATATTCTTCTACCAATTTATTTAATTGTTCATATAATGAATTATCTATTTCTATTCTTCTTCTTACAAAATTATCTTTTTTTAATAGATATTTATCAAATACATTCATCTTACCACCCCATACATCCATTATAATGTCTTAAAATGTGATTTATAATTCCTATTGGGTAGTTGTTTTGACTATTTTAACACTTAATAATTTTTGGGCATTCCTATAACACAAAAGATAACAATATTTAAATTGTTATCCATTATTTTTACCTTTTTTTGTTACATAACTCTTAATTGTTGAAATACATTTATAGTACATTTTTAGTTCTTCTTTGTCGCTTTTATCAATAATATCAATTAAAGTTTTTCTAACCTGTAATTTACTATTTTCACCTTTTCCATACAAAATATAGTCTGCATCAAGTCCAGTGCTTGAAACTATATTATCTAATGAACTGAGGCTAAGCAAAAAGTCGCCTCTTTCTATTTGCCCTATATGTCTTTCGGTTAAATCACATCTTTTTGCAAATTGCTGCCTGGATTCTTCAAATACTTCTTCTCTAATTTTTCGAATTCTTGCTCCTATTACGATCTTATCAAGTGTCATTTTTCAAACCTCCCATTTAGTAATGTACTATATATATGTATATTTTACATTCTTTTAGAGAAACATCATATACTTTATTAGTATAAAAAATCGTACTTTGTCAAAGTATATCATTTTTTGTCGATACACTTTTTGCAAGTGTTTTTTGTCTTTTAATGCTTTGTTATTTCGCTTTTCGACAAAATCTCGGACAAAATTCGACAATTTTTTTATTCTAATTTTTGTATACTTTTAGCAGGGCTTAATATACCTGTTTTAAGTAGAGCATATGTACGAGAGATGTATGTGAAGGATACTTACGATAACTTATTTAAGTTTTAACAGGACTATTACGCCCTAATTTTATATAAATATTAAAAATGAAAATTCTGAGATGGAAGGAGGTTTTGTTTTTTTTTGTGTTCCACTTGATAGGGATGTTAAGCCCAAATTAGTATTTGGGAGGGAACATTCATGGAAAGCAAAAATGACTTTCAAGAAGAAAGGTTTGATAGTTACCTTAACAAAACTATCATTTTATCATCTAAAGATTACTTCAGAAAACAAATGAGTTTAGCTAACAAAGAAAGGACTATTGTAGATGATGAGGACTACTCCGCCTTTTTACAAGAGGTTAGTATCCTTAATGGTGCTTTCTCTACTATTGACCATATTACAAACACATTAGAATTAAATAATGCTATTAAATCACTGTCTGCTATCGAGCAGTCGGTGATTTTTTTGCTTTTTCAAGAAGATTTATCACAAGATGAAGCAGCAAAAATATTAGATATATGTTCAAAATCTGTTAGCAGAATAAAATTAAGAGCTATTGAAAAATTAAAGAAATATTTGAAAGGAGATTCTAACAATGAAAAATAAAAATCTATATGAGTTGGGAAAGTTAGCAAAAAACGGTAATGAAATGGCTATACTGGAAATCATAGAACGAAAGAAAAATATTATTAAAAGGTATAGTTTCGGTGATGAAGATAGATACCAATTTATCATATTAAAACTAATTGAAGGAATCAAAAATTATAAATTTTGAAAATTTTTTGAAATTTTGGGTAGAAAAATTATGACTTGCTCCATGTATATATAATGAAGGGCAAATTTTAAGGAAGCACTATATTAGCAAAAAGACAGGTAGGACATGCTCTTATCTGTCTTTTCATAATTTAATGAAAGGAGAATATAAGATGTTTTTCAAATTTGTATTATTAGGAATTGCTTTTGTGGTAGTTGTATTTTTCTTTGATGTACTTTTACCTAAACTAAAATTGAAATATAAACTACACAAAGAATTAAAGATTAAAAAGCAAAAGCAAGAAGCATTTAGAAAAAAAATGAAAGAATTAGAAATTAAATAAATTTCTAATAGTCTCGTCATACCCAAAAAGTATCGACAAAAAATTAACCTAAGGTGGTAATTTGAAAATGTCAAAAGAAAATATTATTGCTCTATTTTATATAGAACATCTAAAAGTAAAGGAAATTGCTGAAAAAGAACATTTTTCTTCTGCATATATAACAAAGGTAATTAAAAACGATCCTAGATATATGCAAGAAAAAGAGTATCGAGCAAATATCTCAAAAGAGAAAAGAAAAACTGCTAAAAATAAGTTTGCAAAAGACAAAAGAGATAAACAAAAAATAGAAGATAATTATTCTTTTGTTCAAGAACAACATAAACAAGCCAGTAAAGAATTATCAAAATCATCACATATTAGCAATGAAAATTATAGAAAATGGAATTATAGTGCATACAAATATAACCCTTCCAAAAGGCGATATGAGTTCGATTCAAGTCTTGGTCGTTCTTATGATGTGCCTAAATATATTAAGGAAAGGTGAAATTCTATGGAAGAAAAATTATTAAAAATTTTTAAATTAGCGGATTCATTAAATGAGAAACAAGATAAAGTATTTGCTCAAATTGAATATTCTGCTAATAATAGCAAAAAATTAGAACTTGCAATTAGATCCAAAACAGACTATTCGTATGTTGAAAAATGTGAAGTACACTTAACTAATGATTCACTAATTAGATGGGACAATGTTATTAAACTATTTGAAGATTATATACGTGATACAAAAAAAATTTCATAATAGCACACAATCACTAATATACTTTTGAAGAGGTGTTGTTATGAAGCAAGTATCTACAAATCAAAAATATGAAATAATACCATTATTTAATAATAACGGAGAAAAAATTGAAACAATAATTGAAAAAGCATTTCTAAAATATCTTAAATATAATGATTATAAGTACGACAATGCCAAGTAAAATATTTTTTACTTGGCACTTGAGTTTTTTTATATTAGTAAGATATAATTAAATTCGAAAGTGAATACTTATAAT
Organism: uncultured Clostridia bacterium; assembly: GCA_947628815.1. Taxonomy (GTDB): domain Bacteria; phylum Bacillota; class Clostridia; order TANB77; family CAG-508; genus RGIG8482. Next base: position 40,176 of record CANRBJ010000010.1, on the reverse strand, counting down.
TTGGGAGGATAAAATGTTTCTAAATATAAGTAATTCTACCGACTTTAATGTCGCTATGTATATAAGATTATCAAAGGAAGATGGTGATAAGCAAGAAAGTGAAAGTGTAACAAACCAAAGAAATCTAATGTTACGATACATAAAAGAAAATGGATTAAGTCTATATGATGAATATATTGATGATGGAGTAAGTCGGAACAACTTTTGATAGACCAGGTTTTAATAGGATGATTCGAGATATTGAAGATAATAAAATTAATATGGTAATCACAAAAGACTTATCGAGACTTGGAAGAGACTATATAAAAACCGGTTTTTATATTGAAAGTTATTTCCCTGAAAAAAATATTAGATATGTCGCTCTATTAGATAATTTAGATACATTTGAAGATAATTCAAGTGCAAGTGATATAACACCATTCAAAGCAGTTCTTAATGATATGTATGCAAAAGATATTTCTAAAAAGATTCGTAGTGTTTGTAAACAAAAAAGAGAGAATGGCCAGTATATATCAGCATATCCACCTTATGGTTATAAGAAGGATAAAAATGATAGTTTAGGACACTTATTAGTTGATGAATATGCAAGTAATATTGTAAAAAGAATATTTGAAATGTATGTTAATGGAATGACTACTTATAGTATTTGCGATGTTTTGAATAAAGAAAATATTGATCCACCTGCAGTTTATCTAAATATGAATTTGGTTCATAGATCTAAAGATTATTATAAGTGGAGACCTACTTCTGTTCAGAAAATTATTAAAAATGAAGTGTATTTAGGTAAATTACTTCAAGGTAAAACCAAAAAACTTAGTTATAAAAGTAAGAAAAAAATTGATTTACCTCGTGAATTATGGATTGTAGAAGAAAATGCACATGAACCATTAGTTGACATTGATACTTTTAATAAGGTACAACAGATTCTAGACAGAAAATACAATACTCGTAATCGCAATAGAGAATATTTACTAAAAGGTATTACATACTGTCATAACTGTGGCAATAAACTTACTTTTGTTACTAAAACGGAAAAATATAAAGATACGAAATATGAAAGAAGATATGCAATTTGTGGTAAAGCAAATAAAGGTCAATGTATAAAACAATACAATAATTATGATAAACTAGAAAATGAAATTCTTTCTTATATTAGAAAAGTTTGTATATTAAATACTAATTCTGATACATATAAAAAAGCAATACTAAAAAAGAAAAACGATAATTCTGAAATTATTAAAGATTATCTATCACATATTAAAGTACTTAATGAAAAAATAGAAGGTCTAAATAAAAAAATAGAGCAAATATATGAAGATAGACTTAATCGGTGTCATTGATGAAAACGATTATATTAGATATTCTCGAAAATTTTTGAACGAAAGAAAACAACTAGAAGAAAATATTTCATCTTTACAATATAAAGTGGATTTATTATCTTCTAATGAAAAAAAAGAAGTTTCTAATCAAGAAGTAAAAGAAAAAACAAAAAATTTCTTAAAGGCTGAATATATTAACAAAGAAATACTTTTTGATATTGTAGATAGAATTGAGGTAGATCAGGACAAAAAGATTTATATTCATTTTAATTTTGAGCAATTAAATGCTTATGATAGTGAGGAGATAGATAATGTTAGCATATCATAAATTAAATAATATAAATGCAAATGTTGGCATTTATTTAAGAATTTCATTAGAAGATGGCGATAAACAAGAAAGTAATAGTATTGAAAATCAAAGAAAGCTAATTTATGAATATTTACATCAAAATAATTTTGTAAATGTGCAAGAATTTATTGATGATGGTGCAACTGGAACTAATTTTAATAGAAAGGGATTTAAAGATTTACTACAAAATATCGAAAATGGAAATATAAATACAGTTATTACAAAAGATGTTTCTCGTATTGGAAGAAATTATGTAAAAACTGGTTATTATATTGAAGACTATTTTGTAAATAAAGGTGTTAGATATATTTCCATTTTAGATGATATTGATACATACAGTGAAGTTATTGGTAATGAACTTTTACCTTTTAGAGCAATACTAAATGATATGTATTCTAAGGATATTTCCTTAAAGCAAAAAAGTTCTTTAATTGAAAGAAAAAAAAGAGGTCGTTATATTGCATGTTATGCTCCATATGGCTATAAAAAGGACAAAGATATTGTAGGAAAACTTAACATTGACGACGAAACTTCTAAGGTTGTTAAATATATTTTCAAACTTTTTTTAGAAGGAAATGGGACAACAACTATTGCAAGAATATTAACAAATGAGCAAATTCCTACACCTGCAATGTCCCTTAATATGAATGCTGATAAAAATTCTATTTTCTATTCTACTTGGAAGACAAATACAGTAAGAAAAATACTAAGAAACGAAACATATCTAGGGTTTATGATACAAAATAAAGAAACCACTATTTCTCATAAAAATCATACTAGGGTATATTTAGACGAATCTGATTATATTAAAATACCTAATCATCATTTACCTCTTGTTAGTAAAGAAGATTTTGAAAAGGTTAGTCAAATTTTAGATAATAATAGGAAAAGTAGAAATGAAAACTCTAATAGCGTAAGAGAAAAAACTCTTTTACATAATTTTTTATATTGTCATGAGTGTAATAAAAAATTAGCTAGAAGAGATGTTACTAATAAAATCTACTATTTTTGTCGTACTAGAACGGATTTTCATTTATGTGATAATAGTAATTACTTATCATACTCTGATATAGAAAATAATGTACTTCAATATATTAAAGAATTTTTTAAAAAATATTCTGATAAAAGTTTACTAAGACAAGCCTTTATCACTGAATATTCAAAAAATCAGACAAAAATCAAAGAATATACTACTACACAAACTAATCTTTCTAAGGAACTACTAAAAATTAATAATAAGTTAGATATTTTATATAATGATAAGTTAAATAATGTGATATCCAGTGATATGTATAAAAAATATGCTGTTACATTAAAAGAAAATCAAAAAAAAATAGAAAATAAATTTGCTGAAATAAGTAATTTAATAGAAAACGAAGAAAATAAATTGCAAACTCAACAAAATGATGAAGACAAGATAAATAAACTAATCAATAAATTTTGTAACCTAAAAAATGTCAATACTGAAGTCATTAATGAATTTATTGAAAAAATCTCTATTGATAAAAATAGAGATTTGCATATAAAATTTAAATTTAATTTATAAATTCCTGTCATTAATTTACCGTCACATCGTTTCCGTGAGCGAAGCATTAATCCATATAATAAATCATTTACAGTTATTTTATCTTTTTCTTTTAAACCAAGTCTTGAACCTCCTGTCCCTCCTGCTTTTTTAGATATTTCTACTGTATCTGTTAATTTTGCATTTTCTAATACAATAATTGCTGTCATAATTTTTGTAGTAGATGCCATTGCTCTTTTACTATATCCGTTTTTTTCATATATTACTTTTTTTGATTCTCTATCAAAAATAAGTACAGCTCTTGAATTTATTTTAGGAAGGTTTTCCACATTTGTGGATGTATCTAAAATTTCCTCTTTTAAAAGGTCTTCGTTAATTTCTTCTTCATCAAAATCATCTGCAAATGAGCTTACCTGAAAACTAATTATTATTATAAATAAAACTATACTTATTATTTTTTTCATTAAAAAATCACCTTTTTAATTTTATTTAAAAAAGTGATTTTTATTACTATTAATCTACTAATATTATCTCTTCAAGGCTTATTTTTAATTCATTCAATTCTAGAGTTAAAAATCCCCAAATCATAGTTAAATTAACTCCATCATAATCGTGTACAATTCTGTTCCTTAATGATTTCAATCCTCGCCATTCAATTCCGTGAGTTTTCTTTTATTAATTCATCGCTGACTCTTCCTGACAATTCTCCAATTTGGCTTAAATGAAATACGCATGCACTAATGGTCTTCTTATCTTGTTCAAATTCTAAATAACTATACCCATCAATGAATTCTTGTAATTCTTCTATATATTTTAATATTTTTGTTATTAGTATTTTATCTTTACTTTTCATACACTATAACTCCTGTTTTTTCAATTTCTTTTTCTATTTTTGACCCATGATTTATTTCAGCTTTTTCTATAATATCGACTTCTTTATCAAACTTTTCTTTTATTTTATCTATAATTGCAAAAAATTTTAATCCTTTAATTTTTCCATCACTATCTATTAAAATATCTATATCGCTTTTTTTAGTTGGTTTATTTTTCGCATATGATCCAAATAATATTGCCTTTTTTACTTCTGTATTATTTAATACTTCACTTAATAATTCTTTTATATCATTAATGGAATATATTTTTTCAGTCATATTACCTTCCCCTTTTTTTATATATAGTTTTATAAAATAGTAAAACAATTATGCTCTTCTTTCTCGGTTTCCTATAAATTGTTCATTTATTTCTTCTTCTGCATTTTCTATTTTTTCTTCTAATGTGTCTCCGTCTGCTTTTTCTAGTTCTTCCTTGAAACTTTCTACACTTATTTTACACCTTTTTGCTGCTTTTCTTATAATTATTTCTGAATCGTCTATTGTTTTATCATTGCTTAAGTCATCATCTATGCTGTCTAATGTAGTTTTTTCATTTTCATTGTATTGTATTCTATTTTCTGCTCTTTCTATGTCATTTGCAACTGTAGTATTTTTTGTTTTTTCTATATAATTTTGTACTTCTTTTTTAGTTGTTTTTTGGTTTGTGTTTTTTAAAGATACTGGTATACTTGTATATTGGTTTGTTTCTTCACTTCTTCTGTAATAGTTTACTTCTGGTATTCCATAAGCTCCAAGATCTACCGTAAAGCCTTCATTTCCTTTTCCTTGATTTTGCCCTGGATCAATTTTTACCATTGTATATACGCTTTCTTTTTTTACCTCTGTTCCATCTTTATTTACTTTTATTATTTCTTTTGTTGGATTTGTTCCTTCTGTTTGTTTTAAAGACTCGAGCTTTATTTCTTCTCCTTGATTATTTATTCCTATAAATTCAAAACCTGCTACGCTGTTTCTTCTTACCTTTACTTTATTTATTCCCTTTTTTTCTATTTCTGGTACTAGTTGCGCAAATGTTTTGGTTGGTGTGATTTTTTTGTTTATATCTATTTCAATATCTTTTGAGTTACTTTGATATTGGTTTGTTTGTTCTTCTTTTTCTTTTGTTTTACTATTTGAGTTTATTTTTTCTTGTTTCTTTTCTAATTCTTTTAAAGATGTTGGTATTACATCATGTAATTGAAGCAATAATTCTTTTTCATTTAACAAATTTTTATATTGCTCGGAAATTGTAATTTCTCCTTTTTCGTTTACTTTAGCAATAGTTCCTTTATCTGTTTGAAACTCATATTGTATTTTTTTGTTTTCTTCCTTTTTTACTAAGTATAAATCTACTTTTTTTTCGTTCTTCATATTAGCATCATTTTTAGATACTACAATTTTTCCGTAATATAAAATATCTATATTTGTCCCTTCTTCTATATTATTATTTTGTTGCTTCTTCAATTTTTCAAAAACTGTTTCCATTATATTCTCCTTTAATTATCTACACTAAATGATAACTCAAAATTTGTTCCTTCTCCTAATTTTACTATAAATGTCGTATCTATTTCATTTGTATCTTCGTCGTTTTCCTTTAAGGTTACTGAGTAAGTATAATATGTGTTTGCTTCATTTTCAAAAACTTTATATGTTACTTTTTTCTTTTTTGACATTTGATATGTGTTCATATAGTTTTCAAAATCTGTAAGTGTTTTAAAATAGTTGCTTTTAAAACTAGAGGCAAGCAGTGAATATGCAAATTCATAGTTTTCATCTTGTACTGCCCCGCATAAATCTGTTTATGCAGTATGCGGTTTTTTGTTGGTCGTTTGCTTTATTATATTTTTCTATATATTCTGGTAAATCTATTGTATATGTATCTAAAATAACTGTATACTGCCCTGGTTGTATTTCATTTATAATATAGTAATTTTCGTTTTGGTCTATACAAATATATTGATTATATCCTTTATAGCTATATTTTTGAAATTTTTGCATTTTTGCAGAATATATTTTTGATATATGTTTATCTACATATTCCATATATTCTTCAATATTATTGAATCTTTTATTTTTATATTCTTCATCTAGTTTATTATAAAAGTTTTCTGCATCATATAAAATATTATCTTTTACTTCATCTGTATATAATAGTGCCATTTCTTCATCCGTAATATTTTCAAATTCAAAGCTATTGTATTTTTTATCTTTTATTTTATTATATTTAAAAGTAATTGTATTTCCTATTTGTATGTTATAGTTATTATCTTCTATATATTTATATGGAAGAATTGAAAATACATCATTTTCTTTATCTAATCTAACAACAATGTTAAAGTCTTCCATTTTTCCAGTTATTTTGTCTAATACCCTTCCATAAACAAAATATGTGTATAATGATATTGAATCCGGCATCACATAGGTTTTACTAGAATAAAATACTGGTTCTTCATATTTTTTAATATCTTGTAAGACATCTTCCTTTTTTACATTATATTGTTCTATATAATTATCATCTAATACAGAATAAATTAATTCTGTATCTTCTTGTAACATATATGATAAGTATTTAATTATACAAGACTTGACTGCAAAAAATTCATTTCTATTTTTTAATATATCTATTGTATTTTCTACTTCCATTGTAACAGTATTTTCAAAACTTATTTCTTTTTCCTTTTTATCTATGTGTTTAACAATTATTAATAAACCACTAATTAAAGTAATTGTCACTAATACACAAATCATTATTATTTTAATATATTTCATCTTATACCTCTTATTTTATTTATTTGGAGGACGTAAGGCAAATTCCATTGAATTTATACTATGTCCTTTTGTATGTGGAGCTTCAGCTTGAATCGATTCATTACCACCACAATTAAAAATCTTGCCATCACCAGCATATATTTGTACATGCCCTGAGTAACACAATATATCTCCCGGTTGCAAATCTTCCGTATTTTTAATTTTCTCCCAGCCCCAAGGATTATCTAAGAAGACTGAACTTGTCTTTTGGTAGCCCGCAAATTCACTAAATCCTACTTCATACAAAACCCAAGATACATATGAACTACAATCCACTGTGTGTACATTGCTTTTAATTGGTATACTTATCCCCGCCATTTCATATCTATATCCATGTGTTCGTAAATAATCGTGACATTCCTTAGCTTTCTGTATAATTTTTTGTCCCATTTCTGATGAACCATTAGTAGATACATATTTCGACTTCGTTATTACATTGTAGCCTTCGTGGAATAAACGCCATTCTGCCTTTCTTCTCGTAACCAAACCTGGCGCTAATACACCATTAGAAGTGACTGGTTTATTTAATAAATTATCATACAACGCATCTGTATTACCATAGGTTTTATACGCTTGAACAAATCCACTCATTCCTCCACCTACACCACAGTTAAAGCATCTACTTGTTAATGCATCTATTTGGTAGTCTTCTAAGTCTAAACCAGAGGTTATTGAGATAACACTTTTCCTCATATCGTTTATTACTTCGTCTTCTATACTATCTACAATACTTTTGTCGACCTCCGCCCCAACTGTTAATCCACTAACGTCAACCCCTCTAGATTTAAGCCTAGATGCGTGTGCTGTTATATAAATTCCCCATCCTACTGTTGGGTTACCGAAGCCGTCGTCAAATACTATGTAATATTTACCATCTTTGGTTTGTGGTGGTTCTGTTGTACCATTTTCCCAGTAATGAATATAGTCTTTTAAGGAATTACTACTTACATAATCAATTTCCGTAAAGCTTTCTGTATCTAAAAAGTCTAAATTAATTTCTAATTTTTCCCCAGTTTTATAGAAATGTATTAAATATTTCATTATATGTGCATGCGATTGGGTTGTTTCAGAATTTGAAAGTAGTCCTATTAACATTTCTTCTGCAGATAATATATTAGTTATTGGTGGTTCTTTTCTTTTTGAATTTGGTATATCGTATTTTACTAGCTCTCCATTGCTAACATATTCTTCATCTTCTCCTCTTTTATATGTTCCTGTTTTATTTTTCCATAAGCCTAGAAATTTATTAACTGCTTTTTCATCAATTGAGTGTTTATTAGAAATTTCATTCCATTCTTCTGTTACTAGAGTCTCTATTGTATTTTCTGTTTGACCTGTTTTCCATGATACAGAACCACCTACTTGTGTAGGATCTGGTGGCTCATTTTCGTTTTCTATTGAGTTTGTGATTCCATCTTCTTTTAATGGATATTCAGGATCGCTTTTTTTCTTTTCATATTCTTTTTCAGTGTGAAATACCCATACATCTGCTTTTGTTACTTTTGCAGATACTGAATCTGTTTCGGTAATTGTTTTTGTTTTTTTCGTTACTTGACTTGTTGAACTATTTAACTGTGTTGTCATTTCTGGAGTTTTTTCTTCATTTCCTTCTTCTTGTGAATTTTCTTCTTCTGTTTCTTTAGGAGTTTCTACTGGAACTTGTTGTAACCATTTTTGGTTTAAATTATATGTATAGGTATAATCTTCTGTTAGTGTTTCTATGGAGTCAAATATAGTAAGTTCAATTTCTCCATCTTGAATTAGATCTGCAAATGTAGATACATATTCCGGATTTTGGCTCATTTCTTGTAAAACCATTAGTAAATCGAATGGTATACTATATGGTGAAATAATGGATTGATATGGTACCGGTTGTTCAGTTATTTCAATAGTTTCACTCTTATCTTCGTTTTTATTACCCCCACTGCCACTATTATTGCCATCACTATTGTTATTATCGGTATCACTTCCACCACTATTTGTATCCACTCCACTTGTACTTTCACTTGTCGTAACAGTAACTTTAGTGTAAGTAGCAATGCGTAGTTGGAGGTTTTGAGTTAGCGAAAAATAATTTAAAGCTTCTTTATCATTATTTTGTATCATCTCATCAAAAACATCAGGTGCACAAAATTCTAATTCTTTCTTGTTTTTATCGTCTTCTTCACATCTTTTTATTTTAACAATTCCCTGTACTGCTAACTTATCCAAAGCCAGTAATTCATCCCAATTATGATCTAAAATATCACGCAGTGATATTGCACCATTATTTTTAACAAGTGGTAACTGTGTTGCAAGAGATGTCATCATAAATTTGAATAAGTATACATTTGATTGTTTCTCATTTCCTAGGTATAAATCTTTTTTGTCGATTCCTATTTCTTTTAATTTTTGGTCAATGATTTTTACCATTTTATCTACACTCGGAACAACTGGTCCATCTGCTCTTACTTCTACAAAACTCATTAATGTTTCATTAGATTTACTTGATATAGTTGTTACCTCACTTATAATTGGGAGAAATATGTTTGCTACTAAAATTACTCCTAAAATAACTGCTATTGCAGGTAAACCAATTAATGATATAACACTTGTTATTGCTGCTGCTATTGCATTTGCTACTGTAGTTGCTACTGTTCTTGCAGTATTTTTCGCTGCATTTTTTGCTGCTTCTTCTGCCATTTTTTTACCATTTTCTAAAAGTTGTTGTTCGGTTGATTTTTCTTCTATTTCTTCATTTTCTTGTTTTTGATTAGTATCCATATTTCACCTCTTTTCTTCTTGCTATTGTACCATTTTTATTATAATTCTATATCTATTTTCGTTCTATCTACATATAGTTGCTTGTTTTCAAGTTTTTTGTATTCTTCTACATTATTTATTATGTCTGAAAATGTTATTTTTTCTTCTGGTATGTTTGGACTATATATTTTATTAAACTTTATATCAAAATTTCTATATATTCGTGGTTTTATTGTTAAAAATACATTATCTATTTCATACATAAATGCCCTATATGTAACTTCGTTATTTCCTGTTATGTATACTGATTTACTATTCTCCTTACTATCTAAAAGTATTGTGTTATTTGTGTTATTTTGCGCTTTTATTCTATATGTTACATAATCCATATATACATCTTTATATAATATAGTTAATGTTATATTATTTACCGTTTTTTCTTGGTTTATTTGTGTTCTTCCAACATAACCATTTATATTTAACTTTTCTGTTCCTTCTTGATTTATAACTGTATAATATTGTTCAGTTATTTCTCCTTTTTTTCCTGTTGCTAGCATATCTTCATAAAAACTTATTTTATATGTTGTAGCATCTAAAGAGTTCATCCAACTTTGCATACCATATCTTTTTGCTTTAGTAAAATTTTTTTCTACATATTCATTTTTAAATCTTTCAATGCTATTATCAAATACATTTTCTTTACATTCTACGGTTAACAAATTGTATGCTTCATTTATTTGTGAATTATTGCAAAATGCTATAAATTTATTTATAACTTCTTCGTTTGTCTCTTGCTTTTTTGTACTAACATTTTGTCCTGCAATTATTGTTTCTTCTGGATGATATGTTGAGTTGATTGCTATATTATTTGTTGTAGTATTTTCTTGTTTTACCATATTATTTAATATTTTAACTGCAAACAAAACGAGGATAATAGCAATTATAAATCCTAGTAAATTATACTTATTGTTAAATAAATTTCTTCTTAAGTTACTATTTTTTATAATCATTCTATTATCCTCCTAGTTGTTTTTTATCCTAATTCGTAAAAATCACGATATCCTTTGAATAGCTGTTCTGCTCTTTGTCTTTTTAGTTTAGCATCTTGTATGTTTGTAAGTTGTCTTTCTAGCATTTGTAGATCTTTTTCTTTAAATTTATCATCTCTAAAAGATCTATTATCTATTAAGTCTTTTGTTTGTACAATTCCTTGTACATTTTGTCTAACTAATTCTTTATCGCCACCATTTTCTAAGTATTTATCTTCTAATGCCATTGCTTTTCTTATTGTACCTTTGTCTGTTATACCTGCTTCACGATAAGATTTATATGCTGCTTTTACTTCTTTTTTAGTTTTTTTACCTTTGAAGTATTTTTCGTAGTAATCGTTGAATTCTTGGCTCTTTAAGAATTCTTGGTCTGATTTTTCATTTCTATAGTCTTGTTTACTTCCGTATTTTGCTGCTCCATAACTTTCTTTTACACTAACATCTTTTGCAACTTTTCCAACAGTTCCTTCAAATAAGTTTCCACCACTTAAAGCTCCTACACCAAAAGCTGCCCCTGCTGCTCCTAAAGCCTTTTCACCATCACCAGTCGTTGCTCCAATTACTCCTGCCGTCGCTCCTAGTGCTGCCCCAACAGCAACCCTAGCAGCTCCTTTAGCTGCCACACGCGCTCCTTTGTATAGTGCCGCAGGTGCTGCACTAACCGCTCCTCGAATATTTTTATAGGCCGCAATTCCTGCTTTTCGTTTTGCCTCATTTATTGCTTCTCTTCGTTTTTGTGGGTCTTTAATTGTACCTATTGCTCCCCCCACTGCATTTCCGACTACAGATTTTTTATTAGAAATCCAATTGCGTACGCCTCTCATATCTTGCCTAAACATACTTCCTGCTGTTAGTGGCTCTTCTTGCGCTCTAGGATTATGGTTTGATGCCGTAGCTCTCATACCTTCCGGTGCCCCACTCATCCTTATTCTAGATCCTGTATTTTCTCCGCGATACCTGCCTACGAGGGTCATCAGCTTCTGTATCTTCTGGCGCCCCGGCCATTCTTATTCTAGATCCTGTATTTTCTTGCCATGCTTGCATACGAGGGTCATCTGGTGGTAGTAGCCTTTGAGGACTCATATCAGCATGTAAACCTTCTAGTGCTTCTTGCGTCATTTCCGAATTTGGACTTCCAGTCGTATTTGGTGTTGCCGCATTGAATAATTCAGCTGTTTGTCTTCTTGATCTCAATTCCTCAAGTCGCGCATTTTCCTCATCATTTAAGCCACTCGCTATAGCTCTTCTACTTAGGTCTGCTAGCTCAGCTTGATCTGACTCTCCAAAACCAGTCGATGTTCTTCTATCTGTATTTCCATTCGATTGCGCTGCTTCGCTCGTTCCACCTCTTGCATTATTATTATTTCTTCCTTCTTCCATAGTTTGTGTATTTTGCTGTCTTGTAGAATCCTGTCCAGATGGCGCATCTGGTATTCCTATTGGACCATCGGTATTGTAAGAATCAAATTCCTTTACAATTCCATTATCTTTCCCTTCACGTTGATATCTATCGTTTGTTCTAACTTTTCCAGAATGTGCTCCGCCACTTCCGTGCCTTCTTTCCTACACTCATAAGTGCTTTGTTAGCAAGTGCTGTAACACCAGCCGCCCCTGCAAGTGAACCAACTGTTCCACCGCTTGCTTTTCCAAAGTTGAACATTTGCTTTAATAGTTTTTCACCTGCTGTAATAAATCCTAACGCAACTATTGCATATAATGGATTCGTCATTGCAAGTTCTGTTGCTGAACTTAGTAGCACTATGTATAAAAACAAATGTAAAGGTTGTATTAGTGCATTAAAGAAAAATTCTTTTATCCACATATTGAAGGCTTGCGCACTTCCATCTGAAACTTTGTCTATTGGGTAGGTTAATGCAACTATTGGTGCAATTAATGTTAAAAATGCCATGTTTACAACCCTTTTTAAGTACGTCCATGTAAATCTTACTACATATATAACTAACATTAAATATAGGAAAAAGAAAGTAAGTCCGAGTTTTTGGATCCTTTTGTTGTACCATAAACCTAACATAGCTCATTAAATTTCCTTTAAAACTGTATTTAACATTTCCAGAATCATCTACTACTTCAACATTCACACTACCATTACCATTTGCGCCATTACTTGTAATTAAAGATGTGATTGTTTCAGTTAAGGTAAGTGTAAGCGACATAATATAGTGTAAAGTAAATATTAAACACATAGCAATTAACCAATCCATTAACATTTTTTTGTATTTTGCCTTATCTGCTGCCACACTAGTTAATAACATTCTAATTCCTAAGTAAATTAGTACAGACAATAACCCTACAACCGCTAGTGTTCTTATTGCTATATACCAACTTGATATAACTGGTCTTAACTTTAGTGCAACATTTCTTTCTTGATCTGTTTGTGTATTCCCTGTTTTTACAGATGGACTAATAAAGTTAATGTCTAATGCTGGAACTCTATTTGAAAAAATTTCTTCTGGGGTATATTGAATAACTGGAACATTTACAGCATCTAATCCCCAAATGCTTCCATCTATGTTACTCGCTTCTACCTTTTTAGTATAACCATCTCCACTTGCTTGTTCATATGATGATGTATCATTGGTACCTTTCATAAAGTCTTCGCTTTCACCTAACATAAAATTCTCAAGTAACTGTTGTATGGCATCTAAGAGTGTGGTTCCTACGGCGGTAATTGGACTTAGTAATAATCCACCTACTGCCTCGACTGGCTTTGGTATGCTAAAGCTTAACAATATAACGGTTAATATTATAATTATAATCTTTTGTGTAAAACTTTTATTTGTATAAGTTTTCATAGTTACTCCTTTTTACTGTATTGCTTCTTTTCTTCCTGCATTTACAATATTATTTAAGTTTGTTTCCACAAATTCAAATTCTTTTTGCGTTGGTCTAATTTGTAAAATTGCTGTATCTTGTCCTACTTTTAGTAATCCTTCTCCTTTTCCACAAGTTACTAAAAAACCTGCCTCTCCTTCTGAAAGTTTAAATACTTCTTTTAAGTATTGAATTTCAGATTTATCTTGTGCTAAGAATAATTTTGTATCTGATGATGTTAAAACTGCTTGAGCTTCTTGTTTTTCATAGAAATCTTGAAATCTTTGTGAAATTATTGCAAGTGATACATTTCTTTTTCTTGCACGTCTTGCCATTGTATTTAAGAAATCTACTGCTTCTGGGTATGGTAATAACATCCATGCTTCATCTACTAGAACCCTCTTTTTACTTGCTTTTGTTCTATCTTCGCTATTTTTCTTAACGTATTTTTCCCAAATCCACGAAAGTAAAATTTGTTGTGCAAGTGGCCTTGCAAATCTTTCTTCTAGGGCTGAAATATCAAGATTTATAAATGGTGCTCCATCTAGTAATTCAAATGTAGATTGCCCATCGAAGTATGCCATTTGCCCATCGTATTCTCTAATATATTGTTTCATAACTTTTAGTAAGTAACTATAGTGAAATTGGTAGTCGGGGTTTGTATTTTCTTGCGCTTTTTTTTGTAAGCTTTTATACCAACTTCCTATTGTAGGCATTTGTTTTTTTCTTTTTGCAAGTATATCACGACCATCTTGTGTAGATTCGTATAAACTTGCTGGGTCCCCGAGTAATTCCAAAATGAGCATATTCTTCCCCAACTACTTCTGCAATAATTTGTTTTGTTAATTCATTTACTTCTGTACTTCTTGTACTACCTCTTGCCATTGTAAGTAGTGCTTGTGTTACATCTTCTACTTTATTTTCTACGTTTAGTACGGCTCTTTCTCTTCCTGTTATTTCATCTTTTACAACTTCTTGTTCTATATCAAATAAATTAATTATTGTTTTTGATGATGGACCAAGTACAACATTAATTCCCCCAAGAGATTCTGCAACTATAGAATACTCACCTTCAGCATCTAGTGCTAAACTTTCTATTCCCATTAATACTGCTGACCTTGAAATTAGTGTTTTCATAGTAACAGATTTTCCAGCACCTGATTTTGCAAATATAACCATATTATAGTTGGTTAGTGATGGATGGAAGTTGTCAAATAGAATTGGTACTCCTGTTTGTTTGTTAAATCCAAGTGGTACACCAGTAGGATGTCCTATTTCTGAAGTAGTAAATGGAAATACTGTTCCCATTGAACGTCTATCAAATGTGTGTACTTTTTTTATTTTATTATTCATTAATGGTAAGTTACTTTTAAATGCATCTTCTTGCATTGCCCATGCACTTTTAACTCCTACTAATGATTTTGACATTTCTGTTGCAAGTAGGCTTGTAAATTTATCTAGGTCTTCTATACTATAAGCAAACAATGTTGATATAATTGATGCCTCATATAGTTTGTTAAATCCTGCTGCAATTTCATCTCTTAATTGTTCTGCTTCATATCTTTTTTGTCCTACTGTACTTTGTCTATTTATATTTCCTCTATCTGCTGCAACTATTCTTTCTGTTTCTAGTTGGTTTATAACTCTATTTAATTCGTTTTGTGATTTTGCTTCTGGTATTGGGTTTATGTATATAGAAGTGTTTATATCTCCAAATAAATATAAATCTCTAAATAGCTCTGGAAATATTGCCATTCTAGGAAGAGACGATACAAAGAAACTTCTTGCATACCTTTTTGTGTTCGATATTATTTCTAGGTGATCTATATTTGATGCGTCAATTCCGTGATGGAGCAATTAGTTCTTTTATGGTTTTTCTTTTTAGTATACTATATTCGTTTTTATTTTGTAGATTTTGGTTTTCTACCTCTTGTTGTTTTTTTGGCTTGTTGCTCCTCATTGATATGTCCTCCTTCTTCTTTTGTCTTTAATTTGGCTTGTTGTTTTATGTTTTCTTCTATTTCGTCTGTATCTTCTTGTTTTTCTTGTATTATTTCAATTGCTTCTTCGGCCGTATCTGTTCCTAAATAACTTGCATTTTGTTTTAAAATAATTTCTGCTCTTTGTCTTATTAATTCGCCGAAATGTGCTTGTTTTTCATCTATTTCACGTTGTTTTTTGCTTCTTACTTTTATTACATTGTCTTTTACTAATTCTAAAGCTTGTTTTTCTATTTCTTCATCTAATATTTGCATTTTCTTATTTAATACGTCTGGTGCTGTTGTGTATAGTTCATCATATCCTGATCTAATTGCCCTATCTACACTAAATACTTCTGCATCATCTCTGTTATATGCAATATATAATAATTCTACTAATTCCATTGAATTCATTATTTTACCAACAACTTCGCAACTTGCAAGTGTTCTAATTAGTGATTGTGATTGTGTATATAATTCTGAAAATGCTAAATTTTCTATTTCATCTTTTCCAAAAGAACCGTTTTTCAAATCTTCTGGATAATATGATAAAATTATATAGTATTTTTTATTTAAAACATTTTTATTTAAGCTCATTCTTTCTGTATTTAATATTATGTCTTTTCCATATTCGTATAGGTTTGTTTGTTTTGTTACTTCGTAAAATTCTTTTTCTAATTCATCTTGCGTATACTTTCCAGACTGAACTTTTCTTTGATATTCATTTTTTCTTTTTTCTAGTTCCATTTCTACTGCTTGTAATTTCTTTTTATAGCTTTGTATACTATCGTTTAGATTTACTGTTCTTGTTTGAATATATATTTGTATTGGATGTCTTAATGTGTTTAGAAATTGTAAAAATCCTTCTTCTACTGATACTTTTTCTGCTTCTGACATAAGGTCATAGTTTATTCCCTGGCATTCTACTACCATTAAGTATCTATTTCCGTTTTTTTGTATTATCATATTGTCTTCTATTTTATCAAAATCCATAAATTCAAAAATTGATTCTTTGGTGTATTCTTTTGCTATTTTTTTTGCGTCACTTTTTGGTATATTTGTTTTGTTGTTTTCATCTGTAATAGTTCGTTCTTTTTCTTTTTTCTTAGATTTCCATTTTATCATTATATATACAAATGTTAATAACATTAAAATTAGTATCATTACCATAAGTATAATGGTTAGTATTTTGGTTAATTGTTCAGCATTATTCATCTTTTGTTTCCTCCTCATCATAAACATATATTTTGTTTTTAGAGGATTTGAATTTTATTGCTCTTAATATAATTTCATCTATTGATTCTCCTCCAACTTTTTTGGTAAATGCAAAGGCTCCTATGTCTGGCATTTTTAATGTTCCTATTAAAAATCCTATTAATGCAAAAATGCCAATTATTAGCAATCCAATTAGTTTTATATTAAGAATAGTAAATATTAAATTAAATATGAAGCCTATTCCTGCTCCTACTGCTGTATATATTAATGATTTTCCTGTAAATATAAATAGTATTCTTCCTTCGTCTTTTACATTTCTGGGTATATTATATGGTCCCATTTCTTCCTCCTTAGAATATAAGATATGCTATTATTATTATAGCAAAAAAAGCAACAAAATGTAATATATTGTGCAAAAATATTGTATTTTTAATATATTTGTAATATAGTTGCAATATCTGTTTGTCGACGTAGTTTGCATAAGTATTTTTATGTTAATATTTTTTTGTAAATAAAAAACTAGGGATATTTATTTCCCTAGTATCTTTTGTTATTTTAATCATAATGCAATAGTTGCTTTTTATTATGGAGTTGTTGTCGTTGTTGTTGTTGTGGTGGTAGAACTATTTAATCCGTTTGCCATATCGTATATAACACCTACTATAGCAGTTGCAGCAAATATTAAAATAGCCCCAATAATGTATGGAATCATTGATTTTTTATAATCTGCTTTTTCTTCAGCACTACCCATCATATACTTAATACCTAGTATTAATAAAATAACAACTGCTACAACTATACCTACAACTCTTATTACTGTTACAATACTATTACCTAAATTAGTTAGTCCAGTTGTACTTACTCCAGTCGCTTGACCATTCAATCCGCTTAAAACAGTACTAGGATCGGTAGCATATGACATTACGCCGATTGCTAAAATACTGAATATAATACTTAATACTACAATTAATTTACTTGTTTGTTTCATTTTTCTCCTCCTATATTTTTTATATAATAATAACTCATTTATTTTAGAGTAAATATTAAAAACTTTATTAAATATGTACCCAACAAATATTATACCTGTTTTTTTTACTTTTGTCTATACTTTTTTCAAAAATCTACATAAATTTTCTTCTATCCTTCTAAGTTTATGCTATCCCGCCAAGTAATAGTATTGCTATTTTCCATATAACAAAACCTGAAAATATAACTATGCACCCTGCAACGTAAGGAACTAAAGCTTCTTTAACTTTAGCTTTATCTTCTGCACTTGCAAGCATAAATTTAATTGCTAAATAAAATCCAATAATTACTGCTAAAATTATTCCAAAAACTAGTAGCAAGTTATATAAGCTATTACTTGCTTGTTTTAAATTAGTTTGTGATATTTTACTGCCGCTACTTTTTCCTGCATTAATAAAGTCATCCGCATCATCTATTATTTCATCTGCGGTATGATTACTTTCTACTGAAGACTGCCCTAAAATAGCAGTGCTATTACCCTGTTTTTCTGCAGCTTCTTCTTCGATCTTTTTACCTTGTTCATCTTCATATGCTTGTTTTATTGCTTGTAAATCTTTTACTAATTGATTCCTACTCCTTCCATTTTTTTGGTAACTACCTGGCATAGCCTCTAATTCTCTAATGTTTCTTTCTATTTCATCTATTTTATCTTGCTTTTCCTCTTCATCTAACCCCTCTTCATATTTAATGCCGTTTATTGTACCATTTTTTACTGCCTTTTTTGCTTCTTGGATTTCTATTTCATCTTCATATAGAGTTTTAAGATAGCTAAGTCCTTCCGCAGTATAACCACTTGGTATTTTTCCAGTTGTAATATTTTCTTCTATTTCTTTACATCTATTTTTTAATAAAGTAATATAATTGGTTTCTTTTTTATGTAGTGACTTAAAATTTTTATATTCATCGTCCATATCTTTTTTTATGTCACTTCTTAATTCAGTTGAGTCATTTTTTTCAAAAGTTTGAGCATCAATTTCATTTTCAATAATTTCTGCAAGTTCCTTTCTAAATTGATCATCTGGTTTCATATGTAGTGGTTCTAATATATCTTCAAGGAATTCGTTATTTTTATTTAGTACTGCTTCTTTTATTGAACTTAAAGCTACTGTATATGTACATCCCTTTGCATTAGATATTTTTTCTGCATCCTCAAAACAAGCATCTACAACATATTTATAGTCACCCTCAATATTATACGCCATTACTTTGATATTTGGTGTTATTATTAATAAAATTGTTATTAATATAAAAATTATTATTCTTTTTGTTTTTGTCATCTATTTCACTCCTACATCTTAATTGATGAAACTACGCTGTATAGTATTGCTAACAAATTTGGTATTGTAAAGAGCATAACAGCCCCTATTAAATAGGGTATCATAGTTTCTTTATAATTTGCTTTTTCTTCTGTACTTCCTGCCATATATTTAATACCAATTACAATCAATGATATTACTGCCGTTATTGTTCCTATTACTCGAAAAGCTGTAACTATTATATTACCTTTGCTAATTAATTTGTCACCACTTCCAAGATTTTGCGTTGGCTCATAAAAATCTGGATTTTCTATTGGATCTTTAGTTGCATTTGAAACATTTGCAAATATAGCAAAAAATATTGTTATTATAACTATTAACCATACAATTTTTTTAATCATTTTCATCTTATTTTTCCGTCCTTTTTCTCTCCTTTTTCAATTATATCTTATTTTCCTTTATTTTTCAATATTTGACAATACTATTTGCTTAAATATTAAAAATATAATATTTCTGTAATATTTATGTAATAGATATAATTTCTTCTATGTTACCAATGCTATATAATGGAATATTTATAATCCAATCCTCTTTTCTAAAATTGGACATTGATGTTCGTACATTTATGCTGGTTTTGTATTTTTCTACAAAAGTTTTTAAACTTTTTGCTTGTAAATTTTCATTTGCTTTTACTTCTATTGGAATATTGTTACTTCCTATTTGTGTTATAAAATCTACTTCTGATATTCCTGTATCTGAAGACCAATAGAATATATTTATATTTGTACATTCTTTTAACTGGCATAATACATATTGTTCTGTTAGGCTTCCTTTGAATTCTATTAATAATTCATTTCCTTCTAGGATAGTTTTTTCATCTATCCCCGCCATAGCACATAATAATCCAACATCTAATATATATAATTTAAATGCTTTAAAGTCTTGATATGCTACTAATGGATTTTTACTTGTATTTACCCTGTTTACTTGATATACTAATCCACAATCTATAAGCCATGATAAAGCAATTTCGTATTCTTTTGCTCTTGCTCCTTCTTTTATTAATCCATATATAAATTTCTTATTTTCTTTTGCAAGTTGTGTTGGTATGTTATTCCATAGTTGCCTAATTCTTGGTACTATATTGTTTGGGGCATGTTTTGAGAAGTCCTGTTCATATGCACTTAATAATTTATTTTGTATTTGCCTAACTTCTTGTAAATCTTTATTTTGCAAATAACTATTTACCGCTTCTGGCATTCCTCCTATAAAGTAATATAATTTTAAGTATTCTTTTAATTTTGTATCAAATATTTTTAGCATATCGAATTCATTGTTTTTTAACGCTTTTTGTAGTTCTTTTTCTCCGTATGGCTTCTATAAATTCAAAAAAACTAAGTGGCCTTAAATCTAAAAAATCTACCTTTCCTACCGGAAATGATGTTCCTTCATGCATTGCTACTCCTAATAAGGACCCAGCAGATATTATATGATATTCTTGTGCGTTTTCACAAAAATATTTTAATGCTTTTAGTGCTTTTGGTGTTTCTTGTATTTCATCAAATATTATTAATGTGTTGTGTGGTTCTATATTAACTCCTGATTCTATTTTTAATCCTTGAATTATTTTATTTAATTCAAAATCTTCTTCAAATAATTTGTTCATTCTTGTATTTTCATCAAAATTTATGTATGCTACTTTTTCATAATATTCTTTTCCAAATTCTTTCATTAACCATGTTTTTCCAACTTGCCTTGCTCCTCTAATTATTAACGGCTTTCTGTTTTTTGATTCCTTCCATTTTTGTAATTCTTTTATTTTTTCCCTATACATTTTATCACCTTCTTTATTATATATGTACAGTATATCATAAAAACCACAAAAAGTCCAACGACTTTTTGTGGTTTTATTACATTTTTCCTTACGACTTTTGTGCTGCTATTACAGTTTTTTAAAGGACTTTTTGTGGTCTATATTTTTAGCACAACTTTTTTCCTTTTTTTGTTGCGCGTTATAATATTTTGCAATTAATTCGTCTAGTTCTATGCTTAGTCTATATATTTTGCTATATTCGTCGCCATTTTCTATGCTTTTGTTTAATTCATTTCTTTTTTTACAAATTTCATCATTTAGCATATATCTACTCTCCTTTTTTTGGTGTTTTTTCTTTTGTATATTTTTAAAATACCATATTTTTACATTATCGTCAATAAAAAAACAGCATTTTTCTCAAGAATCGTGCGACGTTTTGTGCTTTTTCTTGCTTTATTTTTATATATTTTTTTATTTTTTTGTTTTTTTTGCTATTATTATACAAAATGTTACAAATAGTATTATAGACAAAATTTGCGATATTCTTACGTTTATAAACATTAAACTATCGCATCTTAATCCTTCTATTATTGCTCTTATAAATGTATACATTATAATGTAATAATAAGTTATTTGCCCACTGTATTTTCTGTTTTTAGAGATTTTGTTTAATATTAAGAATATTATGAATGTGGATATAGATTCATATAGGAATGTTGGATGTACATATTGTACCCTATTTTCTTCTACTATTCCCATTTTCCAAAATACATTTGTGTTTGTTCCATATGCTTCTACATTTATAAAGTTCCCCCATCTTCCTATTGATTGGCCTAATGCTAAGTATGGTGCTATATAGTCTAATACATCTAATATTTGGATTTTTCTTTTTTTGCAAAATATATATATTGTTATTACTCCTCCTATTATTCCACCATAAATTGCAAGACCTCCTTGTTTTATATTTATCATACTTTGTATTGTTGGATAGTTTTTTAAGCTAAAAACTACATAGTATATTCTTGCACATATTAATGATATTGGAATTAATATTATGCTTAGGTCTAGTATATCTTCATATTTTATTCCATACTTTCCATCTTGTTTTTTACATAAGATTAGAGCAAGCGCTAGGCTTGCTGTTATTAAAATGGCATACCAACTAACTTGTATTCCAAATAGGCTGAATGCTGTTTTATTTATTGTTAACTCTAAATTTAATAATGGAAATGTTATTGTGCTCATTTCTTACCTTTCTTAGCTATTTTCAACTATTGATACTACCATATTATTTTCTGTAAATAGTTCGTTTAGTATTTGTTCTGCATATTCTTTTGTTACTTGATTATATTGCTCTAGGTAGTCAAAACTCAATATTCCTTTAAAATAGTCTGCTAAAAACATTCTTGCAATATTTGCTACATCATTATATTCTGTTATATATTCTCCATAAATTTTTTTCTTAACTCTTATGAAATCTTCTTGGCATAAACCGTTTTCTTTGTAACTTTTTATTGCTTCTTTTAGAACTTTAACTACATTTTGTGGATTTTTTGCAATTCCTGTTATTAAGGCATGTGCATATTGTTTTGAAAATTCATAGTCTAAGTCTGGCTGAGACATGATGTCTCCTTGTTCATATAGTTTTTTATAGCTTTTAGAACTTTTTCCAAGTAACATGTATAGAATTATTTCTATTGCTATGTGTTTTTTTACTATGTCTTTTGTGTTATTTATTTTATCTTTGAAACCAATTGCATATAATGGATTGTTTACATCTAATTTTTCTGTTTTTTCTTTTTCTACTATTTCTTCTGGTTCTTGTGGATATATTCTTTTTATTTCTTCTTGCTTGTCTTTTTTTGTTATTCTATTTTTTATTTCTTGCAGTATTTTTTCTGGTTCGAAGTCTCCACATAATACAAATGCCATATTGCTTAGGTTATAGAAGGTGTTGTATGCTTTATATAATATTTCTTTGTTTATTTTTGATATAGATTCTATACTTCCTGCTATATCAATGTTTATTGGATTGTTTTTATACATTAGTTTCATTGCGTTCATATAAACTCTCCAACTTGGATCATCATCATACATATTAATTTCTTGACCAATTATTCCTTTTTCTTTTTCTACATTTTCGTCTGTAAAATATGGATTTTGTACATAGTTCATTAGTTCATCTAATGCTTCATAAAAATTGTCTGTTGCTTCAAATAAGTATGCTGTATGGTCGTTTGTTGTGTATGCGTTTGCTTCAACTCCTAGTGCTGATAATACATCTAAGCTGTTTGTGCCATTTTCTTGTTCGAACATTTTGTGTTCTAGAAAGTGTGCTACTCCATCTGGCAGGCTTGTTTCTTCTTGTTCTTTTGGTGCAATGAACTTATTATCTATTGAACCAAAGTTTGTTCCAAATATTGCGTATTTTTTTTGTATTCCTTGTTTTGGGATAACTATTACAGTTAAACCGTTTTCTAATTTTTCAATATATGCTTTTTCTTTTACTTTAGAATTTTCAATAATTTGCATATACTAATCCTCCTTTCTGAGTCAAAAAGTAAATTGTATGAATGTTTATTCCTTTTGCTAGGTTTATAATTTGTTCTTTTGTTACTTGTTTTATTCTGTTTTCGTATTCTTCAAATGTTATGTTGCTATTTGCTAGTTCTTGCCCAAAATAGTAGGTAAGTTCTGTATCTTGTTCATCTGGTATGAATTTTATTGTTGAAATGATTGTTTGTTTTGCGTTTTCTAAGTCTTTATCTGTAAAGTTTCCGTTTTTAATATCTTCTACTTGTTTTTTTATGATGTTTAAGGCTTTTTCGTAGTTTGCTATTTCGATTCCACAACGTATGAATATGTTGCTAACTTGTCTTATATAGTTTGAACCTGCTGTATATGCAAGGCTTGCTTTTTCTCGTACGTTTTGGAATAGTTTGGAGTTTGCTCCGCCTCCTAATATTGTGTTATATACAAGTGAAATATATTTTGAATCTAAGCTTGTATCTTCGATTGTTAAGCCTAATACTAGTTTTCCTTGTGTTACATCCATTGGTTCTGTTACAATGTTTTCCTGTTCTACATTTTTTATTTCTTCTACATTAGTATTATCTATTTTTCTTGGTTGTAATTTTTGTATATTTTTATTATTTTCTACTAATTTTTTTGATTCTTCATTTTCTATTCTTCCAGATAAAAATATGTCTATTTTTGCACTCTGTAGCATTTCTTTATAATATTCATACAAATTTTTTGCATCTATTTTTTCTAAATCTTCTACATAACCAAATTTATATAATCCATATGGTTTATTTTTGTGCATTTCTTCTATGCAACGGTCAAAAGCGTATTTTGCTTTATTATCACGTTTTCCTTCTATTATTTGTTTTAAATTTTCTTTTTCTGTTTTTACATATTCTTCTTTGAATTGATTTTGTTCTACTAATGGATCTAACACGATTTCAAATAGTGTGTCCATTGCGGTTTTTAGTATTTGCTCTTTTTGTGGTAAGAATTCTTCTGCAATTGTTTCTAAATAGAATTTTAGGACGTGTTTGTTTCCTATTTTATCTATTCCACAATCAAATGAAGAACCATACATTCCTTCTAATTTTTTACTAATATCTTCTGTTGTTGGCATTGTGCTTGAACCTCTGCGTAATATTGATGCAATTAATGCTTCTTTTGTAACAGTGTTTCTACTAAGTGGTGTTGTTATAAATACTGATAATAAATTTGTTTTGAATTTGTTTGTATTTATTATGTGAAGGTTTATTCCTTCTTTTATCTCTTGTTTTTGATAATTCATATTTTTCCTCCTTTATAAATGTTGTAATTCTATGTAATAGTATAATATATTTTGGTAATTTTATACAATAGTTTTTTTAATAATTTAGGGAAATTAAAAAAAGACTTGGATAGTCTTTTTTTAATTGTTAAATATACTATTTTATTGTTATGCTAAAAGCTCTTTTACTACTTCATTTATTGTTTTTCCATCTGCTTGTGCTCCTATTTTTTCTTTTGCTTTTTTCATTACTGCTCCCATATCTTTCATTGTGCTTGCTCCTAATTCTTCTATTATTTGTTTTATTATTGGTTGTAGTTGTTCTTTTGTTAGTTGTTCTGGTAAGTATTCTGATAGTATTTGTATTTCTTCTTCTACTTGTGAGATTATGTCTTGTCTTCCGCTTTTTTTATAGTCTTGTAGTGAGTCTTTTCTCTTTTTTACTTCTTTTGCTATGATATCTACTATTTTTTCGTCTTCTAGTGTTATTCCATTATCTTTTTCTACTTGTAATATAGCAGCTCTTACCATTTGTATGGCATTTTTTCTTATTTCTTTTTTCTCTTTCATACAGTTTTTTAAGTCTTCTAATAATTTTTCTTTTAACATTTTATTTCCTCCTTATGGTTATAATATTTTTGTATTTATTCCATTTATAAGAAATTGTAGTGCAATTATATATGCCTCTAAAATTAATAAAACGCGTTTTCCTGCTAGGAAAACGCTATTTTGTATATGATTAAAATTTTCTTTTTCTTGCAGCCTCTGATTTTTTCTTTCTTTTTACACTAGGTTTTTCGTAGTGTTCTCTTTTTCGTACCTCTTGTAAAACTCCATTTCTTGCACATTGTCTTTTGAATCTTTTTAATGCTTCTTCTATATTTCCATTATTTACTTTTACCTCTGACATGAATTCCCCTCCTTCCAACGTTCAACAAAGTATGTAATTTTTTAAGGGTTCGCTTTATTTTTTAGTTGATTCTTTTCCCTATTTTTAATACGAATATTATTATACTCTATTATGTATGAGGTTGTCAATATACATTGGTTTGTTTTTTAGTATATTTTAAATAGTTCTCCTAATGGTTTTGCTTCATTTAATCTTTTTATTGCTTCTGCAAATAATGGTGCTATTGATAAAACTGTTATTTTATCAATTTTCTTTTCATCTGGTAATGGTACTGTGTTTGTTATAACTAGTTCTTTTATTGGTGAGTTTTTTATTCTTTCAATGGCTGGACCTGATAGTATTCCGTGTGTGCATCCTGCATATATTTCACGCGCTCCGAATTTTTCTAGTATGTTTGCTGTTTCTATCATAGAACCTGCTGTATCTACTTCATCATCAAATATAATTGCTTGCTTGTCTTTTACTTCTCCTATAACGGTTGATGCAATTGCTCTATCATCGTTTCCTTCTCTTCTTTTATCTATTAGAGCTATTGGGCATTCGAAATATTCTGAATATTTGTATGCTTTTTTTGAGCTTCCGGCATCTGTTGCTACTATTACCATATCTTGTAGATTTTTTTCTCTAAAGTATGCTTGTAATAGGTTTTGTGCTGATAGTCTATCGCAGTTTATGTTGAAATATGCTTGTATTGCAGGATTGTGTAAGTCGCATGTTATAACTCTATCTGCTCCTGCTGCTTCTATTAGTTGGGCCATTAGTTTTGCTGTTACTGGTACGCGTGGTTGGTCTTTTTTGTCTGATCTTGAGTAAATGTAATATGGTAATACTACGTTTACTTTTCTTGCAGCTGCACGCTTTACAGCATCTATTGTGATTAGTAATTCCATTACTCTTTCGTTTACTGGTGGCTGTGTTGTTTGTATAATGTATACATCTTGTTCTCTTACTGTTTCTAATATTTGTACAAAGTTGTTGTCATTTTTAAATTTTATTGAATTAATTTTTCCCATTGGTAATTCTAAACAATCACATATTTCTTTAGTAAATTTTTCTGCAGATTTGCAGGCAAAAATTTTAATGTTTTCCATAACATAAACCCCTTTTATATAATCTCTTACCTGTTTATTATAACCTTTTTTTTTGGTTTTGTATATATTTTTTGGAGATTTTGTAGATTTTAGTTTGCTTTTTTTATTGGTTCATCTTCTAAGTCTGTCCAGATTATTTGGTTTTGGTTTATGCTTTTTTGTACGTCTATTAATCTTTGGTTTTCTGAACCTCTGAATTTTAATGATGGATTTTTTAGTTCTTGCTCGAATTTTCCATCTACTATAACATCAATGTTTTTTACTAGTTCTTTTGTTTCTTCCCAGTTTTTATACATATTTCCCATTACATCTTTTTCGAAGTCGAAACCTGTATAACACCATATGGTTTTATTTGGGAATTTTTCTTTTACTTTTTTTACAAGTGGTAGTAGTCCTTTTTGGTTTGCATGTTCTAATGGCTCTCCACCTAGTAACGATAAGCCCTCTATGTAATCTTTATCTAAGTCTTTTAGTACTTTATTTATTGTTTCTTCTGTGAATTCGTTTCCGTATTCAAAGTTCCATGCTACTTCGTTAAAACATCCTTTGCAGTGGTGATTACATCCACTAACAAATACTGATACTCTGACTCCAGGACCATTTGCTACGTCGCATTCTTTTATTGTTGCATAATGCATAAGCCTCACTCCTTTTATAAATGTAATACTCTTGCTTTTATTTCTTTTGTTTTTCCTTCGTTCCAGAAGTTTTCTCCTAAATATCCACATGTTCTTCTGGTTACGTTCATTTTATTATGGTCTTTGTTTCCACATTGTGGACATTCCCATTCATTATCGTCATTTATTATAATTTCTCCATCAAATCCACATACATGGCAGTAGTCAGATTTTGTATTAAACTCTGCATATTGAATGTTATCATATATGAATTTAACAATTTCTTCGAGTGCTTTTAGATTGTTTCTCATATTTGGTATTTCTATATATGAAATTGCTCCTCCTGAAGATATTGGTTGGAATTGGCTTTCAAATTTTAGTTTTTCAAATGCATCTATTTTTTCTCTTACGTCTACATGGTATGAGTTTGTGTAATATCCTTTATCTGTAATGTCTTTTATGCTTCCGTATTTTTCTTTATCTATTCTTGCGAAACGATAACACAAACTTTCTGCTGGTGTTCCATATAGTGCAAATCCTATTCCTGTTTCTTTTTTCCAACGATTTGTGGTTTCTCTTAGGTGTTTCATAACGCGTAAGGCAAATTCTTGTCCTTCGCTACTTGTATGGCTAACACCTTTTATTAGTTTTGTAATTTCGTATAGTCCTATGTATCCAAGTGATATTGTTGAATATCCACCTTTTAATAGTTTATCTATTGTTTCACCAGATTCTAAACGTGCAATTGCACCATATCTCCAGTGTATTGGGCTTGTATCTGATTTTGTACCAAGTAGTGCATAGTGTCTGCACATTAGTGCTTCAAAACATAGTTCTAGTCTTTCGTCTAGTAGTTTCCAGAATTTTTCTTCATCACCATCTGCTACTATTCCTATTTGTGGTAAGTTTATGCTAACAACTCCTTGGTTAAATCTTCCTTCAAATTGGTATTCTCCTTTTTCGTTTTTCCAAGGTGATAAGAAGCTTCTGCATCCCATTGGGCTAAATACGTTTCCTTCATAGTTTTGGCGCATTTGCTTTGCAGATATGTAATCTGGATATAATCTTTTTGCTGAGCATTTTACTGCAAGTTTTGTTAGGTAATCGTATTTTCCTCCTTTTAGGCAGTTGTGTTCATATAGTACATATATTAGTTTTGGAAAGGCTGGTGTTACATATACGCCTTTTTCGTTTTTGATACCTTGATATCTTTGTTTTAGTATTTCTTCTATTATCATGGCGTTTTCTTCTATGTATTCGTTTTCTTCATCTAGGTTTAAGAATAAGGTTACAAATGGAGATTGTCCGTTTGTTGTCATTAATGTATTTATTTGATATTGTATTGTTTGTACACCTGCTGATAGTTCTGTTTTTACTCTTTGTTCTACTATTTCGTCTATTATGTTTTCTGGTAGTTTTCCTTTATAGTTTTCGGTTAATTCTTTTTTGAATTTATCTTTACTTTTCCTTAGGTATTTTCCTAAGTGTTTTAGGTCTACAGATTGTCCACCATATTGGTTACTTGCTACTGCTGCTATAATTTGTGTTGTTACAGTACATGCTACTTGGAAACTTTTTGGGCTTTCTATTAGTTTTCCATTCATAACTGTTCCGTTTTCTAGCATATCGCTTATGTTTATTAGGCAACAGTTGAAGATTGGTTGTAGGAAATAGTCGGCATCGTGAAAGTGTAGAATTCCTTCTTCATGTGCTTTTGAGATTTTTTCTGGTAATAGAATTCTTTTTGTTAAGTCTTTTGAAACTTCTCCTGCTATGTAATCTCTTTGTGTTGATGCAAGTACTGCGTTTTTGTTTGAGTTTTCTGTTGCAAGTTCATGGTTTTGGTTTTTTATTAGTCCTAATATTGACTCGTCTGTTGTGTTTTGTTTACGTACTAATGCTCTTGTATAACGATATACAATATATTTTTTTGCTAGTTCATATTTATTAAGTTCCATTAATTTTTCTTCTATAATATCTTGAATGTCTTCTACTAACATTCTTTTTTTATCTAATTCTTCAATATAATGCATTATTCCTTTTATTTCTTCTTTTGTTGCCTTTTCACGAGGTCTTACTTCTTTATTTGCTTTTTCAATTGCAGTTGCTATTTTTTCTCTATCGTAATCAACTGCTCTCCCATCTCTTTTTATTACTTTCATTTTATGTTCCTCCCCTTTTCTATGTTCATTTTTCCCTTGTTATGTTGTTATTATATCTTAAATTTTTTAGTTTTTTTGTTGCAATTGCAACAGATTATTTTTGGATGATTTTTTACTTAAATTTTCCCTGTTATTTGTAGCATTTTAAAGTTTATTTCATTTATATTACAATTTTAATTTATTGTTTTTTGCTTGTTTTTCAATGTTTTATTCTTGTTGCATTTTTTTATAACTTTATGTATAATACTATCGGAAGGAGATTTTCATGGAAGAACATTTTAGTGTATCTAATTTTATTAATGATTTAGATAAATATTGTTCAAAAGTACAAAAAAAAGAGTTTCACAAGGGTGATGTTATTACAAGCTATATTGCAAAACGACGAAAGCTTTGTATGCTTTTATCTGGTGAAGCAGATCTTGTAAGGTATGACTTAAATGGAAATAAGACAATTGTTGAGCATTTTTCTACTAATGATGTTTTTGGTGAAATTTTTTACACTGTTAGTACAAATAATGAGCTTTTTGTTGAAGCAAGAACTCGTGCTGTTGTTTTATTTTTAGTTTATGATGATATAAATACGAAATGTAAAAGTGATTGTGATTTTCACAGTGAACTTCTTGCGCATTTACCTGGTTTATTTTTGGATAAAGTTATTGATCTGAATATGCGTATTGAACTTTTAAGTAAGCGTAGCATTCGTGACAAATTGCTTAGTTATTTTAAACTTATTTCTGCAAGAAATATGAGCAAATCTTTTCGTATTCCTTTTTCTCTTACCGATCTTGCAGATTATTTAAGTGTTGATAGAAGTGCTATGATGAGGGAACTAAAGGTTTTAACAGATGAGAAGATTATTGAAAAATCGGGTAAACGTATTACGCTTTTATATTAAAAACTCAAGTCATATAAATGACTTGAGCTTTTTATTTTATGAAAATATTTGTTCAAATTCGTCGCCTTCGATTTTTTCTTTTTCTAGTAGTATTCCTGCTACTTGATGTAGTTTGTCTATATTTCCCTTTAATATTTCTTCTGCTGTATGGTATGCTGTATCTATTATTCTTTTTGTTTCTTCATCTATAATTGCTGCTGTTTCTTCTGAGTATTCTTTGCTTTGGGCAAAGTCTCTTCCTAAAAATACTTCTTCTTGTGTTGAGCCAAGCATTATTGCTCCTACTCTATCGCTCATTCCGTATTTTGTTACCATGCTTCTTGCAATTTTTGTTGCTCTTTCTATATCGTTGCTTGCTCCTGTTGATATATCGTTTAATATTAGTTTTTCTGCTACTCTTCCTCCTAGTAATGATACAATGTTTTCTTCCATTTCTGTTTTTGACATGAATGATTTGTCTTCTGTTGGTCGATACATTGTGTATCCTCCTGCCATTCCACGCGGTACTATTGAGATTTGATGAACTGCGTCTTGTGTTGGTAAGAATCTACTTACTACTGCGTGACCTGCTTCGTGGTATGCTACTAGTTTATTTTCTTTTTCGCTTCTTACTCTTGTTTTCTTTTCTGGTCCCATGGTTACTTTTATCATGGCGTCTTCTATTTCTTTCATTCCTATTTCACTTAGGTTTCTTCTTGCTGCAAGTAGTGCTGCTTCGTTTAATACGTTTTCTAGGTCTGCTCCTGCAAATCCTGATGTGTTTTTAGCTATTGTTTTTAGGTCTACATCATCTGCTAGTTTTTTCTTTTTAGCGTGTACTTCTAATATTTGTTCTCTTGCTTTTACGTCTGGAGCTGATACTACTATTTGACGATCAAATCTTCCTGGTCTTAATAGTGCTTTATCTAATACGTCTGGTCTGTTTGTTGCTGCAAGTACTATAACTCCTTCGTTTGTTCCAAATCCATCCATTTCTACTAGTAATTGGTTTAGGGTTTGTTCTCTTTCATCATGTCCTCCACCAAGCCCTGCTCCTCTTTGACGTCCTACTGCATCTATTTCATCTATAAATATTATACATGGTGCTTTTTTCTTTGCTTCTTCAAATAGATCTCTTACACGAGATGCTCCAACACCAACAAACATTTCTACGAAATCTGAACCACTTATGATGAAGAATGGTACTCCTGCTTCTCCTGCTACTGCTTTTGCAAGTAATGTTTTACCTGTTCCTGGTTGACCTACAAGTAGTACTCCCTTTGGTATTCTTGCCCCCATATCTGTAAATTTTCTTGGGTTTTTTAGGAATTCTACTATTTCTTGTAGTTCTTCTTTTTCTTCATCTACTCCTGCTACATCTTCAAATGTAACACGATTTCTTTCTTCTCCTCCCATTAGTCTTGCTTTTGATTTTCCAAAAGACATGGTTTTGTTTCCACCTTGGCTTCCGTTCATTACTAAGAACCAGAATATAAAGAAGATTATTAATAATCCAAATGGTGTAAGTAGGCTAAGTACTGTAATAAATATGGATTCGTTTTGTTCTTTTAATGAAATTTGTCCAAGTGTTAATGGTTCTTCTATATAATTCATAAAGCTATCGATGCTTGGGATATTTACTTCTTTTTTGGTATTATCTCCTTTTAGTGTTACATATGCTTTAGTTGCATCAGATGTAATTTCTATTTCTTTTACTTCAGATGCTTCTATTTTTGTAACTAATTCAGAATAATTCATTTTTGTGCTTGAATTATCCATAATGGTTGTTAATAGTACTATAAAGATAACTGCTATTATTAACCACATTCCTAATGTTTTTAATCCACTTTTCAATTTTTTTCCTCCTTCATTTGCATGTTTTACATCTATTTTGTTGTTTGAAATATAACATATCTTATACTTATTTGCAATAGTTTTTTTGTGTCTTTTTTGTGTCAAACATAGATGTATCAATGCTTTTCTTACGGATGCTAGTTATTGATTATATAAAATATTTTTTTATCTTTTAGTAAAATCTTTACTTTTTTATTTGGAATTAGATATTTGTTTCCAATATTATTAGTACATAATTTTATTATGTCATGTATATGTATTTTTTCAATTCCACTACTTGACCCAAAAAGTCTATTAATAGTATATAACACAAGTCTATTTTTTATAACTAATTCTAATTCATTAAATTTTTTTAAATCTAATATTATTTGTTCTTTTTCTTCTTTTATAAGTATTTCATAATATGCTTTTTTTGTTTGTTTTTCAAGATATTCATTTTCTTCTTTTGCAATTTTTGATAATCTATCTATTGTTTCTATTAATTTTGGATTAAATTCTTTTTTTAAGTATGGAATAAGTTCATTCCTAATTCTATTTCTTGTATATATATTTTCCATATTTGTTTTATCTATTCTTGGATTTAGGTTATTTTCTTTGCAATATTGTTCTATTTGTTCTCTTTTACAGTTTATTAATGGTCGTATGTATTTTTCTCTTTTTGCTTCAATCCCTTTTAATCCAACTGTTCCAGATCCTCGCAATATGTTCATTATTACTGTTTCTACATTATCGTTTTTTGTGTGTGCTGTTGCAATTTTGTTTGAATTTGTTTTTTGTAGAATTTCATTAAAGAATTCATATCTTACATATCTTCCCGCTTCTTCTGTCCCTATTTTTTTATTTTTTGCAATTTCTTCTACTTTTATTTGTTTCACAAAGCAAGGAATTTTCCTATTTCTACAATAACTTTCCACATATTCTTGATCCTCTTTTGCTTCTTTTCTAATCATATGATTAATATGAGCAACATAAATATCAAATTTTATTTTACTTTGTAGCTTTATTAGAATGTCTAATAACGTAATAGAGTCAGGTCCCCCTGACACTCCTACTACGATAGAATCTCCGTTTTCAATTAGATTATTTTCTTTAATAGTTTCAAATACAATTTCTTCTAACATTTTTTGCCTTTCTTTTTATTCTCTATATTTTTCTATATTAGTAAATTTTGTGTAATTGCCTAACCATAGTAATTCTACTGTTCCAGTAGAGCCTGATCTATGTTTTGCAATTATTACTTCGGCTACGTTTTTATTTTCACTTTCTTCGTTATAATATCCATCTCTATATAGGAACATTACTATGTCTGCATCTTGTTCTATTGCTCCAGATTCACGTAGGTCTGATAGCATTGGTCTATGGTCTGGTCGTTGTTCTGGTGCTCTTGAAAGTTGTGAAAGTGCTATTACTGGTACGTTTATTTCTTTTGCTAGTATTTTTAGGGAACGGCTTATTTCAGAGATTTCTTGCTCTCTACTTCCCCCTCTTCGTGAACTACTTGCTTGTACTAGTTGTAAATAGTCTATTACTACTAGCCCTATGTTTTTTTCTAGTTTTAGTTTTCTACATTTTGCTCTTATTTCCATTACTGATATACCTGGTGTATCATCTATATAAATTCCAGATTCAGATAGCGGACCTAAGGCTCCTGCAAGTTTCATCCAATCTTCATCTTCTATTTTTCCTGTTCTTATTTTGTTACTGTCTACCATTGCTTCACTACATAAAATTCTGTTTACCATTTGTTCTTTAGACATTTCAAGGCTAAATATTGCTACTGGTATTTTAGCTCTTACTGCAGCGTTTGTTGCAATGTTTAGTGCAAATGCTGATTTTCCCATTGCTGGCCTTGCTGCAATTAAAACTAGGTCAGATTCGTGAAGTCCTGCTGTTTTATAATCTAAATCTGAAAATCCCGTAGGTACCCCTGTTATGTGTTGTTTTTGATTATATAATTTTTCTAGGTCTGCAAATGTATCTACTAATATGTCTTTAATTGATGCATATCCTTTTTGATTTTTTTGTTGCATTAAATTAAATATCCTTTTTTCTGCTTCATCCATTATCATTTCAACATCTTCTGTTGGATCATATCCTAATGAAATGATGTCGTTTGCAGTATGTATAAGGTTTCTAAGCATAGACTTTTCTTCTACTATTTTTATGTATTTTTCAATGTTGGCACTTGTTGGCGCCATTTCTGGTAAACTTGCTAAATATTCAATTCCACCTACAACATCAAATTTTCCTATTGATACTAGCTCTGCTTTTAATGTGATAATATCAACTGGTTCTGCTCTGTTATATAGGTTTAAAATTGCTCCATAAATTGCTTTATTATCTTCTCGATAGAAGTCTTCTTGTTTTAGTGTCTCTATTGCTGATACAACTGCATCTTTATCTGTTAACATACTTCCAAGAACTGCTTGTTCTGCTTCTATATCGCTTGGTGGTATTTTTCCTAGTTCCATACTTCCATAATTCCTCCAAATTTTTTAATATTTATTGTCCAATTACATTTACTTTTAGTTTTGCAATTACTCCATCATATAATTTTATTTCTATTGTAAACATTCCGAGTATTTTTATTGGTTCTTGTAAGGCAATTTTCTTTTTATCTACTTTTATTTTATATTGTTTTTCTAAATTTTCTTGTATTTCTTTTGCAGTAATTGACCCAAATACTTTTCCGTTTTCTCCACTTTTTACAGGTAATTTTAAAAGTATTCCTTCTATTTTTTTTGCAATTTTTAAAGCTTCTTCTTTTTCTAAGTCTTTTCTATGTTGTTCAGATGATTGTTTAGATTGTAGATTTGTCATATTTCCTTTGTCCGCTGGTACTGCTAAGTTTTTTGGAAATAAGTAGTTTCTTGCATAACCATCGTTTGCATTTATAATTTGGTCTTTTTTTCCTACACCTTTTATATCTTGTTTTAATATTACTTTCATTTGATGTTCTCCCTTCTTGTTTACTTTTATGGTTTATATTGTATACTATAAATGGATTTTTTTCAAGTTTATTTAATTTTCTAGCAGCCAATCTAATACATTTATTTTCTTTATTCCATCAAAATCAGCATCTAAATCATCATCTAATGTTAATATAATTTTGGGATAATTATCTTTTATTTTCTTTAATGGGGTTAATTCTCTTTCTAATATACTGTT
The DNA here is from genome assembly GCA_947628815.1 of uncultured Clostridia bacterium. Classification (GTDB taxonomy): domain Bacteria; phylum Bacillota; class Clostridia; order TANB77; family CAG-508; genus RGIG8482. The sequence goes on along the minus strand of CANRBJ010000010.1, from coordinate 4,925 downwards.
ATTATCATCATTAGGTTCTCTTGTAGTTAATGCTACTTGATAATAGATTGTATTTTCTGTATTTTTCGCTACAAAATCTATTTCTAATTCATCGTATTTTCCGATGTAAACTTCATAACCTCTTCTTAATAGTTCAAGATAGACAATATTTTCTAATATATGCCCCATATCCTTTCCTGAAGCTTGCCCTAACATATAATATCTAAGTCCTATGTCTACTGCATAATATTTCTCTTGTGTTTTCAAAAATTCTTTTCCTTTTATATCATATCTGTTTACTTTATACACAATATAACTATCTATTAGAGCTTGAACATAAGTAGAAATTGTATTATATGAATTATTCTTCTCTAATCCTTCCATATTATGGCTTATATTTTTCATACTTGTTCTATTTCCTATGTTATCATATAAATATTTGGTTACTCTTTCTAAAGTGTTTTTATCTGTTATTCCTTTTCTTTGCATTACATCTTTGAATAAAATTGTATTGTATATTCCATCTAAAAATAAATTAATATTTTCAGGATTGATTTTAAATAACTGAATTGCTTGTGGAAATGAACTGTATCGTAAATAATTTCTGAATTTTCTAGATAAATCTGTTTTATCTTCAAATGCTGATAAATATTCTTTGAATGATAAAGGCAACATCTTGATTTCTATATATCTTCCTGTAAGTAAAGTTGCAAGTTCTGATGATAAAAGCCATGCATTTGAACCAGTTATATACAAATCCACATCTTTATTAATAAAAAGACTATCTACTGTTTTTTCAAATTCATCAACTTTTTGAATTTCATCTAAAAATATATATGTTTTTATGCCTTTTACTAATTTTGTTTTTAAATATTCATATAGCTTTTTTCTATCTTGTAATTCTTCATAGTCTGCATCTTCAAAATTGATTGATATAATTTGATTTTCTTTTACTCCATTTTCTTTTAAATAGTCTTGAAATATCTCTAATAAAGTAGATTTACCACATCTTCTAATTCCTGTTATTACTTTTATAATTTGTTGATCTTTAAAATTTTTTAATATAGATAAATACTTTTCTCTTCTTATTCTCTCCATAAACTTCCCTCCGTCTATTTTTATTATACTCCTTTTTATTATTATAGTCAATTTTTTCAAAATTATGAAAAAACTTTTAAATTAAATCTATTTTTTTCATATCTAAAGAACTCTCGTAAGTTTTTTTCTTACGAGAGTTCTTTATTCTCCTATTTCTTCAAAATATTCATCTATCTTTTTAATTAATTCCTGTTTTACTTCTTGTTTCGTTTTTCCTTCTACTTGTGCTCCTGCAAGAGTTATGTGTCCTCCGCCTCCGTAGTTTTTCTAGTATAACTTGTACGTTTATATCTCCAATTGAACGACCACTTATACATACTTTTTCTCCTATGTCGCCTATTACAAATGATGCTGTTATGTCGCTTATGGTTAATAGTTCGTCTGCTGCTTTTGCACAAATTAAGTTTGCATCTTTATTGTCGTGTTCGTAAATGGATATTCCAATACCTTCTCTTATTATTTCTGCTTTTCTTACTATTTCTGAGATTGTATTGTAGTTTTCTAAATCACTTTGGAACCATTTTTTTACTTTAATTATATCTACTCCACATTTTCTTAAGTATGCTGCTGCTTCAAATGTTCTTACTCCTGTTTTGAATGTGAAATTTTTGGTGTCCATCATTATTCCTGCATATAAAGCTTCTGTTTCTATTGTTTTTAATTTTATTGGTTTTTGTACATATTGTAGTAGTTCTGTTACTAGTTCTGCTGCAGATGATGCATATACTTCGTGGAAGGTTAATGTTGCATTGTCTATATAATCGGTACTTCTTCTGTGATGGTCTATTACTACTATTTTATTTGTTCTTTCTAATAATGCTGGTGCTTCTACATATGTTCGTTTGTGTGTGTCTACAACGATTAGTAGTGTATCTTGTGATATTTTTGATACTGCTTCTTGTTTATTTATGAAAATGTCTTCGTCTTCTTCTTTTCTTACTGATTCTATGAATTGGTCTAAACTTAGTCCTGTTGTTTCGTTTACAATGTTTACTGGTTTTCCTATACTTTTGGCTAATCTATAAATTCCTAGGCTAGATCCTACTGAATCTATATCTCCATTGGTGTGCCCCATAATCATTACGTCTTTTGATTCTAGTATTAATTCTTCTAGGGCATGAGCAACAATTCTTGCTTTTACTTTTGTTCTTTTTTCTAATTCTTGTGCTCTTCCTCCGAAGAATAGGTATTTTTCATTTTCTCTTATTACTGCTTGGTCTCCTCCTCTTCCTAATACTATATCCATTCCAGATAGTGCTGATTTGTATTTTTCATATTCTGTTGCTCCTTCATTTGAAATTGATATACTTAGTGTGATTTGCAACCCAGCTTCTAGCTTCATTTCTTTTACATTATCTAGTATTTGAAATTTATTTTCTTTTACTTTTTCTAAGTATCGTTGTTCAAATACATATACAAATGTATCTCTTTCTGATTTTATAACTACTCCATTTGATTCATTTGCCCAATCATATATTGTTTTTTCAACTTTAGCAATTAGTTCTGGTCTTTCTTCTGTGGATATTCTTTGTAAAATTTCGTCGTAATTATCTATCATAATTATTCCAATGCACGTTTGTGAATCATTGTATTTTTTTTGCATTTTTACGAATTCTGTGTTATCTATAAAATACAGTAATACCATATATTCTGATTGATTTGCTTTTCCAGTTTTCTTTGTTTTTACATATTCTCCAATTATTTTATAGTTTTTATTGTCAATAATTTGTTCTTTTTGAATGCTTCTATCTTTAATACGGTTTTTATCTGTATCATTTATTTTATCTTCTATATCAATTTTTATTTCTTGCATTAGTTCATTTAAGTTATTATCGATATCTGTATTTTCAAATTCGCTTACAAATTTTGAACTTTTCCATATAATGTTTCCGTCTGTTTCCATTATTATTAGTGGAAATGGTGAGTTTATTAATGTTTGTTTTGCTGTTCTATCTACGTTTATGGTTAGTTCTTGTATATGCTCAGAAATTTCTGCCTTTCTTTTGTTGTTGGTCCATATTGCATAAAAACAAATAAGGCCAAACAAGATAACTGCTGGCATTATAAATGAAATCTCATAAAAGCATATTACCGTAAGTAATATGGCGATAATTATTAAATAGATTTTTGTTTTTGAATTTATGATTTCAAAGGTTCTTTTGTTACTGTTTTGCATAAATCCTCCTTATCTCACAGTATTATTGTACGCTTTTAGTATGGTTTTGTCAAGTGAGCTTTTGGGGACGGGTCAAAAGTCTATCTTTTATCCTATTTTGTTAATTTGAATATTTTTTTCTTTCTTTTTATATTCTGTAAATATTTCTTCTATTTGCTTTATTCCTGATGTGTTTATTATACGGTCGTGTTTATCTAATATGTTGTCTATTTCTTTATATTCTTTGGTTTCATAACAGTTTATTATGCTTATTTCTTTTCCACTAATTTCTTTTGTTACTTTTTCTATATTTTCGTTTGCAATTTCTATATATTCATCTGTTCCTTTTACTATTATTTGAATGTTATCTACTTCTTTTGCTTTTTGTAATATTTCTTCTTTTATTTTTTGATATTTACATATGGGAGCACTTGTCCAATTTATTTCTAATATTTTATTATTTGTTTCGTCGTTTAAGTTCATTTTTGATAATAGCTCTTTTATGTTGTTATAAATTCCGTTTTCTAGTATTGTTAAAACTTTTGTGCCTTTTTGTAATGTTCTATGAATATGTGGTAATAACATTGCTGTTAAGTGCCAATCGTCTACATAGAAACCTACTATTTTTGTTATTTGATTTTGATTGTTTTTCATTTGAATACCCACCTTTTTTTCTCTTTCGTTTTTCGCACTGGTAAATTTTACCATTATTACAAAAATATGTCAATCTTATTTCATAATAAATACAAAAAAATTTTTCGACATTTTTCTTACCTCATTTTTTTGAAATATATGTATATTTTTTTTTATTTGGTTAATACTTTTTTTAAAGAGATTTTTTTACAGTTTCGTAATTTTTTATTAGGAGGTTTTGAATATGCGAACTTTATTATCTATTATATGTAAGCCGAATGTAAAATATTCCATTTTGATTTTATTTTTACTTTTTTTATATATTAGTATTTGTGCTTTTTCCTATGTTAATGCTGTGTCAACTGATATTGCAAATAGTGTTTTTAGACTTCATGTTATTGCAAATAGTGATTCAAAAGAAGATCAAGATTTAAAATATCTAGTGCGTGATAATGTATTATCTTATATGAATAATATTTGTAAAGGTGCAAATTCTAAGGAAGAGGCAATAGAAATTGCAAAGGAGCATCAAGAAGAATTTAGACAAGTTGCTCTTGATACTATTTATGAAAATGGTTTTTCATATGATGTAAGCGTTGAGATAGGAAATTTTTCTTTTCCAACAAAAACTTATGGTGATATTTCTTTACCTAGTGGATATTATGATGCATTAAGAATAAAAATTGGAGAAGCAAAAGGTCAAAATTGGTGGTGCGTAATGTTCCCTCCTTTATGCTTTGTTGATGTAAGTTCTGGTATTGTTCCAGATGAGTCTAAAGAGGTTATGAAACAAGATTTATCGGATGAAGAGTTTAGTTTGATTTCAAATGAGGATAGTTCTAATATTAGTTTTAAGTTTAAGTTGATTGAATTCTTCCAAAATGCAAAGATTTTAACTGCGAGAAATTAGGTAGTTTTATTTTATTAAAAACGCTTGTAAATATTATTGTTTTGTGATATATTTTTTATGAATAGAGTATTTTTTATACTCCCATTTTTAACAGTTCAAGAAAATTAAAAGCTCACATTCCATTGAAATATATGGAATATGGGCTTTTTT
>CANRBJ010000009.1 GCA_947628815.1 uncultured Clostridia bacterium | reverse complement strand
TTTAAGAGAACAAATATTTTTTTGTTGGGACATTTTCTCATTTCTTTACTTAAGACATTATCACATTTCTTTCATAATTTAAAGAATTAAAAAAATTCGCTTATTTACAAAATACCTAGTAGGGTATATAATGGGTAATGGAATTATTAAAAAGAAAGGAAGTTATGAAAATGAAAGAAACTATAATTAAAGTAGAGGGTATGGTATGTAATGGCTGTGAAAATAGAGTTCAAAATGCTTTAAAAAATATTGATGGAGTTGAAAATGTTGTAGCAGACCATACTACAGGAACGGTTAGAGTTACTTCAAAAGATGAAGTATCAGAAAATACAATGAAAGAAAAAATCATAGATATTGGATTTGAAATAAAGGAAGGTTAATTATGAAAAAGATAAATTTGTCTATTGACGGAATGACTTGTAGTGCTTGTTCTAATGGATTAGAAAAATATTTAAACAAACAAAAAGGAATATCAAATGCTACTGTTAATCTTGTAATGGCAAATGCAACTATTGAATATGATGAAAAACTATTAAACCAAGAAAAAATTGAAGAATTTGTAAAAGAGGCAGGATTTAAGAGCTTAGGAGAATTTAAAGAAATTAAAATTGAAGAAAAAAGTAAAAAAGAAAAAATTAAATTTATAATTTTTACAATACTCGCAATAGTGCTAATGTATATCTCAATGGGGCATATGATTAATTTACCAACAATTCCATTTCTTAATCCACATACAAATAGTACAAATTATATAATTAGTTTACTTATTTTAACAATGTGCTTTATTGGTTATGGTTTCGATATTTTAAAAAATGGGTATAAAAACTTAATACATAGAACTCCTAATATGGATACATTAGTAAGTATAGGAGTAATTGCAAGTTTGTTATATAGTCTATATAATTCGTATATTGTACTTACAGGTAATCACACCCAAGTTATGAACTTATACTTTGAATCAGCTGCAATAGTAATATACTTTATAAAACTTGGTAGGTATATTGATGGAATTAGTAAAGACAAAACAAAAGAAGCAATACAAAAATTAGTAAAAATTACACCAAATACAGCAGTTGTAAAAATAGATGGAATTGAAAAAGAAGTTACACTAGATGAAATTCATAAAGGAGATATTATAGTAGCCAAAGCAGGAGAAAAAATAGCAGTAGATGGGGAAATAATATTTGGCAAAGCACATTTAGATGAATCATTTATTACTGGAGAAAGCAAGCCAGTATCAAAAGAAATAGGAAATAAAGTAATTGCAGGAAGTATGAATTATGATGGGTATATTGAATATAAAGCAGAAAGAATCGGAAAAGAATCAACAATATCAGAAATTGTAAGATTAGTGATAGAAGCTAGTAATACAAAAGCACCTATTGCAAAGATTGCAGATAAAGTATCAGGATATTTTGTGCCTAGTGTAATTGCTATTGCAATAATTACTTTTTTGGTATACTTACTAATTGGGCAAAGTTTTGAAACAGCAATAACATCATTTGTTACTGTATTGGTAGTTGCTTGTCCATGTAGCTTGGGCCTTGCAACTCCTCTTGCTATTGTTGTAAGCGAGGGATTATGTGCAAGTAATGGAATATTAGTAAAGAAAAGCGAAATACTAGAAAATGCTCGGGAAAGTAAATACAATAGTATTTGATAAAACAGGAACATTAACATATGGAAAACTAAAAATTGCTGAAATATTAAATTATAGTGAGATGAATGATAAAGAGTTATTGCAATTAGTTGGAAGTATAGAAAGTAAAGGTACGCATCCTATTGGAAAGGCATTTACAGATTATATAGAGCAAAACAAAATGCAAATATTACAAGTACAAGAAGTTGAAAACATTGCAGGTTATGGGATTGTAGGGAAAGTAGAGAACAAAAAAATTATTTTAGGAAATTCAAAAATACTAGAAAAATACAATATCGAAAATAAACATTTTGAAGATGAAAAAAAATTAGCTGAAAATGGAAATAGTATTGTATATGCAGTAAAAGATAAAGAAATAATTGCAATTATTGGAGTAAACGATATTGTAAGAGAAAATACAAAAGAAGTAATTAGTATTTTAAATAAAAACAAAATACAAACAATTATGCTAACAGGCGATAATAAAGAAACAGCAGAAAGTATTGCAAAAGAAATAGGAATAACAAAAGTTATCTCAAATGTAATACCATCAGAAAAAGCAAAAACAATAAAAGACTTAAAAACCGAAAATAGATATGTTATGATGTGTGGAGATGGAATAAATGACAGTCCAGCACTTGCAAGTTCTGATATAGGAGTTAGTGTAAATAGTGGAACTGATATTGCAATGGATTCATCAGATGTAATTTTAACAAAAAATGACTTAGGAAGCATTTTAAAACTAATAAAGATTAGTAAGAAAACAATTAGAAATATTAAACAAAATTTATTTTGGGCATTTTTCTATAATATTTTAATGATTCCTATTGCTATTGGATTATTAAAGCCAATTGGGATTTGGATCAATCCAATGATAGCAAGTTTAGCAATGGTTTTTAGCAGTATTACTGTTATACTAAATGCTCTAAGATTAAGAAAAATTAAATTTATTGAAATTATCAATGTTTAGGTAATGTTATGTGATTTAAGTAAATAATTATTCCAAATAATGGCGATATTTTTTATCCTTTAGAAAATATAAAAAAGGCTACACAAAAATAAAAAAATATGTTATTATATATAAGTAAAAAATTAAAAGGAGGAATTAACCATGTCAGGACATTCAAAATGGCATAATATTCAAGCTAAAAAGGGAAAAGCAGATGCTGCAAGAGGTAAAATATTTACTAAATTAGGAAGAGAGTTATTAGTAGCAGTAAAACAAGGAGGACCAGATCCTGCTGGTAATTCTAAGTTAAAAGATGTTATTGCAAAATGTAAAGCCGCAAATATGCCAAATGATACTATTAACAATGCAATAAAAAAAGCAAGTGGTGCAGGAGATTCTGCAAATTATGAAGAAGTTATTTATGAAGGTTATGGTCCAAATGGTGTAGCCGTTATTGTTGAAGGAAGTACAGATAATCGTAATAGAACAGCATCAGATGTTAGACACGCTTTTGATAAGTGTGGAGGCAATTTAGGAACTACTGGATGCGTAGCATATTTATTTGAAAGAAAAGGTGTAATTGTTATTGATAAAGCAACAACAGATAAATCTGAAGATGATTTAATGATGATTGCATTAGATGCAGGGGCAGAAGACTTTAGTGCTGAGGAAGAATGTTATGAGATAACAACTTCGCCAGAGGATTTTTCAAGTGTGCGTGAAGCACTTGAAAAGGAAGGGTTAGAGTTTGTAGAAGCAGAAGTAAGCCAAGTACCAAGTACATATGTATCTTTAGATGAAAAAGCATCTGAAAGAATGCAAAGATTAATTGATATGTTGGATGATTTAGATGATGTTATGAATGTATATCACAATTGGGAAGAATAAAAATTAAAATATAGTTCTAAAATAAAAAACTATAGCATATATATTAATATGCTATAGTTTTTTGTTTTAGGAGGACAAACTTTGTTAAATATAAATGAAATATTATCATATTTTCCTAGAAGAATAGCAAGTGAAATTACAAGAAAAATAGAGCAAAATAATAAACCAGAAGAAATGAACTTGTTAGAAGAAATACGCCTAAGAGCATCAAAACCAGTAATATTAAAATATACAACTACTGAACAAATATTAGAAAATGCTATTATAACTAAAGAAGAAATTTTAGAAATACTCCAATACATATGTAATAATTCCATTTACTCTTATCAAACTCAAATTTGTAATGGATATATTACATTACAAGGCGGACATAGGGTTGGTATTACTGGAAATGTTGTTATGAATGAGGATAAAGTAACAAATATAACATATGTATCTAGTTTAAATTTTAGAATTGCAAAGCAGATTATAGGGGCAAGTAATCGAATTTTAAAGTATGTGTTAAATGTAGAAGAAAATACAATATATAATACATTAATTATTTCACCACCAGGAGTACGGAAAAACTACTATGTTACGAGATTTGGTTAGGAAAATAAGTAATGGAATGGAACAAATACATTATAAAGGAATTACAGTGGGAGTTGTAGATGAAAGAGGAGAAATTGCCTCTATGTATAAAGGTATACCACAAAATGATATAGGACTAAGAACAGACGTATTAGATAATGTACCAAAATGGTTAGGAATGCAAATGATGATTCGTTCTATGTCGCCAAAAGTAATTGTAGCAGACGAAATTGGAAACCAAAAAGATGTAGAAGCAATTAATTATGCTGTATGCTGTGGAATTAAAGGTATTTTTACAGTACACGGAAAAAGTATAGAGGATATTAAGTTGAATCCAGAAATTTCAAAATTAATTAATACGCATATATTTGAAAGGCTTATTTTTTTAGATGAAATTAAAAAAGGAGAGATTGATAAAGTATATAGCTTAAATAAAATAAATTTAGAATATATATTAGCATAAAAAAGTTCTAAAAGTAGTACAAGCTACATATAATTATAAAGAGTAAATAAAAATAGAAAAGAGGAAATTATGTTTATTATTAAATTGATAATTTTAATAGCAATTGTAATGCTCTCTAGCTATATTGGAATAATGATTACCAAAGGCTATAAAGATAGAGTAATCGAATTAAAAGAAGTAAAAAAAGGGTTAAACATATTTGAAACAAAAATAAAATTTACATATGAACCAGTTCCAGATATATTTGAAGAAATTTCTGAAAATTTAAAAGAAAATATAGCATATATATTTAAAATAGCAAGTATAAATATGAGAACAGATACTGCAAAACAAGCGTGGATAGAAGCAATAGAAAAATCAAATACAAGTATGAATATGGAAGATTTAGAAGTATTAAAAGGACTTCGGAAAGCTGTTAGGAAAAACAGATTTACAGGGACAAGTAAGTCAAATAGAGTTAACGCAAAACTTCTTAGATACACAAATTGAAACTGCAGAAAAAGAGTATAGCAAGAATGAAAAATTATATAAAACACTACGGAGTGGTTTCAGGACTTGCTTTAATGATAGTTTTAATTTAACAAAATATACAAAGGAGAAGATTATGGACATTAATTTACTATTTAAGATAGCGGCAATTGGAATTTTAGTAGCAGTTTTACATCAAGTTTTAGTACGAGCAGGAAGAGAAGACCAGGCTATGATGACCACACTTGCAGGATTAGTTATAGTACTTACAATGGTTATTAAAGAAATAAGTGTATTATTTGATACAGTTAGAACATTGTTTAATTTATGAAATAGAGGTAAGTATGGATATTATAAAAATAGTAGGAATTGCATTTCTTACACTAATTGTTGTTATTATATTAAAACAGTACAAGCCAGAATTTGCGATGTATGCTTCTTTACTTGGAGGAGCAATTATCTTATTTATGAGTTTTGGAAAATTAGAAGCAATTATAAATTTATTAAGTAATCTTTCACAAAAAACGCAAATTAATGGACAATTTTTAGGAATATTAATTAAAATTACAGGTATTGCATTTTTGACAGAATTTGCAGTTAGCGTTTGCAAAGACGCAGGTGAAACTGCAATAGCAAACAAAGTGGATTTAGGTGGAAAAGTTATTATAGTTGCAATTTCAATACCAATTATATCAGCTTTACTTGAAACTTTAATAAAAGTATTGCCATAACTTAGGAAAGGATAATTCATGCAAAAGAAAAAAATAATAAGAATAATTATAATGTTTTTGCTATTTTTTAATTTAGGTAACATTTCAGTAGCAACACAAGAAGAAATATTAGAAAGCCAACAGGAAAGCTTAAATATTAAAGGTTTTGTTGATGAAGCAAATGAATATACAAAAGAAGTTTTTTCAGGAATAGATGCAAAAGATTTAATGAATGACGCAATTAAAGGAGAAATTGATAATAAAACAATAATAAGTAAAATTTTAAGTCTGTTTGGAAAAGAAGTACGCAGCACATTAAAAATTATTCGGTAGTATAGTTGTTATTATTGTAATACATAGCATTTTAAAAAGCATAAGCGATAGCTTAGAAAATAAAAGTGTATCAGAAATGACGTATTATGTGCAATATATTTTAATTGTTACGCTAGTAATGAGTAACTTTGCAGATATTATTAAACTTACTAAAGATACAATACAAAATCTAGTAGGGTTTTCGGAAAGTTTGATACCAATTTTAGTTACATTAATGATGACAACAGGAAGCATTACATCAGCAAGTGTAGTACAACCAGTATTGTTATTTTTAATTACATTTATAGGGAATATGATAAATACATTTTTATTACCACTTATTCTAATAGGAACAGCTCTTGGAATTATTTCTAAAATATCAGATAGAGTACAAATTAGTAAATTATCGAAATACTTTAAGACTAGTACAATTTGGTTTTTAGGAATTGCCTTAACATTATTTGTAGGAGTGCTTTCACTAGAAGGAACCCTTACAAGTAGCGTAGATGGAATTACTGCAAAAACAGCAAAAGCAGCAGTTTCAAACTTTATACCAGTGGTAGGAAAAATACTAGGAGATGCAGTAGATACAGTAATTGGATGTAGTAACATTCTGAAAAATGCAGTAGGGTTAGTTGGAGTAATTGTTGTAATTGGTATTTGTATTGTGCCAATTATAAAATTAGCTGTTTTAATGGGGACATATTACTTAGCTTCCGCAATTTGCGAACCAATTGCAGATAAAAAAATAATTTCATTATTATCTCAAATTGGAGATACTTTTAAAATATTACTTGCAATGGTTATAGCTGTATCTGTAATGCTAATAATAGGAGTTACACTAGTAATAAAAATATCCAATAGTGGACTTATGTATAGATAGGTTGTGATGAATTTGATTGAAGGATTAAGCACTTGGGCAGAGCAAATTATAGTAGCAGTTGTAATTGCAGGAATTATAGAAATGATTCTACCAAGTGGAAATAGTAAGAAGTACATAAAAGCAGTAATTGGGGTATATATATTATTCACAATAATATCTCCAATTATTGGAAAAGTAACAAATATCGATTTAGATGATATTGATTATGAAAAATACTTAGAAAAATATAGTAGTTCTGAAACAATATCGGAAAGTTTGCAGGTAAATAATAATGAATCAATTGAAGAAATTTATAAAGCAAGTTTAAAACAGGATATGACAAGCAAATTACAAGAAAAAGGTTATGGCGTTGATAGTATATATTTAGAAATTGAAGAAAAAGATAATGCAAATTACGGAAAAATAAACTTAATAAAACTGAATACTTATAAACTAGAAAAAGAGATTAAAAATAATAATAGTATTGAAATAGGGAAAATTGAAAAAGTTACAATTGGGAATACTCTTCAAGTTAGCAATGTAGAAAAAGATGAATTAAAAGAAAATGAAAAAAATGAGATTAAAGAGTATTTATCTAGTGTATATGAAGTAAAAAATAAAAATATAAAGATAAATGAAGAGTAAAATAAAAAACGAAAGAGGAGGGGCTAATATGCTCAAAAGTAAAATTCAAGCAATGATTTTAAGTGGAAAGGAGCAAAACGGAAAAAAGAAGATTGAAAATGTAGTTGTATTAATAGTTATTTTAATTATTACTGTAATTGCAATTAACAGCATTTGGAACGGTGATAAAGAAGCAAAAAATGAAAACGTACAAGAAGATTCCAAACAGTTAGCAATTACTAAAGAAACATCTGCAAGTGTAGAAGATAGTAGTTCTATGGAAAAGGATTTAGAAGCGATACTTAGCAATATAGATGGAGTAGGGAAAGTAAAAGTACTAATAACATATTCGCAAAGTAATGAAATTATAGCAATGTATAATGAAAATAGTAAAAATAGCTTAATAGAAGAAACAGATTCAGGAGGAGGAACCAGAACTACAACACAAACAGACACAGAAAAAGATGTTATATATAAAGAAGAAAATGGAGAAAAAGTACCTGTTACACAAAAAGTAATTAAACCTCAAATAGAAGGAGCAATAATAACAGCAACAGGAGCAGGAAGCGGTACAGTAAAGAATAATATAGTTCAAGCAGTAGAAGCAGTTACAGGACTTGCAACACATAAGATACAAGTGTTTGAGATGAAAAAAGAGTAGATTTTACATTTACTATAGCTCTTAAAGGAGTATTTTATAAAGATAAATTATTATGGGGAGGAATTACAATGAAAATTTTAAAGAAAAATCAATTAGCAATTTTAGTAATTGCACTTATGCTAGTAACTGCTGGATACTTAAACTATACAGCAGATAGTGAAGCACTAGAGGTAGGAGTAGATGTGAATCAAACAAACCAATATGCTGCAATTGGAGATGCAACACTTGTAAATAGTGGAGAATTATTAGAAGAAAAAGATAAACAACAAATAATAAATACAATAAGTACTGCAGTAACTAGTAGTGAAGAGGGAACAAATCAAAGTACAGAAAATGAGGAAGTAAAACAAACTAACAGTAATATAAAAACAGATGATTATTTTGATAATTCAAAATTAGAACGAGATAAAATGTATTCTCAAATGTTAGAAACATATCAAAAACTATTAGAAAGCACAAGTATTTCACAAGAACAAAAAGCAATATCAGAACAAGAAATTGCAAAAATAAACCAAACAAAAAATGCTATAATGATAGCAGAAAATTTAATTTCAACAAAAGGATTTGCAGATTCAGTTATATTTGTAAATGATACAAGTGTAAGTGTAGTTATAAAAGCAGATACACTATCACAAGAACAAATTGCACAAATTCAAAATATAATTACTAGAGAACTAAAAGTAGATATTAGTAATATACATATAAGTAACAAATAAGAAAATTACAAAATTGTAATAAAAGCTACGAAGCCCAGCAAGAAAGCCCCTTTAACAAGGGGGCTGGCGCCGATAGGCGACTGGGGGTTCTTAAATAGTCATATACATTCCATACAATAAAAATTTAATTTGGAAAGTCAAGAAAGTTAAGAAAGCAAAATAGATAAGTATAAAGTGATTTTTACTTTCTGAAAATATAGTATGGTAGAATGCGAGTTTATTAAAAATATAGAGAATAGAAAACAAGTCTAAGAACCCCCAGTCACGCTTTCGCGTGCCAGCCCCCTTGTTAAAGGGGCTTTCTTGCTGGGCTTCGTAGCTTTTATTACAATTTTGTAAAATTTTATGAAATTACCCTGCAAAATGCCAAATTGCTCTTGTACTAGATTTTCTATTTTGATATAATAGGAAAAAAGGAAGAGAAAAATGGTTGCAGAGGTTATAATAAATAGTACGGTTAAGAATTTGAATAAAACATTTGATTATAATGTACCAGCAGAATTTGCTGGTATTATTAAGGTTGGAGATAGAGTACTTGTGCCATTTGGAAATGCGAAAAAGCTAGAGGAAGGTTTTATCATTGGGTTTAAAGAAAAGTCTTTGTATACTCTAAAAGAAATAGCAGGTATTCAAGATGGATTTTGTTTAAAAAATGAACAAATAGAACTTGCTAAATGGATGGCAAGAAGGTATTTTTGCAATGTATCAGATTCTATAAAAATGATGTTACCACCTGGAACTACAACAAAAATATTAGATAATCGCGTAAAAGAGAAAAATTTAAGTTTTGTATATTTAAAAATAGATGAAGAAGAAATTGATGCTTTAATAGAAGCTAAAAAAATAAAGTCGGATAAACAATTAAGAGCACTGAATTTCTTAAAAGAAAATGATGGAGTATTAGTTAGCGATTTAGAAGTATTTGCAGATGTATCGAAAGCTGTTATTAATACTTTAGAAAAAAATGGATATATTGAAATTGTTCAAAAACAAGTAGAAAGGAATCCGTTTATTAATAAAAATATTAAACAAGATTCTGATTTGGAGCTAACTAAGGAACAAAAAATAGCATATGATAAAATAGTAGGAAGTATAGAAAAAGAGGAATTTAAAGAATTTTTAATTTATGGAGTAACTGGTTCTCGGGAAAACTGAAATATATTTACAACTAATTAAGAAAGTCTTAGCAAAAAATAAATCAGCTATTATGCTGGTTCCGGAAATTTCATTAACGCCACAAATGGTAGAGCGTTTTATTGCAAGATTTGGCGAGGAAAAAATAGCAGTACTCCATAGCAAATTATCGGTAGGAGAAAGATACGACCAATGGCAGAGAATAAAAAGAAATGAAGCAAAAATTATTATAGGTGCAAGGTCTGCTATATTTGCACCAGTGGAAAATTTAGGCCTTATTATAATAGATGAAGAACATGACGATTCATATAAATCCGAAATGCCTCCAAGATACAATGCAAAAGAAGTATCAAAATACTTAGCATATAAAAATAAAATTCCTTTGGTTCTAGGAAGTGCAACTCCTGATATACATACATTTTATTTGGCTAAAAACAAACAAATAGAACTTCTTACATTAACCAAAAGAGCTAATAAATCTAATTTACCAGAAATAGAGATTATTGATTTAAGAGAAGAATTAGCAAATGGAAATAAAACAATGATTAGCAGGAGGTTATATGAAAGTATAGAAGAAAATTTAAAACAAAAAAGGCAAACAATTTTATTTTTAAATAGACGTGGATTTTCTACTTTTGTTATGTGTAGAGATTGTGGGTATACTGTTAAATGTAAAAATTGTAATATTACACTAACGTATCATAGATACGAAAATAAGCTAAAATGTCATTATTGTGGGTATGAACAACAAAATGTAACAAAATGCCCAGAGTGTGGAAGTGATAAAATTAAATACTTTGGAACAGGAACACAAAGATTAGAAGAACAAATTCATCAAATGTTTAAAAACGCAACTACTATTAGAATGGATATAGATACTGTTACAAAAAAGAATTCACACGAAGAGATACTAAATACTTTTAAGAATGATAACATAGATATTTTAATTGGAACACAAATGGTTGTAAAAGGACATCATTTTCCAAATGTTACCTTAGTAGGAGTAATTGCAGCAGATAGTAGCTTGAATATGGAAGATTATAGGGCAAGTGAAAAAACATTTCAAATATTAACACAAGTAGCAGGAAGGGCAGGAAGAGAAAATTTACCAGGTAAAGTAATTGTACAAACCTATAACCCAGATAGCTTTAGCATTGAATGTTCCAAAACTCAAAACTATGATATTTTTTATAATACTGAAATACAGTTAAGAAAACAATTGAAATATCCACCATTTTGCGATATAATAGTAGTCGGAATTAGTGGACTAAATGAAAAAGATGTACAAGATACAGCAAATTTGTCATACCAAATACTTTTTAGAAAAATTGGCGATTTACAAGGAATTGCAATATATAAACCACGTCCTGCACCAATCGATAAAATAAAAAATAAATATCGATGGAGAATTATTATAAAGGGAAAATTTGGGAATGATTTAATAGAAAAAATAGATGAAGGAATGAAAGAAATATATAGAAAAAATAAAAAAGCGCGAATTATTGTAGATGTTAATCCTACAAATATGATGTAAAACTTATTAAGGGGGAAATTAAAGTGGCTATTCGAACAATTAGGGAAGAAGGAGACGAAATCTTAAAAAAAATATCCAAACCAGTAGAAAAGGTAGATGATAAAATAAGAACATTAGTACAAGATATGATAGAAACAATGCACAAATTTAACGGAGTTGGACTTGCAGCAGTTCAAGTAGGTGTATTGAAAAGAATTCTTGTAATTCATACAGATTATGAAAAAGAGGATCCTATAGTTGTTATTAATCCAGAAATTATTAAACAAAATGGAGCACAAACAGTTGAAGAAGGATGTTTAAGTTTTCCAAACAAATTTGCAAAAGTAGTAAGACCAGAAGAAATAATAGTAGAAGGATTAAATGAAAATGGAGAAAGTGTTAAAATAAAAGGTAAAGGTTTACTTGCTCAAGCATTATCACATGAAATAGACCATCTAAATGGAGAGGTTTTTGTAGATAAAATATTGCCAGGTACTTTAGAATATATAAATCCAGAAGAATAAAAAAGGAAGTGTAAATATTGAAAATAGTATTTATGGGAACACCAGATTTTGCGCAAGTCTCATTACAAGCACTAAGCAAAACAAAACATATTATACAAGCAGTAGTAACAAATCCAGATAGACCAAAGGGAAGGGGGATGAAAATGATATCATCTCCTGTGAAACTATATGCTTTAGAAAAAGAATATACAATATATCAACCAGAAAAAGTAAAAAGTAATGAAGAATTTATAAAACAAATAAAAGAACTAAACCCAGATATTATATGTGTAGTAGCATACGGAAAAATTTTACCGAAAGAGATACTAGATATTCCAAAATTTGGATGTATCAACTTACATGGTTCGATACTACCAAAATATAGAGGAGCAGCACCAATCCAAAGGGCAGTAATAAATGGAGAGAAAAAAACAGGAGTTACTACAATATATATGGATGAAAAAATGGATGCAGGAGACATTATCCTAACACAAGAAGTAGAAATTGGAGAAGATGAAACAACAGGAGAACTATGGGATAAATTATCTAAAATAGGTGCGGAGCTACTAGTAGAAACTATAGAACAAATAGAAAAAGGAACAGCGCCACGAATAAAGCAACCAGAAAACTACACACTTGCACCAATGCTAAACAAAGAGATGGCAAAAATAAATTGGGACGAAATGGATACACATACAATAAAAAATCTTGTAAGAGGATTAAACCCAATAATGGGAGCATATACAATATATAAAGATAAAAAATTAAAATTTTGGAAAGTTCAAATATCAAAAAAAGTTTCAAACGCAAAACCAGGAACAATAATACTTGCAAACGATAAAGAAGGCTTAACAATAAAAACATTAGACGGAGCAATCGATGTGCTAGAAATACAAGGAGAAAATGGAAAAAGAATGAATATATGTGATTTTTTGCGTGGAAATAAGGTAGATGAAGAAGAAAAAATGATGTAATAATTAGATATTGAAAATTCTATTAATAAAGAGAATATAATTTCTAAAAGTAATAAGGAGAGGATTATGTATCGAAATACTTATGTAGAAATTAATTTAAAGAATTTAAAATATAATGTTAAAACTTTAATTAATAGATATAAAGATTATAAATATTATTTTGGGGTTGTAAAGGCAGATTGTTATGGTCATAATGATATACCTGTTGTTAAATCTATAATAGATGCAGGATGCAATTATTTGGCTGTTGCATCTTTAGATGAGGCATTAATTATAAGAAAAGAATTAAAAGATATACCAATACTATGTTTAGGTATTGTTAATGTCAAGTATATTCCATTATGTATAGAAAATAATATAACTATAACTATAAGTAATTTGGAATATTTAAATAGCATTAATACTATTAATAATAATTTAAAAGTCCATATAAAAATTAATACAGGTATGAATAGATTAGGAATTAATAGTAAAGTTGAATTTAATAATGTGTATAATTTAATAAAGAAAAAACATTTTATATTAGAAGGAATATATACTCATATATACAATGCAACTAATAAAGAAACAACATTAAAGCAATATGAGCAATTTGAAGAAATAGTTAATGATATTAATTTGAATGAAGTTCCCATAATACATGTAGGGGCAAGTGAGGCAACTGAATTTTTTACAAAAAGAGATTATGCTAATGGATGTAGATTAGGAATTGCTATGTATGGATTAGTTAATTATAATGAAATAGAGTTTAAAACTACTTTTAGTTTATATAGTGAAATAATACAAATAAATGAAGTAACTAATGGAATAGTAGGATATGATGGTGCTTATAAAGTAAATGGAAAAGAAAAAATAGCAGTAGTTCCGATTGGATATGCTGATGGGATTATTAGAAAAAACACTGGTAGAAATGTATACATAAATAACAAAGAATATAAAATAGTTGGTAATATTTGTATGGATATGCTATTTATTAAAGTAGACGATTCAGTTAAAGTTGGAGAGAAAGTTGAAATTATAAAGGATATTAATCATATAAAACAAATTGCAACTCATTTAGATACTATTACATATGAAGTTATATGTTCTATTGGTAAAAGAGTTCCAAGAATATATGTAAACTCATAGTTGCTTTTTGATTTTAGTTACATTCGTTTAACTATATTAAAATAGCTTGGAATGCGGTTTGCGACATGTATTTACATAAAATAAAAAAGATCTTATCATACAACTTGACTTTTATGTAAATATATGATATAACAAAGTACAGTATTTGTTGTGCTGTATATCAAAGGCGATTGTCTTTGATAGCCTCAAATATAAAAAATGAGGAAAGGAGAGATAGAAACAACAGTCTCGCAGAGTCACCAAGGAGGTGAATAAATGAAGGAAAGAGTAAAAGAGTTTTTGAACTTAATACCGGAAAGCGTCTTATGCCCTTTCTGCGGCGAAACTCACAAGATCAAGCGGTGGCAGCCTTTGAAGTTTTACGACAGTAAAACGAGTTTAAAGGTGGAATGCCCAAAGTGTCCAAAAGGTAAAGAAAATAGCAAAGATCGTTGGGATTTTCAAATGAACTTTGATGGAGAGAGGTTGAATATTAATCTCCAAACATGTTGGCAACATCGTTATTATCCTATTCAATACGACATTGTTGATGTGTTTGAAAATGTCAGAGCAGTAACATTTAGAATCACAGAGGATAATTTAATATGTGGAAGTTGCCCTGAGGATACATGTATAAAGCCAACATTTACTTGTGGTTTTATATTTAGCGAAGAACAGTGGGCCAAATTACATTTACAGAGAAAGAAAGTTACTGGAGCCACCCTTATTTTACAGGCATTAAATGGTGCTAAGCAACCAGAAGACAACAAAATTGTACCTGAAAATTGCAGTATAAAGAAGGAGGATAAGCCTATGAAAAACAACAACAACCCTTTTAACATTAATTTTGAATTTGGACCTAATGAAGATAGTAATCTTGCTAGCACATTGATGGGCGTTGCTGTAAAAAATAGCGATGACAGCTGGCGGATTTATGACAAAATCAAAGGAGAGATTACGGATGTAGGTAATCTGCAGCTGGGGAATTTTCCTCTATTCATTCTGCCAAGCATGAAACTTGAAGTAGGTGACCTTATTAAGGACGCAGGAGAATACTATTATGTAACCAAGGTCGATACACAAAACCAAATGGTATCGGTTTCAACGGGGGAAATAAAGAATATCGTCCCGATGAAGAACATTTTGGGGTTCAACGTTTATGCGAAGGTTATTGCTATTACCGATTCACTTAACTTGGGCGAGTTGACAGGAGAAAAACTTGCAATTATGGCAATGTGCGGCCAAGGCGGAGACAATTCTGGGATGAATCAGATGTTACCGCTTCTCCTTTTAAAGGATAAGCTCGGAGGAGGAGACGACACAATGGCACTTGCAATTATAGCGATGTGTGGTCAATGCGGAGACAATTCTGGGATGAATCAGATGTTACCGCTTCTCCTTTTAAAGGATAAGCTCGGAGGAGGAGACGACACAATGGCACTTGCAATTATGGCGATGTGTGGTCAGGGCGGAGACAATTCTGGGATGAATCAGATGTTACCGTTTCTCCTTTTAAAGGATAAGCTCGGAATTGGAAACAACGACAAAAATGCTACTAAGGATAAAATTGAATCCAAGGATGAAGAAAACTAAAAAATAGAAAAATAGTTTCTATCTCTAATCAGTTCCCCTGAGATATTGGTCTTGGGGGAATTTCTAATAAAGGAATAGAGTACCAAACATTGCAGTTCAATATCCATTGCCGTGCTAAAAAGTTCTTGCTAAAAAGATGAAAATAGTATAAAATGCTATTTGTAAATTGGAGAGGAGAGAGAATATAAAATGAGCGTTGTATTTGAAAGAAAAATTAATTATTATGAAACAGATAAAATGGGAGTTGTACATCATTCAAACTATATTAGATACCTAGAAGAAGCAAGATGTTTTTGGCTTGACGAAATAGGTATGCCATTTTCATTACTAGAAGAAAATGGCATTACAATTCCGGTTTTAGGAGTAAATTGTACATATAAATATCATGTAACTTTTGATGATGTTATTTTGATTATGCCATTTGTAAAAGAATATTCAGGAGTAAGAATGACAGTAGGATATAATGTAGAGGATAAAAAGACTGGAAAAACGGTGCTTGTAGGCGAAACAAAGCATTGTTTTACAAGTAAAGAATTAAAACCAATTAATTTAAAAAAGGTTGCACCAGAGTTTAGCAAAAAATTTGAAAATTTAAAAAAAATTTAATTTACCACTTGACAAAACACAAACAAAGGTTCTATAATTAGCATAGCAAAAATGAAGGAGAATTGTAGGAGTAAATTTTATGTTGAAAAAGAAAAGAAAAGTGAAAATAAAATTAATAGATATTATCCTTTTAATGTTAATTGTTATATTTATTTATTCCAGTTACAATGTTTTTATGTGGATAAAATCTGACTTTAAATTAAAAAATTTAGAGAAAGGGTTATATAAAGATGTTGTAACAATAACAAATAATGAAAAAAAGGCAAATATTTCAGTTGATTTTGAAAAATTAAAAGAAATAAATCCAGATATTATAGGATGGATAAAAATAGACGACACCAATATTAATTATCCAATTTTACAGGGAAAAACAGATGAATATTATTTGAAAAGAGATATATATGGTTCATATAATTTGTCTGGAAGTATATTTGTTTATAGTAACGTAGATAAATATTTTAACGAAGAAAACACGGTGATTTACGGACACAATATGAAAAATCAGAGAATGTTTGCACATCTAGAAAAAGTTTATAATGGAGATTTAGGAAACGATATAGACATTGAAATTTATACAGAAAATGGAAATCATCTTTATAAAGTGTTCTCTAGCTATATACAATCTCCTAATGTTGAAATTATACAGAACCAATTTTCTGAATTTGAAAAAAAGAATTATATTGATAAGACTATCAAAAAAAGTAAAATTAATTTTAATAAAAATATAGACTATTCTAAGAAAATGATTACACTTATAACTTGTACTTCGAATAGTAAAAATAGAATTATTGTACATGCAATTGAGGAATAATAAAGAACGAAAAAGCAGTTCAAGTTAGTATAAATATTATGAGAGCCTTTGCTGAAATGCGAAAATTTATGCTATTAAGGGCAAGTATTTGAAAGAAAAATTAATTAATTTGAAAATTTAAAAAAAATTTAATTTACCACTTGACAAATACAAACAAAAGTTCTATAATTAGCATAACAAAAATGAGGGAGTGATAATTATAGAAGAAGATAAGGATTTAAGATTATCAAATAATGAAAAATATGATATAGAAAATATAAAAAACTTAATTTACACTATAAGAGAAAAGCCAGTAATGTTAGATAGTGATGTTGCTATGTTATATCATTATGAAACAAAGTATATTAATCTTGCTGTAAGGAGAAATGAAGAAAGATTTCCAGAAAATTTTTGTTTTCAGTTAACAGAGGAAGAAACAAAATCTTTAAGGTTGCAAATTGCAACCTTAAACAAAAATGGTAGAGGACAGCACAGAAAATATACGCCTTATGCATTCACAGAGCAAGGAATAGCAATGCTTTCTGGATTATTAAAAAATGAAATAGCGGTTCAAGTTAGTATTAATATTATGAATGCCTTTGTTGGAATGCGAAAATTTATAGTATCTAATGGGCAAATATTTAATAGGTTATCAAACATAGAATATAAGCTAATAGATCAAGATATAAAACTTTCAAATTATGAAAAGAACTTTGAAAAAATTTTTGATGAACTACAAAAGGATAAAGAAGAATTCAAACAAAAAATATTTTTTGGAGGACAAATTTATGATGCATATAGTTTAATTGTAGATATAATAAAAACTGCACAAAATAAAATTTTAATCATAGATAATTATATAGATGATAGTATTTTAAAGATGTTATCAAAGAAAAATAAAGACGTAGAAGTAATAATTTTAACATCATCAAAAAGCAATTTAAAAAAAATAGACATTCAAAAATTCAATAAACAATATCCAAAATTAAAAATATCATATACAAATAAATTTCACGATAGATTTATAATTATAGATAATAAAGCCTTATTTCATTGTGGAGCTTCTTTAAAAGATTTAGGAAAAAAATGTTTTGCAGTTTCTAAAATAGAAGATATGGAATATATTGAGAAAATAACAAATACATAAAGGAATAATAGTAATATTGACTTGTTAAAAATACTAATATATAATAAATTCGCAATTATTATTTTTTAGAGAGGAGTTTTAGATGTTAGAACTAAGAAATATAAGGAAAACATATATTACAGGGGACGAGAGCATAGAAGCGTTAAAAGGGATTACCTTAAAATTCAGAGAATCTGAATTTGTTTCTATTTTAGGACAGAGTGGTTGTGGAAAAACTACTTTGTTAAATATTATAGGCGGACTTGATAGATATACTTCAGGTGATCTTATAATTAACGGAAAATCTACAAAGAAGTTTAAAGACAGAGATTGGGATGCGTATAGAAACTATAAAATTGGTTTTGTTTTCCAAAGCTATAACTTAATAGGACATCAAACAATATTATCTAATGTAGAACTTGCATTAACAATAGGCGGAATTCCAAAAAAAGAAAGAAGACAAAGAGCAATAAAAGCACTAGAAGAAGTAGGATTAAAACAACATATAAATAAAAAGCCAAATCAATTATCAGGTGGGCAAATGCAAAGAGTAGCAATTGCAAGAGCATTGGTTAATGATCCAGATATTATTTTAGCAGATGAACCAACTGGAGCATTAGACACAAAAACAAGTGTACAAGTAATGGAAATACTGAAAAAAATATCAAAAGATAAATTAATTATAATGGTAACACATAACCCAGAACTTGCAAAGGAATACTCGAGTAGAATAATTAGAATTTTAGATGGAACTATTACAGAAGATACAAACCCAATTGGAGAAGGAGAAATTTTTGAAAAACTTGATATAAGAAAAATGGGTAGAACATCTATGAAATTATGGACAGCATTTAGATTAAGCTTGAATAATTTATTAACAAAAAAAGGAAGAACAGTGCTTGTATCATTTGCAGGCTCAATAGGTATTATTGGAATTGCTTTAGTACAAGCAGTATCTAATGGATTTCAAGGTTATGTAGATAGCATTCAACAAGATACATTAACCTCATATCCATTAACTATAATGCAGGAAACTACAGATATAGCAGGAACTCTACTTTCAATGACTTCAGAAGAAACAAACAAAAATATGCAGTCAGGTACAGTAGAAGAAGAACAATATATTTCTACAATGTTATCTAATTTAAGCACTAATGATTTAAAAAATTTTAAAAAATATTTAGAGGATAATAATGAAAAAATAGAAAAAGATATATCTTCAATAAAATACTCATATAGTGTAGAACCACAAATTTATACGAAAGATGCAACTGGAAAAATTGCAAAAGTAAACCCAAGTAATATATTTAAAGGAAGTTATTCGTCTAGTATGATGTCATCGTTTACATCTACATATTCGCAAATGATAGATAATAAAGATGCAATAAAAAATTCATACGATGTTTTAGCAGGTCATCTTCCAGAAAAATATGATGAAATGATGATAGTTTTATCTGAGCCAAATACAATTTCAGATTTGCTTGTTTATTCGCTAGGGTTAAGAGATACAGAAGAAATATCTGGTATTGTAGCAAAAATTATGAATGGTGAGACAGTTGATATAAATAATGAGCCACTTACACTATCGTATGAGGATTTAATGAATGTTGAGTTAAAGTTAATTATGGGCGCAGATGAATATAAATATAACGAAAATTACAATGTATATGAAGATATGAGTGGTGATGATGAATATTTAAAAAGTTTATATGACAATGCGATTAATTTAAAAATTGTAGGTATTGTAAGTCCAAAAGAAGGAACTAGTTCTATGATGTTAAGTCCTGGTGTTTTATATACAAGTGATTTAATAGATTATATAATTAATTATTCTTCAAATACAGATGCAGTAAAAAAACAACTTGATAATTTGGAGATAGACGTATTTTCTGGTTCAAAATTTGATGAAAAGAAAAATAACTTAGACTTAAATTTTGAAGATTTAGTTAATATTGATACAAAAAAGTTAGAAAGTGCTTTTAATGTAAAGATAGATCAAAAGCAACTACAAGAGCAAACTCAAAATTATATGGTGGAAATAACAAATTCAATAACTACAGAAACAGCACCAGCTAAAAAGGATTTTTCAGATAATTTAGATATTTTAATTAATGGAATGTTTAATAGTATTAATGGAGGGTTTGAAGAAGGAGATATAGAAAAGATTGTTTCTACCTATTTAGATGGATATGAACCATCACAAATATTATCTTCACTTGAAAATAAATATGTAATACCTAAAAATACATTTAAGCAAACGTATTCTGGATTACTAAAAAGCTTATTACAAATATATGTAAAAACATATAGTAGCATTTCCCAGTTTATACCACAAGATGTACCAAATAAAGATTTGAATGTAGAAAGTTTTAAAAATCAATTATCGTCTACAAACAGTAGTAATACTGTTATGGAACAATGGAATACCAAAGAAATGGAATATGCAAAAGATAATAAAATAATGGTTAATAGTGAAATTTTATCTTCGGTTATTTCAGGATTTACTTCTAGTAGTGCAATAGAACAAACAAAAAACACAATGGCAAAAGTGATGACAGAAACAGTTATGAAAAGAGATATTTTAGCGAAAGTAGGAGAACTTACAACTAATTTAACAAATAGTTTTGCTTCAGCATTTAATGTGGATCACGATAAAATATCTAATGCATTTGAATTAAAAATGACTGAAGAACAAATAAGTAGAATTGTAACAGCAATGATGTCTGATACAGAAACTACGGCTAAAACGAATCTTATTTCGTTGGGATATCAGGATAAGGACGAGCCTACTTATATATCTTTTTATTTTGATAGTTTTGATGGCAAAGAGAATTTTATAAATTTTATAGATAATTATAATGAAAAAATGGAAGCGGAAGGAAAAGATGAACAAGTAATAAATTATACAGATACAACAGGAATATTAATGAATTCTGTAAAAACAATTGTAAATGCAGTTACATATGTATTAATAGCATTTATATCAATTTCTCTTGTGGTATCGTCAATTATGATAGGTATTATTACATATATTTCTGTATATGAAAGGACAAAGGAAATAGGAATACTTAGAGCTATTGGTGCATCAAAACGAAATATATCATCAATTTTTAATGCTGAAACATTTATAATTGGGTTATTATCGGGATTATTTGGTATTGGAATTTCATATGCTGTAATTCCAGTTATTAATAAAGTATTACATAATTTTATAGGAAATATACCTTTAAGTGTAGTTTTAAATACAAATAATGCAATTATTTTAGTTATATTGAGTGTAATACTTACTTTAATTGGTGGATTAATACCTGCAAGAGCAGCATCAAAGAAAGATCCAGTTATAGCTTTAAGAACTGAATAAAAATTATTTTATATGCTATAATAGTAAGTTGGCGAGGAGGTACAATATGCAAAAAAAAGAAAATAAAAGAAGTGCAGAAAATGTTATAGCTGACTATGCCAAAAAAGATATAAATCAATTATTTTTAGATTTTAATACAAGAAAAACAGGCTTGAATCAAATTGAAGCAGATGAAAGATTAGAAGAATATGGAAAAAATATAATTGATATACAAAATAGTAATAATCTTTTTACAAGACTAAAAGAAGCAATTATTAATCCTTTTAATATAGTTTTAATATTGGTTGCAATTATTACATATATAACAGATGTAATAATTGCAGAAACACCATCTTATGCAACTGTTGTTATGTTAGTAATAATTGTAATTTTATCAGCAGTAATTTCCTTTATTCAAACAGAGAAATCCAATAGTGCTGCAAAAAAATTACAAAAAATGATTACTAATAAAATAGATGTAATAAGAAATGGTAATAATATTGAAATAGATATAGAAGATGCAGTTCCTGGTGATATTGTAAAATTGGCTTCTGGAGATATGATACCAGGAGATGTACGATTTTTTGAAACAAAAGACTTATTTATAGATCAATCACAATTAACAGGAGAGTCTAATCCAGTAGAAAAGTTTTCATATACTGACAATTATAATGAAATTTCAGAACTAAATAATATAGGACTTATGGGAAGTAATGTTGTAAGTGGAAGTGCAAAAGGAATTATATTAACTACTGGAAATCAAACATACTTTGGAAGTATGGCAAAATCATTATCTACTGATAAAACAAAGACAAGTTTTGAACAAAATATAGATTCTATTAGCAAATTATTAATAAAATTTATGATAATTATGATACCAATAATATTTGTTGTAAATTTATATACAAAAAGTAATTGGTTAGAATCACTAATGTTTGGAATTACTATTGCAGTAGGCTTATTACCAGAAATGTTGCCAGTTATCATGACATCATCTCTTGCAAAAGGTGCAGTTATGATGTCAAAAAAGAAAACTATTATAAAAAGGTTAAGTAGTATACAGACATTTGGAGAAATGGATATATTATGCACTGATAAAACAGGAACACTTACAGAAGATAAAATTATATTAGAAAGATATCTAAATGTAGAGGGCAAAGAAGATAAAAGAATATTGAAACATGCTTTTTTAAATAGTTATTTTCAAACAGGTTTAAAAAATTTAATGGATTTAGCAATTATAAATAGAGCAGAAAAAGAAGAAATGGCATTTTTAGAGGGGGATTATATAAAGGAAGATGAAATTCCTTTTGATTTTACTAGAAAAAGAATGAGTGTTGTACTAAAAGACCAAAATGGAAAAAGACAACTAATAACTAAAGGTGCAGTTGAAGAAATTTTATCAATATGTTCTTTTATTGAAATAAATGGAAAAGTAGAAGAAATAAATGAAGAATTGATAGAAAATGCAAGAAAAATATATGAAGATAACAATAATGATGGTTTAAGAATGATTGCAGTTGCACAAAAAAATGAAATACATGGAATAGAAACTTTTGGAATACAAGATGAAAAAGATATGGTTTTAATAGGTTTTGTAGGATTTTTAGATCCACCAAAGGAAAGTGCAAAATCGGCTATTGATAAATTAAAGAAACATGGTGTAAAAACAGTTGTATTAACAGGAGATAGTGAGGGCGTTGCACTAAATGTTTGTAAAAAGTTAGGAATAGATACAGAATATACATTAACAGGAAGTAAAATAGATGAGATGTCTGATGAGGAACTAAAGAATGCTTGTGAAAAATGTTATTTATTCTCAAAATTAACTCCATTTCAGAAAAAGAGAATTGTAAAAATTTTGCAAGAGAACGGACATACTGTTGGCTATATGGGAGATGGAATAAATGATAGTCCACCACTTAAACAGTCAGATGTTGGTATTTCAGTAGATACAGCAGTAGATATTGCTAAAGAGGTTGCAGATATAATTTTATTAGAAAAAGACTTGAATGTACTCGAAGAAGGTGTAATAGGAGGAAGAAAAACATTTGCAAACGTAATTAAATATATAAAAATGGCAGTAAGTGGAAATTTTGGAAATATGATTTCAGTAGTAATTGCAAGTATTGCATTACCATTTCTACCACTACTTCCAATTCATATATTGATACAAAATATATTAAATGATTTTGCACAGTTAGGAATGCCGTTTGATAATGTTGAACAAGAATATATTGAAAAACCTAAAAAATGGGATGTAAAAAGTATTAAAAGATTTATGCTTTATTTTGGATTATTGAGTACAGTATTAGATGTATTATGCTTTTTAGTATTATGGTATGTGTTTAAATTTAATACAATAGAACTAGCAGCATATTTTCAATGTGGATGGTTTATGTTTGGAGTAATTTCACAAACAGTTGTTATACACACAATAAGAACTAGCAAAATTCCATTTATTCAAGCAACAGCATCAAAGCAATTAAATATTTCAACAATAGTTATTATACTTGCTACAATGATAATTGGATTTACAAGTATGGCAGAAATATTTGATTTAAAACCAATGACATATTTATATTTAGTTTGGATATTTATTTTAATTTTTATATATTTAATAATGGCACAAATAATGAAAAAAATTTATATAAAAAAGAATAATGAATGGATATAAATTTATAATTCCCGATTACATTTATCGGTGAGATTGAATTATAACTTTTTATAAATAAAAGATAAAGGGGAGAAATATATGTTACACAGAATGAAATTAAATGAAAGTCCATTTGAAAGAATAAAAAATGGAACAAAAACTATAGAATTTAGATTGTTTGATGAAAAAAGACAACAAATAAAAGTTGGAGACCAAATAGAATTTTCAAAATTACCAGATTTACAAGAGAAATTGTTAGTTAATGTTTCCAAATTATATAGAGAAGATACTTTTGAAAAGTTATTTAAGAAATTATATAATGATGAAAAAGAAATAGAGAGAAAAGTAGAGTCAATGCATCAATATTACTCACAGGAGGAAGAAAAAGAATATGGTGTTATAGGAATAAAAATATTGATGATGAAAAAAGAAACATAGAAGAAAAAATAAATTGGAAGGGGGGAAGAAAAGGAAAATTAAAAATGATAATAAATACAGGAATGAGAACTGATATACCAGCTTTTTATTCTAATTGGTTATTAAATAGAATAAAGGAAGGTTATGTGTATGTTAGAAATTCATATTATAAACATCAAGTAACTAAATATATTTTAAATCCAAATGTTGTTGATTGTTTAGCATTCTGTACTAAAAATCCACATCCATTAATTTCTCATTTGTCAGAATTAGACAAATACAATCAATTTTGGTTTGTGACAATTACACCTTATGGAAAAGATATAGAGCCAAATGTGCCAGACAAAAAGCAAGTAATTATTGATTTTAAAAAGTTATCAGAACATCTTGGAAAAAATGCTGTAGCAGTTCGTTATGATCCGATATTTATAAATGAGAAATTTGATGTAAGTATGCACATTAAATGTTTTGAAAAATTGCTAAACGAGCTTAAAGGTTACACAGAAGATTGTACTATTAGTTTTTTAGATATGTATGAAAAAGTAAAAAGAAATGCCCCTAATTTAAGACCACCAACAGAGGAAGAGCAAATACAAATAGCAAAAGCATTTTCAGAAATAGGAAAACAAAATAACATTATAATACATTCTTGCTGTGAAAAAATTTTTTTTAAAGATTATGGCTTAGATGTAACTGGCTGTATGAGTAAAGAAATAATTGAAAAGGCAGTAGGAAATAAATTAAATGTACCTAAAAGATATTGCAAAAGAGAAGGTTGTACTTGCTTATTAGGAAACGATATAGGGGCATATAATACTTGTGGACATTTATGCAAATATTGTTATGCAAATGCAAATGTTAGTACGGTTAGAGAAAATATGAAAAAACATATTTCTACATCTCCATTTTTAATTGGTGAAAATGAAGAAGGCGACAAAATAACAGAGGCTAATCAAAAAAGTTGGAAAACAAATATAATTGAGCAGATTAGTTTAATATAATCAAATAATAATGAAAACGATTTAAAAGAAGAATAACTAAGATTTTAGCTATTCTTCTTTTAATAATATTTTATATCTCAATTTTAGGCTGATACTTTTCAAGCCACATATTTACTTGACATAAATATGAAATTAATTGTGGGCCGGTCATTAACTGACCAAACCATGGTCTTGTAAATGCTTTACCATCAGTTTCTAAAATATCTATAATATATTGTTTATTTAATAAATAATTAATTGGTGCATTCGGATTTTTTATAATATCAGTAAGCATTTCTTTTACTACTTTTAAGTAAGTAGGGTTATGCGTTTTGGGGTATGGGCTTTTTTTACGATTAATAATTTCATCTGGTAATAAATCTTTAACTACATATCTAAGTAATCCTTTTTCTCTGCCGTTTAGTGCTTTTATTTCCCAAGGAACATTCCACATATATTCTACAAGTCGATAATCGCAAAATGGAACTCGTAATTCTAATCCATTATACATACTCATTCTATCAGATCTGTCTAGTAATGTTTGCATAAACCAGTTTAAAGTTAAATATGAAATCTTTCTTTTTTCTGCAGTTTCTTTTGAATCACAATCTAATATTTCTACATTAGATAAACTTTCTTTATAGCGATAATTAACATATTCCTTTAAATTGATATTACGGGAGATATCTTTGTTTAGTAAATTTTGTCTTTCATCTAATGCAATTGACCATGGAAAAGTATTGCTATTTAAAGCATCTTCTCTAAAAAACCAAGGATATCCAGCAAAAATTTCATCTGAACATTCTCCAGATACAGCGACTGTTGATCCTTTTCTTATATTTTTACAAAATAGTAACATAGAAGAATCAACATCTGCCATACCAGGAAAGTCCCTTGCAATCATTGCATCTTCTAAAGCTTTTGCAAGTTCTGGTGTATCAATTACTATTGGATGGTGATTTGTAGAAAAATTTTTAAGCATTATATCAATATAATAATTATCAGAATTTGGCTGAAAATCACTTTTTACAAAGTTTTTATCATTATCTACATAGTCAATAGAATAGGTATCAAGTTTTGGTAGATTATTCTTCTTGTAGTAATTACAAATGTATGCTGTAATGATGCTAGAATCTAATCCACCAGATAACATAGCACATAAAGGTACATCAGATACAAGTTGCCTTTTAATAGCGTCTTCTAATAAAGTATGAACAGTTTTGCAAGTATTTTCAAAATTATCTGTATGAGGCTTACTTTCTAACTTCCAATATTCCTCTATATGGAAACCGCTTCTTGCTAAAAACTGCAAAATGAGCAGGTTTTATTTCATATATATTTTTAAATACACTTGTTCCAGGCGTATGAGCAGGACCAATTCCTAATAATTCAGAAATTCCAGTACTATCTAGCTTTAATTCAACCAAAGGATGCTTTATAATTGCTTTTACTTCAGAAGCGAAAATAATATTATCATCAATAATACAATAGTATAGAGGTTTTATTCCAAAATGATCTCTAGCTAAAAATAATTCTTGATCTTTTTCATTCCATATTGCAAAACTAAAAATACCATTAAATCTTTTTACAATATCACTGCCATAGTGAATAAAAGCCTTAAGAATTACCTCTGTATCACAGTATCCATTAAAAGTATATCCTTCTTGTATTAAATCTTCTCGAATTTCTTTTGCATTATATAATTGACCATTGTATACAATGGTATAAGTATTATTATGATAAGTTGCTTGCATAGGTTGATGCCCATTTTCTGGGTCTATAATAGTTAATCTACGATGTCCTAATTGTATATGTTCTGCACAATAGAAATTTTCTTCATCAGGCCCACGCTTTGATAACGTTCTTGTCATATCTACTAAGATATCTCTTTTATTAGAGATATTGTGTTTTAAATTTGCGAAACCAACAAAACCACACATATATTCTTCACTCCAATACAAAATTTTATTGCTTATATAGTATATGCAGTTTTAGATAAAAGGTAACAAAACAAAAAAATTCACTAAAGTATTAAAAATTTCATATTATAGTTAGGTGATTGTTATGAGAAAAATATTAAAGGAATTATATGAAGACGCAAAAAATATACAACAAAAAGACCCAGCAGCTAAAAATATATGGTATGTTATTTTATTATATCAAGGATTTCATATTTTGATTTTTTATAGGTTAGGGCATTTTTTGTATAAACATAAATGTTTATTTTTAGCAAGACTTGTTTCGCAAATAGCAAGGTTTATTACAGGAATAGAAATTCATCCAGGCGCAAAAATAGGAAGAAGATTGTTTATAGACCACGGGATGGGAATTGTAATAGGAGAAACAGCAACCATAGGGAATGACTGTACTATTTATCATGGAGTAACTTTGGGTGGAACGGGTAAAGACAAAAACAAACGACATCCAGATTTGGGAAATAATGTTATGGTAGGATGTGGAGCAAAAGTATTAGGCCCAATTAAGATTGGAAACAACGTAAAAATAGGAGCAAATGCAGTTGTAACAAAGCCAGTTGGCGATAACTGTACTGTAATAGGAATACCTGGAAAAGTTATATAAAAAATATTTAATTTAATAATTTTATTCAGAACTTACTATAAATATTTTTCAACAAACACTTGTTTAAATAAAATAAATATAGTATAATATATTAGCACGAAAAAATATTAAACGTGTTGGGGGGAAAATATGAACGATAAAATTGTTATAAAGGGAGCAAAAGAACATAATTTAAAGAATATAAATTTAGAAATTCCAAGAGACAAGCTTGTTGTTATAACAGGACTTTCTGGGTCTGGAAAATCATCTCTTGCATTTGATACTTTATATGCTGAAGGACAAAGAAGATATGTAGAAAGTCTGTCATCATATGCACGTCAATTTTTAGGATTAATGGAAAAACCAGATGTTGAATCTATAGATGGACTTTCGCCTGCAATATCTATTGACCAAAAAACAACATCAAGGAATCCACGTTCAACAGTAGGTACAGTAACTGAAATTTATGATTATATTCGTCTTTTATATGCAAGAATCGGCATACCATATTGTCCAAATTGTGGAAAGAAAATTGAAAAACAATCAATAGACCAAATTATAGATAATATTATGGCTCTTGAAGAAGGTACGAAAATACAAGTTTTAGCACCAATAATTCGTGGAAGAAAAGGTGAATTTACAAAATTATTACAAGGCTTTATAAAAGAAGGTTTTGTACGAGCAAGAGTTGATGGAGAAGTAGTTGAATTAACAGATGATTTACAAATAGATAGAAAGAAAAAACATAATATAGAAATCATTGTAGACAGGCTTATAATAAAGGAAGATGTAAGAAATCGATTAGCGGAATCTGTTGAAACTGCGATGAAACATGCAGAAAATTTGGTTTTAATAGATATACTAAAAGATTCTAAAAATGAAGAAAAGTTATTTAGTGGAAACTATGCTTGTCCAGACTGTGGAATTAGCTTTCCAGAACTATCTCCAAGGATGTTTTCATTTAACAATCCATTCGGTGCGTGTTCTGCTTGTACAGGAATTGGATATTTAATGAAAATGGATGAAGATTTAATAATACCAGATAAAACTAAAACACTATATGATGGTGTAAAAGCATTTGGTGCAAGTACAATGAAAAAAGGCGATACTATGGCAAAAATGTACTTTGAAAGTATTGGAAAACACTATGGTGTAAACATAAAACAACCAATTAAAAAATTACCACGAGAATTTTTAGAAAAGATCCTATATGGTACAGGTGATGAAGTAATAGATTTTGAGTATACATCAGCCTCAGGAACTAGAAAATTTAGTACACCATTTGAAGGTGTAATTCCAACATTAGAAAGACGATATAACGAAACAAAATCACAAGGTATGAGAGATTTTTACGAACTATATATGAGTGAAAGTGAGTGTCCAGTATGCAAAGGTGCAAGGCTTAAAAAAGAAGTATTAGCAGTAAAAGTTGGAGACAAAAACATAAATGAATTAACAGATATGTCAATAGTAAAAATTAAAGACTATTTATATAGTTTAAAGTTAACAAAAAAAGAAGCAATGATTGCGGATTTAATACTAAAAGAATTAAACCAAAGACTACAATTTTTAATAGATGTAGGGTTAGAATATTTAACTTTATCAAGGGCAGCAGGAAGTTTATCGGGAGGAGAAGCACAACGTATAAGGCTAGCTACCCAAATTGGTTCTGGATTAACAGGAGTGTTATATATATTAGATGAGCCAAGTATAGGTTTGCATCAAAGAGATAATGATAAACTAATTGCTACTCTAAAAAAGTTACGAGATTTAGGAAATACGCTAATTGTAGTAGAACACGATGAAGATACAATGTATGCAGCAGACCAAATTATAGATATTGGACCAGGTCCAGGAGTGCATGGTGGAAATGTAATGGCACAAGGAACGGCAGAAGAAATAAAGGGAATACCAGAATCTATTACAGGTCAATATTTAAGTGGAAAGAAAAAAATAGTAGTACCGAAAAAAAGAAGAAAATCAAATGGAAAATCGATTGAAGTAGTAGGTGCAACACAAAATAATTTAAAAAATTTAAATGTAAAATTCCCACTAGGAGTATTTACTTGTATAACAGGTGTATCAGGTTCTGGAAAGAGTACATTAGTTAATGAAGTGCTATATAAAACAATTGCAAAAGAATTGAACGGTTCTAATGAAAAACCAGGAAAATGCAAAGAAGTAAAGGGTTTGCAAAACATAGATAAAATCATAAATATAGACCAATCACCAATCGGAAGAACACCACGTTCAAATCCTGCAACCTATACAGGAGTGTTTGATGCTATTCGTGACATATTTGCAACAACAAATGAAGCAAAACTTCGTGGGTATTCAAAGGGAAGGTTTAGTTTTAATGTACCAGGAGGAAGATGTGAAGCTTGTTCTGGTGATGGAATTTTAAAAATAGAAATGCACTTCTTGCCAGATATTTATGTACCTTGTGAAGTGTGTAAAGGAAAAAGATATAACCATGAAACATTAGAGGTAAAATACAAGGGAAAAACAATAGCAGATGTACTAGATATGACAGTTGAAGAAGCTTTAACATTTTTTGAAAATGTACCAAAAATAAAACAAAAAATTCAAACATTATATGATGTAGGACTTGGCTATATTAAACTTGGTCAACCATCAACTACATTATCTGGAGGAGAAGCGCAACGTGTAAAATTAGCAACTGAGTTATCGAAAAAGGCAACAGGAAAAACATTATATATACTAGATGAACCAACAACTGGACTACACATTGCAGATGTTCATCGTTTGGTTGATATTTTACAAAGACTTGTTGATACAGGTAATACAATTATTGTAATAGAACATAACCTAGATCTTATTAAAACAGCAGATTATATTATTGATTTAGGCCCAGAAGGCGGAGATAAGGGAGGAAATTTAATAGCAGTTGGAAGTCCAGAACAGATTGCACGAAATGAACAAAGCCATACTGGAAGATTTTTGAAAAAATATTTATAAGAAAAATAAATAGAAAAAAGCGGAGAGTATCATAGAAATTTAGGATAACTCTCCGCATGTTTAATAACTATCTGCAGTTATCGTTGTTGTTATTATTTTGATTTTGTTTATTATTGTTATTTTCATTTTTTTGGTTGTTATTATTTTGGTTTGAGTTATTGTTTTTATTATTTTTTTCCATGAGTCAAGCACCTCCATTTCTTTTTCTCAAGAATTATTTTTAACGAAAAAAGAAAAAATATTCAAAAAATGAACAAAAATATATTAAAAAAATTAACAGACAAGATAATTTATGGTATAATATATCAAAAACAAAAAAATAAAGGTGAAATGAATATGGAAAATTTAGTTATTGGAATAGAGGGATTGGTAGGAGCTGGAAAGACTTCTATATGTAGACAGTTATTGCAAAAAATTCCAAATACAATTTTATTAAATGGGGGAAACTTATATAGAGCGATTGTATGTGCAATGCTTGAAAATAAAAATAAAATAAATCTAGACTTGAAAAAAATTGATATAAAGCAAATGATGGATTTATTTAAAATAGAGTTAAAAATAGAAGATAATGAAACAAAAATATATGTTGATGGAAAATTAGCACAAGAGGAAGAATTACAAGCAAAAGATGCATCTCTTGCTGTATCATATGTAGGTGGCCAAGCAAAAAATGAAGCATTATTTGAGTTTTCAAGAAATTTAATTAATGATTTAAAGAAAGAACATAATGTAATTATATCAGGCAGAAGTATTATGGAAATTTATCCAAATACAGATTATCATTTCTTTATAACAGCAAGTCTTGAGGAACGTGTAAAAAGAAAATGCATACAATATAAAGGCGAGGTAGATGAGCAAGAAGTGCGTAAAAACATAATAAAAAGAGATGAACTTCAAGAAAAAGCAGGATTTTATAAATTACATAATAATACGATACAAGTTGATGTTACAAATTGCAAAACTATAGAAGAATCAACGGAAATTGTTTTAAAACAAATTAAATTACCTAGCATAAATTATTAATAGGAGGCAAAATTTTGAGTTACATAAATGAAAAACTAGCAGAATTTAATCAGTATTTAAAAAATAGAAAAGTAGCAATAATTGGACTTGGTGTAAGTAACATTCCATTATTAGACTATATGTATAAAATGCAAGCAAAAGTAACAGTATTTGATGATAGAACAATTGAAGAAATTCCAAAAAATATAATGGATAAAATTACAAAATACACATTTGAATTTTCTTTTGGAGAAAATAATTTATCAAAATTAGTTGGATTTGATATTATATTTCGTTCTCCTAGCTGTATGCCAACAAGAAAAGAATTGCAGGAAGAAGAAAAAAGAGGGGCGATTGTTACATCAGAAATAGAAATGCTTATTGAAATGGCACCATGTAAAGTAATTGGTGTAACAGGAAGTGATGGAAAAACAACTACTACTAGTTTAATTTATGAAATTGTGAAAGAAGCAGGATACAATGCTTATCTTGGTGGAAACATAGGAACTCCATTATTTACGAAACTAAAAGATATATTACCAGAAGATATTATTGTATTAGAGTTAAGTAGTTTTCAACTAATGAATATGAGCATAAGTCCAGATATATCTGTTATAACAAATGTAACACCAAATCACTTAAATATTCATAGTTCATATGAAGAATACATCGGAGCTAAGAAGAACATATTTAAAAATCAAAATGAAAATGGAATTGTAGTGTTAAATTATGATAATGAAATTACAAGAGATTGTAAAAAAGAAGCAAATGGAGCGGTTATTTACTTTAGTAGCAAGGAAAAATTAGATAATGGTATTATTGTAGATAATGATGTTATTAAAGAATGTGAAGATAAAATTAGAAAACATATTATAAATACAAAGAATGTAAACTTGAGGGGAATTCATAATTATGAAAATATTTGTGCAGCAATTGCTGCAACAAAAAGTTTAGTGGATACAGAAGATGCAGCAAAAACGATTTCAAAATTCAAAGGTGTTGAACATAGGCTTGAATTTATAAGAGAAATTGATGGAGTAAAATGGTATAACGATTCTATTGGAACAAGTCCAACAAGAACTATTGCTGGATTAAATTCATTCAATGAAGAAATTATTTTAATTGCAGGTGGATACGATAAACATTTAGACTATGAACCAATTGCAAAGCCAATTGTAGACAATGTAAAAGGATTAATTTTAATTGGTCAAACTTCTAAAAAGATATATGATGCAGTTACAAAAAAGTTAAAAGAAGAAAATAAAGATTTAGATATATATATGTGTAAAGAATTTTCAAATACAGTAGAAATAGCAAAACAAATAGCAAAACCAGGTCAAGTGGTACTATTTTCACCAGCAAGTGCAAGTTTCGATTTATTCAAAAACTTTGCCGAAAGAGGAGAAAAATTTAAAGAATTAGTGAATAAGTTATAAATTTTTAAATATAGTAACAAAAAATAAAAAAGATACATATACTACTAAAAAATAGTAGGAGGTATCATATGTCATACGAAAGTTATATGAGAGAGGTATTAGGTTATACTCCAAGTTATGTACAAGACGTATATGCTACAAATGATTATTATGGAATGCAAACGAATGTGAATTTTAGAAGTGATAGTAATTTAGAAGAGTTCTATCCAGATACATATAAAAAAATATATCCACTTGTTTGTAAAGAATGTAATACAAATACAATGCCACTTACACAAGAAATATTAGAACAAATGACTGATAATGTGTATAATTCCATTGAAATTGATTTAAAAATTGAAACATCTGCATCAAAACAAATACGAAAAGAAGATTCAAAAAATTCTTCATTACACGAAATAGAAACTAGAAATTTAAGGCAAAATAATACTTTAAGAGATTTAATAAAAATATTAATAATAAGGGAATTGTTAAACCAAGGTAAATTTCCGGGAGGTAATCGACCACCATTCCCACCTAGACCAAACCCACGACCACCATTTCCAATTTAAAATTTTTATTTTACATACTTTTTCAAAAAAAGAGCAAACTAAATTTGAATAATTTTTGAAAGGAAGTATGGAAAATGGATGTAAAAGATTGTATGAGTACAAATGTATGTTATTGTACACCAAACAATACTGTAAAAGATGCTGCAAAATTAATGTGTGATAATCATGTTGGTTGTATACCAGTTTGTAATGATAATAACTGCGTAGTAGGAGTATTAACAGATAGAGATGTTATTTTAAGAAGTATTGCTTGTGATAAAGATGTATGTAAGACAAAAGTAAGTGATATTATGACATGTAACCCATGTTGCTGTACTCCAAATACTACAATGGAAGAAGCAACAAAATTAATGTCAAATTTACAAATAAGAAGAATACCTGTATGTAATAGCAATAATCAAGTTGTAGGAATGTTATCTTTAGGAGATTTAGCACATTACGATAATGAAGTTGGAAAAAATGAAGTTTGCAACACATTGGGAAATATATGTAATTGTAATGGCAATACTAAAAATGCCGAATAATTATTCAAAAAAATGAATAAAATAATAGAAGTAGTTTTCTACTTCTATTATTTTTATTTAAGGAATGAAAAATATGGTTATTGATATGGGATATTGGACAAAAGTATCAAAAAGAATTATTGTCTTAATTTTTACAATATTAGGCATTTATTTAGCATTTAAACTTGCTATATTCTATATGCCCTTTTTAGTAGCTTTCATTATATCATTACTAATTGAACCGCTTATTAAGTTTGTAAATAAAAGGACAAGATTAACAAGAAAAACAAGTGCAATTATTGTTTTAGTATTTGTATCTATATTATTAATTGGATTGTTAGTATGGGGGATTGCGGGATTAATTAATGAGGCAAGTAATTTATTACAAGGTTTAAATTCATATATTGAAGGAGCATATAATCAAATTCAAAATGTTATATCAAATATAGATTTTAAAAAATTAAAAATTCCGGAAAATGTAAGCGAAGTTATTCAAAATTCAATTTGGGATTTTATAGGAACTATATCTAATTTTATAAAAAACTTTCTTACATCACTTATGGAATTTTTAACACAAATACCAACAATAGCAATATATGTGGGAATTTCCTTAGTTGCTATATACTTTATGTGTACTGATAGATTTTATATGTTAGACCAATTAGAACATCACTTACCAAAGGAATGGGTAAAAAGAATTGGAAAACATATGCGAGAGTTAATATCTAGTTTAGGAAACTATTTAAAAGCAGAAATTACCTTAATACTAATTTCATTTACAGTATCATTAATTGGATTATACATTTTTAAGTTAATAGGTTTAAATATAAAATATCCGCTTCTTTCAGCGCTAGGAATAGGTTTTGTAGATGCACTACCAATATTAGGTTCTGGAACAGCTATGATACCATGGGCAATAATTTCAGGAATTAATGGAGATATAAAACTTGCTATTTGCATAATTGTTCTTTGGATTATAATGTCGGTTATAAGACAACTTGCAGAACCAAGAATTGTTAGCAAACATATAGGAATACATCCAATTTTTACATTAATTGCTATGTATACAGGGTTTAAAACAATAGGTGTATTAGGAATGTTTGTAGGACCAATTGTATTAATAATACTTAAAAATATTTTTTCTAGTTTAATTGATAAAGGAGTGGGAAAAGCAATATTTGATAGATAAAAATAAGGCTTGCTAAAAGTAGTAAGCCTTATTCTGGTATGGTAGGGTCAATTATATCATATCTTCTTGTATAATCTTTGGTATCATTATTTTCTCTTACAACTTCAGATTTATTTTTTCTTAAAAATTCAATAATTTGATAAACATCAATCCAAATCTGATTTACACCATCTTTTTGGCATTCATCAAAAATTAACTGCATTCCGAAATGCAAATGAGGTACATTAATATTATTAACGTTTTCCTTTGTACTATATCCAGTCATACCAAGATAACCAATAACATCGCCTGCTTTAACAATTTTTCCTTCATATAATTCAGCGTCATATGGGTGATCTTTTCGAAGATGAGCGTAGTAATAATAACGTTTTTTATCAAAACTACGAATACCAATTCTCCAACCTCCATATTGATTCCATCCAAGTGCCTCAACAATGCCGGATTCTACAGCAACAATAGGAGTGCCAATACTTCCCATAAGATCATTTCCCAAATGCACCCTTTTAAAACCATAGGACCTAGCATTTCCAAAGTCATCATAATGGCTAAAGTTATAATTTTTAGCAATAGGTAAAAATGCTTTTATACCATATTTTGTAGTAAAAGTTTTATCATCTAATTCTGTATTTTTTGCTTGTTCAACTTCATATTCACCAATGAATTCATGTAATACAGCGTCATATGCCTCATAGTAATAAGAGTAATTTTTTAAATCTTTAGTTAATTCTTCCATAGTTGTGCCACTTTTTAACTTATCTGTTAAAGAAGTTAAATCCTTTTGGTTAAATTTATCAAAATTACCACCATACTTACAAGCAAGATAAGCAAGTAATTCAATCCAATTATATTTTATATCTTCATCTTTATTATGAGAATTTATATCTAGTTTAGAAGTTTTATCTAATGCATCATAGCAAACACTAAAATCAACCCATTTTATATACTTTTTTTCCTCTGTTTCTTGAGAAATAGTATTATCCCATATTAAATCTGAATTAGCATGTATAGAAAATGGATACATAATAGAAACGATAATAATAACAGTAACTATAAAAATACATATAATACTAAACAAAATGAAGGATTTATTTAATTTAAAAGATTTAATAAACACGAAATACACCTCGTAATATGTATATTAAAAAGACGAGTAATATATTCTTAATTTGCAATTGTATGTTAAAGATAGTATAATAGAAGCAGTTTGAAATTTAGGAGATAAAATTATAATGAAAACAATACCAGTAGAAAAAAACAAAGAATATATAGTAGAGATAATAGATCAAGGCTGTGAGGGAGAAGGAATTAGTAAAATAGATGGTTATACTATCTTTATTCCAGGAGCAATAAAGGGAGAAAAAGTAAAAATACTAATTGTTAAAGTAAATACATCTTATGCGTATGGAAAAATAATGCAAATAATATTACCAGCCGAAAGTAGAGTAGAAAACGACTGTAATACATACAAAAGGTGCGGAGGATGTAATTTAAGACATATTCGTTATGAAGATACACTTGAGCTAAAGAGAAATATAGTACAAAATCTTGTAAATAAAGGTTTAAGTCAAAAAATAGAAGTAAATAAAGTAATAGGAATGGAGAAACCATTTAATTATAGAAACAAAGCACAATATCCAGTAGGATATAATAAAAATGGAGAAATAGTAACAGGAATATATGCTGAAAGAACACACGATATAATAGAAATAGAAGAGTGTGCTATTCAACAGACAATTTCGCAAAGAATTGCTAAATGGATTATTGAATATATGAAGGAAAACCACATCTTGGCATATAATGAAAAAACAACAAAAGGTGCTATACGCCATATTGTTATAAAAGTAGGGTTACATACAAAACAAATAATGTGTATATTAGTTACAAATGAAAAAGATATACCAAAAGAAAAAGAAATGACAAGAGCATTGTTGCAAGAATTTAAAAATATAAAAACAATAGTAAAGAACATAAATACTAAAAATACAAACGTTATACTTGGAAAAGAAAATAAAATCCTTTATGGAAATGGCTATATAGAAGATAAATTAGGAGAATATACTTTTAAAATTTCTCCATTATCATTTTATCAAATTAATCCAGTACAAACAGAAAAATTATATAATATTGCAATTGAATCTGCAAAACTAACAAAAAAGGATACAGCCTTAGATTTATATTGTGGAATTGGAACAATAGGAATATTTGCTTCAAAAGAAGCGCAGATGGTTTATGGAATAGAAATAGTAGAACAAGCAATAGAAGATGCAAAAGAAAATGCGAAGATAAATAACGTAGAAAATATTAAATTTTATTGTGGAGATGTAGAAAAAGTATTAGATAAAATAATAAATGAAAATAAAACAAAGCCAGATGTGATTTTTGTAGATCCACCAAGAAAAGGACTTGATGGAGTGACTATACAAAATATATTAAAATATGCACCGAGCAGAGTGGTTTATATAAGTTGCAATCCAGCAACTCTTGTAAGAGATTTAAAACTACTTGAGGAGAAATATAGTATAAACAAAATACAACCAGTAGATATGTTTCCTTATACATCGCATGTGGAGTGTGTGACAGTGCTACAATTAAAAGAAAACAGCTAATACTTAATTTTGATATGGTTTCAAGAATTATAACTTTTGAACAAAAAGGGAAATATGGCAAAGAAAAACATCAAAATTTGGATGTGAAAGTTAAAGTAATTGTTTAAGTGGTAAGTGGAAACACATAATTTTAATTTTAGAAAATTAAGCAAAGTGTTTGAAATACTAGGAAATTTGAGAGAGTGTCTATGGTAAACACAATAGGTATAAGTTGTGTTGGTTTGTAGACATGTAATAAATGTAGATATTTCAAGTGTTATAAGAAATTTATTAAAATGAGTTATAGAGAATCTTTATTGTTTAAGTGTCGGTAGATATGTACTGATGCTTATTTTTTATAGGTCAAAATTTTAGGATTTTTTAACCTATAAATTTCTGTAGGTTAAAAAAATAAGAAAATTTGCCCTATAAAATTTGCAAATTAATTTTAATCACCAATAAAAATAATATCAAGAGTAAATGCACTCACTTCGTTCGCTCTTGACATTATTTTTATTGGTAATTTTGTGTTAGTTAAGCAAATGTAAGGACAAATATGTTTTGTAAATATTGGTAAAACACTATGAAAAATTGTGAGTTTGTGATATAAATATAATAATAAATAATAATCTGTCAAGATTAAGGAGTAAAATTATGGAATATATAGATATATTTGATGAAAATAACGAGCCAACTGGAAAAGTCAAAGAAAAAAATCAAGCACATGAAGATGGTAATTTTCATAGAACAGCACATGTATGGATTATAAATGATAAAAATGAATTATTATTACAAAAAAGAAGTGCAAGTAAAAAATCAGATCCTAATTGTTGGGATATTTCGGGAGCAGGGCATATAAGAGCAGGAGAAAGTGTAATAGATGGTGCAATACGAGAATTAAAAGAAGAATTAGGAGTTGAAGCAAAAGAAAAAGATTTACAATATATTGCAACAATAAAAAGTACAAAAAATCCTAAAAATATGGAATATGCATATGTATATTTATTAAGATGTAATAAATATATAGAAGATTATATATTTGAAGATGAAGAAGTTTCAGAGGTGAAATATGTTTACTATAAAGAATTAGAAAAAATGGTTGAAGAAAGAGTAGAAGGATTATTGATTCACGAAGAAGAATATAAGTATCTTTTTAAATATATTACAATTAATAATTTAGAAATAAGAAAATGTACTGTGCAAGATGTTGATGAAATATATAATATTGAAAATATTGTAATAAATAACTTTAAAGAAGATGAAAAAGGTTATTTCTTACCTTTTAAAAAAGAAATATATTTAAGAATATTAAATGACCCTATAAAAGATGGTGAAATATATGGAGCATTTATAGATAATAAAATGGTTGCTTGGATTTTTCT
This sequence comes from uncultured Clostridia bacterium, assembly GCA_947628815.1. GTDB lineage: Bacteria > Bacillota > Clostridia > TANB77 > CAG-508 > RGIG8482. The sequence continues at coordinate 20,753 of CANRBJ010000009.1, read as the reverse complement.
TTCAGTATCAAATAGAATGAAAGAATTAAAACAAAAGATTCCAAATTTAGAAGGAAAATGTGCTGATATAGACGGAGTTATTGTATTGCCAGAATATAGAGGATATGGGTTACAGAAAATATTAGTAAAATATCTTGAAGAAAGAGCTAGAGAAAAAGAAATAAGTAATATTATTGCAGAAGTAACTTTTGGAAATGTTTATAGTTTAAGAAATTTAAAAGATTTAGGATATGAAGAACAGACATGGTATCAAAAAGATGAAAATATAAAAAGATATATTTTATTAAAGAAATTAGGTGAGACTAAAAGTGAATAATATAATAAAGCCAATGATATTTGATTTAAAAGATTTAGAAATGAAAGCTAGAAAAGGAGATAAACTAGCATGCTATATTCTTGGCAGAAGTCATGATAGTGAAGAAAACGGAGCAGATCAAAGTTTTGAAAAAGCAATGTACTGGTATGAAAGAGGAAAAGAGTTAGGAGATCCTCGCTCTGCATATGGAGTAGGTGCTTGTTATTATTTTGGAGATGGAGTTGAACAAGATAAAGAAAAAGCAAGAGAAATACATATTCAAGCATACAAACCATTATTAAAACTTATTGAAGAGGAAAAACAAAATCAAAGGAAACAATCATTTTCAAAATTTTGTTTAGGAGCTTATTATTATTTTGGTTTTGGTGAAATTGAAATAGATAAGAATAAAGCATTTGAATTAATACATGATTGTGCGATGCAAGGACATCTTCCTGCAATATATGATTTAGGAGCAAATTTTTATTATAATGGAGTTGGAACAGAGAGAAATTTAAGGCTATCAGAATATTATTTAAAAATGGCAGTTGATGCAGGACTGCCAAGAGCAAAAGTTAAATATGAACAATATAGAAGTGAATATGAAAATGAAATTGAAAAATAAAATTCAACCATCTTATAAAATGAGATAGTTGAGGAGTTATATGGGAGATAAATAGAGTATGGAAAAACCTATAAGAAAAGCAGTAAGATGCTATTTAATAAAAGATGGTAAAGTAATAGCTACAAAATATAAAGAAAAAAATAAAAAGGCAGGATATTATGATATACCTGGTGGGAAAATTGAAAATGGAGAAAATTCTATACAAACAGCAATTAGAGAAATGAAAGAAGAAACAGGATTAGAAGTCAGAAATTTAAAATATAAGGGAAAAATGATAATAGAATATCCTAATAGAATATTTGATTTTGATGTATTTATTACAAATGAAAGCGAAGGAGAACCACAGGAATTTGAAGAGAATACATCAGAATGGATGGAAATTAACGAATTATTACAAAAAGAAAAAATATTATCTAATATAATGATTTTAGATAGATTTTTTATAAAAGGATTAATTGATGCTAAATATAACTTTAAAATGCATATTCAAGTAGATGAAAAAGAAAATATTTTAAATGTTGAATATAAATTAAAAGATGACAAATAGCTATATTATAAAAAAATTAAGAAAGAAAGTAAGAATAAATATGATAAGAAATATAATATTTGATATAGGCGGAGTGTTACTTGACTATAATCCAAAAACATATTTGGACAAACTAAATATAGAAGAAAGTAAAAGAAGAGAACTGAACAATATAATTTTTCACAATCAAAAATGGAAAGATTGCTTAAATGGATTTATAACTAATAGTGAATTAATAGAATATTTAGTTAAAGAAAATCTGAAATATAAAACTCAAATAGAACAGATACTTAGCAAAGATAATTTAAAATATATGTTACCACCAAAACAAGAGATGATAGAATATTATAAAACTTTAAAACAAAAGAAATATAAAATATATTTATGTTCAAATATAACAAAAGATACCTATAACTATATTAAAGATAATTTTGAAATAATACAAATAGCTGATGGTGGAGTATTTTCTTGTTTTGAAAATGTAAGTAAGCCTAACGCTGAGATTTATCATAAGTTAATTGAAAAATATAATTTAAATAAGCAAGAATCAATTTTAGTAGATGATACTGAAAGAAATATAATAAGTTCTAATAATATTGGATTAAAGGGAATATTATTTAATAATATTGAAGATATAAAGGGAATTTTACAATAAAGGTGGAAGAGAAAATGAAATTTAATTTGGTAAAAGTCGACGAAAAAGACAAAAATATAATATATAATTTAATGCAATTATATACATATGAGCTTAGCTTTTTTGAAGATGAAACAGCGACATTTACGATGCTAGATTCTGGATTATATGCAATGAGTAAATATGTTGAAAGATATTGGCAAGAAGAAAATAGGCATCCGTATATATTAAAATATGATAATGAATTAGCAGGTTTTGTTTTACAGAGATTTAATGAACAAAATATGAACGAAATAGCTGAATTTTTTATTCTTAATAAGTATAGAAAAATGGGAGCAGGTACATTTATGGCAAATGAAATGTTTGAGTTATATAAAGGAAAATGGGAAGTTAGAACATTAGTAAAAAATGAAAGAGCTCAAAAATTTTGGCGAAACACTATAAAAAAATTTACAAATAACAATTTTGAGGAGAAATATATTAGAGATAATTCAAGGCTAGCATTCTATTTTGAAAGTTAAAAAGTAAATATGTCGGAAACTTTCGTAAATATTAAACGATTTACGAGAGTTTCCGACAAGAAAATAGAAAATCCCTCTGTATTAGAGGGATTTTAAAGCGTTTATAAACGAACTAACCACATATAAATGTGCAACATTAAATGTAATTATAGTATATGCAAATAAAAAAATATTATTACAAAAAGCAAAGACTAGGTTAACCTAGTCTTTGAAAAACAACTTCCACATCTTTCGATGTGCAACAATTAAATGTAATTATATTATAAAACATTTTTTTACGAGAGTCAAGACTTTGACTGGATTTTAATCAGTAAAAGTGTAATATTTTTTTAATGCTAATAAAATACTATTATAATCATCCTTAGATAGATGTGCAATTTTTTTATTATAGAAAAAAGGTTCTCTAATTCTTTTATAACTAAAGTTAGACATAGATTCTAATTTGGCAGTACTACAAGGTATTCCAGTTATATCACAATGAAAATAATATTTATCTTTATAACATTTACTACTTAGAGGAATTACAGTCCACATCTTTTTATCAGATGATGAACGCCAGAGAATAGCTGGTCTTAATTTCCTTAATTCTGATCCAATATTTTGTCCAAAATCTACCCAACAAATAGAACATGGTTTTAAGTTAGAAATATTATTATTAGTAGTATCTAATAATAATTTATCATAACACCATTTTAAGTATTTGATTCTTTCAATATTTTTATAATCTATTTCTTTATCTAATTTTTTCATTAAAGATAATTTTAAAAGTTTTAATATATTATAAAAGTCTTTATTGCTTACTTTTAAAAATTTGCCCTTAACATATACTAAACCGTTTGATATTTGTCTTGTTATATTCTTGCAAATCATTAATATCAATAAATCTGTCTATAGATTTGACATATATAACATTTTTAGATTCAATTGTATGAACAGTTATGCCAACATAATGATTTGAAGAAATATTATAAATAATTAAAATATGTTTTTTATTACCATTTTGAATTATTTCATAAATGTTTTGAGAATATATATCCAAATTAAAAACCTCCTAATATGAATACTGTAGCTTATATGTTGAATATAAGCTACATGCTCAATCATAAACTGCTTAAAAATAAACCTTCTTGAAATATCTATTTAATAGAAAAGTTCTTTACTATAATACTACATTTTTAAATAAAAAGCAACACATTTGTTCTCTAAAATATAAAAAATATAAAAAACGTAACAAAATCAAAATTTGACATATATTGTAAAATACTAAATTTTATGGTATTATTTAGTTGATAAATAAAATAAACTAAAACAAAGGAAAAGTGGAATATAATTTAAAGAATTATGACATATTCTGCTTTTTTTAGATATGAATGGAGTAATGGCAATGGAATTTATATATAAAATGAGAAATTACTTATATAAAACAATACTTTTTAGAATGAAAAATATTAAATATAAGAAAAGATATAATAAAAATAAAAAGAATGCAAACCTAACAAAACTAATACTGAAAAATTTCTTAAAACAAATAGGACCTTCTATTATAAATATAATTATTATACTGGTGATAGATTATATGTTAGTTAGTTTCATAAGTAATTTAGATTATGAAATAATAAATTCAATTAAAGCGATTGTGAATATAAATATTGATATATTTTACCAATTTTTAATATGTGGGATAGGTGTTGCTGGTGTATTTCTAGCCTTATATTATTCTAATATTTCAACAGTATATTCAAATCAGTATGCTAATGCACCTAATCAAATTAGATTATTGTTTGAAAAAGAAATATCTAATAATAGTGCAATAAAAAAACTAAATCATTATATAATATTGTCAATACTTTTAATATTTTTAATGACAATTGATATTAAGGTGTGGTATTTTTCTATGAGTATAATGATAATAGAAACAATTCAGATTATAATAAATTTTACAATACTTGGAAATAAGATCTATGAATTTTCAGATGAATATAATGTTTTAGAAAACAGTAGAAAAAATTTAGATTTCTATATAAAATCTGCAACTAATAAAGGTTATCAATTTGATGAACAGAATTTTCAAAATCATTATGGAAAAGAAAGTAAGAAAATATTGGAAAATCTTAAAATAACTAATGATTATGTATTAGCTGATAAGAAAAATCTCAAAGATAATTCAGTTTTAAACTTTTTAATAAGTAATATTTTTTTAATTGCAAGTTATTTACAACAAAAGAATAAAATTTTTTATGATTCATTATGGTTTCAAGATGAAATTCTCTATAAAAGATGGTATGAGACATCTTTTATAGAAACAAGTACAGCAATAATGACTGGAACTGAATTAACACATCAACATGTAAAAAATAGAGACTGGTTTGAAGAAAGATTATTGAGTATGAATAATAATTGTCTTGATAATCTATTAGAAGCTTCAAATGCTAACATGATTGTAAACTATATCGCATATTACAATTCTTTCATAAAAATATGGATATATTATGGAAATATAGAACTATTTTATCAAAATATACAAGATATAACACATAAAGTTTATAACTATATTATAAAAATAAATGAATATTCTAAAAATAATTATGATTTGTTACAATCTATTTCAACATTATATATAAATTTTATACTAGAATGTAAGGAATATATAGAAAGTATATCTTTAAATAAACTAAATAGATTTGAAAAAAAACATTATAAATATAATATAAAAAACTTTCTAGAATTTAATGATAAGGTTTTAAATTCAGAAGATTTTTATAGGGTATTTAAATCGATAAAAAATGAGATAAAAATCGAAAGAAAAAAAATAACACCAAATTGGTATATTAAGCAAAGAGCATCAAATTTGTATATGAAAGAATTTAACAAGGTTTTAAAACAAATAGAAAATGTTTATAATCTTAATTTAGAAATAGGAGAAAAATTATTTGAACAAAAACGATATGAGTATTCAGATATTTTTATAATTAATGAAAATGAAATAAATAATAAAATAGAATTTATAAAGAATATACTAACTATGAAGAATAAAGCACTAAATGAAAATTATATAGAAAAGTCGTATAAATTTGAAGAATCAAATTTATATAATTTTTACAATTTTATTGAACAAAAACATAAAGAAATTCCTAATTTATGGATAAAAAGTGCAACAGTTTGGGGAATGAAAAAATCTCACACTAAAAAAGAAAAAGATGTATTTGGATTTTGTTACAACAATTTAGTAGAATATGTATTTAATGCAATTATAAACTTTAATTTTAATGAATTTAGTAAATTTTATAAAGAAATATTTGGATTATCAGTATTATCAGAGACAATAATACATGAAGATATAGAGAATAATAACAATATAAGCGAGAGTTACAAATTTCAGTTTCAAATGAGTGGATTATATTCTATGTTTGAAGTAAGTGGATATGCTATACTAGTAGGAGAAATATTAAAAGATAAAAGATGGCTAGAAACTACAAGAACTATAGCAAAAAATTTCTTCGATAAATTAGATGAAGAAAAATGCAACGTTATATTTGATAAATGGATAAAAATTATAGAACTAGATGAAGGAAATATTTTTCAATTTGATCGTATGAAATATAGTGATTGGGAAAGACGATTTACTAATTCAATTCAAGAAAGTGGTAAACTAGAATTTGAACAAATAAGTATGTTTGGACATAAAAGAGTGATTAATACAAAAATGCTGAAAGAAATACATTATGATGGAGATTTTAAAGGGTTTTATGCAAATATGAAGGAAATATATGCATTAGCATGTTTAAATAAAATAGGGAGAGGAAATGTAAAATATAAAAATGATAGAAAGAAAATACAAGAATGGATCGATATGGATGAAGAATAAGTTGGAAAAGATGATGTTTTTAGAAGATATTTCTAATTATATTAGATTTTCTATATATGACTGTAAAGATTATAATAAAAATGTAAAAGTCAGTGATGAATTAGAAAAATATCTTAGATATAATGAGTGTAGATACATAGAATATGATTTAATAGAAGAAATTACTAACATGATAATTGAGATATTGGAAAAAGGAAAAAGTTTTATAAAGATAGTATATTATAAAGAAAGCAAAGAAATAAAAGGAATAGAACTTAGATATATTCCACATGTACAATTTATAAATTTTTTAAACAAAGTGTATGCAATTCGAAAATACAACAATAAATATAAAATTGAAAAATATAATAAAAATGAATGTATTTTTCTTAATGCAAAAGATGTGGGAATAAATAAGAGAAAAACAAAAACAATATTAAGAAAATTGTCTAGATATAATTGTATGAAATTGATAAATTTATCACAAAAAGGTTTATTATCAAAAGGTTTAGAGAAAGAAAATGAAAAAGAAAGAGTAAAATTATTTAAAACAAGTAAAGAATTTTATTGGGATGCTAGAGATAATTGGTCAAAATATTTAAATTCACCATATATACTGTATAGGGAAGTAAAGAGATACTTAAAGTTAATAGATATTTTGGAAAAGGGCATAATTAAAATAAATAAACAGATGGAAAACAAAATAGATGTATGCAATGGTAAAATTATTGCAAATGTAAAAGACAAGGAAATACTAAAAGAAATGCTTAAGAAAATATTAAATGGAAATGGATCATATGATGAACTTTCAAATTATATTTTTAATAAAAACTAAAGGCAGGAAAGCGAGTGTTCACACATCGCGGATACACATAGAAGGACAAGCCTTCTAGTATTAATAAAAGAACAAAAAAGTTATGCAAAAATGATGTAAAAATTCACCGAATGAACCTCAAAAAATGCCTAGTAGAGTGCAAAAGTTCACTAAATGAACTGAAAAAATCATTATTTTAAAAAGTAGTTCACTAAATGTACTATGATAAGTTCACTAGATGAAATTTTAACTAGATAAAATAAATAATAAAGTACACTGAATGAACTCTAAAACGAAAAAATATTTCAAAAGTACACCGAGTGAACTTGAAAATTATAATAAATTATAACGAAGTACACTCGGTGAACTCCAGCATAGATAATTAAATTGTAGAGATACACTAAGTGTACTTTGTAAAAAATTAAATTTTAGAAAAAAGGGAATAAAAACGGAATTGATTATATAAAAATAAGGAAATATAATTGTATTATCAAAAAATGTAAAACAATGAAGTCAGTCGAAGCTAGTCGGCTGGCTTTTTCTGTTGCTCTTTTTTGAAATAATATTCAAGCAAGGAGGATTTTTATGTTATATGAAGTCAAATTTGATAATACAAAAAACATCAAACTAAATGAAAATATCTTTAATTGTAGTTTAAAATTAGCAATATTAAATAGGACATATGAAGCGGGACTAATTAAAGAACAAAGATATAAAGAACTGAAACAAAATATATTGCAAGAATACAATTTAACTCACATAGGTATTTGAAAAATTTATAATTTGATGTATAATATGTACATAAAGATTCTCTAAACTTGAGAAAGAGAGGTTAATTTTGAAAGTACAAGTTATAGAGAAGAAAAAAGGTCGAATTAATAGAACGACAGGAGAAGTAATAAAAGGAAATTTAAGGGTATGTGCTTATGCAAGAGTTAGTACAGAAAAGGAAGAACAATTAAACAGTTATAATTCTCAACTAAAGTATTATGAAGAAAAAATAAAAAGTAATAGTGAGTGGCAGTATGTAGGTATCTATGCAGATGAAGGAATAACAGGAACATTAGACTATAAAAGAGATGGCTTTATGAAAATGATGCAAGATGCAACAGACAATAAATTTGATATGATAATTACAAAATCTATATCAAGATTTGGAAGAAATACTGTAGATACTTTAAAATATGTAAGACTATTAAAAGAAAAAGGAATTGCTATTTATTTTGAAGAAGAAAGAATTAATACTTTAGAAATATCAGGAGAAATAATGCTAACAGTATTAAGTGCTATGGCACAACAAGAAAGCGAAAATATTTCTTCACATGTAAAATTAGGTTTGCAAATGAAACAAAAAAGAGGAGAACTAATTGGATATAATGGATGTTTAGGGTATGTATATGACAAAAACACAAAACAAATTACAGTAAATTATGAAGAGGCAGAGATTGTAAGATATATTTTTGAAAGATATTGTCAAGGAGTAGGTTGCACAACCATTGCAAAAGAACTAACTAATATGAAATATAAAACTCCAACAGGCAAAAAGAAATGGCATGAATCAACGATAAGAGGTATCTTAAAAAATGAAAAATATAAAGGAGATGTCTTACAAGGAAAAACATATACAACTGATCCAATAACTCATAGAAGAGTAGTCAATATGGGAGAAGAAAATAAGTATTACATACAAGAACATCATGATCCAATTATTTCTGAAAGAATGTTTAATCAAGCACAAGAAATTTTACAAAAACGAGGAGGAGTACGAGGCTCTGGAAGAAGAAAAGGTAACTTTAGTAGAAAATATACTTTTAGTAGCAGATTATATTGTGGATTTTGTGGTAGTTTATTAACAAGAAGAAATTGGCACTCTGGAACGAAAAATAGCATTACTGTTTGGCATTGTATGGAATTTGTAAAACATGGAAAAGAGAATTGCCCATATTGTAAAGCTATGAAAGAAAGCATCATTGAGGAAGCATTTACAGAAAGTTATAAATTGTTATGCAATAGCAACAAAGAGCTAATCCAAACATTCTTAAATGAAATGGAAGATATAATACAAGAAAAAAGTGATGAAAGTTCTATTAAAAGATTAGAGGAAGAAAAGCAAATTTTAAAAGAAAAGATAGACAAATTAATTGATTTAAACTTAAATGGGACAATAAGTTTAGAAACATTACAAGAAAAGAAAGCAAAATTACAAAATAAAATCAACAAAATAGAGAAAGAACAAGAGCATTTACAACTAGAAATAGAAGATGGAGTTAGTTTAAATCAAGGATTAAACAAGTTTAAAACTTTGTTTAAAGACAATGAAATCATGCCAAAATTTGATAAAGATATTTTTGAACTAATGATAGAAAAAGTTATAATAGGAGAAAAAGAAAAAAATGGAAAAGTAAATCCAAGAGCGATAACTTTTATTCTAAAAAGTGGTAATGAAATCAAATGTGAGGACAATAAAAATCAACAGTCATCATACGAGGTAAGCGAAAACTATCTACAGAAAGTGAACGAGTCATGTGGAAACTGTTACACTTATAGTATTGAAAAATCAATAGTTATAGAAATTTTTAATAGTAAAATGTTGTAAATGTCAACCGTTTGTCAACCTAAATTTTATGTGGTTGGTTGAGAGACTCTCGTAAAAGTTGTAACATTTACGATAGTTTTCGACATAGTATAAAAACTGTAGCTTATATATTCCTATATAAGCTACATACTAAATCATAACTGCTTACCGAAGTAAGCCTTCTCAGTCATCTAATTAAATAGATTTCCTATTAATTAAATGATACTATATTTTTACGTAAAAATCAATAATTTTATGCAATTTTTTTAAAAAATTAATAATTTTTTTTAGGTGGTTTATATTTGAATAAATCAGAGTCTAAAAAGGCTTTTGATATATTATCTAAATCGATTCCTTTAATGTTTCCTTTTTTCTTTGTAAAATCTATTCTCTCAATACTTATAGGATTAATATTAAATATATTAACCCATCTTTTCATCGGTTTAAAATTATATATTTTACCAAGTTCTACATATGTTTTACTAGCGAGTTGTTTTTCAGTCGGTTGCTTACTTGTAATAGGTAAAACAAGTAATGTCTTTCCACCATTTTTTAAAACTACAGCTGAATGTCTACCGCTAAACTCTTCACCTATATTAAATCCAAATTCAACCCAAACGACATCTCCACGAACAATATATTCTTTTGACTTTTCTAAAAATTCTGGAGAATTCATTATGATTTTTGTTTTCTTATCTATCCATTCAAGATAATCTTTAGGAGAGTTCCTTTTATTTAAAAAATCTTTATCTTTATGTATTTTATAATAATTATCTAGAGTAGTTTTGCAGTGTTTAAGGTATCTAATAATTCTTTCATATATCAAACATCCTTTCTACACAAATCATTATATCAAAATTTTAGAATAAATCAATAGTTTTAACAAAAAGTACATTTGTCTGCACAAATACTATGATTGCAATAGGTTGAAAAATATTTGATTTTATGGTATTATTTTAGCAACATTATAAATTTGATGTTTTCTTATGAGAGTTATAGATATATTCAAATATGGGAAAATACTTTTATTATGGCATTAACAAAACATATAAATGGAGATATATTTTTATATATAATAAAGTAAACTTAAAAATTTTATAAAAAGTAATATTTTTTACAAATTTTGTTAAAAATATTGAATAATTTTTAAATATATGATACAATACAAATGTTCGTACATATAATAGCAATTATTATTTTTAAGGAGATATACATGGATAAATTGCAAGTATTAGAATATGAAATAAATACAAAAGTTATAAATGAAGAAGATTATGTATCTTTAACAGATATAGCAAAAAAAGTAAATGAAGATGAGCCTAGATTTGTTATTCAAAACTGGATGAGAAATAAAGATACAATTGATTATTTAGGATTATGGGAGAAAATATATAATCGAAATTTTAACCGTGTGGGATTCGAGGCGGTTAAAAATGAAGCAGGAAGAAATAGATTCACAATGTCTCCATCGAAATGGATAAAATCTATTAATGCAATTGGAATAATTTCAAAATCGGGAAAATATGATGGCGGAACATATGCTCATTTTGATATTGCAATGGAGTTTGCTAGTTGGATAAGTCCAGAATTTAAATTATATATAGTAACAGAATTTAAAAGATTAAAACAGAAAGAACAAAAGGGATTAGGTTGGAATTTAAAGAGAACTTTATCGAAAATAAATTATAATATACATACAGATGCAATTAAAAACAATTTAATACCAAAACAGGTAAATCAAAGGCAAATTAATGTGATTTATGCAAATGAAGCGGATATTATTAATGTTGCATTATTTGGAATGACTGCTAAAGAATGGAGAGATAAAAACTCGAATAAAGAAGGAAATATCAGAGATTATGCTAATGTTGCAGAATTAGTATGTTTAGTTAATCTTGAAAATTTAAATTCAGTTTATATAAATGAAGGAATAAGTCAAAGTGATAGATTAGTTAAATTAAATAGTATAGCAATACATCAAATGACTTTATTAACAGTAGATAATAGAATAAAAAAATTAGAAGATATTACAAATGATAAGAAATTATATTTAGAAAGTTAAAGTAATAAAAAGGGGGGATTTTAGGATGAGGAAGAAAAAAATAAAATAATAAATATTATAGAAAATGAAAACGAAAATGATTTTTTGGATTTTAAGCTAGAATTGTATGATTTCAAAAGTTATGATAAAAAACAAGATTTCCTAATTGATATGATGTCTTTAGCTAATTCTAATTATCCAGGAGATAGATATATCATAATTGGTGCAAGAGATTTACCCGAAAGGATAATCAAAGGAATAGATAAAAGAGAAGTTAAAGATAGTGCAACATATCAACAATTTCTTAATGAAAATATAGAACCAGCAATAAACTTTGAAATAATAAATTTTGAATATAAGGATAAAAATTTCCTTATTTACAAAATCAAATATTCTACATTAGACAAGCCATATATAATAAAAAAAGATTATAATAATTTAATGAAAGGGGATTGTAGAATAAGAAAAGGATCACAAAATGCATACATAACAAGATAAAAAAATATTCGAGGTGTCTTTACTATGATTAATATAACAAAAAATGAAATAAAATTCAATGATTTAGAAGAAAAAATGTGGAAAAAGAAAATGCAAGAAGGATTAGATGAGCTAAAAGATCAGCTAAGAAGAATTGACAATCAACTATTAAAAGATAAAAATAATAAAGAGCTAGAAGTAAAAGATTTTCAAAAAACAACAATAAAATGTAAATTTGGAGATTTAGAATTTTATCGACGAAGGTATAAACTAACAAAAAATGGTAAAGCACAAATGATATACTTGTTAGATATATATTTAGAATTAGGATATGTAGGGCAATATTCAAATGTACTGTGGATGTAGAAAAAGAATGAAGAAGAACAGAACTAGTAGGAGCGATAATGGAGCAGAAGCAATGGTAAAAGTAATAAGCTATATAAAATCAAATTTACTAGAAGATTTAATAACAGGAGAAATGGAAAAGTCAATACAAAAAGAATTATCTGAGAGAATAGAAGAACCAAAAAAAGTAAAGAAAATAAAACAAGGAAAAATAAAATATGCGACACAAAATAGTATATTAGAGAGTTTAACAGGATATAGAAAACAAAAATTAAAGGATTTATTAAGAAATAAAACATTTAATCAAATGAGAATAATAGGAAATTAGCTTAAAATATAAATATTTTAGGTTTAATACTATTGAATAAAAAAAATAGAAGTAGTAATATATAAATATAAAAAACGAATTAAATTTTAATGAAATTATATATAGATGTCTAAAAATATTGAAATCTAAGGAAATCCCCAAAACCAAAAACTCATAGGTGTTTGGAAAAGCACTTTCTTTTTTTAAAATTTTATGATAAAATATTGACAAAATAAGAATTAAGGAACGAGATTAATATGAAGAATTTAATGAGTACTAATATATATGATGTAGAAGAAACAGTTATTATTGTTGGAAAGTGTTTAAAAAATATTCAACCAAGGGGATATGAAAGGCTAGAAAAGTTATCAAAAAATATATATGAATTATGTTTAGAAGAAACTCATATTAATATGGCCATAACTAAAATAGGTGGAATGTTAAGGACAGGAAATATTAAAAACATAATATTTGCAACAGTAGATAAATCACCACATTGTGTTCAAGTACATTATATAAGAAATGAAATTGAAAAAATGATGGATTTAAAAGATATAAATATAATAAATTATGTTGTTATAGAAAATGAATTAGTAGAAATAAATAATAGGGTAATATCTATGTCAAAATCATTGGGAAAATTAAAGAATATAATGAATAAAATGGGTGAATAAAATGGAACTATGTATAAAGGAAGTAAAGAATATTGAAGAATTAAATATAGCCATCAATTCTAACAAACAGAGTTGCAGTAGAGATTTTTAACATGCACAAAGGTAATTAGGAGGTTAAGCCATCTTTGGAAGTAAAATAGCATTTTCATTTTGGAAAAATGTTATAGATGAATATACAGAAAATAGTAATTTTTGTGTTTAAAATTAAGAAAGGAAATAAATTATGGAATTATTAAGAAATATATTTGCTATCATATTTTATACATTACTTTTTGTTTGGATATTTTTTAAAATAAATAATAGTATTTTAGTAAATAAATTAAAGTGTAAAGAAAATTATAAGGAAACAAAGAAAAATGCAAAGACAAAAAATTACCAAAATATCTATTTAGAATTAATTTAGGTATTGTAATTATATTTGCCATATATTTAGGTATTGGATTAATGATAGGGATTTTTGTATTATTTATGATGTTTATTACTTTAGGAGGAGCTGCTTATGTTGATACAGGTGCAGATTCAACATTTTATGATAATTTGATTCAATTTGCAGGTAATTACTTTAGTCTGTTTATCTATATTTTATATGTTTTATATACTAGTGTATATATTTTTTTAGTGAGAGCAATATATATTAATTCTTTAGTCAACAAACAATTAAAAAATAAAGAATAATCAATTCAATAAAATTACAATATTGCAAAAGAATTTTTGATTGTTAAAACAAAATGAATACATAAAAGAAGTTATAAAGTAGTGATGGAAAGTAAAGAAGGACTACAAAGTGTAGGAACAAGTCAAGGATTTCCAATTCCAGATAAATACATAGAAGAAATAAAAGAAACTGAACTTGGGAAAGTTATGGATAAAATATTTAGTGGAAAAGAATTAGGTAAAGGAAAAGGTGGAATAAGTTTCTTAACAAAAGATGAAGTATCAAGAATTGATTTAACAAGAAATGCTTTTATTATGGCATTAACAAAACATATAAATGGAGATATATGGAGATAAATTTATGATTTTATATGCAACGAAACAAACAATAGAAGACTTAAATATTCCAATGATTGAAGCGTTTATAAACGAACTAACCACATTTAAATGTGCAACGATTAAATGTAAACATATTATAATATATTTTATCTGTTGTTTCAATAAATTTTTACAAATTTTGCTAAAAAGATTGAATAATTTTTAAACACATGATACAATACAAATGTTCGTACAAATATAATTTAAAATGATATATAGTGAGGTGATATACTTGAGATATTTTATAGCAGATACACATTTTAACCATGAAAATATAATTAAATATTGTAATAGACCATTTAAAAATGCAAAGGAAATGAACGAATATATTATAAACAAATGGAATTCAGTAATAACTCAAAAGAATATAGTATATCAAATTGGCATAAAAATTATAAAAATGTAGAATCAGAATATCTAGAACATAAACTTATAAGGAGAGATAGTAAATGAAACTAGAAGAATACCAATCAGGTGAATACATAAAAATGAATGATTATAAAGCATTTATTCCAAGCAAAATAAATTACAACTGGGGATGGGATGACACAAAATTAGACAAGTTATTAGCAGAAGCAAATAGACAAATTGGAGAATTAAATGCGTATTCATTGCTAATTCCAAATGTAGATTTATATATAAAAATGCATGTGAAGATTGAAGCTAATAAATCTAGTAGGATTGAAGGAACAAGAACAACTGTAGAAGAAGATTTATTAGATGTAACAGATATTAATCCAGAGAAAAGAGATGACTGGGAAGAAGTTCAAAATTATGTGAAAGCTACAAACTATGGAGTAGAGAGAATAAAAGAAGGCTTTCCCGTATGTACTAGATTAATAAGAGAAATTCATAAAATATTAATGCAAGGAGTTCGCGGAGAACACAAAACACCAGGAGAATTTAGAACATCACAGAACTGGATTGGAGGAAGTATGCCAAGTACAGCAGTATATGTTCCACCACCATATACAGAAATTGCAGAATGTTTAACAGATTTTGAAAAGTTTATAAATAATGAAGAGATTGATACACCAGATTTAATAAAAATTGCAATTTTACATTATCAATTTGAATCGATACATCCATTTTTAGATGGTAATGGGAGAATTGGAAGATTACTTATTCCATTGTACATTCAAAGTAAAGGAATGCTTGATAAGTCTTGCTTATATATATCAGACTATATTGAAAGAAATAAAGATACATATTATGATACACTTACAAGAGTTAGGACACATAATGACATCATAGGATGGATTAAATTTTTCTTAGAAACAGTTATTGAAACAGCAAAAACAGCAAAACATAAATTTAGAAGTGTTGTTGAATTGACTATGGAGATGGATAAAGTTATATTGGATTTACCAGTAAAACCAGAAAATGCAAGAAAAGTATTAGATGTATTATATGATGAGCCAATTATTTCAAGAAAGAAAATACTAGAATTAATTGATATAAAGCAAACGACATTAAATGTGGCAATTAATGCTTTAAAGGAAAAGAATATCATTATAGAAACCACTGGATATAGTAGAAATCAAATATTTGCATTTCAAAAATATATTGATTTATTTTTGAAATAAAAATTATAAAGCAAGAAAATTAAAAATGTATTATAAAAATCTATCGCACGAAAATAAAAAAATCCGTGCTATAAAAATTTATAGAACGGAAAAATGCAAAAATCCGTGCTATAAATTTTTATAGAACGGAAAAATGCAAAAATCCGTGCTATAAATTTTTATAATTCAAAAAAATTCAAAATTTTGACCTATAAAGTTTTGATTCAAAATCAAATTATAAAAAAACTAAAGGCAGGAAAGCGAGTGTTCACACATCGCCTATACACATAGAAAGACAAGCTTTCTGATGGTAAAATCTAAAAAAATATGTTAAAATATTAATAATTCTAAAAACTTTACATTATTTTATAAAAGATACTAATAAAAGAGAGGTTTATTTATGAATAGTCCAAGAAGAGTAACAAGAAAATTAGATGTATATTACATAGATGAAATAATGGAACTTATAAAAAATATAAAATTGATACAAAATATTATAAATAGCAGATATTCTGTTATAAAAACATCTAACAAACATCTAACCAAAGTAAATAATTTACCAAAAAGCCTTTATTGTATTACTAAAATTGGACAAATTGGAAGCAAGATGATAAATTAGAAGTTGCACAACAAGAAAATATTGATTTTATGATAGAATACTAAGAAATAAAGGAGTGTAGTTTGATGATAAAAAATATAATTTTTGATTTAGGTAATGTAATTATAAATTATAATCAAGATAAAATAATAAATAATTTTACAGTAGATGAAGATGAAAAAATCTTTATAAAAGAAAAAATTTTTAAATCACCAGAATGGAAATTATTAGATTTAGGTCAAATTACTAATAATGGTGCTATAGAAGAAATTCAAAAAAGAAATGATATAAAATATAATAAGTTAATAAATATTTTTTTGCATGAATGGTATAAAACACAGCCTATAAATGAGGATATTGTAGAAATTGCAAAAAAATTAAAAGAAAGAAATTATAACATCTATGTTTTATCAAATATGGCAAAAGAGACTTATCAATATTTCAAGAATATAGACTTTTTTAAAGTATGTAATGGAGTAGTTATTTCATCTCATGAAAATGTAAAAAAGCCGAATGAAAAAATTTTTAACATATTATTAACAAGATATGAATTAAATCCAAAAGAATGCTTATTTATTGATGATGATGACACTAATAGAAGTTATGATACAGCAAATAAAATTGGAATATTAGGAAGAAGAGTGGAGCCTAATTCAAAAAAAGATGTTATAATGTTGTTAAATGAATTTAATGTCAAAATATAAATTGTATAGAGGTAGAAATTAGGAGGTATAAAATGAACAAGATTATTCCGAACAAATTAAATATAGGAGATGAGATAAGAGTTATTGCACCTTCTAGAAGTATGTGTATATTAAGTGGTGAAGTTATAGAAACAGCTAAAAAAAGATTAGAAAATATAGGATTTAAAGTAACATTTGGAAAAAATGTATTAAACTCAATAGGAGAAGATTATAACTGTGCTAGTATAGAAAACAGAATAGAAGATTTACATGAAGCTTTTAAAGATAAAAATGTAAAAGCAATTTTAACAGTAATAGGTGGTTACAATGTAAACCAAATATTAGATTATATTGATTACAATTTAATAAAAGAAAATCCTAAAATTATTTGTGGTTTTTCTGACATTACTGCGTTAGCAAACGCAATCTATGCTAAAACAGGAATGGTAACATATTCAGGACCTCATTTTTCTAGTTTTGGAATGAAAAAAGGATTTGAATATACCGAAAAATATTTTAAAAAAATATTTATGAAATCTGAAAGTGTAGAAATTGAAAGCTCTAATGAGTGGAGTAATGATAGATGGTTTAAAGATCAAGAAAATAGAACATTTATAAAAAATGAAGGTATGAAGATAATAAATACGGGAGAGGCTGAAGGAACAATAATAGGTGGAAACTTGTGTACTTTAAACTTGCTAAAAGGAACAGAATATATGCCAGATTTGAAAGAAACAATATTGTTTATTGAAGATGATGGATTGATAGATAAAACATTTAATAGAGAATTTGATAGAAATTTACAATCGCTTTTACATTCTTCAAAAAATAAAAATATAAAAGCTATTATAATTGGTAGAGCAGAAAATAATTGTGAAATGAATGATGAAAAATGGGTTAGAATTTTAAACAGTAAAAAAGAATTGAGTCATATTCCTATTGTAATTAATGCTAATTTTGGTCATACTACTCCAATTTTTACTTTTCCTATAGGGGGATATGCAAAAGTAAGAGTAGATAAAGAAATAAAAATCGAAATAAAAGATTAAAAATTGAAGTACAAGTTAATTATCGTGGGGAGGAAATAAAAGTGAGATTTGTAGTACAAAGAGTTGAAAGTGCAAGCGTGGAAATTGATAATAAAACAATAGCGGAAATAAGAAAGGGTTATTTAGTATTAATAGGAATAACACACAATGATACAAAAGAAATAGCAGATTATTTAATAAATAAATTAATAAAGTTAAGAGTATTTAAAGATAATAACGAAAAAATTAATTTATCTTTAAATGATGTAAAAGGAGAATTATTATTGGTTTCTCAGTTTACATTATATGCAGATTGCTCAAAAGGTAATAGACCATCATTTATTCAAGCTGCAGATTCAGAATATGCTAATAAATTATATGAGTACATAGTAAATGAATGTAAACAAAAAGTTCAAACAGTTAAAAGTGGAGTATTTGGAGCTAATATGAAAATAAAGCTAGTAAATGATGGACCTGTAACAATTATAATGGAAAAATAATATTTTAAAGTAGATAAAATTGAAATAAATTAAATACATACATATTGAATAAAAATAGATTTACAAGCATAAAATACAGTAGCATATTTAGGAGGTTTAGTATGTTTCTTGTATTTAATAAACAAAAAATATATTCATATATGATAGCTCTTGCAACAGTAATTATTCTATTTTGTGGAGCAAATTTTTTTAAAATAGATGATTTGTCTACTGTTCAAACAGGAGCAGCAACACAAAAGATGTTACCTATATATTCTGTTGAAACGAAAGAAAAAAATGTTGCATTAACAATTAATTGTGCATGGTAACAACTTCAAATGGGATAGAAGATAAAGAGTCTATATTCCAAAGTTTAAAGGATAGCAAAATAGCTATTCTTTTTTTGTAAATATTTGTAAATTTTACAGTATGAAAAAGTATGGCAAAATTGCTATTTTTTAAAGAAAGAATTTGCCATATTAATATATATAATAAAATGCATTAATTTCAAGCATTCTATGGCTTTTATAACATAGTTTTTGATGTGGAGGTAGATGTGCGATATCGAAAGATATAGCATATCTACCAAAATGAACTATTTTTGATAAATTATTAATTAGTGTTGGAGGTGATATTTTTGAGCTTTTTTCAGATAAATGAAGATGAACTTTCTTTAATAAGATTTATTGCAAAGTATCAGTACTTGAATGTAAAAGATGCAAAGTACTTTTTTAATAGTAGTAGATATTATAGAAATAGAATTAAAACTTTAATTGATAAAAAATTTTTGAGGAAAATTAAATGGACATTAGTATTAGGACAATCAGGTATACAGTATGTGCAATTACTAAATCTTGAATACAATAAATTGAACAAAAATCAACAGTATAAAGAAAGATTATTAAACTTAAGTAACATAGCAGCATTCTATCATAATTGTAATACAGTTAATTTTATACCTTCATTTGCAATAAAAGACAAAACTGTATTTACAACAACAGGTAGAAGATATATAGGAATATTGAATATAAATGGTATTGAATATCTAGCTTATCAAATTCTAAAAAGACATGATAATAAATATATTGAATCTGTAGCTTATGATATACAAAAAGAAATGAAATATAGTAACTTTATCATTTTAGTAGATGATATAAATAGAATAAATTTGAATGACTTCGTGTTTGGAAAGAATAAAACATTAGTCATTGAAGACAATGAGGCAAATAGAGAAAAACTAAAATATTTACATAGTATAAGGTGGAATGAACTAATAGATGAATATTATGAGGGAATTCATTTATCTGAATATTATTTTTGTGAATATTCGAATAATAAAGATACATATATTAATACATTTTACTTTATAGATACTGAAAAAATTAATAGAATTAAGTATTTTTTGAGAGAAAATCATACTAAAATAGCTCATATTGTATGTAGTACAGACATGGAGCAGAATTTAAGAAAAGAACTACCTAATGCTAATTATTGTGTGGTAAACTTAGAAAAATATATTGATAAAGAGAGAAAATATTACAAATGTTAGCGGAAAAATAATAACCTTATTGTATTTATTTTTTAATTATAATATGATACAATCAAGGAAAATGAGTATAATCCCATTTTTAACAGTTCAAGAAAATTAAAAGCTCACATTCCATTGAAATATATGGAATATGGGCTTTTT
>CANRBJ010000008.1 GCA_947628815.1 uncultured Clostridia bacterium | reverse complement strand
TGCAAATATATTATACAAAATTTTTAAAAGAAAGGAGAGTATAATTAGAATATTTTGTATATTTTAATTATACGAGGGATATTATGAATAAGAGGAATAATAAAGAGGTTATTAGTTTTCGTTATTATTTATTATATTTTTTGATTTATGCATGTATTGGATGGCTACTTGAAACCTTTTATGCTGTTGGAACTTTAGGGTATTTTGTTAAAAGAGGTTTTTTGTATGGTCCACTTTGCCCTATTTATGGTTGGGGTGCTATTATTTTAATTAGTGGCCTTAAAAAGTATAAGTCTAATTCTATTAAACTATTCTTTTATTCTGCAGTCGTCTTTTCTGTTTTTGAATATGTTGTTAGTTTTGCACTAGATGCTATGTTTTCTGCTAAGTGGTGGGATTATACTAATGACTTTATGAACTTAAATGGTAGAATTAGTATCTTTTATTCATTTGCTTGGGGCATTATTGCTATACTTTTTATTAACCATATTCATCCTTTTATAGAGAAGTATGTGAAAAAAATTTTGAAAAAAATCCCCCATGTTATTCAAATAATTGTAATTAACTCACTTTTTATTGCACTTATAGTAGACACAATATTATCAAGTTTAAAGTACTTGAACATAAAAAACATCTTATATTTGTAAGATGTTTTCATATATAGACTTTTTACATTTATGTATGTTATAATTTAGTATATTATATAAGAAAGAAGAATATTTATGATTATTGACGAAAATTTAAAAAAAGACTTAAATACTTGGATCAATACTAACAATAAGTCCATTTATAGCCAATTTGAGAAAAAATGCACTATTTTATCTAAAATTTCTAATATGAAGATTAATCCAATGCAATACTATCTGCAATATGATTTTCAAGCAGGTTCTTTAGCAAAATTTGAAAATTTGCAAACTCAGCTATATAAAAAAATAGCAAAAAAATATCCTAATTTAGAATTTGGAATGTCTGGTAGATTAAAATCTCCTGCTTCTCATTATGAAAAAGTTATTCGTAAATTTGTTGAAGAATTTGAAAGAGATGAATTCAAACCTATTGAAATTTTAGACGATTATGCTATGAAAATTTTTACATTTGCAATTCGTCACCCAATTGATAAAGTTGGTATAGATAGCGAGGGTATATACATCGATTCAAATGAAGATGAATTTCGTATAACAAAAAATGATTGTTTTGAATTTGAATACAATAATGATACAATTACTGTACCTGTAAAAACTGATGAAAACCAAGAAGATGCTTTACTTAATGTTTGGAATGATAATGGTGCTGCATATATATGTACTGAAATAAATGGAGAAGCAATTACATTATTACTTAAAAATGCTAAAGTATATAAACGTTCTAATAAAGAAGATCTAATTGATTATTGTGCTGGTATACAAGAAACAGCAGAAGCATTTTTTCACTCAAAAAAATTTGTAACTAGAAAAAGAAAAGATTATATTTCAAGACCAAAGCCTTCTGGATATGCTTCTCGTCAAGTATCTTTCTATAACGAAAATGAAAATGATGAAAATGCTAATTTGGGATTGGAATGTCAAATACGAACATATGATATGGAAAAATTTAATAATTTTGAAAGAACTTTTGGATATAAACCGCATGAGAGTAAGATTTCACCAAATTCATTGAATTTACTACCTAGATTTATTGTAACAACTAAATTCAAATCTGGAATTGTAACTTATGAGTTAGATGAAAATGAATGTTTTAAGTATGTTTATGGTATGTCGTTAGAAGAATATTTTAAAAAAATGAAAGCTACACTTTCTGAAAAAAATAACAAAAAGAAAATAGAAGAAGATGAACGTTAAGCCCCATCTTCTTCTATTTTCTTTTACTTATACAAAGCCCGTCTCCTACCTCTAAAATCTGGCTTTCTAAATTAGGATTTTCCATAACTTCTTTTATATACTCGCGTAAATTTCTAACAGCTGTTCTTTGTTTATGCTTATTGTAATCGCTCATAACATATCCCTTATATAAAATATTATCTGCAATAATTAATCCATTTTCATTAATTAACCTTAGTGCTTGTTCTAAAAAGAACGGATATTTTCCTTTTGCAGCATCTATAAATATCATATCATATTTATTATTTAATGTAGGTAAAATTTCGACAGCGTCACCATAAAGGATATTTATTTTTTCTTCTACTTCTGCCCTTTTTATATTTTCTTGTGCTTCTATTACTCTATCTTCCTCACGTTCAATAGTATCTATAACTCCTCCATCTTGCAAAAATTCTGAAAAGCAAATAGCCGAATATCCAACTGCTGTTCCTATTTCTAATATTCGATTAAGAGTAACATCATTTAGTATTTTTTCTAATGCTTCCAAAGTATCATCCATTATTATTGGAATATGTTCAGCTAATGCTTTTTCTTTGATATTTTGCAGTTCAACCTTATTCATTTTATCCTTCTTTCAATTATTTTCTTCTTGCTGCAATTTCTCTTTCTTTACTACTTAAAATTTTCTTCCTTAAACGTATATTTTTTGGTGTTACTTCTACTAATTCGTCGTCTTGTATAAATTCTATGGCTTTTTCTAATGAGAATTGGATTGGTGGAACAAGTCTTAGGGCATCGTCTGAACCAGATGCTCTTGTGTTTGTTAAGTGTTTTTCTTTACATACATTAATTGCTAAATCATCACTTCTAGAGTTCAAACCAACAATCATTCCTTCATATACTTCTGTTCCAGGACCTATAAATAAATCTCCTTTATCTTGAGCATTGTATAGTCCATATGTTACTGCTTTTCCTGGTTCAAATGCAACTATTGTTCCTCTTACTCTTGATAGAACATCTCCTTTATATGGTTCATAGCAGTCAAATACATGATTCATAACTCCTACACCTTTTGTATCTGTTAAGAAT
Source organism: uncultured Clostridia bacterium (assembly GCA_947628815.1). Classification (GTDB taxonomy): domain Bacteria; phylum Bacillota; class Clostridia; order TANB77; family CAG-508; genus RGIG8482. The sequence goes on along the minus strand of CANRBJ010000008.1, from coordinate 60,462 downwards.
TCTGTTCTATAACCTATTAATCCTCTTGCAGGAATTTTGAATTCTATTTTTGTATGTCCATCTTCTGCAGGTTCCATATTTATCATTTCTGCTTTTCTTTGACCTAATTTTTCAATAACTGTTCCAATAGATTCATCTGGTACATTAACTATTAATCTTTCAATTGGTTCGCATTTTTGACCGTTTATTTCTTTAAAAATTACTTTTGGACGAGATACAAGTAATTCAAATCCTTCTCTTCTCATATTTTCAATAAGGACAGATAAATGTAATTCTCCACGACCTGATACTTCGAAACTATCTGGTGAATCTGTTTCTTTTACTCGTAAACTAACATTTCTTTCTAGTTCTTTAAATAGTCTATCTCTAATATGCCTTGAAGTTATAAATTGACCTTCTTTTCCTGCAAATGGACCATTATTTACACTAAATGTCATAGATACAGTTGGTTCATCTATATCTACAAAATCTATTTTTTCTGGATGGTCATAATCACAAATAGTTTCTCCTATATTTATATCGCTAATTCCAGAAATTGCTATAATATCTCCTGCTTTTACTTCTTCTACTTCTTCTCTTTTTAATCCAACATGAGTATATAGTTTTACAACTCTACCATTTGTTACTTTATCATCTTTTTTGCAAATACTTACAGGCATTCCTGCTTTTACTGTACCACGTTCAACTCTTCCTACTGCAATTCTTCCAACATAGTCATCGTAATCGATGTTTGATACTAACATTTGCATTGGTCCTTCTATTTCGCATGCAGGTGGATTTATTTGATTTACAATTGTTTCAAATAAACAGTTCAAGTCACTTGTTTCATCTGTCAAATTCATTTTTCCAATTCCATTTTTTGCTGATGCATATACAACTGGAAAGTCTAGTTGTTCATCGTTTGCATCTAATTCTATAAATAATTCAATAACTTGATCCACTACTTTTGCTGGATTTGCTCCTGGACGGTCTATTTTATTAATTACGACAATTGGTTTTAAGTTTAATGCTAATGATTTTTTTAATACTTCACGCGTTTGAGGCATTGGTCCTTCAAAAGCATCTACTAATAATAAAACACCATCAACTGTTTTTAATACTCTTTCAACTTCTCCTCCAAAATCAGCATGTCCAGGTGTATCTACTATGTTAATTTTTATATCTTTATACATAACTGATGTATTTTTAGAAAGAATTGTGATTCCTCTTTCTTTTTCAATATCATTTGAATCCATAACTCTTTCTTGAACTTGCTCGTTTTCTCTGAATATATGGCTTTGTTTAAGTAGTGCATCTACAAGTGTTGTTTTTCCGTGGTCTACATGTGCTATAATTGCTATATTTCTTATTTTTTCGTTGTTCATTTTTTTACCCCTTTTCCAGTTTTGAAAGGTTGCAGAAATTTGCAACCTTTTTTGTTCTCATTTTTAACTTAATAATTATATACCATAATAGTCTATTTTGTCAACTCTATTATAGAAGACATAATTAATTTACTTGTTTCTTCTAATGCTTCTTTTTCTGTTTCTTTATTTTTAAACATTTCTATGTATTTTGATAAATCAAGTGGTTTTCCATAAACAATTCTTACTTTTTGGAATTTCTTTAGTCCTCCAGATATGCCAACTGGTATAACTCTTGTTCCAGTTTTTAATGCAAAAAATGCTGCCCCATCTTTTACTTTTTCACCCTTTTCTAAACCGTTTCTCGTTCCTTCTGGAAATAGTGCGATGCTTTCGCCATTTTTTAGTGCCTTTAAAGTTGTTTTTAGTGCACTTACATCTTTAGAATCACGTTTTACATATATTCCATCAAATACAACTCCTAAAAATGCAAATAATGGATTTTTCTTAAGTTCTTCTTTCGCCATAAAACGAATATGCCTTCCTGCGGTAACTACCATTAATGGTGGGTCTAAATAGTTCCTATGGTTTCCACAAAATATAAGTGGTTCTCCATCTGGTATATTTTCTTTTCCAACAATTTCTGCTTTATATACAATTTTACAATAAACATAAATGGCACTTCTAACAATAACTCTTGCTACCTTTTTTAAAAATAATTTCATTTTTTTAATATCTCCTTCTACACTTTTTCTTTAATAATCTTACATATAGTTTCTACAACTTCATCTATAGTCATATTACTAGAATCGATATATATTGCATCATCTGCTTGTTTCAATGGTGCAATTTCCCTTTCAGAATCAATTTTATCTCTCTTTTTTACACTTGCCAAAACTTCTTCATATGAACAATCTATTCCTTGCTCTATATTTTGCTTTACTCTCCTTCTTGCTCTTTCTTCCGGTGTTGCATCTAAATATATTTTTACATTAGCATTTGGAAATACTGTAGTTCCAATGTCTCGTCCTTCCATTATTACATTTTTTCCTTCTGCCATTTTTCGTTGTAAATTTAATAAATTATCGCGCACAATTTTTAAAGTGCTTACAGGAGAAACAAATGAATTTACTTCATTACTTCTTATCTTAAGTGTTACATCTTCTCCATTTAATAAAACTACTTGTGTACCATTTTCTTGTTTTAAATCAATATGTATATTTTCTAATAATTTTTTTATTCTTTCTTCTTCGTTTATATCTATTTTTTCATTTAACATTGCAAGTGTTACCGAGCGAAAAGTTGCTCCTGTATCTATATTAATAAGACCTAACTTTTCTCCTACTAATTTAGTTATTGTTCCTTTACCACTTCCAGCTGGTCCATCAATTGCTACAACAAATGACATCTATTCCACTTCCTTCTTTTCTTCTGGCATTTGAATTCCTTTTACTACCACTTCAATTTGTTTAACATTCATAGCTGTTAATCTCTCAATTTCCTTTTGTACTCTTAGTTTGAATTCACTTATTAAATTTAAAATATTATATCCATACAACACAATTACTTCTAAATAAATAGTTGCACCTTCTTCTATATTATCTACTCTTGTTTTTCCTATTTTATAAATGCCCTCTGCTTTTTTTGCCATGTACTCTATAATTTGCCTAAAAACACTGTCTGAAATAGTAAAATTTCCCAAATAACTAAATGTTGGCCTAATTATAGACTTTTCAGAAATATAAGGTTTTTCCCCTTTTCCTTTTGATTTAAATATTTGCAATGGATCTAATAAATATCCAGAAAAATCTTTTTTTAACTCAAATGTTGGAACAGGAATAACATGTTTTCCTTCTGTTTGACGTATACGCCTTGCTGTAGCCATTTCTTCTTCTGTTGCAATTTCAGATATGTAAATAAACTTAGAAATTTCTGGTAATCCTAAGTTTTGTGCAATTTTTATTACCATATTATCTGATGTTCCAAGAATTAGTATCTTATCTGGTTTATACTTATTAATTGCTTTTAAAACATCTTCTTTTTCATAATCTTCAAAGAAAAGCGCATGTTTTACAGTTTCTATTTTAGTTGGAGCTTTTTTTGCTGAATTTCCAGCTATTATTTCATTATCCTTAATAAACAACCCATCATCAATTATATAATTAATTTCATGTTCACTTGCAACAAGCCCTGCTCTATAGCTTTTTCCTGTTCCAGATGGACCTACAAATGCATATACTTTTATTTTACTTCGTACACTCATAAATACTTTTTCTCCTTTTTCTTCTTGTCTAATATTATTCTTACAGTGTCCTTATTATAACATATTTATTTTTTATTTGCTAGAATAAATGAATATTCATAGTTTTTATATTTTGTATTAAATTGTTTTTGTTCAATTAATTCTATATCATCAAATTGTTCTTCTGCTTCTTTATAAAAATCTTCATTGCCCATAAACCATATTCTTCCATGATAATCTTTTAAAATATCTAAATTGTAAATAGTTTTTGCATATGCTTTGTATGCTTCTTCTACATCCCAATTTTCTTTATCATAAAAATATTGTGTATATTCTGGATAGTTTGCTGCAATTACAAATCCACTACCAAAGTCTCCCTTTCCATTTCCATATATAAAGATGTCACTTGATTGTAAATTGTTTTTCATATATTCAATTGGCTCATTATTACTCTTATCATAATTAGTTTGAATAATATTAATATTAACTATTGTTGAAGTAATTAGCACTATTATACAAATTACTATATTTACACATGTAGAACCTTTTTGGCTCATAACTTGTGCTAAAAAAAACATCAATAAACCAGTTATTATTAAAAAATACCTCGCATATATAATTGGTTGTTTAATAATTATTGATATAATTGAAACAGCTAAAATTACAGCAAAATATATCATAATTGCATAAAATGCTGGCTTTAAATTTGGATTTTTTTCTTGTTGTTTCTTTTTTAAAATTAAATATACAACATATAAAAAGATAAAAACACTAAATATTATTGCATAAGGATTGCCTATATAGCTTGCATTATCTAAATTACCTGTAAACTGAAATGTAAACATTTCAATTATTGAATCTGGAAATTTGAATTTTATCCAAAATCCACTTGTTACTCCTCCTATTTGTTGTAAAAGAATTACTAACCATGGCATATACAATATCACTTGTATTAATGCAAAAATAAAAAACTTTTTTAAATTAGAAATTATATTTCTTTGTTGTATTGATTTTAATAGAAAATAAATAAACATAAACAAATTTGTAATTCCTGCTGTAATTAGCCCATAATAATGTATATATGATGATGCTAAACTAAAAATAGCAAAGATTATCCAGTTCTTTATACTTCCTTCTTGTTTTTTAATTCTGTATGCATATATTCCCATTAGCGTAACAAAAAGCATTCCCCATGTATACATTCTAATTTCGCCTGCATATACAAGATTAACTGGTAAAAAGAATGAAAAAAACGAAAAAAGGATTCCTGTTTTTTCTCCAAAGTCTTTGCGTATATGAGTATATCCTAAGATTCCTAATATAATTAATGCAAATGCAGAAAAAAGTCTATATACTAACACATTTTTTCCGCCAATAAAAATAAATATGATTTTTAACAGCCAATAATATAAAATAGGGTGTACATCGTGACCTCCAATACTCCAAATCTCACTAAAACTATGATTTGTAATTGCAACTGAATATGATTCATCAAACCACATAGCTGTATGAAAACATCCAAGCATTATGAATATACTTCCTAATATAATAATAGCTATATGAATTATTTTAGTTTTATCCTTTAACATTTCTTTCATTTTACCCCTCATTTCGTAAATTTGTGTCCCTATTATATCACTATATGAAAAAAATGTCATTATATAACAAAAAATGAACGAAATTTCTTTTTTCGTTCATTTTTTCTTTCTATGCAACATCGTTAATTTTTATATCACGAACATGCTCTATTTTTTCCCAATTAGTTTCTCGTTTGAAGATACACTTAAAGTTAATTAGTAACCATGAGCCTAGGAATAATGGATAACATAAAAGACCTTTCCACATTGGTTTTATTGGTTTTCTATCTAATATCATAATAAGAAGTGCTGTTCCTATAGGTAGTAAGAATGTTGGTATTAAATATCTTAGTATACTTTCTACTAATTCTAGCATTGTTATTCCGTTTCCTAAATACATAATAACATTAATAGCTAATAATACTAGTGTTAATATGAACATAGGAATACTTCCTATTATATATAATAATCCATCAAAATTCATAAGAGTTTTGTGTTCTTTTGTTGCATTTGCTAAGTCCTTTGTATAGTTTTGTATACATTGAATATGCCCTACTGTCCATCTTGATCTTTGTGCCCAACTTTGTTTGAAGCCTACTGGTTGTTCATCATATACAATTGCATCTGTTGCCCAACCTAGTCTTTTTCCTGCAATAATTCTTTTTAAAGAAAATTCGATGTCTTCTGTAAGAGTTTTTGTATCCCATCCTGTTGGTTTTATAACGTCGAATTTAACCATAAAGCCTGTTCCATTTATTAATGGAGATAGTCCTAAATTGTATCTTGCTAAATGATAAAATCTGTTCATCATCCAATAAAATATTGCATATCCTGCTGATATCCAACTGTCTGTTGGGTTTTTTATATCTCTATAGCCTTGAACAACATCTTCTCCTTGGCAAAGCTTTTTATTCATATTTTTTATAAAATTTTCATCAACAATATTATCTGCATCAAAAACACAGAACGCATCATATGGCGCGTCTTCTTCAATTTTTTGGTTTAAAAACCAACTTAATGCATGCCCTTTAGTTTTATTTTGTTCGTCAAATCGTTCATATACAATCGCACCAGCATTTCTTGCAATTTCTGCTGTTTTATCTGTGCAATTATCAGCTATTACATATATATCTAGTAATTCTTTTGGATAATTTTGCTTTTTTAAACTTTCCACTAAATTTTGTATTACTGATTCTTCATTGTGAGCTGGTATTATTGCCATAAAACGATTTTGTTTATCTTCTAATAATGGTTTATCTTTTAATTTTACAAGTGAGCATATACTTACAATAAATTGATATAGCCAAAATATTGTTACAAGCCATACTAGTGCTTGTTGAATTACATATAAATATACCATTTTTTACTCCTCTTTATTTTTCTATTATAGTGTATTTTACTATCTATATTATTATACTCGCATAGACAAATTTTTTCAACTTTTTGTAGATAATTAATAATATCTTAATGAATATTATTCTTCCTTCTCACTTTCTTCTAAATCTTTTTTTGTTAAGTTTATTCTTCCTTGGTCATCTATTTCATAAACTTTTACTCTTACAATATCTCCTACTTTTAGTACATCTTCTACTTTTGCAACACGTTCTTTTGAAATTTTGGAAATGTGAAGTAATCCTTCTTTTCCTCCTGGCATTTCTATAAATGCACCAAATGGCATTATTTTTGTTACTGCTCCTTCTACAATTTCACCTACTTCAACATCTTTTGCAATGTCTTCTACCATTTTTAATGCTTTTTTACCATTTTCAGAATCAGTTGCATAAATAAATACTCGTCCATCTTCTTCTATATCAATTTTTACTCCTGTTTCTCCAATTATTTTATTAATCATTTTTCCACCAGGTCCAATTACATCTCTTATTTTATCTACGTTAATTGTTGTATTTATAATGCTTGGAGCATATTTTGATATTTCATCTCTCGGTTTATCAATTTGTTTTAACATAATTTCTTCTAAAATATATTTTCTTGCAATTCTTGTTCTTTCGAACGCTTCTTTTATAATATCATAAGTTAATCCATCTATTTTAATATCTACTTGGATTGCTGTAATTCCTTTTTCTGTTCCTCCTACTTTAAAGTCCATATCTCCAAAGAAATCTTCTAACCCTTGAATATCTGTTAGCATTATATAGTGGTTAGGGTCATTTTCATCTGTTACAAGTCCTGTTGAAATACCTGCTACTGGTCTTTTTATTGGAACACCTGCATCCATTAGTGCAAGTGTACTTCCGCATATACTTGCTTGTGAAGTTGATCCATTTGAACTTAGAACTTCAGATACTACTCTTATTGCATATGGGAATTCTTCTGCTGATGGAATAACAGGTACTAATGCTTTTTCTGCAAGTGCGCCATGACCTATTTCACGTCTACCTGGTCCACGAGATGGTCTTGCTTCTCCAACACTATATGATGGGAAGTTATAATGATGAATATATCTTTTTGATGTTTCTTCATCTATTCCATCTAATTCTTGTTCTTCGCTAACCATTCCAAGAGTTGCTACTGATAATACTTGTGTTTGTCCTCTTGTGAATAGTGCACTTCCGTGAACACGCGGTAATAATCCTACTTCACATGAAAGTGGACGAATTTCATCTATTTTTCTTCCATCTGGTCTTTTTTGTTCTTCAAGTATCATTTTTCTAACAGATTTTTTCTCTAATTTATATAAGCTTTCACCAATGTCAGTTGCTTTTTCTTCTGCTACTTCTTCTCCGTATTTTTCTACAAAATATGCTTTTACATCTTCTGCTAGTTTATCCATATTTGAATCTCTTATTTCTTTATCTACTGCTTGTACATCTTGGTACATTCTTTCGGCATATTTTTCTTCAATTTCAGCGTATACATTATGATCTACTTCAAAAGATTTATATTCAAATTTTGGTTTTCCTACTTCTTTTTTCATATTTTCTATAAAATCACATAGTTTTTGAATTTCTATGTGTGCTGCTTTAATTGCTGCAAGCATAACATCATCTGGTATTTCATCTGCCCCTGCTTCAATCATTGCTATTTTTTCTTTTGTTCCAGCAACTGTTAAGTTTAATCTAGACTTTTCTCTTTCTTCAAGTGTTGGGTTTATAACAATCATATCATCTACATAACCTACGTTTACTGCTGCTGTTGGACCTCCAAATGGAATGTCTGATATAGATAATGCAGCTGATGCTCCAATCATAGCAGCAACTTCTGGTGAATTGTCTGGTTCTACAGATAATACTGTAGCTACTACGCATACATCATTTCTAAAGTCTTTTGGAAATAATGGACGAAGTGGTCTATCAATTGCTCTTGAAGTTAATATTGCCTTGTCTGCTGGTTTTCCTTCTCTTTTTAAGTAACTTCCTGGTATTTTTCCTACTGAATATAGTTTTTCTTCATAATCTACAGATAATGGGAAAAAGTCTATTCCATCTCGTGGTTCTTTTGATGCTGTAACATTAACAATTACAACTGTTTCTCCATATCGCACAAGTACGCTTCCATTAGCAAGACCTGCCATTTTTCCTGTTTCTAATACTAATTTTCTTCCTGCAAGTTCAGTTTCAAATGTTTTAAACATATTCATTTCTCCTTTAATTTTAAGATATTTATATAACTTAGATAATATTTCATAGATTGTAACCTCTATATTATATACAATTATTATTTCAAAATCTTATATACAATATACAAGCTACTTCTAATTCATATTATCTTTATATACTTATTATAGCATTATAGGACGTTTATATTTAATTAAACGCCCTACCAAATTTAATTATTTACGCAATCCTAATTTTTCAACGATTTGTCTATATCTTTCTATGTCTTTTCTAGATAAGTAGTTTAGTAAATTTCTTCTTTTACCAACCATTTTTAATAGACCACGTCTTGAATGATTATCTTTTACATGAACCTTTAAATGTTCTGTTAATTCTGTAATCCTTTCTGTTAAAAGAGCAATTTGTACTTCTGGTGACCCAGTATCCTTTTCATCTCTTTTGTAGGTGTTGATAATTTCTTCTTTTCTTTCCTTTGTCATAATTTTACCTCCTAAAATATTTAATTTCCTTAAACTTGGCAAAAGAGGAGTTTTATCCTTAAGCTAAGTATAAGGTATTTTTTACCATAACTATTGTACTACATAAAAGCAAAAAAATCAATACTTTTTTTAGTGCTTTTTTGTAATGTTGCATACCATTTAGAATATATTATGTCATCATATTAACATATAAGCCCCATCAGTCGTGTTTTGCGCAACTGATGGAGCTTATATAATTTTTTGGCAACTTACTCTTACTTAATTTAAGAGTAAGTTTGTAGGATTACTTTTTGTCTAACAAAGCAATAGCTACTAAGGCTTTGTTAAAATCGTCATAATATTCTTCGAACACTGGCATATACGTTCTGGTAATTGTTACCTTCGTCGAGTTACATCCTTCTTTTTCTAAAATCCTATCTACAGTCACAGATGGATATAACAATTCCAAAACGTGTATTAACAAAGCTGTTTTTTCATAGCTGTGCTCTTTTTTTAATGTTTTTAAACATTTCTTTGCAAGTGCCTCCCTTAGTTTAGTATCATCATTAGATGTGTACCGCCCATATGTATAGCACTTAGGTACTGATAGTTCTTCAATTCTTTTCCCAATATCGCTAATGTCATCGAATACTTCTTCGATATAACTGCCTATAAAAATCGCTTGCAGTACCCGTTTTGCTTCTTTTTTGATTTCCTGTTTGTTCATATGTAATCCTCCTTTTGATTCATGGTTGAAATTCAACCTTAGTCTATAAAATGCCTACATATGTAATTATAGCATATTTTCATAACTTTGGCAACTTGAATTTTTTAAAGGAATTCGTTTACTTACCCGAATTCCTTTTTGTTTAGTTTAATTAAATTCTTGCTACTCCGCTTACGATTTTGCTTTCAGATGTATTGTTTAGTAATTTATTTCCTCCTGATAATACAACTAAATCTCCACTTTCTAGTATTCCTTTTGCTTTTAATTTTTCTATTCCTTTTTCAATTGTTGCATCTATTGTGTTTCCTGCTTCTACAAATACTGGTTGAACATTCCATACTAATGCTAATTGATTGAATGTTCTTCTGTTATCTGTTATTGCTAAAATTGGACATCCTGCTCCCATTCCTGCAAATTTTCTTGCTGTATCTCCAGAGTTTGTGTAACATACTATTGCATCTGCTTTTGTGTTTTTAGCCATTACACATGTAGAATAAACTATGTTATCTTCTAAGTCTTTTAATTCTATGTTTTTGTTCTCATCAAATTTTTTCCAATAGTTTATAACTGGTTCTACTCTGTGTGCAATTTTATCCATTGTTTTTACGCATTCTAGTGGGAATTTACCCATTGCACATTCACCAGATAACATTATAGCACTTGTTCTATCAAATATAGCATTGGCTACGTCACTTGCTTCTGCCCTTGTTGGTAATGGATTGTTCATCATAGATTCTAGCATTTGTGTTGCTGTTATTGCAGGTTTCATTGCACGGTTGCTTAGTTTAATGAATTTCTTTTGCATAATTGGTGGTTCTGTGAAGTCTGTTTCTGTTGCCATATCTCCACGAGCAATCATTTGTGCATCAGCTTTTTCTACGATGTCTTCCATGTTTTCTAATCCTTCAACATTTTCTACTTTTGTTATAATTTTTATATCTTTTCCACCATTGGCATCTAATACTTCTCTTACTTGTCTAATGTCATCTGCATTTCTTGTGAAAGATACTGCAACATAATCATAATCATGGTCACAAGCTGTTTTTAAATCGGCTATATCTTTATCTTTTAATGCTGGTAAACGAATTGCTGTTCCAGGTAAGTTCATTGTTTTTCTACTTCCTAAACCATTTCCATGAACTACTGTACAAACTATGTCTTTACCAACAATTTCATCAACTACTAATTCAATTGCTCCATCGTCTATTAAAACTTTTGCTCCTGGTTTTAAGTCTTTATATAATTCTTTGTAACTTACAGATACTCTATCTTTATCTCCTATAATATCTTCATTTACTAATGTAAATTTTTGTCCATCTTCTAATTTTATTTTATCGTTTTTTCCAGTAACAAGCATTCCTGTTCTAATTTCAGGTCCTTGCATATCTAATAATAATGCAACTGGAATATCCATTTCTTTTCTTAAACGAATAATTTCTTCTGTTTTTTCTGATTGTTCTTCCCAACTTCCATGTGAATAATTAATTCTCGTTACATTTAAACCTGCTTCAAATAAATCTTTTAAAATAATTTCACTAGATGGTCCTATTGTTCCAACTATTTTGGTTTTTCTTAAATCCTTTTTCAAAACGATTCCTTCTTTCTATATTTTTTTAAATTCTATGGTATTATAACACAAATAAATTTATATATTCAAGACTATATGCAAAAAAAGTTGCTTTTTGTTGTCCTATAACGAATATTGAACTCATTAATAAATTTTATTAATGAGTTCAATACTACATTTTATTCATTTGTAATCCATTTTACTAAATCAAGATTTTCCGCATCTAGTAGCATTTTATGTTTTGGCATTACACGGAATGTGTATCCGTAATTTCCTCCTGTTGTTAGTTCTATTTTTGCCTTGTATAAATATGTGTTTGCTTTATCTTCTACTTGTTCTTGTAGTTTCATTGGTATTACTGCAACACTTTTTACAACTCCGTTATCTAATATTTTTCCATAATATACTTGAACCTCTATGTTGTCTTTGTTTATATTTGGTAATTCTACTGCACAACTTACTTCTATGTTGTTTCCTGCATCTATGGTTATATCGCTTAAATTGCTCATTTGATATATTTTTATATCATTCCAGTTGTTTTTTAATTCATTCTTCCAAGCATTGTATGATGTTACTTCTTCTAAGTTTGAAAAATATTGATTGCTTAGGTTGCATAATGGCATATATAGCTTATTCACATAGTCTACTACCATTCTAGATGTACTATATTTTCCACCTGTAGACATTATAGAATTTTTCATATATTCCATCCACTTTTCTGAAATTCCATTTTCATCTTTATCGTAATACATAGGTACAATTTTGTTTTCTAATATATGATAGATGCTTTCACTATCGGCTATATCTTGCGCTTCATATGAAGTGTATTGCTCATTTGTCCCAATTAACCAACCATTTTTTGAATTGTAACCTTCAGCCCACCATCCGTCTGATATGCTAAAGTTTACTACTCCATTAACAGATGCTTTTTGACCACTTGTTCCTGATGCTTCCATTGGTCTTCTTGGGTTATTTAGCCAAACATCAACACCACTTACTAAGTATCTTGCTATTTGAATGTTATAGTTTTCTAAAATGAAGATTTTACCTTTAAACTGTGGTTTCATAGATATCTCATGTATATATTTTATAAGGTCTTGACCTTCTTTATCTGCTGGATGCGCCTTTCCTGCAAATATAATTTGAACTGGTTTATCTGCATCATTTAATATTTGAGTAATTCTCTCTAAATCTTTAAATATTAATGTTGCTCTTTTGTATGTTGCAAATCTTCTTGCAAATCCAATCGTTAAAGCATCTGGATTTAGCTTTGATACTATATCTTTTATTTCGTCGTACCCCACTCCTGCTGATTTTAATCTGTTTGTAACATTTTGTTTTACAAGATTTAATAACTTTATTTTTCTATCTTTATGTACATTCCATAATTCTTTATTTGGTATGTTTACTATCTTCTTCCAAGTTTCATCATCATAAATTGTATCTTGCCAGTAAGGTGTTAGATATTTGTTATATAGTTCCTTTAAATTTGGTGCAAGCCATGTGCATGTATGAATTCCGTTTGTAATATGCGTTATTGGCGATTCTTCTGCTGATATATTTGGCCACACCTCTCCAAATAGTTCTCTTGATACCTCACCATGTAGTTTACTTACACCATTTTTCTTTCCTGCTACTTTTAAAGCTAGTATTCCCATATTAAATCCTGAATCCAAGTGCTCACATGGTTTCATTCCTAGTTTTAAAAATTCTTCTTTTGATAGCCCTAATTTAGGCCAGAAGTTTTTAAAGTATTTTTCTACTAAATCTAGTGGGAATATATCATTTCCAGCAGGTACTGGTGTATGCGTTGTAAATACTGTTTTTGATGTTGCAATTTCACATGCAATATCAAATGATACTTCTTTTTCTTCCATTATATCTTTTATAATTTCTAATATTAAGAATGATGAATGCCCTTCATTCATATGGTATACACTTGGTTTTAGACCTAGCTCCTTTAATAAATGTGCCCCTGCCATTCCTAATACTATTTCTTGTCTTATTCTCATTTCTTGATTTCCGCCATATAAGCGTAAAGTTATTTCTTTAAATTCCTGCTCTGTATTTTGCTCTATATCTGAATCTAACAAATACAAAGTAACACGACCAACATTTATTTGCCAAACTTTTAAATATAATCTCCTACTACCTAATTTTACTGATGTAATAAGTTCTTGACCTTTTGCATCTTTTACTGGTAGTATTGGAAGATTGTATAAGTCTATATTTTGATATATGCTTTCTTGATCACCCCAAGCATTTATTTTCTGATTAAAATATCCATTTTTATATAATAACCCAACAGCTACCAAAGGTACACCTAAATCACTTGCAGATTTTAGGTGATCACCTGAAAGAATTCCTAGCCCACCAGAATATATTGGTAATATTTCATCTAATCCATATTCTGCTGAAAAATATGCTATTAAATCACCTTTATTGTTTGGATATTTCTTAGTAAACCATGTATTTTTACTGTTTATATATGCATCAAAATCACTAACCATTTTATCGTAACTTTTTAATAGTTCTTCGTTTTTTGTTGCTTTTTCTAATTTTTCCTGTGACACTAATTTTAGAAACTTTATAGGATTTTTTCCTACATTTTCCCATAAATCAATATCTATTTCTTTAAATAATCGTAAAAATTCACTATTCCAAGACCACCAAAGGTTATTGGCAATTTCAGTTAAACGATTAATTCTTTTTGGTAATTGTGGATTTACGGTAATCCTATTAAACATATACATTCTACATTTCCTCCTTAGTTTCTTCTTTACTTTATCTTAATGTATTAACATATTTATTATCTATTATATTAAAAGAAATGTCAAACATTTTTATAAATATTTTTATTTTTTTATTTTTTACGTATAAAATTCCAAATTATTTCCACAATATATAACAGATACAAACATTCAATTATTCTTCATTATTTGTTATTTTATATATAAGGTGATTGTTATGAAGTTGGAAAAGAAAAAATCTAAAATTAAGATTGGAAATCTTCTAAAAAGAACTCGCAAGTCTTTAGGCTATACTCAAGAAGATGTTGCTGAAATGCTTGATTTAGCTTCTAGATATATTTCAGACATTGAACGTGATAAAACAAAAGGTAGTGTTGATACACTTGTAAAATTATGCAATATTTATCATATTACTCCCACCTATATTTTACAAGAGTACTTGGATATACATGATGATTTTAAAATTGATCCAGATTTAATTGGTTTTTATGAATTAACCGCTCATGATAAAAAAGTTGTAATCGAATTAATTCAATATATGAACAAAAAAGATAAATAGGCTAATATTCCTATTTATCTTTTTTTGCTATTTTATTATATGAGAAACATCAATTTCAGATTCAAAAACTGTATAAGACGGTCCTTTCATAAACATATTGCCTGTTTCTTTATCCCATTCAATTTCAAGTATTCCTCCAATTTGCTCTACTTCTACTTTTCTATTAGTTCTCCCTGTTATTACAGAAACTGTTACTGCTGTACAACATCCTGTTCCACACCCAATTGTTTCACCAGTTCCTCTTTCCCATTCTCTTATTTTAATGTAATTTGAATTTATAACTTGTGCAAATGTTACATTCGTTTTATTGGGAAATAAATCTGTTTTATGTTCTATTTCTCTTCCATATTTTTCAACATCCAAATTATTTACATCGGGAACAAACATAACACAATGAGGATTTCCCCAAGATACTGCAGATATTTTAAATTCTTTATCTAATATTTTTACTGGTTGTTCTATAAATTCTTCCAAATTAGTATTTACTGGTATTTTTTTAGTATCTAGAACAGGATTTCCAATATTAGCCTTTATATTAACTGCTTGTCCATTTTCAACAAATAATTCAACATGCTGTATTCCTCCTAAAGTTTCTATAGTTAAGTTGGTTTTTGTTGTAAATTTATGGTCATATACATATTTACTCATACTTCTTAAAGCATTTCCGCACATTTCCCCTTCTGTACCATCTGGATTGAACATTCTCATTCTAAAATCTGCAACTTCAGATGGACAAATTAAAACCATCCCATCAGATCCTATTGCAAAATGCCTATTACTTACGAATTTTGCAAGTTCACTTAAATTATTTAATTTTTGATGTATTGCGTCTATATATACATAGTCATTTCCATAAGCTTGCATTTTTGTAAACTTCATTTTATTTTTCCTCTCGAATCTTTCTATTTTTACTCTAGTGCTTGTTCTAAATCTTTTATTATATCGTCCGCATCCTCTATTCCTACAGAAAGTCTTAAAAATCTTTCATTAATTCCTAATGCTTCTCGTACTTCTTCTGGAACTTCGTGATGTGTTACAATCATTGGATATGTGATTAAACTTTCAACTCCGCCTAAGCTACCTGCAAACAATATCATATCCACTTTTTCAATTACTTTTAAAGCTGTTTGTTTACTGTCAACTTCAAAAGAAAGCATTCCACCAAATCCTGTCGTCTGTTTTATAGTTGTTTGATAATCTTTATGATCTTCAAAACCAATATAATATACTTTCTTTACTTTTGGATGATTGCGTAGCCAAGTTGCTACTTTCATTGCATTTTCAGAATGTTTTTGCATTCTAAGTTCTAGCGTTTTAATTCCTCTTAAAGTTAGCCAAGCATTTAGTGGTGCTAAGCATCCACCTTGATATTTTAGAAAAGCTCGCATTTTGTCTCCTATTTCCTTATCCTTTACAACTACAAAACCTGCCATTGTATCGTTATGCCCTTCTAAGTATTTAGTTCCACTATGTACAACAATATCTGCTCCTAATGTAAGTGGTTTTTGGTAATAAGGAGTAAGTAAAGTATTGTCCACTGCTACAATAATACCTTTTTCTTTTGCAATTTTACTAATTTCTGCAATATCTGCAACTTTCATCATTGGATTGGTTGGTGTTTCTATAAAAACCATTTTTGTATTTTCTTTTATATTTGCTTTAAATAATTCAATATCACTTAAATCCACAAAGCTAGTTTCTATATTGTGATCTGGTAAAACTGTTTGTGCAATTTCATATGTTCCACCATAAATATCATCAGACAAAATAACATGATCCTTAGACTTAAGTACGGATAATGCACACATAACTGCTGCCATTCCACTTGCTAATGCAAAGCCTTCTGTTCCCTCTTCTAAAATCGCCATTGTTCTTTCTAGCTCTTCTACTGTTGGATTTTGACATCTAGTATAGTCAAATCCTAAAGAATCTCCTAATGCTCTAAACCTAAATGTCGCCGTTTGAAAAATTGGGAAACTAACTGCACCTGTCATAGGATCAGAGCCAAGAGCCCCATGTACAAGTTTTGAGCCAATTTTCCAATTTTCTTTTTTGTCATAATCTGTATAATTGCTAAAATTTTTCATAGTATATATCGTCCTTTCAATATAAAGATGTGGTGAAATAAAAATTATTTTACTTCATTCGTCACTTATATACTATTTCATTGCAATCATATCGCTTTTTTTAATAATAGTCAACAACTATTCAGATTTTTATTATTTTTTTATCATCTCTAATATTTCTTCCTTACTTCTTGCTCCAACCATTTGATTTATTAATTTTCCGTTATTTATAACAAGAAATGTTGGTATACCTGTAACATTAAATGCTTCAGCTAGTTTTGGTTCTTCATCCACATTTACTTTTCCTACCTTTATTTCATTTTGCATTTCATTTGCAATTTCATCTATAACTGGTGCCGCCATTTGGCAATGTCCACACCAACTTGCCCAAAAATCCAGTAAAACAGGAACATTAGAATTTGATACTTCTTGTTCAAAATTTTCTCCGTGTTATTTTTACAACAGCCATTTTTTATCTCCTTTCTTTTTGTGTTATCCATTTTCATTAATATTCCAATTACAATAAAAAATATACCATATTTATACTTGTTTATTATTTTTTATCTCTTCCAACTGATTGTAACGTAATAAATTTAGTTCATAATCCTCTTTATGATTTTTCACAACCGTATGCAAAATAACACCACACTGACCAATTATAACTGAAAGTGTTATTATTCCTGTTGCAAGTATTGCTGATGGTACTTTAGTTATATAACTTGTACTAAAAAATTCTATAATTACAGGAATTCCAATAATTAATCCTATAACTGCCATAATGCTTGCTATAATTGTAAAAAAGTACAATGGTTTATAGTTTTTAAACATATTTACAATTGTTTTTATTACTTTTATTCCATCACTAATTGTGTTTAATTTAGAAACACTTCCTGATGGTCTGTCTCTATATAAAATTGGTATTTCTTTAATTATATACTTTTTATCCAATGCATATAATGACATTTCTGTTTCAATTTCGAATTTTTGCGTCATAACTGGCATATTTTTTACAAACATTTTATTAAACGCTCTATATCCTGTCATTATATCCTTTAAGTGTGTTCTAAATAAGAGATTAATTGATTTTTTTACTAAATAATTTCCGAATTCATGAAATTGTCTTTTATTTTCTTCTTGATACGTTCCATTAGATAAACGATCTCCTATAACCATATCCGCTTCTTTATTTCTTATTGGTTCTATTAATTGATGAACTGCTTCTGCAGGGTATGTATCATCTCCATCTACCATTACATAAATATCTGCTTCTATTTCTCTAAACATCGTTCGTACAACATTACCTTTCCCTTGTTTATATTCATGCCTTACAATTGCGCCATTTGCTTTTGCAATTTCTACTGTTCTATCTTTTGAATTATTATCATAAATATATATATCGGCATCTGGTAATTCTTTTTTAAAATCTTTAATAACTTTTTCAATTGTTAATTCTTCATTATAACAAGGTATTAAGATAGCTATTTTCTCCACAATATTTTCCCCTTTCTATTCTTTATTCTTTTTAAAAATTATTAATTTACTTAATATATAATTTACAAAAATTACTACAATTTGCGCTATTACTTTTACTAATTTATCGTTCATATTTAACAAGTCTATCATTATATACATAATAAATGTTTCTAGAATAAGTGTAAAAATTCGACTTAACACAAACATTCCAAACTCTTTTACTAAACCAATTTTAGTATTTGCATTACTTTCAAATACAAACAATTTATTAGTAACATATGCAAAAAGTACTGCTGCTACCCAAGATATAAAGTTACTAACTACATAATCAAAAATAAATCTACTTAAGTAATAAGTAAGCATAGATACAACAAAAGATAAAAAACCAAAAATCAAATAATTAATCGCTTCTTTATATTTTAAATATAACTCCTTACATTCAATATATATTTTTTTCAACTTTTTCCTTCTCCTTTTTTATTATATTCGCTATTTTATCATAAAAAATTTTATTGTTCAATTTTTTTATCAAATTTTCTATAGTAAGGTTCAAACATTTATATGTTGACAAGTGTATTAAATAAATATAGAATGATACTGTTAAAAAAAGAGTAAAGGTGATGATTGTTTATATGTATAAAAATATAAGAAGTAATTGTAAATTTTATTTTATATTAGCTATTGCTATTTTTATTATTAATATGCTATGTTCATATAATTTAAGTATTAGTAATAAATTATATGCCAAAGGAAATTTGCAGGAAAGTACGGGAGTTTTAGAAAATATAGAAGAAACAACTGTAGTAACACAAACTTTTATAGCAATTGATGATAACTTAGAAAAAATATCAATCGATTTTGAACCCTATAAAGACTCTATAAATTATGGCGGAAATTTAATTCTTTCAGTGGAAAACGATAATGGTGAAGTATTATATACAAACACTATTTCTCGTAATTATATAAGAGAAAATTCCACATATTTAATAAAGTTTAAAAAGCAACCACATTCAAAAGATAAACAATATAAAATAAATGTAAAATTTGATGATTTACAAGATTATGACGCCTTTTATACATTGAAATATACTACACAAAATGAATTTTCACAAAACAAATTATTTATTAATGGAAATGAACTTTCAAACAGTTCTTTAATATTTCAAGATTTTTACAAAAGCCCCGAAAGAGTCTGTATATATTATGGAATTATGATACCTTTAAATATTATTGCAATTGCTGTTTCTATTATAATATATAAAAAAAAGAACATAAAAATAGAAAATGTATTTTTAATAATTGCTTTTGTTGTATGTATCTTTTTCTTAATATCCATGCCTACTTTTAAAAATCATGATGAATACTATCATTGGATAAAAGCATATGAAGTATCTATTGGTAATCTTGTAACTCCAATAGAAAATGGAATACAAGGTTCTAATATGCCTGAAGGAGTTTCAAAAATATTCCCTTCTGATTGGACTACTATGACATATAAAGATGTGCAAAAGAATTTACAGGTAAAACTAAATAATGAGAGTTCAGGAATATTAAGTCCTGAAACTTCTGCAGTATATTCTTTTATACAATATTTACCACAAGCTATTGGAATATTTATAGCAAGAATTATAACTTCTAATGTTCTATTTATCGCATACAGTGGACGATTATTAAATATGATTGTTTCTATTTTACTAATATATATTGCAATTAAAATTATTCCATTTGGAAAAAAGTTATTGTTAGTTGCTGCTATGATTCCAATTGCACTAGAAGGGTTTTCATCATTATCTCCTGATGCCTTAACAATTTCAATATCCTTCTTATATATAGCATATATACTACATTTAGCATTTGATAATAATAAAAAAGTTGGTTTAAAAGAAAACTGTATTTTATTTATTTTATCTATTATAATTGCATTATGCAAAATAGTATATATTCCACTTGTAGGATTAATGTTAATTATACCAAAAGAAAAATTTAAATGTAAAACCAATAAAACTAAAGTTATTAATTTCATAGTAATTGCTGGCATAGCATTTGCTATAAACTTATTATGGCTTGCTTTCTCTAGTCGATATCTTGCAATATTTAGAGAAGGTGATTCTAAAATACAAGTACTATTAGCTTTAAAAGATCCATTTCATTATATACAACTATTAATGTATAGTGTTGATATTAATTTGAATAAATACATATTATCATTATTTGGTTCAGAATTGGGATGGGGCGAGCTTATTAATTTACATTCGATACTACCTTATACTATACTTGCAATATATATTTTTGTAGCAATAACTGACGAAGAATTAAGGAATAAATTTAAAACTTATCAAATTGTATGGATAGTTCTAGTTTGTTTAGCAATAATAGGCTTAATATTTACAAGCTTATATGTACAATGGACAACTGTTGGAAGTAATAGTATATTAGGTGTACAAGGTAGGTATTTCCTTCCAATTATACCTCTTCTAATGTTGTTACTAGGTATAAAAGCAAAAATAAAATCATTTTATAATGTTGATAATATAAATAAATTAGTTTGCATTTCTTTACTAATATTAAATATTTATACAATTGCACAAATCATTATTGTTCATTTATAAATTTTATAAAAAAAGCCACAACATAAGTCGTGGCTTTTTTTATTATTCTAAGTAATATATAAATGTAAAGTATCTTCTCGTATAATAATTATATTTTCCTTATTTTCAAAGAATTCCTTTTCAATCTCTTCTTGCTTGTCTACTTCTTCCAAACTTCTATCTAAATAATGCTTTAAATATGGTATTCTAGACCAAGCAGGTGAAAGCGCTTTAATATTAATATCCCCTATAGCTCGTATATTTGGATATGTCCAGCTAGGTAAATCACTTTCATAAAATGCTACCTTTGTAACCGTTTTCCCTGTTTGTTCTTCGTAAGTCGCTATTTTTTCCTTTATTTGCATTGCTTGAATTTCATCCATATAGTTTACCAAATAGTGGTCTAAGGCAATATCTTGGAAATTTACATATTGTACTACTAAATACAAAATCATTCCCATTATCAATATTTTTTCTAATTTTTTATTTACTTTGAAATTCATAAATAAAAATAAAATTAGAATACCTATAATTCCTCCAAACGCATAACTACTTCTTGGAACAAACCAAATTGATGAAGTTGCTTGCATAAATTGAGGTAATATTGTTGCTATTAAACTACCTAACACTATAAAAACTATTGAAACTACTGGTACAATTTTATCATAAGTAGACTTTTTTTGATTTATTGAAAAATATAATATACAAATAAACAATAATGCAATTACACTCATAAACAAATATTTAGGCAAAATCGAATATGTAAAAAACAACTTTTGGCTTCCTTCAATTATTTTTTGAATAGATAATGCAAAATCAAAATCTCCTGCTATTCTAGAATTAGCAAATATAAATTTTACAACTGCATAATTAATTAATGCTGGAATACCATAAGTAAATGCTAATATAACTGTATTTTTTAAAAAATCTTTAAAAGTTTTGCTATATTTAATAACATATACAAGACCTAGCATAACAAATAAAGAAACAGTTCCTTGATAGCAACAGTTTGCTATAAACATATACAATAACGCCCAAATCACAGCTTTTTTATTACCCTTTATGTATAAAATTAATTTTTCAACAGCTAATACATTTAGTAACACCGAAAGCAGTAATATACCTTTTTCAATATATAAAAACAGTTCAATTGAAAACACATTTATAATAACAAGTACAGATGTAAGTATTGCAATTGTTATGTTCTCTCCTATATCTTGTTCAAATATTTTTTCTAATTTATATAATGCAATACTTAACGATATAATCCCTAATATAAAAGATATTAAATAGGTAAAAGTATTGTTTATATGCACTAGTCGTATAATTGCTTGGCATATTCCTGTTACAAAACGTCCAGATTCAAAAAAATGTTCAACAGTTTCCTTAGTAGTATTTTCAAATACAGTATATGTATCTGTTGCATATTCTAATTTAAAAAATATACCAAAGAATATAATCGATATTATTATGTATATATAAAATTTTTTATCAAATAACATTTCTTTTATTTTTTTCATAGTACCTCGCCTATTCAATCATTTTCTTTACTTTTTTGCCCAATTTACTATTTTTAATCAATTTCATAATACCTGTTTTTTGTAAAAATCGTACAAAAACTCGCCATAGCGGATTGCACCATAATTTATCCTTTATGCTTAAATCTGCTGCATAACCCCCATAAAAATTATTATAATACTCTTCACAAAACCAGGCATATTCTTGTTTTGTTGCCATTAAATGAAGATTAATTACTTCTTTTGTAATTTCTAAATTATCTGCAAGTTTTTTACCGTTTTCTATTTTTTCTGCATTTGGATTATTTTTTACTGTTTCAAAAATGTTACTCATTTTTCTTACCATATGGTCTATTGTAAAATCTTTTAATATACGCTTTCTACATTTATCTTTATAAGCTTGTAAGTTGTTTAATACTTTATTAATAGCGTCTACATAATTTTGAACTTCTTCTTTTTTATATTTAAAATTATTAATCTCTGTTTCTTTTTGTAAACATGGAACTATTACTCCTACTTCCTCATTAATTAACTCTTTTTGACCTCCTACATCACTAGAAACAACAGGAACTCCCATTGCTAGCGATTCATAAGAAGTAAGCGCAAGTCCTTCTTTAATAGAACAGTTAACAGTTATATCACTAATTTTATATATTTCTTTTGTTTTTGAAATATTTCCTAAAAATTTAATACAATCTGTTAATTTATACTCTTTTGCTTTTGCCATTACACCAGAAAGCATATTGCCATCTCCTACAATTAATACTAGGAAATCATTTCGAGTTTTCTTTAATTCTTTTAAAATTTCCATAAATAAATATGGTCTTTTTTGGTTTGCAATACGGCAAATGTAGCTAATAATATATTTTTTATCAGTTTTAATTTTATATCTTTCTATTATTTCTTCTTTGTTATATTTAGATGAATCATATTCTTTTTCATCTACACCAATATAAACTGTTTCTAATTCCTCTGACTTCCTTTTAAAATGCTCTTCTAAAACTTTTTGGCTATTCCTATTACATAGTAATGTTTTATCTATAACCGATGAAACCATACTTGAATCTCTTGAATATCCACCATTTCTGTTATACCATTCTTCCATATGTATATAATCGATAATTGGAATTTGTGGATGTTTTGCCTTTAAATATGGTAATGTTGAATAACCAAATTTAGAATTAGTATTAAATATTAAATTAATATTTCTTGTTTCAATTATACTATTTATAAAAGTTATCCAATATTTTTTATCTAGAAAAGTGGTTAAATCGTACACATTACCGTATTTTTCGAATTGTTGCCTATATTCATTCGTATTTGGTTCTGTAGTTATTATAGTTACATTAAACTTTTCCTTATCTAACCCTTCTAATAAATCTAGGTTAAATTTGTCAGCTCCTCCTGTAACCATCCATGGAACCATCATTAATATATTTATTTTTTTATTTTCACTAAATGTTGGTAATTGCATATTTTCTATCTTTTCTACAATACCATCCCAATTATAATCTTTTCTAGGATATTGAATTGCATTTACTCTTTTTGTAATCGTTTTAGCAGTTTCATTAATAATTTCTATTGCTCTTTTTTTATTATTTCTAGAATTTGCAAGTTCCCCTTGTACTTTTCTTCTATACCAAATTCCATAATAATTCATATGAACTGGAAATTTACCTTTAGCTATTAACTTAAGCCAAAAATTCCAATCTTCATTTACTGCTTTTTCCCTTAATTCATACCCATTTACTTCTAGAAAATCGGCTTTTCTTATAAGTGATGTTGCTACTAAAAAATTTTCCTTTTTTAATAAATTTGAATCAAAGCACTTATTCCATAAGTATTCTTGCTCACCAAATCCTACTGAATCAGAATATGCCCATGCTGCTTTTTTGTTTGTCTCTAATGTCCAATATGCACATTCTAAAAAAGTTTCATCAATAACATCATCAGAATCTAAAATCATTAGATATTTTGTTGATTCTGAGGAATGTGCTACTCCATAGTCTCTTGTTGCTGCAAGACCTTCATTTTCTTTATGTAATACTCTAATTCTAGAATCCATTTTTTCAATTTCTTTTAGCTTTTCTAAACTTTCGGTCTCTTTAGAGCCATCGTCTATAATTAATAATTCAAACAAAGAAAATGTTTGATTCAATATGCTATTAACTGCTTGTTCAATATAGTCCTTATCATTATAAAAAGGCATAATAACAGAAATAACAGGTTCCTCATTATGATAGTTCGATTGCTTTTGTAATACTTTTCCTGGTTCTTTTGTAAAATCAAAATATTTTTTTTCCATATCTTATTCCATTATTCCTTTCGTTTTATAGTTCATTTATAGTTCCTCTGCAAATCCTTTTTGTAGCTTGTGGAAAATCATATATGAAATAACACAAGCCACAATAAGTCCTGTAAGTAAAATAAATAGTGTTTTTACATCTGGTGCTGTTTGGTTTAAAAATATATCACGATATCCATTAATAATGTAAGTCATAGGGTTTAACTTTAGTACCCAAGCTACACTTTCCGGAATTAAATTTGAAGCATATACAATCGGAGTCGCATAAAAAAATAATTGTAAAGCAACACTAATTAAATGTTGTAAATCTCGAACATATACTGTTACAGATGATACAATAAAAGATATTGTTAAAATTAATATATACTGCACCAGTAATATGAATGGATAATATAATACATATGCAGTTAGTGCTACTCCATCACAAAGAACAAAAGCAAGTATAATTACTGTTGATATTAAAAAGTTAATTGTTTCACTTGTAACTATAGATATTGGTAAAATTTCTCTTGGAAAGTATACTTTTTTTACAATATTTCCATTTTCAATAATCGTAGAAGAAGAACGAATGATTGCTGTTGCAAAAAAGTTCCATGGAATAATACCACAGCATAGGAACACAACATAGTGATCTTGATTGTTTTTTAGTATAAATGGGAAAACAATGGCATATACCATTATTTGTAACAATGGATTTAAAAACGACCATAGTACACCCAAAAATGAATTTTTATATTTTCCTCGTACTTCTTTTTTTGTATTACTTCTTAATAATTCTTTATATTTATATAATTCTTTAAATACGTTCATTTTTTCCCCTTTCTTTTAGGCTGTCTCTTGTATATATTTTTCAATAACAGTATTTGTATCGCCATCCATCTTAATTTCACCTTTATGCAACCATACTGCTCTTGTACAAAATCTCTTTACTGAATCCATTCCATGTGTAACAAAAACTATGGTTTTTCCCTCTTTTTTTAGTTCTTCTATTTTTTCAAAACATTTTTCTTGGAAATGTTGGTCTCCAACTGATAAAATTTCATCTATTAATAAAATATCTGCATCTACATTAATTGCAACCGAAAATGCAAGCCTCATATACATTCCTGATGAATATGTCCTAACAGGATTATCTATAAAGTCTTGTAATTCTGAAAACTCTATAATCTTATCCATTCTACTTTCAATTTCTTTTCGTGTTAACCCAAAAATGGATGCATTAAAATATATATTTTCTCTTCCTGAAAAATCTGGGTGAAACCCTGCTCCTAACTCCAAAAGAGATGTTAACTTTCCATTTGTTTCTAATTTTCCTTTAGTTGGATAAATAATTTTAGTCATTAGTTTTAATAAAGTAGACTTTCCGCTTCCGTTTACTCCAATTAAACCAACAATCTCCCCTTTTTTTATTTCTAAATTAATATCCTTTAAAATAGTTCTTACTTCTTTTTTTCCTCTATTCCAAAACAATATTTTTTCTTTCATCGTATTAGTTTTATCATAGAATATATTAAAAGACTTTTCTACATGCTCTACATGTATTGCTACATCTTCTTTCAATCTTACTTTCCTCCCGTATTCGTTTTTTGCAATTATACCATTAGTTCGTTTTAATTTCAAACTTATATTAACATTTTATAAAAAAACTGTAATAACTTTTACACTTTATTTAAGAACTCCCACCAAATTTTTTCTACGTTTTCCATTTTATAACTTTCTGATTGTTGCCTTGATGCTTGTCCTAATTTTCTTCTTAATTCTTGGTTAGTTATTAGCTCATCTATTTTTTTTGCCATCTCATCTTTATTACGATCTTGTATTAAAAAACCAGTTTCATTATTTACTATAATTTCTTTTGGCCCTTGGGCACTATCAAAGGCAAGTAACGGTAATCCAAAACTTTGGGCTTCTATTAAAACTAAACCAAAGCTTTCATGTATTGATGTCATTACATAAATTGATGATTTTAAAAAGAGTTTTTCCAATTCATCTTCATTTTGAAAACCTAGTAATGTAATACCATTTTGTAAATTTTTTTCATTTATTTTTGCTTCAAGTACTTCTCTTTGGTTACCATCTCCTGCAATATTTAAATGCCAATCTGGATGTATTTTGCTTACATTTTCATATATATCTACTAAGTCTAAAAATCCTTTTTCTTCTGATAATCTACCAATAGCAAGAATATTTTTTTCTTCTAAACTTGAAACTCTTTCGGGATATTTTTTTAAACAATGTGGAATATACAGGCATTTTGGCTTGTCACCCTTTATCTCTTTTTTGTATAATTCTTGAAGTTGTTTAGATACAGGTAGAAAATAGTCCATATTTTTTATAGATTTAACTATTCTTTTTACATATCTTGCATTTCCATTATTGTTATGTTCTTGTGCTATTTTTATAATTTCCTTTTTTCCATATTTACCAAGCCACTTGTTATGAATATCTCGTGTAGATATAGCAATATCACACGATAATTCCTTTATTGCTTTTACCATTAATTTCTTTCTTAAATAAAGAATACGAATAGCTTTTATTCCTTCTTTTAGTATTTTTACTATTTGAAATTTATGAACTGCTTGTTTAAATTCCTTTACATTTGGTTTTGTTTCTGGCATTAAATATTTAATCTTTACTTTTTCATTTATTGCAAATGCTGGTTCTTTTTCTATTTGGTATGTTGAAATAATCTCTACTTCATATTTTTTTATCAAAATATTACTTAAAGTTGCAATTGCTTTTTCAATTCCCCCTACTCCCAAGTGCAATGCTAGTATCGTTATTTTCTTCATAATTCCTCTTTTCATTATCTTCGTTTTCTTTTTTTACATTATTTATTTGTATATCTTGTAATTCAAAATTATATCTTAATAATATAATTGCTATGTATATGCTAACAGCTGGTGAAACTAAAACATGTCCTGCAAGCATTGCTACTACTCCTGACATAACTATTGAATATATTACTTCTATTTGTATCTTGTTTTTCTTTTTTATAGTATTATAAATTAATGTAATTACTAAACCAAGTGTTGGAATTGCAAATAGTATTGTTCCTATAATTCCACTGCAAAATAAAATATCATAATAATCCATTTCTGTTAATTTCAATTCTTGTATTTGGCCATCTTTATTATCTATAAATCCTATACCTATAAACTTATTTTTTAAGCTACTGTTTATAAATTTTTTCTTATTTTCTTTTAGAAAATCATTCCTTCCACTTACTGATACTGTTTTTAATTCTTCTATACTTTCAATTTTTACTTCTGGTTTAGGTGGTTCTACATCAGTTTTAAACATTTCTGGTGTTACTAAAAATATGTCACCATAAATATTTCTTAAATTACTTCCTACTGGTGTTAAACCTGTTACTAAATAAACTGCGACAAGTACACTTAAAAACATTCCTGCTTTTTTATAAAAATATTTTTCCCTTATTTTAATAAGACATACAAATATAAGGCATACCATTAACATAATAAAGCTAAAATACGGTACTTTCGTTCCTATTTGTAATATAGAGTATGCAAGTAGCAACAAGGAAATCCAATTATATATAGGTACTTTCTTATTCATGAAATCTACCAATAAAAATGGTGCAAGCAAGCATAGTATAGCTCCTATTTCATTTGCAGAATAAAACAGTCCAACAGTTCCTGCTTTATCTCCTACTTTATATGTTGGAAACGCAATTCCAATTATGCTTGTAATAAATATTGTAATTACATAAATTGTTAAAGATATTTGTAATACCTTTCTACTAACGTTAATTTTGTATTCTTTAAATATTGGTATTAATGCCACTATGATAATTGGTAAATAGAATGTTTTTACAAGTCCTTTTATTTGCACAAATAATAAATTTGTTCCATTTGTTATGTAACTATCTATCAAAAATCCAATCATATATGTAAGTAATGCACCATAATAAATGCCCATTCCTATTTTATATTTCTTTTTTGCCTTTAATACTCCTAATATAGCAACACCTACCATAAATATTGTTCGTATAATAATTCCAAATGTAATAGAAAGTTTTAAATATTCAATGCTTAAACTTGTTATAATATCTATAATTGGTTGTGCTATTATGAATAATAGTAATATATTTTGTACGTTTATTTTTTCTTGTAATAGTTTCATTTTTTCTAACTATGTTCCCCTTTCGTTATTTTATCCTTTTACTATTGCTTTTAGTTTTTGGAAAATACTTATAAGCAGTAAATTATTTGAATAAAAAATATTACAATTTAATTTAAACAATTTTCCTTGCTTTTTGTAATATATATTCTTTCTCCAACTAGGAAATTTCTCTTTAATAATTTTATTGATTTTTTTTACTTCTGCCTTTCCTTCTTTGTATTCTAAAAATCTTCCAGTTCCACCATATAGTAAATGTTTAATATAAATAAATTCTAATTCATTTTTATATTCTTCTTGCTTAGAAGATTCTTTAAAACCTTTAGATAAGCATTCTAATGCATTATATATAGATAGTAACTTTTTATTAAAAGTTTTCTGCCTCATAGTAGAACCTTCTCGTATTAAATAGTTGTAGTATGGTTTTTCAATATAAACAATTTTTTTTGCATATATTCCAATTAATGGTATCATAGAAATATCTTCATATATTCCTGTTTCTAGGAAATGTAGTTTGTGTTTTTTTAAAAGCTCTGTACATATTAATTTATTACATGGTCCTGCAATAGATATAACATAATCTTTTTTAATATCTTGTGTCTTTTGTGGAATTGCTTTTTTTATTTCTTTTTTATCATTTTTAATCTCATAGTAATCACAAACCACAACATCCGCTTCTTGCCTTATTGCTTCTTCATACAGTGTTCTAAGCATATCATTTTCTATTGTATCATCTGAATCTACAAAAGTTAGAAATTCTCCACTTGCAAGATCAATTCCTTTATTTCGTGCTACACCCTGACCTTCGTTTTTTTCTTTTTCTATAATTTTCATTTTATTTGGAAATTTATTTTTATAATCGTTTAATATACTTTTTGTATTGTCTTTTGAAGCATCATTAATAACAATAACTTCAATTTCTTCTAAAGTTTGCTTAAAAACACTATCTAAACAAGGTTTTATATATTTTTCTCCATTATATACTGGTATAATAACACTTACTTTTACCATATTTTTACCTTCTATTTTCTAATTTTTAAATACCAATTTATATTTATATCTAATATAATTCTTTTTACTAGTTGTTTTAGGTTATTTGCTTTAATATTTTGTATCATCCTTCTTTTCTTAATTTGTTTAATATACTGTTTTCTATCTTCCTTTTTTATTGCTTCTAACCTTAATAAAACTGCATTTGTATAATACCTTTTTACATTTTCTTTAGTCGTTTTTGAAACACTAAGATTGCTAATAAATTGTAACATATTATCATAATGCAATAAAGTATCTTCAAAACTTTTAATAGTTTTTTCATAATCTTTGTTTCTTGTTATGCTATTTGTTGTTTGTACATAATAATAGCCCTGTATATCGGTAGAAATAACGCTTTTTGCATTTAGCACCATTAAAGGAATTAATCCAAAATCTTCATGATATGTGCCTGTACGAAATCTCATATTTTTTGTAAATAAGTCTTTTTTAAATAAATATACCCATACAGCATCAAACATTATGTCTTTACCAACTAATAAATTAAAAGCATTTTCTCCTGTTGTTTGGTTAAAGATTGGCCCATCTATTTTTGTAATTTTTCCTTGTTCTACAAAACTTGCTTTAAATTTAATTATCTCAGTATTGCTATCCATATGTTTTTTTAAGTTTTCTATTAAATGTTCATCAATATAGTCATCAGAATCAATAAATAAAATATAATCCCCCTTTGCTTTATCTAAACCAAAGTTTCTAGCATCAGATACCCCTGTATTTTCTTTTTTATAATAATAAAACAAATTCGGATATTTATTTACATACTGTAATATTATATCTTCAGATGAATCAGTAGATCCATCATTAACTATAATTGCTTCTATGTTATTATCTTTTTGTGATACAATTGATGATAAACACTTATCTAATTGTTCCTTCGTGTTATATACTGGAACAATTATACTTATTTTTTGCATTCTACTATTCACCTACTATTATCTTTTCTATATTTTGCATAATTTCGTTATTAAATTGTTTTGGATTAAATTCTTCTTTTATTACATATCCTTCTTCAAGAAATTCCTTCATTGCAAAATATATATCTTCTGAATTTTTTTCTACAACTTTTCCAAATTTATTTTCAATATCTGCCATTGCATCTGCAACATTAGTTGTAATTATTGGCTTTTTTAGCACAAATGCCTCTACAAAAACCACTGGATATCCCTCATAATCTGAACTTAAAATTATGCTATCTGCAAGTTTTATGTATGGATATGGATTTTTTTTGGCACCTAAAAATTTTATATATTCTTCTATTTCATATTCTTTTGCTAGTTCTTTATATGTATTTGTATCTTTTCCATCACCAATAAACCATACTTCAAAATCGTTATGTTCTTGTTTTAACTTTTTTGTTGCTTCTAAAATTCTTGTTAATTTCTTTTGAGTTTCATCATGTCTTCCAACATTTACAAAAGTGTATTTAGTTTTTCTTTCTTTTATATTTTCTTGTGCTAGTGTTTGTATTTTTTCATAGTCTATTAAGTTATTACAAAAAATAACACTACCCTTTTTTTCTGGATAAACTTCTAAAAATGTCTCGCACGATTTTTTTGATACAAAGATTATTTTTTTAAATTTGCTACTATGTACAGTTTCAAAAAATTCTTTTACTTTTTCTTTATCATGTTTATACAACTCTAAATAATCATTGTGCCCCCATAAAGCATTATTTTTTGATGCTATTCTTGCAACAAATGACCCCATCCTAGAATATGTTGCAAATGATGCAGAAAAGTCAAATTTATTTTTATACTGTAAAGTAAATTTTATTCTTTTAGAAAAATTAATAATTTTTCTAATAAAAAAATTCGGATTGTTATTTGGCTTATATTCAATTATTTTTATTTTTGAATTTAACTTAGTTAAAAAAACTCCTTTTTTTTCTTCTAATACAAGAGTTATATCATAGTCTTTTTGTGCTAGATTGTTAATTAAGGTTAATAGAGCAGTTTCAATTCCCCCTATATTTAAATCAACTGCTGAAAATAATAACTTTTTCATACTTTCTCCTAGTCTTTTTTCTCTATATTTTTATATCATAAAAATAATATATTAACAATAGTAAATATTAAATTTTAGTTATACTTTTATTCATATAGAATTTGAAAAAAAAAACCATTTTGATTTTTCAAAATGGTTTTTATTTTATGCAAGTCCGTATTTTTTCTTGAACTTATCTGCTCTACCACCAGTGGTGTTAACTTTTAAGTTTCCTGTCCAAAATGGATGGCAGTTTGAGCAAACATCTACTTTTATATCTTTTTTTGTTGATTTTGTTTTAAATACATTTCCACATGCACATGTTACAGTTGCTTCTGTAAATTCTGGATGTAATCCTTCTTTCATTTTGTATTCACCTCTTTCATATTTAATAAAATTCGCTATCTATTATCTTAGCACATATTTTTAGCTATTTCAACCAAAATTTGAAAATTTTATTTTTTTTCATTATTTTGTTGCATCATATATTGTGCAGAAGTTCTTAATTCCTCAAAAAATGGTAATTTGTTTACTAATTTAAAAACAATGTTAAATAAACATGCAACAATTAAAATAAAAAGTCCAACTTTTTTCCATATTCTTGCAACCATATTGTTCTCCTCCCGTTTTTCTCTTCCTATATAATTATACTATATTTTAAGATTTTGTCAATATTATTCACATTTTTGGTTACAATAAGTAATAATATTTTAAAATTTTTCGAAAGGATGAAAACAAATGGTAAAAAAATCTATCTATATTTTATTAATGCTCGCTTTACTCTCTTTTCTACTTACTGGTTGCGGAAATGAAAATGATACTAACAATGGTGGTGCAAGTTCTCCTTCTGTTAATCGTTTAAATGCTGAAGTTTCTTATACTCCTTCTAACAATAATACTGTAAATGAAATACGTATTGCAGAACATGAAGTTGATGAATTAAATGAAGAAGAAATTGCTTCTTTTTCTACAAAATTAAATGGTCAAGATTCTCCAAGAAGTCGTAATATTGGAATTACTTCTTCTACTTTAAATGAAACAATTGTTAATCCTGGCGATACTTTTTCTTTTTGTGATACAATTGGTGTAGCTACTGCTGAAAAGGGATATGAAAAAGCAGATACTTTTGATTCAAATGGTAAAACTATTCAAATGTATGGTGGTGGAAACTGTCAAGTGAGTAGTACATTATATAATGCTGTTTTAATGGTTAGTGACCTAGAAGTAAAAGAACGTCATCCTCACAGTAAAGAGGTTCACTATGTTGAAAAAGATAAAGATGCTGCTGTTGCTCATGGAAGTGTAGATTTTAAGTTTAAGAATAATACGGGCAGTCCTATTAAAATTTATGCAAATTCAGATTTAAATAGTGTTAATATTAGAATAGTAAAAACTAATAAGTAAGAAAATAAAACCCGAAAAGGGTTTTATTTCTTTATAGATAATATTTTATATTTTGCTATACCTGCTGGTATTTTTACTTCGATTGTTTCTCCTTTTTTAGCTCCTAATAATGCTGCTCCTATTGGTGATTCGTTAGATATTTTGTTTTGTGATAAATCTACTTCTGTTGAACCAACAATTGTATATTCGCATTCTTCATCATACTCTATGTCTTTTACTTTAACAGTATTGCCAACTTGAACAGATTTTGTATCAATTTCAGATTCATCAATAATTCTTGCATATCTTAACTTCGCTTCTAATCCTGCTATTTTTGTTTCATTAGATGCTTGTGCATTTTTTGCTTCATCATATTCAGAATTTTCAGATAAATCACCAAATCCTAGTGCAACTTTTATACGTTCTGCAATTTCTGCTCTTTTTTCTGTTCTTAAATATTCTAATTCTTTTTCTAATTTGTCATATCCTTCTTGTGTTAATAAAACTTCTTTTTCTTCCATAATAAAGGTCTCCTCTCCTTGTTTGGAATGTTTTTTTATATTGCAATTTTAAGATAATAATAAAATTTTGTCAATAGTTTTTTGCACTTTTTTATATTATCTGTTTTTCACTTGTATATAATTTTTCGTCTGTATTTTTGCTGTTATAAACATTTCTAGCTTAAAATTTTTCCTCCTCCCAAAACTACATCTCCTATGTAAAACACTGCCGACTGCCCTGGTGTTATTCTTGCTACCGGATTATCGAATACTACTTTTATTAGGTCTTCATCTACTTTTTCAATAGTTGCCTTTTCTTCTTTTGCAGAATATCTTGTTTTAACAGATACTCTAGTAGCTTCTTCTAATTTATCTACTAATAGTAAATTAATATTGTTTACTAACATTTCACTTTTATAAATTTTTTCTTGTTCTCCTACTATTAGCTCATTTTTTTCTTTATTAAATCCAACTACAAACAGAGGCTCCTTGTATGAAATTCCTAGCCCTTTCCTTTGCCCTATGGTATATTTATATAACCCTTGATGTTTTCCTAATACTTGACCATCTGCTGTTACAATATTTCCTTCTTTTGGTTGTAAGTTAGAATTGTTTTCTAAAAATCGTTTATAGTCTCCATCTGGCACGAAGCATATATCTTCACTATCTGGTTTGTTTGCAACTTTTAAATTACTTGTTCTTGCTATATTTCTTACTTCTTCCTTTGATGTCATATCACCTAAAGGAAAGATAACTTTTCCTAGTAATTCTTTTGGTAGATTATATAAAACATAGCTTTGGTCTTTTGCAATATTATTTGCCTTTTTTAATACGTACTTTCCATATTTTTCGCTGTACTCCATTCTAGCATAATGACCTGTTGCAATGTAACTACAACCTATTTCTTTTGCTTTTTCATACATAAAACCAAATTTCATATATTTATTACATTCAATACAAGGGTTTGGTGTCCTTTGGTTTGCATATTCCGCAATAAAATTATCAATTACTTTACACTTGAACTCTTCTTTTAAATTGTATGTAATATGTGGGATATTTAAAGAATTGCACACATTCTTTGCATCAATATTTGTATCTATATTACAACAAGAACCTGCAAATAATTCTAATGTAATCCCCACTACTTCATATCCCATATTCTTTAATAAGAGGGCAGATACTGAGCTATCAACACCTCCACTCATTCCTAATAATACTTTTTTATTTTCCATTTTTTTCGAACATTTCCTCCATTGTATGCCAAGCAAGTAAAGCGCATTTTACTCGTGCTGGCATATTTGATACATTCTTAAACGCAATTGCTTCTTCTAATTTTTCTAACTCTTTTTCATCTTTAATTTCTCTTTTAATCATTTTTATAAAAGTTTTTATAATATCTTTTGCCTCGTGAATGTCCTTTCCTCTTAATACATCAATCATAACAGATGTTGAACTTTGTGAAATTGCACATCCGTGTCCTATAAATGCCATATCTTCAATCTTATCTCCATCAAGCTTTAACTGTAACTCAATTTCATCTCCACAATTTGGATTATGCCCTTTCTCACAAAAATCATAACTCTCTAACTCTTTCTTATTATATGAATTCATACTATGTTCCATAATTAAATCATTATATAATTCTTCTAAACCATCCATAAAAAATCCTTTCTATTTCGCAATATATTTTTCAAACATCGCATATGCCTTTTTTAATCCTCTGGTTAACCTATCCACATCCTCTTTCGTATTATAAAAGTAAAAACTTGCACGACACGTAGAATCTACGCCTAAAAATCTCATTAAAGGTTGTGCACAATGATTACCTGATCTTACACATACATTTTGTGAATCTAATATACTTGCTACATCATGAGGATGAACTCCTTTAATATTAAACGATATAACCGCTGAATGATTTTCTTTATTAGGAGTAATGTAAAGCTCTAAAAATTCTAATTTTGATAACTCTTCTTTTGCATATTCAACAACTTCATCTTCTATAGCTTTAATTTTATTATATCCAATACTTTCTATATAATCTATTGCAGCACCTAATCCTACAACCCCTTCTACATTTTGTGTACCTGCTTCAAATTTATTTGGTAATGGTGCAAAAGTAGTTTTATCTTCATATACATATTCAATCATATCTCCACCCATTAAAAATGGATTCATCTTATTTAAAATTTCTCTTTTTCCATACAATACTCCAATTCCTAATGGTGCAAGCATTTTGTGTCCTGAAAACACCAAGAAATCTGCATCTAAATCCTGCACATCAATTTTCATATGTGGAATACTTTGAGAAGCATCCACAACTACAACTGCTCCTTTTTTATGTGCATATTTAATTATTTCTTTTACTTTATTTATTGTACCAAGTACGTTAGAAATATGCGTAATTCCTACAATTTTAGTTTTATTAGTTATCTTTTCTTCTATTTCTTTTTCAGATAACTCATATTCATCGTTTATATACATATACTTTAGTTTGCTGTTAGTTTTTGAAGTTACATATTGCCATGGTACTAAATTAGAATGATGTTCCATAATTGATATAACTACTTCATCATCTTTTTTTAGGTTATCCAATCCATATGAATAAGCAATTAAGTTTAAACTTTCACTTGCATTTTTAGAAAATATAATTTCTTCTGCAAAACGTGCATTAATAAACTTTTGAATCTTTTTCCTTGTATCTTCATAAATTTTAGTTGCTTCAACACTTAAAGAATATGCGCCTCTATGAGGATTTGCATTATATTTTTCATAAAAATTAGAAATAGCATCCATTACCTTTTTTGGTTTTTGTGTTGTTGCACCACTATCTAAATAAGCAATATCCCTATTTTTTAAAATTGGAAAATCCTCTTTATAACTCATTCTTCTAATCTCCTATCAATTTCATCTAAAACTTCTTGTTTTAATTCTTCGTTTGAAATACGTTCTAGTATTTTATTAAATTTTGCTCTTACAATTAGTTTAACTGCGTCTTTATAGCTAATACCTCTACTCATTATATAAAATAACTCTTGCTCATCTACTTTTCCAGATGCTGTACTGTGGTTTCCCTCTACATCTTCTTCTGTACAAAGTAACATTGGTAATGCAATAGATTTAGCATTATTTGATAATAGCATACAATACTCATTTTCATTTCCTTTTGCTTTTTTACAACCACGCTTAAAATCTATTGTTCCCTTAAAATGTTTCTTCGCTTTATCCTTTAAAGCCCCTTGAACTTCTATATCTATATTCGATTTTTCTCCTCTTAGTTCACCTATATAGTTTAAATCAAATAATTGTTCATCTTTACCTAAATAAATAGTATGCAAACTATTATTCGAACTTTTCCCGAATAAGTTTGTATAATAATTCGTAACACTATTTTTTCCACCAAAATCCACTATTGTATAATCAACTCTTGCATTTTCTTCTAATTCGTTTTGAATAGCAAGTATCTGGTTTGATTTAGTATTAATAAAGTTTAAAACTATCACCTTTACTTTTGCATTTTCTTCGGCATATAATAAAATTCTACCATTATGATAAGCTTCTATATCTTCTTGGGTTTCATATTTTACAATAACAGTAGCCTTAGCACCTTTTTTTGCAAAAATTTTTATATCATCTACTAAAATCTTATTTTCCAAGTCCATTTTTAATGGTACAATAATTTCATCATTACTCTTAGTATCAATTAGTAAACTTTTACGTACATTCGCATATTTTTCAATCTGCTCTGTAAAATCCTCACTTACACCATAACGAACCTTTTTCATCTTAGTTTTAAATTCTAAATTCAATTCTTCATTTTTACTATTATCTTTAAATTCCGGAAGCTCTTCTGGTATATTAAAATTTTCTAATATAATATCATTAATATTAAAACTTCTTGAAGTCCTAACCGGAGTTTCATTTACCCTTATATTATTATTCATTTATCCAATAGCCCCTTCAATTTCCAAATTAATTAAATTATTCATCTCAACCGCATACTCTACCGGCAATTCCTTAGAAATAGGATACGCAAATCCCCTAACAATCATAGCCTTAGCATCATCCTCAGACAACCCTCTACTCATCAGATAAAAAATTTCCTTATCGCTAATCTTCCCAATCTTAGCCTCATGTGAGAACTCAATATCTTCATTTTGCACATCATTTACCGGAATTGTATCAGACCTAGAAATGTCATCTAACATAAGCGATTCACAACTCACACTACATTTAGAATTCCTAGCATTCTCCCCAATCCTAACAAGTGAACGATAAGTACAAGCTCCACCATCTTTCGAAATTGACTTAGAATTAACTACAGATGAAGTATTCGGTGCATTATGAATTACTTTAAAACCAGTATCTAAATTCTGTCCCCCACCTGCAAAAGTAATTCCTGTATATTCTGTTTTTGCTCC
This sequence comes from uncultured Clostridia bacterium, assembly GCA_947628815.1. Lineage (GTDB taxonomy): Bacteria > Bacillota > Clostridia > TANB77 > CAG-508 > RGIG8482. Next base: position 22,235 of record CANRBJ010000008.1, on the reverse strand, counting down.
TTCTCCATTAAGAATACTCATTGGGTATAGCATAGAAATTTTAGACCCAAAAGATCCAGTAACCCAATCCATATCTGCATTCTTTCCAACAATTGCTTTCTTTGTATTCAAATTCATCATATTCTTAGACCAGTTTTCAATTGTAGAATATCGTAAATAAGCATTATCCTTCACATACAATTCAACACATCCAGCATGAAGATTCACTTTATTATACTTAGGAGCAGAACAGCCTTCTATAAAATGCAAGCTTGCCCCCTCATCCACAATAATTAAAGTATGCTCAAATTGCCCAGATTCTGGAGAATTTAATCTAAAATATGATTGAAGTGGAATATCTACTTTTACATTTTTAGGCACATATACAAATGAGCCTCCAGACCACACAGCTGCATGAAGTGCAACAAATTTATGGTCATTAATTGGAACACATTTCATAAAATGTTTTTTTACAATATCAGGATACTCTTTTACAGCAGTATCCATATCTGTATAAATAACACCTTGCTTTTTTAGTTCTTCCTTAATACTATGATATACAACCTCAGAATCATACTGTGCACCAACTCCTGCAAGAGATTTCTTCTCTGCTTCTGGAATTCCCAATTTATCAAACGTATTTTTAATATCTTTAGGAACATCTTTCCAGCGAGATTTTAATTTTGATTTTGGTTGTACATATGTTGCAATTTCTTCCATATTTAGTTCAGATAAATCTGGTCCCCAAGTTGGAAGTTCTAACTCAGTATATGTTTCTAAAGCTCTAAGTCTTATTTCAAGCATCCAATTAGGTTCATTTTTCATACGAGATATTTCTTTTACAATATCTCTATTTAACCCTTTTTGCATTTTAAAAGCATAATCGTCTTTATTTTTTATATCATAAATATTTCTATTTATTTCATCTATACTTGTTTTACTCATGGTATTTCCTTTCATTTATACTGTGCATATCCATTTTCTTCTATTTCCTTTGCTAAACTCTCATTAGAAGTTTTTACTATTTTTCCATTTACTAAAATATGCACATAGTCTACTTTTAAATTTTCCAAAATACGTGTATTATGAGTTATAATAATAACTGCATTTTTATCTTTTTTGTACATATCTATTCCTTTAGATACAGTTCTTATAGCATCAACATCAAGTCCTGAATCTGTTTCATCTAAGATTGCGAGTTTAGGATTTAATGCAAGCATTTGTAAAATTTCATTTTTCTTTTTTTCTCCTCCAGAAAATCCAACATTTAGGTTTCTTTCAATTAACTTTGGATTCATATTCAATTCTTCCATATATCCTTGTACTTGCTTCTTAAATTCAAATACCTTTACAGGCTTTCCTGTTATTTTGTTTTTTGCATATTTTAAGAAATTTATACCAGAAATTCCAGGTATTTCTTCTGGAGATTGAAACGACATAAATACTCCCTTTTTTGCAATTTTATCTGTTGATAAATCGTTTATATTTTCTCCTTCAAACTCAACTACTCCACTTACCTTTTTATACTGTGGATTATTTAATATAACATTTGCAAGAGTAGATTTTCCTGCTCCGTTTGGCCCCATAATAACATGAGTTTCGCCCTTATTTACTGTTAAGTTTAATCCCTTTAATATTTCCTTGTCCTCAGCATTAACATATAAGTCCTTTATTTCTAGCAATTTATTCATATATTTTCTCCTTTTTTATTTTCATACTAAATTAGTAGGAATTATATCACATAATTCCTACTAGGTCAATGGTATTACATAATTTGTCATAGTTATTTTAAAAAATCTGCAAGAGTTTTGCTATCTACATAATCGTTTATTACTTTATCTAATCCTTCCCAAAAAGAGAAAGTTTTGCACGCTTCCTTTTTATCACAATTTCCATCTTCTACTACACACATAATTGGTGCTAAATCCCCTTCTGTTGCTCTTAGAATGTCTCCAACTTTATATTCTTCTGGTCGCTTAGTTAATTTATACCCACCATTATTTCCTCTTGCTGTTTGTAAATATCCTGCTTTATTTAGCATAGATACAATTTGCTCTAGATATTTCATAGATATTCCTTGCCTTGTAGCTATGTCTCTTAATGGTATAAAATTCTCTTTTGCATTCAACGCTAAATCTATCATTACATTTAGCGCATATCTTCCTTTTGTTGATACTCTCATAATTATTTTCCTCCAATTAAATTAACCGTTTTTTAATTTTTTTATTGTTTGTGTATAATTTTTAGTATTAGTTATTCCGCTTCCTACAACAGCTATATCTACTCCAGAGCTTACTACTTCTCGTATATTTTCAAGCTTTATTCCTCCATCTGCCTCTATATCTAATTCTATGTTATTATTAGTTACATATTGCCTTAATATTCTTACTTTTTCTAATGTCTCTGGAATTAATTTTTGCCCCCCCTTACCTGGTTCTACTGTCATAACTAATACCATATGTACATATGGTAAAAAATCATATATTTCTTCTACTTTTGTATCAGGTTTAATAGATATTCCCACTTTTACATTATTTTCTTTAATATATTGTATTATGTTTTTTACTTCTTCAATACTTTCTAATGCTTCATAGTGAAAAGTAATTCTATCTGGCATATACGCTAAATACTCATCAACATACTTTCGTACATCTTTAACCATTAAATGCACATCTATTGGTATGTTTGATATTTGCTTAATCGTATTTGTATATTCCTTCATAATAACACTTGTATCGTTTTTTACAAACTTTCCATCCATAACATCAATATGAAAATAATCAGTACGAGCAACTTCTAAATCATAAAACTTTTGTATCGCATTTTCCTTAATTGATAATATTGATGTTGATATCTCTACCATTTGTGATCCTCCCTATCTTTTAAATCTTCATATATTTTTATATAATTATTATATCGCATGCTAGATATTTCTCCTCTTTCTAATGCTTTCCTAATGCCACATTCTTGTTCTTTTATATGAGTACATCCTACAAATTTACAATTTTTTTCTAAATCTTTAAACTCTTTAAAATATCGATATAAATTAGAGGCTTCTATTTCATATACATCAAATGCTCCAAAGCCAGGAGTATCTGCAATATATGTAGTATCTTCTAATTTATATAACTTAATCTGTGTTGTTGTATTTTTCCCTTTTTGATTTTTCTTACTAATGTTTCCTTCTTCTGTCATATTTTTATCAAAAATTGCATTTAACAAGGTGGATTTTCCAACCCCAGAGTTTCCAGAAAAAGCACATATACTATTTTTTAATACTTTTTGTACTTGGCTAATTCCTTTTCTTTTATTTGCAACGGTTATTATAACATTATAACCAATACTTGCATAAATCTTTCTTATTTCTTCAACTGTTGCTTCTTTTTCTAAATCAATTTTATTAATTATAATAATAGGCTCTATTCCTAAAAACTCTGAAAATGCAAGTTGTTTATCTAGCATTAATAAATCTGGCTTTGGTTGTTTTGCAGATATTACTAATATTAGTTTATCTATATTGGCAAGTTTTGGTCTTTTTATGTAATTATTTCTTGGTAATATTTCATTAATAACTCCCTTTTTATTTTGTTCATCTGTAACTTCAATTCTTACTTTATCACCTACAACTGGGCTTATATCCTTTGTTTTAAATTTTCCTCTTGCCATACATTCATATAAGCCTTCTTTTGTTTCTACAACATATAGATTAGATACTATTGTTATAATTAATCCCTCTTGCATATTTCCTCCTACTATATTTCAATTCTACCGCTAAACTTTTCTTTTACAATATCACGTAAAAGTTCATTCTCTTTTTGCTCTAACTTTTCATCCTTTTGTAAGATTTTTATTGCTGCACTTTGTGCCATTTTTAATATAGGCATATCCTCAAATAAATTTGCTATTTTAAATTCTGGAAGCCCATGCTGTTTTGTTCCAAAAAATTCTCCAGAGCCTCTTAATTCTAAATCTTTTTCAGAAATAACAAAACCATCATTTGTTTCCCCGCATTACCTTCATACGCTGTCTTATTACTTCCGAATTTCCTTGATATTTTAAGATACAATATGACTTATATTCCCCTCTACCAACTCTCCCTCTTAATTGGTGAAGTGCTGCAAGTCCGAATCTTTCTGCATTTTCAATTACCATTATACTTGCATTTGGAACATTAACTCCTACTTCAATAACTGTTGTCGATATTAGTATATCTATTTCACCATTTTTAAATTTTTCCATAATATCTTCTTTTTCTTTAGGTCTCATTTTTCCGTGTAAATATTCTACTCTATATTCTGAGAACACTTCTTTTTTATAATGCTCTGCAAGTTCCATTACAGCACGAGCCTTTATTTCTTCATTTTCTTCTACTAATGGACACACAATATAGGCTTGTCTACCTTCATCTATTTGTTTTTTTATAAAATTATTTACCCTTTCAGTCATTGCCTTAGTTACTGCAAATGTATCTATTTTTTTTCTATTTGGTGGCAATTCATCAATTATAGATATATCCAAATCTCCATATAAAATTAATGCGAGCGTACGTGGAATTGGAGTTGCTGTCATAACTAATACATCTGGGTTATTACCTTTTTCTGATATTATTTTTCTTTGTCTTACTCCAAACCTATGCTGTTCATCTGTAACTACAAGACCTAAATTTTTAAAAACAACATTTTCCTCTAACATTGCATGTGTTCCAATTAGTACATCAATGTCTCCATTTGCTAGTCTTGCTAAAATATCTTCCTTTTTCTTTTTTGTAATACCACTAACTAACAACTCACATCTTATTCCAAACTTTTCTAAAATTCCGCTAAATCCTTTCATATGTTGGCTAGCAAGTATTGCAGTTGGTGCCATAATTGCCATTTGATATCCACTTTTTACTGCTTTATATGCTGCAACAATTGCTACAACTGTTTTTCCGTGAACCAACATCTCCCTGTAATAATCTATTCATTGGTTTATCTTTTTCCATATCACTATCAATTTCTTCTAAAACACGTAGTTGTGCTTTTGTTAAGCGAAATGGAAGTTCATTTATAACATCTGACATCTTTATATCTTTTGGAAAAGCAATACCTGTGCTTTCTACTGTGTTCTTATTTTTTAAGCTAAGAAGTGCAAGTTGCATTCCCAATAATTCTTCAAATACCAAACGTTTTCTTGCATATTCAAAATCTTCAAAATCTTTTGGAAAATGAATACTTTTAATTGCTTCATTTCGATTACGCAAATTATATTCTTCTAAAATATACTGTGGTAAAGTTTCTTTTAAATTTCCTTCTACTAATTTTAATCCATTTTCAATTATCTGCCTAATGGTATTTTGTGATAACTGATATGTTAATGGATAAAGTGGAATAATTTTTCCTGTATTTTTATTTTTTCCTTCTTCATCAAACGTAGGAGAAATCATCTGGGTTACACCATCTTTAATACTTACCTTCCCGAAAAAAGGAATACTTTTCTCCCATTTTAAATCTACTTTTTAAATACGATTGGTTATACCAAGTAAGAACGGCCGTATCTGTATCATCTCTTACCATTAATTTATATATTGTCATATTTTTTCTTCTTGTTCTAATTTCATTCACTCTAGATACACAAATTCCCTCAATTAAAGCCTCTTGCCCATCTACAACTTCAGCAATTTTAGAAGGCTTGCTTCTATCTTCATGTTCTCGAGGAAAATATGTAATTAAATCTTTTAATGTATATATTCCCAATTTATTTAGTAAAACTACCCTATTAGGTCCTACTCCTTTTACAAATTTTACATCTTGGTTTAAATCTACCACTTATTCTCTCCTTTTTTAGTATATAATCAAAGAATATCACAGCTCGCTACATTTGTAAATAGCTGTATAATAAAAATAGCAGGGATAATAAAAGATTAAGTCTTTTATTATCCCTTTCTTTTCTATGCTTTTTTACTTGAACCAAATACGTCTTTAATTTTATGCTCTACTGTCTTTTTTATTTCTTCTCTTGCAGGTGTTAAATATTTTCTTGGATCGAATGCCTCTGGTTGTTCTGCAAATACTTTTCTAATTTGCGCTGTCATTGCAAGTCTTAAATCTGTGTCTACATTTATTTTTGAAACACCTTTTAAACTTGCTTCATGTAACATTTCATCTGGTACCCCTTTGGCTCCTGGAATATTTGCTCCATATTTATTGCACATTTCTACAAGTTCTGGAATTACTGTAGATGCTCCATGTAGTACAATTGGTGTATCTGGTATCAATTCTTTTACTTTTGCCAAAATATCAAATCTTAATTTTGCATCTCCTTTGAACTTATATGCACCATGACTTGTCCCTATTGCAATTGCTAATGAATCGCATCCTGTTCTTTCTACAAATTCCTTTGCTTGGGCTGGGTCTGTATACATTGCATCCGATTCTGCAACATTTACATCATCTTCAATTCCTGCAAGTTTTCCAAGTTCTGCTTCTACAACAACTCCGTGTGCATGTGCATAATCTACTACTTGCTTTGTTAAACTAACGTTTTCTTCAAAATCATACTTAGAACCATCAATCATAACAGATGTAAAACCTGCGTCTATACACATTTTGCAAGTTTCAAAATCTGGGCCATGGTCTAAGTGTAAAGCAACTGGAATCTCTGGTGCCTCATCACAAGCTGCTTCAACCATTTTCATTAAATAGTTTACTCTTGCATATTTAATTGCTCCTGAAGATGCTTGTAAAATAACTGGTGAATTTTCTTCTTTTGCTGCATCTATAATTCCTTGTATAATTTCCATATTGTTAACATTAAACGCTCCTATTGCATAATGTTCTTTCATAGCTTTTTCAAACATTTTTTTTGTTGTTACAAGTGGCATAATTTCTCCTCCTTTATTTAATATATGTGTATTTTATTGCGAAATATTGATTCTGTCAATACTCTTATTTTATAATGCTATAAAAATTTTTAAATGTGTAGCCTTGCTCTCGCAAATATGAAATAATATCTGGTAGAGCTTCATATGTTAATATTTTATCCCCTGCATCGTGCATTAAAATAACAACTGATTTTTTCTCTCCTACTGTATCTTTTGTATTTTGAATAATTTCTTCTTTCGTTTTTGCTCCTGCTGCATCACTACTTAATGCGTTCCAGTCAACATATGCTATATTATTTTCATCTAATAATGTTTTTGCTTCTTTCTTTATTTGATTATATTTACCACCTGTTGAACCTCCAGGAAACCTGAATAAATGTCCATCATAGTCATTTCCTAATATATTTTTTACAATATCTCTTGTTCTATTATACTCATCTAACACCGCTCCGCACACTTGAATAAATATTACCATAAATATGCGAATAACCATGATTTGCAATATAATGCCCCTCATCATACTCTCTTTTTATTAAATCTGGATTTAATTCTGCCCTTGAACCTAAAACAAAAAAAGTTACTTTAATGTCTTCTTGTTTGAATAAGTCTAATAACAATGGAGTAACTGATTTAGATGGGCCATCATCAAATGTTAGGTATGCTATCTTTTCTTCTGAATGATATATATTCTTCATAAGCTCTCTTCCTGTTTCTGTATATGATGGATTCATATTTATACTTACTTGATTTTCTTCTTTTTCATTTTCGTTTTCTACTATATTTTCTTCTGCTACTGTATTTTCTATAACATTATTTTTATTTTGTTTATGCGCCTTTGCTGCTTTTATTATTATGAAAATAAATAGTAGTATAACTACTATTGCTATAACAGAAACAATGAATACTTTCTTTTTATTTAGTTTGGGAGTTACTTCGATTAAATCATACATCATTTTTGTCACCTTTTAGCAAAATTTATATTTTACACAAATATTATACACTAAAAATTTATATTTTAGTAGTTTTTTTAAATATTTTAATAAAAAAAAGTTACATGATACTGCTTTGAATTATGAATGTAAGTAATTGTAATACTTTTGTTCCAAAAATTTAATGTATTTTTTCCTCATAGGTTTTAAAAATTAGAAAACTTCGAAATCTGCTTTACATAAAATTGCATTTTTGCGCAATTGAAGATAATTACTTACGAAAAAACAAATTTAAAGTAAAACGATGATTTTACTATATTAAGGAGGATTTAAATTATGAATAAAAAAATATTATTAACTTTAATTTTAGCTTTAGTTTTAAGCATTTCTTGCTTTGCTTCAGTAGTTAATGCTGCAGATGATAGCGTTACAGCTGAACTTAGCTCTGCAAAAAATGTTATAGCTGGTGATGATTTTACTGTAACAATTACATTATCAAAACCAACACAAAACCCACATTTTAGAGTAAACTTTGACTCTAACAAAGTAACATACAAATCTGTTTCAATTGATAGTATGGATGTTATTACAGATAATGCTAACAAAGGTGCAAATTCTTATGTAAATTTATCAATTATGGCACAAGGAAATTTAGCAAAAACAGGAATTCCTACAATACAATTAACTTTTACTGCAAATAAAGACTTATCTAAAGACACTTCTTTAGACTTTACTTTAGAAGCATTAGAATCAACAGTATCTTTAACAGATTACAGTGTTCTTCCTGTTAAAGTAGTAACTAATGCTGCTAAAACAACAGTTATTGAAAATACACCAACGCCTACACCTACACCAGCCGGAACAGATGAACCAACACTAACACCAACGCCTACACCTACACCAGCTGGAACAGATGAATCAACACCTACACCTACACCAGCTCAAACAGGTGACAGTACAGCAGCTGAAGGACCAATGCCACAGACAGGTGTTAATATTTTAGCAGTTTCTGCAATCGTACTTGCTACATTAGTTGCAGGATATATTGCTAGAAAAAAATTAGTTAAATAAAACAAGCTAAAAAGTTAAAATAATAAATTTTTATAAAAAAGTAAATAAATTAAATATAATCTACTATGACAATAGTTAATTTCATTTTTGTTATAGTAGATATAATATAAATATAAGGAGGAATAAAAAGTGAATAAAAAAACTTTTTTATGCAAAACTATTGCTTCAACTATGGTATTAGCAGGTGTAGTATTTCCAATGTCTAATGATGCTGTAGTTAAAGCAGTTACAAGTTCTACTGTAATTGGTCAAAGTTCTTTTACTACTAACGGTGAAAAGAACATATTAACAATAAAATTAACAGACAAAAATACAACATTAACAAAAGCTAATTTAACTGCAATAGTAGAGAAGAAATTAACTGATATTAAGACAAATGCAAAATTTACAATTACAGATGCAAGTGGAAAAACAATTGAAAATGATAATACAGCAGTAGGTACAGGAACAATTGTTAAAGTTTCTGAAGACAAAGAATTTGTTGTTGTATTATTAGGAGATGTTAATAGCGATGGACAAATAACAACAACAGATGCTCAACAGCTATATAACTATATTACATTTGAAGATGCTAGAGATAAGGTATTAAAAAATGAATATGCAAAAATGGCTGGTGATGTGTATGCATTCAATGGAGACGATACAGAAATGAATACTACAGACGCTCAACGTATATATAATTATACTATTGGAGGATTAGATGATTTTGCTAATAAATTACCAGAAGATAATGTTACAGAAATAGAAGAATATAATTATGAATTTACTGTAAATGGCAATAACATAATAAATGACACAAATAGTAGTGCAAGTAAAATAAAAATTACAGTACCAAATGGAAGAGTTGAAGAAGAAACTGAATTTGAATTATATTATTTAAATAATAATACTAATAGAGATGTAAAAATTACTACTGCTGATTTAAAAATAGCACAATATGCCAATGAAACAGATGAAATTGAAGTTAATTTAAGTTCTACCATGAGTAGCTTTACAAATTCTAATACAGAATCAGAAGTAACATTAAAATTAAAAATAAAAGATTCTGATGAAGTTGTAGCAACAACAAAAGTTACAGTAAATAGAATACATCCAGAAGCAGTAAAGGTAAGTGCAAGACGTGATGGAACACAAAACGCAGGTTTGAAGTTTGAAGCAAAAGCAGATAGTGACATTGTAAAAGTATACTACATAGTTGCTACATCTAATTCTGTTAGTGGTGTATCAGACTTTATTGATCCAGAACAAAATGAAAATGTAAAATCTATGGTAGTAGAAAATAACAAATTTGATTCTATATTACAAAATGTTGTATTAGAGAACAATGTTACTAATAAGGTATTTTTTGTAGTTGAAAATAAGGTTGGTAATCTTTCAAGTTCTGTACAAGAAACTATAGTACCAAACGACACAAATGGCAAAGTAGAAGGTATGGTTACAAATTTATCTGTAGACGATGACCTAAAAGCAACGTGGAAAGCACCAGAAGAAGGTGCTCCTAGCGAGGGGTATAGAGTAAATGTATACGATGAAAATGGAAGAGTAGTATGGGAGAAAAAGAAAGTAACAGGTACTTCTCAAACTTTAAGTAGTGTAATAAATAAGGCTGGAAAATACTCGGTAACTGTTTGCTCTAATGGTAAATCAGATGGTGATTCGAGTGCTTCTGAAGAAACAGAACCAGTTGAATTTGAAGTTTCACAATTGGCAAAAGTTACTGGTTTGCAATTTGTAGTAGATGAAGAAGATCCAGAAAAAGTATTATTAAAATGGGATGAATACGCAGATAAAGAAAATGAAGCATTTAGTAGTTATACTATAAATGTATATAGCTATAATGCATCAAATGGCACTTATACGACGAAGGCGACTTATAAAGATAATATAGATAAAAATGTGACAGAAATAGAATTAAAGAATATAGCATCATCATCTACTTTCACAGCTAACAATAATACACGTTATAAAGCTGAAATTATAGCCAATAGTTCTAAAGGAAAAGTTGTGCCTTCAGAGCCAAATGAAACAACAAAAGATTATTTAAAATTAAATGTTAATATGACACCAAGTAAAAAAACTGATACAGAAGTAAGTTTAACTTTCAATGAAATAACATTAATTGAACAATTAGGTGATGAAATAACTTATGATGTAGAGGTTTGGAGTGAAAAAAAATCATCTACAGCTGAATCACACTATGAATTAGCAGATACAAGAAAAAATGTAGCTAAAGATGAAAGTGGAAAACTAGTAGTAGATGGATTAGAGCAAGGAAAAACTTATAAATTCGTTTTAGTTGTTCATGTAGATGGAGATTTAGCTGAAGGAAGAACTGCATTGTCTGAAGAACTAACAGTATATAAAACTTTACCTTCATTAGAAGGATTAATTGTTGTAAAAACAACTCCTCCAACTAAAAAAGAAGATACAATAGGAAAAGTTTACACAGACAATAGTACAAAAATATGGATTAATGGTGAGGAAGTTTTATTTAGTAAAAGTACAGACTATTATGATCCAGATAAATTACTAAATGACGATTTCGCGAAGAATTTAGTTAATTCATTAAATGATGGAGATACTATAGTTTCTATAACAGATGAAAAAGTTACAATTAAATCAGGTGAAATTGCAACAAAGGGAACTGCGAGAGCAATAAAAGCAGGTGGCAGAATTCTTGAAATTCAAGGAAATAAATATGAACAAGATATGGGAATATTAGTGACTGATGCGAAAGAAGTTATATTAACTGGTAGTGGGGCATTATTTAAGTTAGATACTACTAATACATCTCCTGTAAAAGTATCGGATGGCGTTAAATTAATAAGTAAAAATACGTCAGCTGTCACAGTGACAATACTTGCAAATGCTACAGCTACAATAAATGAAATAGATATTTCATCATCTGGTGACTTGGAAATATCTGAAACTTTAAACAGTACGCATACTTTAAAAATAAAATCAGCAAAAAATAATACAATAGATATAAGAAATCATTCTGGAAAAGAATTAGAAGTAACATTAATGGATCAAGCAAAATTAGGAGATTTCCAATTAGGAAAAATAACTATAAATTCAGATGCTAAAGTTACTGTTAAATCTAATAGTAGTTCTACTACAAAAGTAGAAGCTGATATTTCAGTTACAACAGAAAATGGAGATATTGTCATTACTGATAATAATTTAACTGGCAAGAAAGATGTTACAGTTAGTGCAAAAGAAAATGCTTCACAATTAACTATTAAAGCTAATACTAAATTAAAAGCTCCAATACAATTATCAAATATAGAAATTATGAATTACACATTTGATCAATTGAAAGCATTAAAAACAAGTAGTTCTTCTACTATAAAGGGTTCTAGCTTAACTACGAGTATGCTAAATTCTTGTTCAGATGCTGACTTACAAGCAATTGTAGATTATTTCAATGCTTTCGGTTCTAAACTACAAGCATTTGGAAAAGCAAAAGTTAAGGTATCAAAGGGGGCAGAAAATGTTGAAATAACAATACCTGCAGAATCTGAACTTACTTTAGCTGAAATTGGAGGATTAAAATAATCAGAAAATAATTGCGTAAAAAAGTATAATCGAGTAGAAAATTATTAACAAAAAAGCAAAAACTCCAGCGATTATTAAAAAATTTAAAAATATAAACCAAAATTCCAGTGAGAAAACACTGGAATTTTTTGGTTTTTGATTATATAATTATTGAAACGTATAAACCTGCTTTACACAACTTTTACAATAAGTCAATTAAATCTGGTTCTGGTATTGCTCCAAATACTCTTTTTTCATATTTATCAATTATATCAGATGTATCTCCTCTTACTCTATCAGTACCATACTTAAATTCTTTTAGTGAATATAAATATGTTTTTCTACTTTTACCTTTTTCTCCTTTTTCACGAAATGCTTATTTTATGTAGCGCATAATATCTGATTACTTATTCAAAATGTTTTTTGCATAGCAAACAACTTTATAGGTATAATAATCAAAAAAAATATTTTTTAATATAGTTTTTGCTATAAAATGCAAAAACTATTGATTATTTCATAAGAAAATATTATAATAACAATAGGAGGAGATAATTGTGATTCAAAGAAAAGAATATATAGAAAAACTTAAAGCGTTTAAAGATAAAAAAATCATAAAAGTTATAACTGGTATAAGAAGATGTGGAAAATCCACTTTGCTAGAATTGTTTAAAGAATATTTAACATCTATGGGAATTTCGAACGAGCAAATTATATCTATAAATTTTGAAGAACTTGAAAATGAAGAAATAAAAGATTACAAAAAGCTATATGAGTATGTTGAAAAAAAACTATTAAAAAATAAAATGAATTATATATTTTTAGATGAAATACAAAATGTAAAAAATTTTGAAAAGGCAGTAGATAGTTTATTTATTAAGAAAAATGTAGATATATATATAACTGGTTCTAATGCATATTTATTATCTGGTGAACTTGCAACACTGCTTTCAGGAAGGTATGTAAAAATAGAAATGTTGCCATTATCTTTTAAAGAATATATGGAAATATCTTCTTCTAATAATAGGTCTGATGCTTTTAAAGAATATTTAGAATTTGGTTCTTTCCCATTTATAAATGAACTTAATAAAAATTCAGTAGCTATAAAGGACTATTTAGAAGGCATATATTCTACAGTTTTGATAAAAGATATTGCATCAAGAAAAAGTATACAAAATATAGCAACCTTAGAAATGATAGTTAAATTTATTATGGATAATATAGGTAACATTACATCAACTAACAAAATATGTAATACACTAAATTCGAATGGAAAAAATACTTCTATTCATACAATTGAAGAATATATCTCTGCTTTAAAGGATAGCTTCTTCATATATGAAGCTAATAGATATGATATAAAAGGAAAAGAATATTTAAAAAGCCTTGAAAAATATTATGTTGTTGATATTGGTTTAAGAAATATTTTATTAAATAGCAAGGAGACAAATATAGGGCATTTGTTAGAAAATATTGTTTATATTGAATTGTTGCGTAGAGGTTATCGTGTTAATATAGGAAAAATTGGTAATGAAGAAATAGATTTTATTGCTACTAATATGGATGAAGTGATTTATTACCAAGTTTGTGCCTCTGTGTTAGATGAGGAAACATTAAAAAGAGAACTTAGACCACTAGATAAAATTACAGACCATTATCCAAAATATATACTTACTTTAGATAATCTTCCAAATGCTTCATATAATGGAATAAAAAGAATTAATGTAATTGATTGGCTATTAGATTTCTAATAACCAATCAATTATTTTTGAATTTCATGTAAGAACATAACAATATTTATTTCATTAGTGCATTAGTACCAATAAGCTAATTTCAAAAAAGAATTAACTAATTTAGTTTGTTCTTCTAATTCATCAAAAGAAGCAACATTGTAACTTTTGTAACTTATATTTCGCGAATCTAAAGTCCATAAAAAAGCTTTTAACTTTGGAAATTTATTAATATTGTTATTCATAAAGCAAATTAAATCACATAACTTTTTATATAATATACTTTCATTTTCTTTCTCTTTTGTATATTTATCAAAATTAACAATCAATTCAAGAGGTTGAGCAATTTTTAACCTATAGCTATCGGTACAAAAAGTATTTAAAAAATTAAAATAACTCTCACAAAATATCCTATACATCATATTTCTCCTTAAAAATTTTTAACTTATTTATAAATTCTGTTCTCTTACTTTCGAACAAATCATCTCTATTTAGAATTTCATCTATAATATTATTTAAAAGTTGTTTGTTACATAAAGGTATAATTTCATCTAAATCTTCAATATCCTTCGGTGCGAGACGTATAACTTTACTAATAGCAATATCTTCTTTTGCAAGTATATATACATTTATATATTTAAACTCATCTAATTTTATTGCTCTATTTTTATATGTTGGTGACAATATTGTACTTTCATATTCCAACATATCATAGTCTCGTAGCAAAGAAAATGCTTTACCATATTTTGCTGGATAACCAAGATCAATAAAATCGATATCTAATGTTGCTCTATTAGTATATTCACCTAAAATACACGCACTACCTCCAATAATGAAAATATCAAATGTTTCCAGTTTAAATAATTTTGTAACTTCTTCCATTTCATGAAGTATTTCAATTAAAGTATTCTTAATCATAATATTTCTCACTTTCTAAATTACTAATTGAAAAAGTTTATTCAGACTATTAATTTAAGTCTGCAATTTCTATAACATATTTTATCATACTTGTATTGATATATGCAATTATAAAGCATTAAAATTTAATTCCTGTGCAGTACTTTTCCATTTTTTGGATTTTGAAGTGCTTTTATTTGTTATATAGAAGTTAGTAACTTGCTTTACATAAAATTGCATTTTTGCGCAATTGAAGATAATTACTTACGAAAAAACAAATTTAAAGTAAAACGATGATTTTACTATATTAAGGAGGATTTAAATTATGAATAAAAAAATATTATTAACTTTAATTTTAGCTTTAGTTTTAAGCATTTCTTGCTTTGCTTCAGTAGTTAATGCTGCTGATGCTTTAAATGCAACTGTAACTACAAAAAATGAAAGCAATGGAAACATTACCGTTACAATTCAACCTAACCAAGTAATAAGAACAGGTTTCTTAGATTTAACATACAGCAAAGATGCTGTTAAATGTATTACTGACAACGTTACAAGTGGTGAAGTACAAATCAAAAATAATGATGGATATGTAACTATAGGATTTAAACAAAATACTACTGCAAATCCAGTAACATTAACATTTGCACCAGTATCAGACGAAGCAATCGGTAAAAACGCAACATTTACACTAAACACAAGAGACGGAGATGATTATACATTAGCAGATGGAACGATAATAGATGCTAGCAATGTTAAATTAGAAAAAAATGAAGCTACAGTAAAAGTTCAAAATTCTGTACCAACACCAACAGAAGAACTAGATCCAACACCAACACCAACTCCAACAGATGAACCAACACTAGAACCAACAAACGAAGCAACACCAACACTTACACCAGCTCAAACAGGAGATGGAACAGCAGCTGAAGGACCAATGCCACAAACAGGTGTTAATGTATTAGCAGTTTCTGTAATCGTTCTTGCTACAATAGCAGCAGGATACATTGCTAGAAAAAAATTAGTTAAATAATTAACTTATTAGATAAACAATAAATTAAAGTAAGTTCAAGATATACAAAAATACACACAGAGAGAAAAATAATTAAGTTATATAAGTTACTCTAGCAGGATAGTTTTTTTAATCTTGTTAGAGTACCAATATATATTATTTAATATTAAGGAGGAATAAAAAGTGAATAAGAAAACTTTTTTATGTACAACAATAGCATCTACAATGATTTTAGCAGGAATAACTTTCCCAATGTCAAAGGCAGCAGTAGAAAAAGTAGTAAAGAATAGCTTTAACGTAAGCGACGCAGGAAAAGCAATTGTTATAGAAATGAGTAGAGGAGCACAATTACAAAGAGAAGATATAGAAAAAATAGTTGCAGAAAGATTTAATAAAACAATAACAAAAGTTGAAGGAGAAATAGGAACAGGAGCAAAAATCACATTATCAAATAATGAAACATTTACAATCGAAATATTTGGAGACATCAACGGAGATGGAAAAGTAACAAGTAGTGATGATGAAGCATTATTTAATCTTATAGGAGATAAAAAATTATCATCAGCTCAACAAGTAGCAGGAGATGTTTCAGGAAAAAAAGGAGTACAATCATCAGATGAAGAAGCATTATTTAATCGTTTAGCTGATAAAGACGGTAAAATTGTAGATGAAAGCAAATGGGCTGAATATCCTGATAACTATGCTGCTTCATTAGATTATGAATTAGATGCTAGAAGTGGTGAAACTAAAGATACTGTTGTCAAAGGTGTCGAAATAGATAAGGAAACAAATACATTATCTGTAAAAGTAGTTCCAAGTACCACAGCTACACCAGTAAAAGTTCAATTAGTAAATATACCAGAAAATAGTGTAATTTCTAGTACGGATGGTATAAAATTTGCTGATGAAAAACCAGCTACAAAAAGAAATATTGAAGTTCCATCGACACCAGGTGAATATTCATTTGAATTGAAATCAGATAATGAAAGTAGGACAATAAAGGTAGACGTATTGAACTGTACAATAGCTAAAATTAAATCAGTTACGGAAGTTCCAAATGTTGAATTGACAAACCTAAACGAGACAGTAGCTAATGACATGAAACACCAAGGCAGTATTTGGGGTGCCGACCCAGTAACAAGTTCTGCTGGAACTCCCAAATCAGACCTAGAACTGAATTTAAATGTTAATAACCTTCACACGTCTACTGTAGAAGGAAATGGAAACACAAAAGCAGAGGGTAAAGAAATTGCTGTTAAAGTTACATTAGATGGAGAATACAAATTCTA
Organism: uncultured Clostridia bacterium; assembly: GCA_947628815.1. GTDB lineage: Bacteria > Bacillota > Clostridia > TANB77 > CAG-508 > RGIG8482. The sequence goes on along the minus strand of CANRBJ010000008.1, from coordinate 4,935 downwards.
TGATAATGATGAAGACTTAGTAGCATTTGACAAAAATACTAACACAACATTACCAACAATTGCAAGCGAAAAAGGTAAAACATATTATGTATACATAAATTCAAATTATATAAGTAGTAATATTATTCTTGTTAATTCAAATACAACAAGTAAACAAATAGAAGATACAACACAAAATGATGATGTGGGAATAAAAGTAAATAATTCAGGTGTGTTAGGTATTCCAAATGAAACAAAAAAATTAAGTTTAAAAATATTAGAAGATTCTACAATAACCAACAAATCAATAAAAACAGCAGTTACAGCAAATCAAGCAGAAGTTAAGGAAGGAAAAATTGGTTCTGAAATCGCAGAACCAGTAATGGATTCTGCTGTTAGAAACACGATAAATTTATATGCTAAAACTGAATTATTAAAAGAATATGAAATAAGCGGAAATAAAGGTAAATGGGTTGGTTTAACTGTTGATATAGTATCAAGTGGTAAGAAAGCAACTAATGTAACAGCTAGTAATATTAGTAACCCAGAGAGTGTTCTTGTAAGTACTGATTTTACAACAAACGAAACCATAAAAGCTAAGCTTACATCTGCTATGAAAAAGGCGACTACACAAGCAATCATTTGGATTAAAGTCCCTGATTTTTCTAATACTAATGACTATATGAAACCATATACAGTTGATTTTACATACAGTGTAGATGGAGAAACTACAGAAACTGCAACATTTACAATAAACATTTACAATGCAGGCTATGTATATGTTAAATCAATAGAGGCAGCAGACGATTATACAAAGAACGTCATTCCAGAAGGATACAAAATAAGTGATTCTGACTTTACAGCTATCCAAAAAGCAGCTGGTAAAAATAGCGATAGTACCCCATTTAAACAAAATATTACGTTAAATACAATCAAATTATCAGCTTCAGAGAGAGATGTTGTGATGGAAAACGGACAACTTACATCAGAATTATCTACTACTCCTAAAAAACCATTAAAATTAAAAATTACTTACAACATACCAGTAGACAAGGTAAGATTTAATAGTGGTACCACTGTTGATGGAAATTATAACACAGAAAATACCGTAAACAATGATGGAAATAATGTTGCTGGAGATATTTACAGTGAATATGTATATTTCGATGCAGACAGTGAAGAGTTAACTTCTGGGCTTACTAGAACACTATATAATGCTTTAGGTTTGAAATATAATAAATCTTACAAAGATAATTATGATAAAACAGTAAATACAATGGATTGTGCTAACTATAATGGTACAAATGTAACCATAACTTTAAAAGATACATCTGAGTTAAGCACAGCTGGTGTTCAATGGCAACTATCTGGATATAAATCTTTAAGTGGTTCAGCTTTAACAATTGATAGATTAAATAATATTGAGCCTGCTAGGGGAAAAGATTTATCAACTCAACTAAATAATGCAATGCTTCCAAAAATCAGTGATGGCTTCACAATTACTACAACTGGAAATCTAACTGTAAATGGAGTAACAGGAAATTGGGTTTTAGGATACGTTCAAATTCCACAAGCATTAGGAGATAGAGTTACAATTTTCGACGATGCTTCATCTGTATATGCTGATAAAGAAAATGCTAGTGCTTTATTAGGAACAACAAGTAGAACAGAAGGTAAAGTTGCTTGTGATGTAGTTCCAGTATGGTTTAATCTAGATAAATTAGGATTAGACACGACAAAAACAGACGCACAGAACCTAAAAACAACTTTAAAATATAAATTAACAAATTCAAAAACAAATGCTGTTGAAATAAAACCAATTGAAGTAAAAATTAATTGTACTCTTGCGAGTGAATAAAATTTACTCTATAGGCAAATTTCAGTGATTTTTCACTTACAATAAATATATAATCAAAAACTCCAAAATTCCAGTGAGAAAACACTGGAATTTTGGTTTATCTTTTTAAATTTTAATAATTAATTACTTTGCTATTTCTATGGTTACTGTTTTGTTTTCTGGAATATCTAGCTTAATTTCTTTTGAATTTTCTACTATAGTATATGTTAATTTATCATCGTTATCAGAAGCTTTAAATGTAAATTTTGATCCTTCTATTAATGTTTGTGCTTTTTCCTTACTTAATTTAGATGCATTTCTTACATCGTCGGCTGTTGCAATTTTATCTGTAACAATAGTTGCAGTAGTTGCACTGCTAGCATTTCCAACATTTATTTTTGTGAAGTTAGCTCCAGTTGTTAAGTCAACTTTTCCTGATTTTATATCTAGTTCATCTCCAGTCATTGTATTTGTATTAATTTTTGTTGCATATGTATTATTAGCTGTAATTTCTAATTTCTTTGGTGCGTTAGCAACAAAGTTTAACATTACATCAGCATTTACTTTTGATGTATCGACTTTTAAAGGATTTTCTGTAGTTTCACCTGTAATTGTAAATCCTTCTGCTGTTTTTACTATATCTTTTAACTGTGCATTACCATTGTCAAATCCTACATTATTTAATGTGACTTTTTTAGCGCTAGTGCCAAAAACTAATTTTGTACTATCTGCAACTGTTAAAATCTGATTATCTGATTCTACAGTAACTTTATTAGCATTTAAATTTGTTAAGTTAAATGTAGCAGTATCAGAAGAAGTAGCTTTAACAACAATTTCTTCACAAGATCCTTTAACTGTTATCGTTTTACCTTTGGCTCCGTCTACAGTAACCTTAGCATTTTCTGCATAGTTAGATAAGTCAAATGTTTTTGTAGTAGTAGAAGTTAATTCTATCTCAGTAATTTTATTATTTTCTATTTTTATTTTGTCTTTACCAGTTGTCATTTGTTTTAGTAAATTAATTATATTATTAACAAGTTCATTACTGTCTGCTGGATACTCTTTGATAGTTGCCTCATCAGAACCTTTAATATATATAATATTATCTTTAAATGTAATTTGATTATTGCTTAACTTAGGAGTTATATTAGCATTATCTTGAGCTTTATAAGCAGTATATGTTAATGCGTCACTATAGTTAATATTACTTGATGTCGTTGCTGTTACTTCATTAGATGTATATACTGTTTGACTTGAATATATTTTAGTTTTCGGACTAACTTTTACATTTGTTAATACCTTAAATGTATAAGTTTTACCTGCATCCAAATTTAGAACTGTAAACATTGAATTATTATATTGAGTATTATTTGCCTTTACAAAGTCATTATTTCCTTCTTTTTTCCAAACATCATATGTTATAATACCATCACTATTATCATAAATATTCTTAAGTACACTAGCATTTAGTGTTACTGTAGTACCTTCAACCGTAGATACTTTTAAATCACTAAGTGCTTTCACATTATAAAATTTCATACCTGTATAACTACCTTCAAAACTCTCCACTGAACTTGTATTAACTTTTAGTACATCATTTTTAGCATTAGCTGTAACTTTAAATCCATAAGTACCTAGTCCATATTTTTCAATCGTAGTTTTAATATCGTAAGATTTTTCAGTTATACCTTCAATTGAATCAACAATTTCATATTTTGTTCCATTATATTTTGCAACGTCAATAGTATAATCCTCGACATCACTCTCTGAACCAGTCACGGTCCATTTTAGTACTGTTGGATTAGATGCTGCAAAACTATTTGTTCCATCTAATTCAACATTTGAAACAACACCAGAAACATTGACTGAAGAACTAGATGATGCTTTTGCATCTGTATAGTCTATGTTATCTGCTAATGCTTTTACATTAACAGTATAATCACCTAATTCTTTTTTCATTTCTTCAAAGAAATCAACTTCTTTTGTATCGTCTTTTCCAACAATTTTAACAGCTTTTTCAACTCTATCTTTTACTAATGCTACTCTATAGCCTATTAAACCATCAGAATTTAAATTATCTTCCCAAGTAAATTTAGAATTGCTACCAGTTTTTAATTGAACATTACTTACTGCTTGCAAAGATGTTGCATTTAATTTTGGTATATTAATTGCAAGAACATCTTTTGATTTTGTACCTGTAGTAGAAATAGCTGCAAAGTATACAACATATGAATTATTTTCATCACCATTCTCTATATCGATTGTCTTTGTATATGTTTTGCCAGTATTAATTACAGTATCAACATCTGGAACATTATCATCTACATTTTTTACTAAAAAGTATACAGTATTATTTTTTGCAGGTGTTTTTGTTACAGCTACAGTTGCCTGAGTTGCACTTGTACGAGAAGAGCTACTGTATGTTAGAACTGGTGCTTCTGAATATTTTGTAGCTATACTCTTTCTAGAAATAGATTTTACATTTCCTTGGTCATCTGTAAATTTTACGTCGATAGTTAAATTTCCGTCTTGTAAAGAACTTAAATCAATGCCAGTTAATCTGACTTCTGTTTGATCTGCACTGACAATTGTGTTTTTAGTTATAGTTTTATTTTTAGGTGTACTTGTATCTGTTATTGTAATTGTAGCAGTCACTGGAACACTATTTGCAGTTAATTGTATTAGTACTGTAGCGTCTGATACATTAGACGAATTAACTTTGTTTTCTGCATTAACTGATGTTACTTCAGCAATAACAGCTTTTGTTGGAGCATTCAATTTTCTATAAATAAATTTTCTAATTTGCTCGAATGTTCCTTTTTCATCAGTTATTCTTAATGTGTTTTCTTGATTTAGTTTTAAAGCCTCTGCGCTACTAACTGTTATCGCATATGTATTTGCTTCTCCATTTTCACTTCCATCAACTAATACATTATTCAAATAAAATCTAGGATTTTCCACAGCTTGATTTAATTTTATTGTTATTGTTGGATTAGTCGAACTGCTGTCTACTTCAAATGATTTTATAGTTACTGGTCCTTTTTCTTGTTGTTCTTCGTCATAGTTATCTTCTGGCATTTTTCCACTATCTACAATGCTACTTGATTCTTCCATTAAAC
>CANRBJ010000007.1 GCA_947628815.1 uncultured Clostridia bacterium | reverse complement strand
CAAAAAAGCCCATATTCCATATATTTCAATGGAATGTGAGCTTTTAATTTTCTTGAACTGTTAAAAATGGGATTATAATTAAGAATATAACAAATTATATCATTTTAAGACAAGCTTTACAATAAAAAAAATCAAAAATTACTTTCTATAAATATAAATTTTAGGCCTACGCATATATTTCGAAATATACATAAATACATACAATATATTTTCGTGATTAAAGCCGGGTGATACTAAAAATAATCACAGGAAAACAAAGTACAATAATTAAAAAAATTTTAATATTAATATTATCAAATATAATATTAATAAGGCAAAATATAAAAGTACACCAAATTACATTCAATAAAGCAGTTGAATAATCTATAAAACCAAATAGTTTGTTATTAAAATTATAATTTTGAGGAAAAACGAACTTCATAATTTTTGATATTAAATATCATAACCCTCCTTATAATAATTTAGGTTTTTAATAAAAAGGATATACCCATAAACCTTTTAATAAAGCTATCTAGTAAAAGATTTAAGACCACTTAAACCATTAGATAAATCAGTACTAATACCACCCATAAATTCTCTAACATACGAATTAGCTTTTAATAAAGAAAATACAGCGCCACAAATTAAAAATTTAGAGAAAATATTTGTAGAGCTAAAGTCGATTGAAAATATAATTACAAGCACAAGAGATACAAGTATTTGAACAAGCAGTAGTGAAATAAAACACTTAATCCATGCTTTAAAAAAACTAGAGGTAGCAGAAATACTTAAAGATAAAAAAGCAAAAGGGGATATTAAAACAAATACTTTTATCATAATATATCGAATAGCATATGTAAACGTTAAATTCAAGAAACTAATCGAAAGAATACTTTTTAGTAGTCCATCAATAGAAAAAATCGTAAAACTATTTTCTTCAATTTCAATCATTACATTCAATTTTTCAACTAACCCTAAAAAGCTAATAGAAGAACCAAATAAATTGCTTCCTAAATCGCATATAGCAGATGATATAGAAGAAACAAGGAAAATACATTGCTCGCAAATAAACATAGAAGAATTCATAAAAATTCCAAAAACAATTAATTTAAAAATAAAACTAGTAGGTCTTTCTACTTGTGTTATTAATAAATTTGAAAGTAATAACCTAGCACAATAATATAGTAAAAAGCCTAAAATAAGGGAATTTGCAATTAATAAAATACCATTTGCAGTAGAAGTTCCAAAAATACTTCTAAAGTACGATGTATTTAAAATATTAGTATCAATAAACGTAACCTCATCTAATACAGAATAAATATTTTTATCTATAGACGAAAATATAGTTTGAAAAATAGTATTAATTGCTTGAATAATAACTTCTGTAATATTAACTTCTTCTTCCAAAACACCACATCCTTATCCAATTAGGGATTTAATAGTTGATAAAATCAAATCAATTGCCAAAATAAAAGCATAAGAAAATAAAGAACTCTTAATTAATTTTTTACCAATACGAATACGCTCTTCATCTCCAAAACTAAACTTTTTCATAAAAACACCAGTACCGAACAGCGACAGCAGCTGCGGGTGTTGCAAGCTTAATAAGCCATTTTTCAATTTGTTCAAATGCTTTATTTATAGTATTTACTAACTTAGAATCAGCCCCATAACAAATATTAGAAAAACTAAATAAAAAAATAACTAATAAAAATAAAGTAGAACATAATAAAAATAATTTTTTACTTTTCATAACATACCTCCTAGAATTTCATAAAATATGGAATTAACTTTAATTTCATTGGCTTTAAAATTTTATATCCATCAGACAAAAAAGAAAGGCAAGAAAAAGTTTCTAACTTTTGTGTAAAAAAATTTGTATCGTATATGTAATCATTTTGAATACATTCGTTAATACTCTCAGACAAACTAGAATCTTTAGAATTCAAAGAATTTGTAATATAACTATAATGAGTTTCCTTTGCATTTTCAGAAATACTTTTAGAAACCTTAACCTTATCTTCTTTACCAATTTGTTTTTGAATATCATCAATTGTATAAGTATCATCAGTTCTAAACCACAACTTATTAATTAAATTTTGAATAATAACTTTAACAGCATATTGATTAGGAATAGAATTTAATAAAGATGAATAACTCTGAGTTGCAACAATATTAATACATTTAGCCTCACGAGATTGACTAAAGAAATCAGCATCTGATGCAGAACAATATTCATGAAATTCATCACAAATAAAAGCAACACTACGAAAATTATGAGATGGGAACCTGCTTAATCTACTCATAACTTCTGTTTGAAAATCTAATTTTAAATAAGTAGCAATAATTTTAGACAAATTTTTGTATTCAGCAATATTCATATTTAAAACAACAATCTTTCCATTATCAACTAAATCGCGGAAACCATGAAAATTAATTTCTTCTTTTTTTGGGCAAAATGTATGCATAACATCATAATCTGACACAAAGCAATTAGTAATACGAGTAATTTCAGACTTAATAATAGAAGAAGTTCTAGAATCCAAGGAGTTAAACTCTTTTTCAAAAAACTCAATAGAAGATAAAGCATCAAAACAATCTTTTTTAGATAACTTACCTAAATGGAATAATTCTTTAATAACATCAATTTTATCTATGAAATAATTTGGAAGAGTAATTAATCTATGAAGTTCTAAAAAATCAACATATCCGTTATTATATAATCTACATAATTTAATACTTTCAGTTAATACCTGTTCCACCTTATCAAGCCAATATGATTCAGAATTATTAGGAGAAAAGAGCATTAAAATTGTTTTTAGTCTATTTGCTAAAACACTTGGCTTTAAATTGGGCTTATCTAACGGATTATACTTCACCTCCTTTCCTAACTCAATAACATATAAATCGGACAATCGATTATATGCTTTTGCAAAATTAACCACTTCACGATAATAATTTCCCTTAACATCTAAAATCAACATACCAATTTTAGAGCGAGAATCATTTTGATGATATCCCATTAACTGTCTTGTAAAAGGATACATACAACAACTAGTTTTACCACTACCAATTGTGCCAGTTACTAAAATATTCTGATATAAACTTTTTTCAGGAAGGAAAATAAGGTTATTGTTTTCATTTTTCCCAAGCATTAATAACAAATCTGTAGTATTTGTGGAATGTTTTACCAAAGACAAGTCATCTTTGTGAATAAAATTTCTTTTAAAATGTAATCTATTAAATAGCAAAGAATAAAAGAAATTAGAATAAATAACTGCAGAAAATATATAGAAAACAATAAAATATAATTTAAAACGGTGCCATACATCTGGTTTTGTATTATAAATATCATAAGGATGTAAAGAATATGGTATTATAATAGAAGTAGCCTCATAAATAGGTTTAAACAAAACAAAACCAACTAAGCATAAAACAAACAAAAAGATAGCACAAAAAAAACTTCGATGACAAAATTTTTGTAAAGTCATAAAAAATCCTCCTAATTAAAATTACGTTTTTTGATATTTAATTTTGAACCTTGTAAATTGTAGAAAATTTTAATATCGAAAAAAGTATATACAGAATAAAGTACTGTAAAAAAGTTAAACAGGAAAGTGATAAAAAATAAATGAATTAACGTATCAATCAGTATCACCACCCAACAATATGAAATTATATAGTTCAAAAAAATTTGAACGTGAAACAATAATACAACAAAAAAAACGATTTGTCTATACTTTTTTGAATAAATATGATAAAATGTGAAAAATTATACATTGGGGGGGAGAATATGAAAATCGAAAAAACAATGAAAATAGGGGAATTACTAGAAGTTGCTCCAGAAAAAGCAGAAATATTATTAAATGCAGGAATGCACTGTTTAGGATGTCCAGCATCACAAGAAGAAACAATAGAAGAAGCATGTATGGTACACGGAATAGATGTTGAAGAAATAATTAATCAACTAAATGCATAAAATATTGTTTAAAGAATTTAAGACTGTAAATATGAAAAATATGTTACAAAAAAATGAAAAAAATGTGAAAAAAAGATTGACAGAATGAAGAAAATGTAGTAACATATTAAGGTACCTGTTTTTTGGGTACGCTTTTGGGCCATTAGCTCAGGTGGTAGAGCACTTGACTTTTAATCAAGTTGTCCGCAGTTCGAGTCTGCGATGGCTCACCAAAAGAATACTAAAAAAATTTAGTATTCTTTACTCGGCCCGTTGGTAAAGCGGTTAATACACCGCCCTTTCACGGCGGAGACATGGGTTCGAGTCCCGTACGGGTCACCAACGCCACTTTAGCTCAGTTGGCCAGAGCACCGCACTTGTAATGCGGGGGTCCTCAGTTCGAATCTGAGAAGTGGCTCCATTTATAAAAGGTCAATAGTTTTGAGACAACTCTTAATTATTGGCTTTTTTTATTATATAAGGAGGAACAAACATGGCAACAGCAATAGTAACAGGAGGAGCAAAAGGAATTGGAAAAGCAATAGTAAAACAGCTTGCAAGAATAGGAATAAATGTTATGATAAACTATAATACATCACAAAAAGAAGCACAAGAACTAAAAAAAGAACTAATGCAAGAAGGCTTAAAAATACAAACATATAAAGCAGATGTATCTAATAGAACAGAGGCAAAAGCACTTGTGGAAACAACCAAAAAAGAATTTGGAGATATAGATATACTAATAAACAATGCGGGAATAGATGAATGGAAAATGTTCTGTGACATTACAGATAAAGATTGGGATGGTATAATAAAAAACAACCTAACATCAGTATTTTACATGACACAAGAAACATTAAAATACATGGTACCAAAAAAGAAAGGATGTATAATAAACATATCATCTATTTGGGGAATTACAGGTGCATCTTGCGAAGTAGCATACTCAGTTACAAAAGCAGGAATAGATGCCCTAACAAAATCACTTGCAAAAGAATTAGGTCCATCAGGCATACGAATTAACTCAGTTGCACCAGGAGCAATAATGACAGATATGAATAAAAATTTAACAAAAGAAGAAAAAGAAGAAATAAACAAACAAATTCCACTTGGAAAATTTGGCGAGCCAGAAGATATTGCCAAGTGCGTAAAATGGCTTGTAGAAGATACATATACAACAGGGCAAATAATATCTCCAAATGGAGGCTGGGTTATATAAAAAAGAAGCACTATATTATTTAAAAATATAGTGCTTTTATTACTATTCACTAACTTTTCTTTTATAATTTCCAGAAATAATCTTTGGAATATATGTTATAATTTTATATATAGCAAGACGAATTTTTTTACTCCAAATATACGATCTTCTTAATCTTCTTGCAGGAAGTAAATTAGAAGATTCTTGATCATTTGCAATTAAAGCCATAACATTTTTTTCAATTGGGAAAATATAGTTATTTCCATCATTATTATCCCAACAATTCTCATTATCTTTAAAACAGAAATTAAAAGTATCAAGAGACATAAGCTCAATTTCTGCTTGAAAACCAAGTTCTGTTTTTTCCATTTCTACTTCATTTAAATTTTCCCATTCATTGCCAAAACCGTAGTGAATAAACACTTTTTCAGCATTATCCTGAAATAATTTCCCTGTGTATGAAATTTTAACAGTTGTATTTTCAATTAATTTATCAGTATTAAAAAAAATATTTTTAGTTAGTTCCATAATTCGAACCTCTCCTTATTTATCTTTTGTAGACCTATTATATTATTAAAATTACAAATATTCAAGTCTTTTTTACAATAAATTTCTTATTTTGATAAAATTTTTCCAATCATATAAAATTCATCATCTTTTTTTACTGTAACATCAGAAACAGCTTTATTATCTGCCTTTAATGTTATTTTATCGCCTTTTGCATAAAACTTTCTAACAAGAATATCACCGTTTAAGCTAAATAATCCATAATCTTTTGAATTCAATGGAGTATTAAATTCAACATAAACATATGAATCCTTCTCAAAAGTTGGAGCCATAGAATCATCATTCATTTTTAAAGCAATAGCAGAACTTGGAACATCTGATGGACAATCTATAAAACCACTAACAGAATCAACAGCCAATAATTTGTCATAAGATATATGGCTTACAACATGGTAAGTTTCTTGATCTTCACTAATTGTTTTATCGTATGTATACATTAATTGTTGATAAGGTATATCTAGTGCTTTACAAATATTTTTTAAAGCTTTATGGCTTGGGTTTCTTTCTCCTTTTTCAATGTGTGTTAAATGACCAATATTGATATCTGTTAAACGAGCAAGTTCAGTTTTTGTCATTTTCTTTTCCTTTCTTGCTTTTGCAATCATATCTCCTATCATAAAATTCTACCTCTTTTTTCATATTTTTTCATTATTATATATAAAAAAACACAAGTTGTCTACCAGTAAACGAAAAAAATATTAAATTTTATAAAAAAATATCACAAAATAATTGACTTGTCAAATTAGCAGTGATATTATATTGACAAATTGTAAATAAAAGGAGAGATAAATATGTATGGAAATAAAATAAGAAAATATAGAATAGAAAAAGGATTGAAGATGGAAGAACTAGCAAAAAAAGTGGGAATATCAACTGGTTATTTGTGTCATTTAGAAAAAGGAACAAGACAAAATCCATCAACAAAAATTATGGAGAAAATTGCAAAAACACTTGAAAAAAAAGTTGCAGAAATATTTTTTTGTGGAGGCGATTATAAATAATTTTTAGTTCTAAAAAAAACTTGTCTATCATAAGATTAAACATTAAAGAAAGAGAGGGATAAGCTTATGAAAAACAAAAAAATTTTAGCTATTTTTATTATTATAATTGTAGTATTAGGAATGATAGGATATAGGATTTATGAAAAATTACAAGAAAATAAGCTACAAAATGAAATTTTAGAGTACATACCAGAAGAAGAAATTGATATAGTCGGATTAAGACAAACCATTGTATCTTTATACTTTATTCAAAAAGATACAAACACATTAGTACCAGAAGCAAGAAACATAGATGTAAAAGAACTTACAAAAGAGCCATACAATACATTAATGAATTTATTACTAGAAGGACCAAAAAACGAAAAGCTTGAAAAAGCCATACCAGAAGGGACAAAAATAAATAAAATCGAGTTAAAAAACAATATACTATATCTAGATTTATCTAAAGAATTTATAGAAAACCATAAAAGTGGAGTAGACGCGGAAAGTAGTAGCATATATTCAATTGTAAACACATTAACACAACTAAACGAAGTAGAAGCAATAAAAATACAAATTGATGGAAAAGATGATGCAACATTTACAGATAATGCAATATCTTTAAAAGATCCATTTGTAAAACAAGATACAACTACTTAAAGAAAGAATAAAACTTAAAACAACGAAGAGCTTTTTGTAAGTTACAAAGAAAATTTTCAACCTGATAAAGGGAACAAATAGTGTTCTCTTTTTTTAATGCAAAATTCGAACAAGAATTTTTAGACTTTGAAACATTACAACAATCACCATAATAACGCTTCATAAAAAAGGCCCCCTTTGCAAAACAATAAATTTAATATATAATATGTAGAAAGAAGATAAAAAGTGAGGAAATATGGAAAAGTTATTAGAAAATGAACGTATAGATGATTTAGAATATAAAGGACTAAAAATTATACAAAAACAAGACGGTTTTTGTTTTGGAATAGATAGTATACTATTATCAGATTTTGCAAAAGAAATAAAAAAAGGAAGTAAAGTTGTTGATTTAGGTACAGGTACAGGAATTCTAGGAATAATGTTATGTGCAAAAACAGAACTTTCTAAAATTATAGGAATAGAAATACAAAAAGAAATGGCAGATATGGCAAAAAGAAGTATAAAATTAAATAATCTACAAAATAGATTTGAAATATTAAATGAAAACATAAAAAATATCAGTAAGCATTTAAAAGAAGGAACATTTGATGCTGTAATTACCAACCCACCATATAAAAAAATAGGAACAGGTATTACAAACGGAAACGAAAGTAAATTAATTTCAAGGCATGAAATAACAGCAAAACTAGAAGATTTCATAAAAATAGCAAACAAACTATTAAAAGATAAAGGAACATTCTATATGGTACATAGACCAGATAGATTAGTAGACATTATAGAAACACTAAGAAAATACAAGCTAGAACCCAAAAGCATAAGATTTATACATCCAAAAGTAAATAAAGAACCCAATATGTTACTAATAAAAGCCATAAAAAATGCAAAAGCATTTTTAAAAATACAACCACCGTTATATGTATACGAAGAAAACGGAGAATACACACAAGAAATAAAAAAAATATATCACAAAATATAACCAAAAAAAGGAGGAAAAAATGCAAGGCGAATTATACATAGTTGCAACACCCATAGGAAATCTAGAAGATATAACATTAAGAGCCATACGAGTATTAAAAGAAGTAGATATAATAGCAGCAGAAGACACAAGACACACATTAAAACTACTAAACCACTTACAAATATCAAAACCATTAATAAGTTACCATAGACACAACGAAGAAATAAAAACAGATAAACTAATCCAAAAACTATTAGAAGGAAAGAAAATAGCATTAGTATCGGATGCAGGAACACCAATTATATCAGATCCTGGAAATGAAATAGTTAAAGAAGCACTAAATAATCGAATAAAAATAATCCCAATACCAGGTCCATGTGCACTTATAACAGCACTTGTAGCATCACGGAATAGATGCAAAAGAATTTACATTCATAGGATTTTTACCACAAAACAAAAAAAACAGAAAAGAAAAACTACAACAAATACAAAAACAAGAACAAACTACTGTCCTTTATGAAGCACCGCACAAATTAATACAAACCTTAGAAGACTTAAAACCAATATTAGAAGAAAGAAAAGTAGTAATAGCACGAGAATTAACAAAGATACACGAAGAATATATAACCGGTACAATTGAAGAAATACAAAAAGAAATAGAAACACCAAAAGGCGAATATGTAATAATAATAGAAAAAAGTAAAAAGAAAGAACAAGAAATAGAATTAGAAAGACTAAACAATCTAACATTAGAGCAACAATATGAATACTATAAAAAACAAGGTATGGATAAAAAAGATATAATAAAACAAATAGCCAAAGATAGAAACGTTAGTAAAAATGAAATATACCAAAAATTCTTAAAAGCGTAACTTAAAAAAGTACGCTTTTAATTATCAGCATTATTTAATGCATTTATTTTTTCAGCGCATTTACTACAAATTAATTTATCATTATAAGTTAACAATTTTTTTGTAGAACCGCAAAAAATACAATTTGGTTCATATTTCTTTAAAATAATTGTAGACCCCTCTACAAAAATTTCAATAGGATCCTTCTCATTAATACCTAATTTATTTCTAATTTCAATTGGTATAACAACTCTACCAAGTTCATCTACTCTTCTAATAATTCCTGTTGATTTCATTATTCAAAAAAACCTCCTTAAAATAAAACCTGTTTACAACAAAATTCGACAAACGTCGTACATAAATGATATCATTTTAAGCACCAAGTTGTCAATGGAAAAAAGCAATAAAAGCCTAAAAAATTAGGAAAAGTTATAGACAAAAACCGTAAAAATGCTTAATCTACGCATACTATGCCTATATACAAAAAATAAAAAGTTATTTTTTTTTATAGAAATGAATAAAATTAACTAAAAATAAAAGGAGATAAACTTAATGCTTAATATAATATGGCCAATTTTTATAATAATATCATATATATATGCAATATTTAGCGGAAAAGTAGAAGCAATAAACAATTCAGTATTCGAATCTTGTGAAAGTGCAGTGAAACTTAGTATAACATTTTTAGGAACAATGTGTTTATGGAGTGGAATTATGCAAATAGCAAAAAACACAACATTAGTAGACAAATTAACTAAATGTTTACAGCCAATTATGAAATTTCTTTTTCCAGAAATACCACAAAAATCTAACATACATAAAGAAATTTCAATGAATATGGTAGCAAATATCTTAGGACTTGGAAATGCTGCAACACCACTTGGGTTAAAAGCAATGAAAAGTATGCAAGAACAAAACCCAAAAAAAGACGAATTAACAAACTCAATGGCAATGTTCATTATAGTAAATACAGCATCAATACAACTAATACCAACAACAGTAATAGCAATAAGAAATTCACTTGGTTCAACTAACCCAACATCCATTATAATTCCTGTGTGGATAGCCACAATAAGTGCAGCAGTAGCAGGAATTACTACAGCAAAAATATTAATGAAAAAATATTAAAAGGAGGAGAAATGAGTATAATAAATTATTTATCAGCAGCAGCAATGCCAACAATAATATTATTAATCATAATATATGGACTAATAGAAAAAAACAAAGTATACGATACATTCTTAGAAGGAGCAAAAGAAGGTCTGGAAGTAGTAATAAACATATTCCCAACACTAATAGGAATATTTCTAGCAGTAGGAGCATTAAGAAGCTCTGGAATATTAGATTTAGTGGTAAATTTAATAAAACCAATAATTAATCTACTAAAGATACCAGCAGAAATTATGCCACTTGCAATACTAAGGCCAATATCTGGAAGTGCATCAATGGCAGTTGCAACCGACATTATGTCCCAATACGGAGTTGATAACTTAATACGGTAAAATAGCATCCACAATAATGGGATCAACCGAAACAACATTTTATACAATTGCCCTATATACAAGTGCAGTAAAAATAAAAAAAATAAGATATGTATTAGTTGCAGCATTAGTAGCAGATGTAGTAGGAATGCTTACATCTGTAGCAATTTGTCGAATTTTGTCGTAAAGTTTTTGTTGACAAATGAAGAAAAATATAGTAACATATTAACATATTCAATCGCAAGAAATTGCAAACGGTTTTTAAACAAGTTTATTTTTTTCAAATTTTTTACTAAGAGAAAAGAAGTAAAAATTATGTCAAAAAGAATCTATAAAAAAATCCAAACAAAAATATTGAATAGCAGTAGAATATTATGAAATATTCTAAAAAACAAAGTTATTAATCTTGTAGGGGATAAATAAGATAAACACCTTTGTAAATAAAAATTAAATAATAAAGCCCACAAAAACATTATTTCAAAACAGGTTCCTATATGTTCAAATACTTCCCTATTTCTGAACAAAATCCCCTACAACCCCCAATTAATGGGAATATATATTTTTTTCATTCAAAAAGACTAGGGAAAAATCCCTAGTCTTTTCTTTAAAACAGAGCATAGAAATAAAGCTAAAAAACAATTTATTAACCCATAAAATTGTAAAGTGGTAAATTGAGACCTAATTTTTTTTATACAAAAAGCATTCTTTATCGTGAGAATAAATAATTCCTATTGCTTGTAAATATGAATATATAATTGTGCTTCCCACATATTTCATACCTCTTCTTTGTAAATCTTTTGACAACCTATCTGATAATTTATTTGTAGTTTTATCTATTTCATAAATAATCTCATCATTAAAAAATGTTTTTAAATAGTTATAAAATGTACTATATTCATTTTGTATTTTTTTAAAAATTTTACTATTATTTATTGTAGCATTTATTTTTAACTTATTTCTTATAATCTTTTCATTTGTCAATAGTTGTTGAATCTTTGCATTACTATAACAGCATATTTTATCTATATCAAAATTATCAAATGCTTTTCTAAAATCCTCTCTTTTATTCAATACACATTCCCAAGAAAGACCTGCTTGAAAAGATTCTAAAATTAACATTTCAAATAAGTATTTATCATCAGAATTAGGTTTACACCATTCATTATCATGATATTCTACATATATAGGATTGTTCAAATTACACCACTTACATCTTCTCATAATGCCCTACCTCTCTTTGAAACCAAATATTAATTTATCCATTTTTTCCTTTCCATACAAAAAGCGCTATCCGGGTATTGTAAGTAGTTGCACACATTCTAAATTTTTATCCAATATCTTAAATAAGTATACCCATCGTCAACATTACTATATGTATTTTCAAAAATACCACCATTTTTTTCTATTACTTTTTTAGATGCTATATTAAAATCTTTACAAGTAATTAAAATATTTTGTATATTTGTATTTTTAAACTTATCTAGTGCTAATTTTAACATTTCAGTTGCATATCCTTTTCCTCTTTGACTTGGTCGTACACTATACCCTATTAACCCGCCAAAAGTCATAAGTATTGGAACTTGTTTCCACCTAATTCCAATAGCACCTACTATTTGGTTATAATCATTTATTGCTAAATATAAAGTATGAGGAGAATATAAATCTGGTAAATTTTCTTCATACTTATTTTTTTCTAAATATTTAAGCCAATCATTAAAGTTTAAGTTTTGCAATTTTTCAAAATCCCTTATTCCTTCAAATCTATCTATTCCTGGTATTAATTCACTCAATATATAATCATTATACATTTCCATAATTTTTTCTTCATCTTGTTTATTAACTTCTCTTAATTCCATATAAAACCATCCTTAATCTCTTTATTCAACTAATTCTATAATGTCCTATAATATAATCTTTGTCATATAATTCTAAAATATCTTCTTCATATTTTACTTGCATTGGATTTGCATGATGAAATAAAAAGGGAACACCATTTTTATTTCTTTTGTCTGATATTATTCCTATATGATTTTTAAATACTATTATATCTCCACCCTGCCATTCTTCAATATCGGATAAATCAGTTGTTAATGAAATAATGTTGTTTTTAAAATATATATCTAAATTTTTTACTCTCCTAAAGTCTATATTTTTATCTATAGTTTCAATTTGGTCATCTATTCCATCATTATCCTTATCAATACTACTGATATAAGTTTCAATTAAAATCTCTATTAGTATATTGTTTATGTGGAATAAAATTAAACTTATACAGTAATATTATAATGATAAAAATTACAATACCACTTATTATTAAGTACATTATTTTTTTCTTATTCATTTTTTCCCTATCCATTATTATTTTATTATCTCGAGAGATTTTAATCTATCGCTAAAATGTAAATTTATTTTTTGCTACTAAATTTGAAAATTACTCTTGCAATTAAATATGATATAATTACACTCTCTATATATGGTAAAATAATAAGTCCTGTATCGTAGTTTTGTTTAAGAAATATTATATGGCATATTATACATATCAAAAGTAATATAATTGTATATTTTAATATATTTTTAGTAAATATTTTTTTAAATCTAAGTAAAATTGCAACAAAAATAGGGATGCATATACTAGGCATAATACCATAAAGACTTATAATACAAAACCCAAAATGAAATTTTGATAAAAATAAATTAATTGTTTCTTCACCATAAACAGTATCATTGGGTCCAAAAATGCTACCACCAAAAAGAAAAGTTTTTGTCTCACCATTATTATAGCTATCGAATATTCCCACTATAAATGATATAATATATATCATTATCAAGATTATACAAGTAATTAATATTATTTTTCCTAATATATTCACTATCTTTTTCATAATTTCATTTTCCCCTTATACTCAACTATATTATAGGAGTATTTCCATTTATTTTCATGTAATCTCAATGACCAAATTACTATTTATAATAAGTTATCATAAAATAAATTAATTATCAAGTCTTATTTTTAGCATATAAGATACTTCTTCAATAATATTTTTAGCAATTCATCATAATCATAATTAAAAAGCTTTTGAAAATTTTTAAATAACGATAAAAAATAAAAAGAAGATATATTACACTTATATCAATACTTTTAAGTAATGTTAAATAAAAAAAACAAGCTGAAATTTTTCAATTTCAGCTTGTTTTGGTGAACCGAAACTTACAAAATACGAACCCTATTTTTTTAGGAAATGGAATTATCCTAAATATATTTTATAATGTGTTGAAGCAATTTTGAAAATATGCTAAAATTAAAAATAATAAAAATATTTTAAGGAGGTATTATATGGACTGTTCTGATATTGCAGAAAAATATGGAATAAAAGAATATTTACCAGAGTTTTTTTCTGATAAATGCTTAAAATTCTATTCTAAAAATGATATAGAAAGAATTAAAGAAAGTGTTATGCCACTAACAAATTTACAATTTGCTGGATATGAATATGATGAAGATTACAAATATTATACAAAAACGAAGGATACAGAATGTTATGAATTTAATGGAAAAAAATATGAATTATATAAGTATGAAAATTGCTTTATATATTATGTTTTTCTATGTAATGCAAAATTGAAAAAATTTAGATATGTTGAGATGATTGACAATAAAGAATTTGCGGAAAATGAAGTTGATGATGTTTATGTATATAAAGATAAATATTATTGTCATTATTACAAAGCAATTAAATCTTTACTATTTTTTAATAGAAATGAGTTTATTAGATTACCAAGCCTTCCTATTATGGCAGATTTAAAAAAAACTAAAGCATCAGAATTTATTTCTAAATATTTTGAAATAAAAAATATGCAAGGGCAAAGTCAACAAAATATTGCAGAATTTTATGTAGCTGATGATGAGGCAATTTTATCCCATTTTGATCTTATTTATCAAGAAATAATGAAGGATACATTTAAAATAGAAAATCCAACAATTTATAAAAATATTATAGAAAAAGATGAAGAAGATATTGAAAAATTGAATAATATTAGTGACATTGATAAATGTGCACTTAAAATATATTATTTACACGGACACGAGGAATACAGAAATTTTTGTAATAATATATGTGATCCTGAAACTTATAGGAAAGAATTATTAAAAAATGGAGAAGTTAGGAAAAATTTAAAAAATAATTTTTGGATTTTTCACGAATTTAAAAGTTCGTTAAGAGATCCTAATAATGATTTTATTGAAGGAGAGGATTTTACTTTTTTAATAATAAATGCTATAAAATCATTAGAATATTTATTGTATAGAAAAATTAAAAATTATGAAAGTTTTAGAGAAACAAGTAATAATGATGAAATATCAGAAAGAGCAATGTTAGATGCGTTGATTTATTACGTTCAAAAACATAAGGAAATGTTTAAAATTCCAAGTGAGAGTATAATCTCGAAAAATAATTTTGATTCTTATGTTGAATCATATATTAAATTATTATATTATGTAAAGGACGAATGCAGAAATGGCTATTTTCATAAGCATAGAATAGATAATTATGATAATCTTTGCAAAAAAAGAGATAAAGTTATGGAAGCTATTGCTAAAACTATTATCTTTTTAAAATAACTACAAATTAATACAAAAAAATCGCTATCCGGGTTCGGATAGCGCTATCTTGGTGAGCCAGGAGGGGTTCGAACCCCCGACCCCAGGCTTAGAAGGCCTGTGCTCTATCCAACTGAGCTACTGACCCAAATGCATAAAATATAATAGCACAAAATAGGTGCTATGTCAATAAAGCAGAATAAAAAAATTAAAAAAACTATGGCAATTATTCACAAAAAGGTATAAAATGTTAAGAGAACAAATATAAGAAGGAGACAAATGTGGAAAAAGAGCAAGAAAAATATACCCTAAAACAACTTTTATGGTATATTGTAATTTTTAGTGTAATTGGATTAGCAATTGAAACTATATTTTGCTATGCAACTACAGGAGTATTAGAAAGCAGGAAAGGCTTAATATGGGGACCATTTTGCCCAGTATATGGAGTAGGAGCAACCATTTTAATAGTTGCACTATCATCATATAAAAAGAATGGGTTTAAGTTATTTATTGTTGGATGCATATTAGGAAATATTATAGAATATGGCCTAAGCTATTTGTTAGAAGCAATGTATGGCACAAGGTTCTGGGACTATGCATATCTTGACTGGAACCTAAATGGAAGAATATGTTTTAAATATTCAATTTTTTGGGGAATATTAGCAGTTATATTAATAAAATTCATACAACCATATATAGATAAAATAATTGCAAAAATTCCAAACTATAAGCCTCTTCATATAGGTGTGTTTATATTCCTAGTTATAGATTGCATAGCAACTGTATGGGCAGTAAATACATATCAAAATAGAGTAGCTAAAAACTATAATAATATAGAAAATACAGAAAAAAAATCAATAAAACAATATATAGAAGACAACTTATTTTCCAACAAAATTATGAAAAAAACGTTTCCAAATCTTAGATATATTGATGAAAATGGAAAAGAATATTATATAAGAAATTTACTAAAAAATGATTAAGTCAAAACTTAATCATTTTTTAACCTATTAAAAACAGATTGAACATCGTAAAAAGAAGAATTATCTGTTAAAACAACATCAAAAGAATCCTTATAAAATGGTAAATTATCATCAACTTTCTTTTCCAAAAAACCAAAAGATAAAGTCCTTAATAAATCTTCATTTGGAACCATCTGTAAATCTTCAATTAAATCGCCAAACAATAAAATATAATCCTTATCTCTAATTTGATTATTCAAATCTTGCGGAAGCTTACGGATACACTTATTACAGCTATGTATCATCTCATCTGTAAAAGGTAGCATAACATTATTATCAAAATTAATAAAATTACTAATAATATGTACATTAGAAAATAAACAATTATGCAAATTTAAAAGTTCATAAATAACATTACCAATACCAGCGGATACAATAATAACAGGAATATTATGCTTATATAAAAAGAAAAGAAACTCCTTAAAACCTTTCCTAAAAGAAACATTACCATTTTTAACACAATTAATTAAAATGTCATGTGTCAAACCATACTTATAAAATAAATCCATATTCTTATAATACCACTCAGAAATAAATTCAGTTTTTGTATTAAAATCCAAAGTATAATCCAATTCGTAAGGATAATACTCTTCATAAAGCAAACGCGATTCCTTTTTCATATTACAATCCATAAAATTAGGATTTTCTAAAATACTCCAAGAATTATCACTATCAGGAGTTGTAATGGTCATATCAAAATCCATTACAACGTAGAAATTATTATCATTCAAACGAATTTTTTCTAACCTTTTTTCATTAAAATAAACCATAGAAACCTCTAAACTTTTTTCTAAATTCATATTTTCATAAATCTTATCATATTTGTCACATTCATTCAATAATTTCACTAACTTTTTACATTTCAACTTCATAAATCTTGCCCATATTTGACAAAGTACACATAAAGTAGTAAAATAATATTAGGTACATGTGTAGAAAGCGTTGAATATTATTTTATAAAACGCAAATAAGAAGAAAGGAGGAAAACACTAGTACTGAGCAACTAATAAAAAATAATACATTATAAAGGAGAGATCATTATGAGAAAAGTATTTTTTATGTTAAGTTTAATGGCGGTTATGATTGTACTGGTAGGGTGCCGGAATGCAAAGGCAGAAGAAGTAACCTTTAAGCCTATCCATGAGAAGGAAACAAATAAAGTAGAAAGGAAAATAAAGAAAGCATTAAGAAACCACCAAGGGGAACCTTGGATGGTGAAAATGAAAGGACTCAAGAGTAGCAACGTCGGAAATGTTGATGACGTAATTGATAGTTTAAGAGTCGACGGAGAGTACTGGGCAGTGTATTATAAGTATTATACTAATGCTAAAGACAAAGAAGTTTACAATCTGATGCTTATAAACTGCTCATATACTACAGAAGAAGGTGACACCTGGAAAACTGTTGCAGAAGATTATGATATAAAAGTAAAAAAGCTAAAAAAATTAAATCCTTTCATCTTTAATGAAAAACTGCAAGAAGGAATGAAGGTTACAGTAATAGACCCATACTCCATCTAGTCAAGTGTACTTGAAAACAGAAAATCCAGCTCATTAAGAGTTGGGTTTTCTGCTTTTCAAAATATAATAAAAACAGGTATACCGAATTCATACTAACCTGTTTTTTAGTTATTGTCTAAAGTATATTTTATAGACATATTTATTAACTTATAAATTGAAATATCATATTCTTTTCTTAAAGTCTCTAATTTATTCCACATAGATTCTCGTAATCTGATACTTCTCGAAATAGAAATCTCATTTTCCGGTTTTTTATAATAAATGACTGTATTATCTTTAATTTTAAAATTTTCAACACAAGCATCTATTAATTTATTTATAGATGCATCTATTTCATTTTCAGATAATGTTTGCAATTCAGTATACAAACTATCTTCTATTTCAATGTTCTTATTTACCCATTTTTCTCGTGGACAAAATCTGGAGAATCCTTTTTGCATAAATATCACCTACCTCTAATATTATCTAACCAATTATATAAAAATATACATAAAACTGTAAACTGTTTTACCTTAAAAAAATTACCTATCAGTATAATAGTTTTTTTAATAAAAAGTATTTACAAACTTCGACAATAATGATATAGTAAAAAACAAAATAATACATTTTAAATTATAAAATACAAAGGAGGGAATTTTTATGGGCTTCATTAAAGCCTTTTCAGGTGCAATAGGAGGCACATTTGCAGATCAATGGTTGGATTTTATAGTTCCAAAGTCTGGAGTACCAGCAACAGCAGGAATTTTTCCAGCAGTATCGCAAGGTACCAATGCAGAAAGAGGTTCAAACACAAAAGGTTCAAACAACATTATTTCAAATGGAAGTAAAATACTCGTACCAGAAGGAATGGGACTTATTACAATGCAAGAAGGAGAAATAACAGGTATAATTACAGAAGCGGGAGGTTTCACATACACATCAGAAGACCCAAATACACAATCAATTTTTGCTGGAGATGGAATAATATCATCATTAATTAAACAAAGTTGGGAAAGATTCAAAATGGGAGGACAACCAAACTCTAATCAAACAGCATTTTATGTAAATTTGAAAGAAATACCAAACAACAAATTTGGAACACAATCTGAAATATATTGGGACGATGCATACTTAAATGCACAAGTAGGAGCAATAACAAGAGGAACATATACACTAAAAATTACAGATCCAATACTATTTATAAAAAACTTTGTACCAACAAACTACTTAACAAGCAACACAGTATTCGATTTTGCAGATATGGATAATGATGCAGGAGCACAACTCTTTAATGAAGTAGTAGGAAGTTTATCAGCTGCATTCTCAAATTACACAAACGATCCTAGCAAAGGAAACAGAATAACAAAAATACAAGGAGATCAAATAGGATTTGCAAATTCGTTATCACAAGCAGTAGAAGAAGCATACAGTTGGAAAACAGATAGAGGACTAGAAATAGTAAAAGTAGCAATACAAGCAATAGAATATGATGAAGACACAAAAGCACTATTATCAGATGTAAAAAAAGCAGATGCATTATCAGGAGCAAGAGGAAACTCATTTATGCAACAATCAGTAGCAAGGGGCTTACAATCAGCAGGAGAAAATGGAGGAGCAGCTGGAATGGCATTTATGGGAATGGGAATAAATGCATCGGGAAACATAATGGGAACAATGCAACAACCGGTACAAGCCCCAGCACAACCTGCAAGTGCAGTGCCACAAGACGACCCATACGAAAAATTATCAAAATACAAAAAAATGTTAGACGACGGGTTAATAACCCAAGAAGAATATGACGAACAAAAGAAAAAACTTTTGGGGGTGTAAATAAGTGGCAATAAATCCAATATTAAATACCGAGCCAAAAATAGTAAAAACAGATGAAGGAGCACAAGACGGACAAAGCAAATGCCCAAACTGTGGGTCAACAGACATTTCAGTAAATGCCAAAACAGGAAAGCTAAGATGTAACTTCTGTAGACACGAATTTGAACCAGAAAAAATAGAAAGTTTGGAAAACGACATAACAAAACTAAAAGGAGACGTAATAGGAAAAGGTGCACAAGACATAGAAGAAAACACAAAGAAGCAAGATGAAAACATAATAACACTAAAATGCACCAGTTGTGGAGCAGAAGTTGTAATAGATACAAATAGTACAACACAAGCAAGATGTCACTGGTGTAGAAATACATTATCAATAAACGAACAAATACCCAATGGAGCTGTTCCAGATTTAGTTTTACCATTCAACGTAACAAAAGCAGAAGCAAAACAACAAATAGAACAATTTGTAGGAAAAAGAAAATTCTTTGCACATCCAAAATTCAAAGAAGAATTTACAGGAGATAATATTATGGGAGTTTATTTCCCATATATGGTGGTAGATATAAATTCACACGCCCATTTTTTAGGCAAAGGAGAACAACTAGTAAGGAAATATTCAAGAAAAGAAGGAGATAGCTATACAACATATTACGATGCAGACTTATATGAAGTAGAACGTGATTTTGATTTAACAATAGAAGGTCTAACAGTTGAATCTAGTTCAGATAAACTAGAAAAAAATGCAAATAAAACAAACAACATAATAAACACCATAATGCCATTTGATACTGAAAATTGTGTTAAATACAATGCAAACTACCTAAAAGGATATACATCTGAAAGAAGAGATACAAATATTGACCAACTAAAGCCAATAGTAGAAAAACAATCAACAGATATAGCAAGATTTGCAGCAAGCAATACAATAGGGGAATACGACAGGGGAGTACATTGGGAATTAGAACAACTTCAGCTAAAAGGTAAACAATGGAAAACAGCATACCTTCCAGTTTGGTTATATAGCTTTCAGCAAGTAAACCGAGACAATACTAGTGTATTACATTATGTAGCAGTAAATGCAAGAACCAAAGAAACAATGGGAAGTGTACCAATACATATGCCGAAACTAATAGGAGTTTTATGTATGCTTGAAATAATAGGATTTCTTTTAATGTTTGTATTCGGTATGTTTGGATGGTTATTCCAACTAGGTGGATGTGGATATTGCATTTTTATGTATTTGAGATATAGAAATTTAAACCAAAGACATCACCACGAAACAGAAACAAAAAGAAATATAATTAATTTAAAGAAAATAGATAATTTTATTAAACATAGAAAAGGACTTACAAATTCAAAAATTATGGGAGACAATACCACAAGAATTTGCGACCAAGCAATAGGTGAGAACCTAATGAATTCATTTACTAATACTATAGAAAAGAAATATTTTAATAAATAAATGAGAAAAAGGGGGTGATAAAAAATGAGCAACATCATGGAAAAAATAAGGACAACACGAATTTTAGGAGCAATAGGAATTGCTGGGCTTATATTAGGTATAATACTGCCGTATATTAAATACGAAATATGGGGATATAAACTTTCTATTATTCCTACAGTATTATCAGCTATATTTGCAATATATGTAACATCGGAAATAGGAATAGAAGCATTAGAATATTGCAACCTAGGGTTTTATGCTATGTGGATTGGGACAATAAGTTTAGTTGGGTATGCATTTCTACATAGGAAAGAAGATGTTTAAAAAATGTGAAATAAAAATTAGTCAGAAGAAGAAGGGGAGATAAAAATGACAAAAGCAAAATATATAATTGCGGTATTATTTGTAAGTTTACTATTATTAATAATACCAAACATTTCAAACGCAGCAGTTACTGTTACAAAAAATATTTATGCAAATAATGGAAGTGCAAAATATGAATTTAAAGGATTAACACTGGATAAATCACATGAATACGAATTTGGACTTACAAAAACATCTGCAACAGAAGTTAAAAATTGGCATTTAATAACAGAATATACAGAAACAACAGCTACAGTGGATATTTCAGGAAGTATAACAGAATTTACGGACATTATTACTGCTGTTGAAACTGGGTATATAACAATTAGAGATAAAACAGATAATGGAAAAATAATTGTAAATCATCATGCAATAGATTTATCAATTCCATATTTAAATGTAACAAATTATAATGTAATAAATAATGGTAAAGTATTAGGTTCAGATGAAGTACAGGTTCAACACTGGACGGCAGGTAATAGTATCGCGTATTATCAGTATGAAAAAATTACAGATGAAAAAGTTATATCAAAATATAGAGAAATAAAAGCAAAAAGTGGAAATTTTAATGAATTGCAATCATTATTAAAAACTAAAGCTCCTAGTTCAGGGTGGACGCAGTGGCGTTACTTCAATGGCTTTGGAGGTACTAGTTCTGCTGGTTATGGATACCCAGTAACAAAAGTTGATGTTCCTGATACTGGGTTATACTACATGTGGATTTATATGGCGGGAAAAAATATAAGAAATTTATATGGATACATTTTAGTTGATAATTTACAACCAGAAATTGCTTTAGATAAAATCTCTTTACGTTCTACAGCGGAAGTGGAATTAGGAAAAACATTAAAACTTACTCCTACATTTTCACCAGAAAATACTACAAATAAAATTGTAAATTGGAGTTCAAGTGACGAATCGGTTGCAACTGTGGATAATGCAGGAAATATAACTCCTAAAAAGATAGGAGCTACTATAATCACTGTAACTTCTCAAGATGGTAAGAAAAAAGTAACTTGTACTGTTACAGTAGTTGCTAGTGGAGCAAATAATTCTGAAAATCAATCAAATGGTGGTTCATCGAATAATGGAACATCAAACGGAAGCTCAAGCGGTGGAGCATCTTATACTGGAAGCGGAGCATCTAATGGTACTGATACCACAAGAGCAACAGGAAAATTACCACAAACTGGTGTTGGAATTGGAGTTATTGTTGCAATTGTAGCTACTTTAGGTGTTGGTATATTCTCTTACTATAAAATAAAAGAATATAGAGGGATATAACATACATTAAAAATAAGAGGGTGTGAAAAAACACATCCTCTATATTAAAATTTAGGAGGAAAAAAACTTGAAAAAATCAACAAAAATAATAATTTTACTACTAGTAACCATATTAATACTTTCATTATTTTTAACCCTAAAAATTTATGCAACAGCAAAAAAAGAAAATGAAACAAACACTATAGCAGAAGACATATATAAAATAGGGACAACCAAAAAAGAAACAAACAATACATTAGAGCAAGAACAAACAGATACACCAATAATAATTCCTACAACAATAGAAGAAACCCAAAACGAAGAAAGCAAAACAAATACACCATATAAAACCACAACATACACAGCATCAAATGGAAAAAGCTATGAAGTAATAGCAACCTTAAACATACCAAGTTTAGGAATAGAATATCCAGTACTATCAACAACATCAACAGAAGCGCTAAAAATAGCACTAAATAAATATTGGGGACCAAACCCAAACGAGGAAGGAAACCTAGTAATAGTAGGACATAACTATAAAAACAAAAAATTTTTCGGAAAATTATCAAAAATACAAAAAGGAAGCATAGTAAAAATCACAGATACAACAGGGAAAACATTAGACTATAAAGTATATGAAACAGACGTAATAGACCCATACGACAACTCATGCACAAGCCAATTAACAAATGGTAATACAGAAATAACGTTAATAACGTGCTACAATAATGGAAAACAAAGATTTATTGCAAAAGCAAGAGCGGAGTAAAAAAATAATAAAAAAGGAAGGCGAAGAAATGAAAAAACATTAATAAAATAGGAATATTCTAAATTCTAATGTCCAAATTTTAAAATAATAAAATTTGGACATTAGTAGGTTTATCAGACAAAATTAATGCAATAATATTTTTTCTAAAATCGAATTAATTATTAACGTTCTATAGCAATTTCTTTACTACTATTAGTAAAATCAAATTTTTCCCCTTTTAAATTATTAGCAATTTTGCTAGAATATTCTTCAACATCGTTTAAGTTATAAAGGTTTGCATTTTTAGAGTAAGATAAAGTATTAATTGCATATTTATCTATTACATATAATTTATTTTTATTGTTATTTTTAATTATTTTTACATTTTTTATATCGTTAATATTTGCATCTAGTACAGCATTAAATATTTTTTTGTTGACATTATCATTAAATAATCCAGTTTCTTTACATTTTTTAAACAATAAAGTTTGAACTTCCTTTGCTTTATCTGAGGCTAATTGAAGAGGTATTTCAGATTTTAAGTTATTTGAAATCAAAAATCCTTTGCTAGAAGGTAGACAGGTTGTTTTATATAAATTCCAATTAACTAAAGCCTTTTGTGCATCCTCTTTAGTAGATATATTACTAAAATCTTTACTAATTAAACTTAATACAAAGTCGTTAAATTCAGATAATTCTTCCTCTTGTTGATATTTATATTTTGTTATTTCTGAATTATTAAAAGGAAGACGTTTGGTTCCATCTGCAACTTTCGACACATTACCCTTTTCTTTTAAGCTATTATAATATTCAATATTCATATTTAACATTGTATTATATGTTTTTAATAAATTATTTCGTTTTTCTTCTGATATGTTCTGGCTGTTTGTTGCCTTGTTAATTTTTTTTGCAAGTATTTTTTGTTTATTTAAATTTTTTTCTAAGCTTTCACATTCACCATAGTGAGTATCATATTTGCATATATTTGCTAAATAAGTATATACTTTTGCACCAGTATTATCACCATATTTTTCATCTAATTTATCCTTAAATAAATGAAATAAATTATCATATTTATCATTTTCTTTAGGAGTTGTAATATATGTATGTAAAGCACTATCAGTTAAATAATTACAGATATTATTCATAATATAATACACATCATAAGTAACTTCATTAAAAGTTAAGTCAAATATATTTTGTCTAATTCTATCAGAATCTCCGTTCTTTTAAGAATCTATATACTTTTTGGTAGTTTGGCAAAACAGCACCAGAAGAATATTTATTTTGTTGTATGCCATGTTCAATTTCATGAAGAGTAGTACCGTATGGAAATATGTTTTGTAGTATCCATGTCTTTAATTATTATAAAATTTCCTTCGGAATTATGAACTCCATTTTTTTTGTCCAAACGTTCCGAATATTCATCATTATCTTCACTTCTAGAATATATTAAATCATTTAAACCATTTAATTGAGTATATACCATATGTTCTAAATCAGTTGTATAGTTAGATGTATCCTCGATACCATAAAGATTAGCAAACCTTGGTGCATTTTTTCGTATTGCATCAAATAATTCAGAAATTCGTTCTTGAACATATTCATTTCTGTTGTGTACATTATCAAAACATTTATCTTTAACTACATTCAAAGTTAATTCTTTATAATCAATAGCACCTTGAGTAGGGATATCTACTTTCATAGACTCTAAAAATGTGTTTCTAGTATTTGCATAATTATTGTCTTGTGTACTAGTATTTTGAACTGTAGTATTATCTTGTGCTTTTGCGTAAGTAGAATTAGGAATTGATGAGCCTATTCCAATAGAGGCTAAAAATAGCCATATAGCCCTTTTTATTTTACTACTTTTAGCTGGTAAATTATTTTTATCATTTTTCATTAGAATACCTCCATTATTTTTTCAAACACCGTATAAACATCCTAATAATCACCTTGCATTTTGTTTTTTTTATTAAATAAAAAATTTTCATCATCTGTTGCCAATAACTAGTATAAATAAAAGACAAAATATCCTCAGTTTCTTATAATAAATTCTGATTATCTAGATTAACTAAATATATATTAACATATACATACAATAAAAGCAAATTTTATTAAACAAAATTTTTCAAAAAAGGTAGAAAAATAACGAAAAAAAGAATATAATAAAATATAGAGTGAAAAAACAAGGGGTGATAAATATGATAAGAGTATATAATTCAGAATTAGAAACAAACGAGTTAAAACAAGTAAAAGATATCAATAAAGGAAGTTGGATTAATATGGTTAACCCGACTGAAGACGAAATAAAAAAAGTATGCCAAGCAGTAAATATACAAGAAGATTTTATTAGATATTCATTAGACTATGAAGAAAAAGCCAGAATTGATGAGGAAGAAGAAGATGGAACAATACTCTTTATCGTAGATGTCCCTATTATCGAAAAAGAAAAAGATCAAGAAATATATACAACAATGCCATTAGGTATGATTGTTGTAAGAGATGAATACTTCATAACAGTAGCATTAAAAAGAAACTTAATAATAGAAGGGTTTGAGAAAAAGAGAATAAAAGGATTTTCTACATACAAAAAAAGTAGATTTCTACTTCAAATAATGCTTACAAACGCATCACACTACTTAACATACCTAAAACAAATTAATAAAGAAACAGAAATTGCAGAATCAATTTTAAAACATTCAATGAAAAACAGAGAATTATTAAAACTTCTAAACTTAGAAAAAAGTTTAGTATACTTCACAACATCATTAAAATCAAATGAATTAGTTATGGAAAAAACACTAAGAGGAAAAATTCTAAAACTATACGATGAAGATGAAGATATACTAGAAGACGCAATCATTGAAAACAAGCAAGCAATAGAAATGAGTAAAATTTACAGTGATATCCTAAATGGAACAATGGACGCATATGCATCAATTATATCTAACAACCTAAACGGAGTTATGAAATTTTTAACATCAATCACAATTATACTTGCAATACCAACACTTATTGCAAGCTTATGGGGAATGAATGTACCAGTTCCACTACAAAACCATCCATACGGATTTGTAATATTACTATCAATATGCATTATTGTAACCATAGTTGCAATATTTATTCTAAAAAGAAGAGATCTATTAGATTAAAAAAGAGGAGCATATATGCTCCTTTAAAAATTGAAAAAATTTCCAAATAAAAAGAGAATAAAAAATCTAAAAAATAAAATAATAATAATACGAAAAAACTTAAATAAAAAAAGATAGGAGTGAAAAAAATGAAAATAATTGATAAAATAGCTCTTGTTTTAGTTATCATAGGAGCAATCGTATGGGGATTAATCGGATTATTTAATTTCAATCTTGTTGAAATGATATTTGGAAATATGACAGTGTTATCAAGAATTATATATATATTAGTTGGAATATCAGGATTATGGGCAATTAAATTATTATTCGATAGAGACTAAGACAAAAAGTGAAACTTTTGGGACGAGGTAAAAAAGCTCACTGAAAGGTTCATAAATAAAGAAACTTCCTTGTGAATACAATTAAACAAAAGTATTTACAAGGAGGCTTTTTCAATTGGGAAAGTATACATAGAAGAACATACAGATAATATAATGCATTATATTATAGTAATAGAAGCAATTAAAATTTAGGGTTAATAAAAATTTAAAAGTGTAGAATAATATAAAAATGTATGGTATAATATATAAAAAAGATGAAAGGAAAATTTTCGTGATAGATAAAATTAGAGTTTATTTAGATACATCAGTAATAAGCTATTTAGATCAAAAAGACACACCTAACCGAATGAAAGAAACACAAGAAATGTGGAAGATTTTAAAAAAAGATAGATTTCAAGTGCTTATATCAAATCTTGTACTTAGAGAGATTGGGGAATGTGATGCTATAAAAAGAAAAACATTATTATCATATTTAAGTGAAATAGATTACGAAGAATATGAAGTAAATACAGAAGTAGATGAATTAGCAAAATTAATAATTGATGAAGGAATATTAAAACCAAAAAGTATGGATGATGCAACACATATTGCAGTTGCAATATTATCAAATGCTAATATGATATTATCTTGGAATTTTAAACATTTAGTAAATTACAATACAATAAATGGAATTAGGCAAATTTGTTTTAAAAAGCATTTAAATAGAATTATTGATATTTGTTCGCCTTATGTTTTATTAGAAAATGAGGAAGATGAAAAAGGAGGAGATAAGTATGACTAAACCAATTATTAAAGATAGTTTTTCAGTAGATGATATTCACAAAGTAAGAGAATATCATTATGAAATGACAAAAAATCTTTCAACAGAAGAAAGGCTAAAAGAAATAAAAGATAAAGCAGAAAAAGTAAGAAAAGAATTAGGACAGAAAAAAGTTAAAAGAGCAGTAGTTTAGTTTTCAATAATGTAAATATGTAATAAGAGGAATATCAGAATATCTGGTGTTCTTTTTTGTATAAAAAAGTGTTGACAAAAAAAGAACCAAAAACCTTGACAAGCCGTAAGAAAAATGATATAGTATAAGAATATGATTTTTACTATCAAAAATTTAAAAGAAGAGGAATTAAATTTTGTAGAAGCAAGTAAGCATAAGTGAAAAGAGCAGTAACACTTAAACTTACTTAGGGAAACTTAATTTAAGAAGGACTTCTGTTTAAATATAATTAAATCTTAAAAAGCATTTTCAAAATGCAATTCTCATTTTTCTGCTTAAATTAAATATAGAGGTGATTTTTTTGGTAAAAGATATCAAACACGAAAAATGCGTTAGAAAAACATTTGCAAAAACCGAAGATAGTATCGAAATGCCAAACTTAATACAAGTGCAAAAAGATTCATACAATTGGTTTGTGAATGTTGGATTAGGAGAAGTTTTAAAAGACATTTCCCCAATCATAGACTACAGTGGAAATTTGGTATTAGAATTTTTTGATTACTACATGGAAAAAGAAACAAAATACTCATTAGAAGAAGCAAAAGAAAGAGATGCAACATACTCAACAAGACTACATGTAAAAGTACGTTTAATTAACCGTGAAACAGGAGAAATTAAAGAACAAGAAATCTACTTAGGAGACTTTCCACTAATGACAGATAGTGGAACATTCGTAATAAACGGTGCAGAAAGAGTTGTTGTAAGCCAATTAGTACGTTCACCAGGATGTTACTATGCTGTGGATTACGATAAAACAGGTAAAAAAATATTCACATCAACAGTAATGCCAATACGTGGTGCATGGATAGAATACGAAACAGACGCAAACGATGTATTCTATGTAAGAGTAGATAGAACAAGAAAACTACCAGTAACTTGCTTGTTAAGAGCAATAGGACTACTAACAGACCAACAAATAATAGAATTTTTCGGAGAAGAAGACAAAATAATTGCAACAATAAACAAAGACACAATAAAAACACAAGACGAAGCCTTAATAGAAATCTACAAAAAACTAAGACCAGGAGAACTACCATCAGTAGAAGCTGCAAGAAGCCTATTTAATGGCCTATTCTTCGACAATAGAAGATATGATTTAGCAAAAGTAGGAAGATATAAATTCAACAAAAAACTAGCATTATCTGCAAGAATTGCAAATCAAGTAGCAGCAAAAGACATAGTAAATTCAGAAACTGGAGAAGTAATGGTAGAAGCAGGAAACATTATTACAAAAGAAGTAGCAGTACAAATTCAAAATTCAGGAATTAATGCAGTAGATGTTAAAATTGAAGATAAAACAGTTAGAGTAATTGGTAACGGAACAGTAGATATAAATGAATATGTACAATTAAAAGATATCACAATAAAAGAAAACGTAAATTATGAAGTATTAAAATCAATACTAGAAAACACAAACCAAAAAGACTTAGAAAAAGTAATTAAAGAAAGAATGGAAGAACTAATTCCAAAACACATTACAACAGAAGATATGCTATCATCTATAAACTACATATTAACATTACAACATGGGCTAGGAAAAGTAGATGACATAGACCATTTAGGAAATAGACGTATTCGTTCAGTAGGAGAATTACTACAAAACCAATTCAGAATTGGATTAACAAGACTTGAAAGAGTTGTACGTGAAAGAATGACAATACAAGACTTAGATGTTGTAACACCACAAACATTAATAAACACAAAACCAATAACATCATCAATACGAGAATTCTTTGGAAGTTCGCAATTATCACAATTTATGGACCAAACAAACCCATTATCAGAACTAACACATAAAAGAAGAATATCAGCACTAGGACCAGGAGGTTTATCAAGAGAAAGAGCAGGATTCGAAGTAAGAGACGTACACTACACACACTATGGACGTTTATGCCCAATAGAATCACCAGAAGGACCAAACATAGGATTAATATCAGCACTATCATCATTTGCAATCATAAACGAATATGGATTCGTAGAAACACCATATAGAGTAGTTGATAAAGAAACAAACAAAGTAACAGATAAAGTAGTATACCTAAGTGCAGAAGATGAAGATGGAGCAAGAATAGCACAAGCCTCAGAACCACTAGATAAAGATGGAAAATTCATAAACAAAAAAGTAAAAGTAAGATACCTAGACGACATCGAAGAAGTTTCACCAGAACAAGTAGACTATGTAGACGTATCACCAAAACAACTAGTATCCGTAGGTGCGGCGATGATACCATTCCTTGAACACGACGACGCTCACCGTGCATTAATGGGTGCAAACATGCAACGTCAAGCAGTTCCACTACTAACAACAGAATCACCAATAGTAGGAACAGGAATTGAATATAGAGCAGCAAAAGACTCTGGAATTATGCAAATAGCAAAATCGAACGGAACAATTCAGAAAGTAACTGGAGATGAAATAATACTAAAAACAGATAAAGGTGAATTAGAAAAATATAAACTACAAAAATTCAAAAGAACCAATGGTGGAACATGTATAAACCAACGTCCAATCGTAGTAAAAGGCGAAAAAGTAAAAGCAGGAGACGTAATAGCAGATGGACCATCTACAGATAAAGGAGAAATGGCACTAGGAAGAAATGTATTAATTGCATTTGCAACATGGGAAGGATATAACTACGAAGACGCGGTATTAATTAGTGAAAGACTAGTTAGAGAAGATGTATACACATCAATCCATATAGAAGAATACGACTGCGAATGTAGAGATACAAAATTAGGACCAGAAGAAATAACAAGAGATATACCAAACGTAGGAGAAGATAGCTTAAAAGACTTAGATGAAAACGGAATTATACGAATAGGAGCAGAAGTAAGACCAGGAGATATTCTAGTTGGAAAAGTAACACCAAAAGGAGAAACAGAACTAACAGCAGAAGAAAGATTACTAAGAGCAATCTTTGGAGAAAAAGCAAGAGAAGTAAGAGACACATCACTAAGAGTACCACATGGAGAAGAAGGAACAATAGTAGATGTAAAAATATTTACAAGAGATAACTCAGATGAACTTGCACCAGGAGTAAACCAAGTAATACGTTGCTATATAGCACAAAAAAGAAAAATATCTGTTGGAGACAAAATGGCTGGTCGACATGGAAATAAAGGTGTAGTATCAAGAATACTACCAGTAGAAGATATGCCATTTATGCCAGATGGAACACCAGTAGATATAGTATTAAACCCACTTGGTGTACCATCGCGTATGAACTTAGGTCAAGTGTTAGAAGTACACCTAGGAGCAGCAGCTCGTGAACTTGGCTGGAAAGTAGCAACACCAGTATTTGACGGTGCAAAAGAATATGAAATATCAGAACTATTAGAAAAAGCAGGAAGAACAACAGACGGAAAAACAACACTATACGATGGAAGAACAGGAGAAAAATTTGACCATCCAGTAACCGTTGGAGTAATGTATATGTTAAAATTGCACCACTTAGTAGACGACAAAATCCATGCTCGTTCAACAGGACCATATTCACTAGTAACACAACAACCACTAGGAGGAAAAGCACAATTTGGTGGACAACGTTTTGGAGAAATGGAAGTTTGGGCATTAGAAGCATATGGAGCAGCACATACATTACAAGAAATACTAACAGTAAAATCGGACGATGTAGTAGGAAGAGTAAAAACTTACGAAGCCATCGTAAAAGGAGAAAACGTACCAGAACCAGGAGTACCAGAAAGTTTCAAAGTACTAGTAAAAGAACTACAAAGTTTAGGACTAGACGTACGCCTATATTCAAGTGATAACCAAGAATTAGAACTAAAGGAAAATATAGACGAAGGAATTGAATACAATCCAGAAAAGGAAAAACAAGAAAACATCTTATTACAAGAAGAATTAGAAGAAAACTACATAGAAGAAGATGAAGAAGGAATAGATTTATTAGACACAGAAGATAGTGATGAGCTATTTGAAAGCGTACTAGACGATGAAGATGAAATGATACTAGAAGACACGGACTTAGGATCAGACAACTTAATGAATGATAACGATATATTAGATGATGAGAATTAAAATTCAAATTTGGGAAAGGGGCCAAAAATGGACGAATTAGAAATATTTGATAAATTAAAAATAGGGCTTGCATCTGATGAAAAAATAAGAGAATGGTCAAAAGGTGAAGTAAAAAAACCAGAAACCATCAATTATCGTACACTAAAGCCAGAAAAAGATGGTTTATTCTGTGAAAGAATATTTGGACCAACAAAAGACTGGGAATGTCACTGTGGAAAATATAAAAGAGTTCGTTATAAAGGAATAGTATGTGACAGATGTGGTGTAGAAGTAACAAAAGCAAAAGTAAGAAGAGAAAGAATGGGACATATAGAACTTGCAGCACCAGTTGCACATATTTGGTATTTTAAAGGCATACCAAGTAGAATAGCACTATTACTAGACATTTCACCAAGAAGTTTAGAAAAAGTAATATATTTTGCATCTTACATAGTAACAGACAAAGGAAACTCTGGATTAATAAAATGTCAAGTATTAACAGAAAAAGAATACCATGAAGCAATAGAAAAATACGGAAAAGGAAGCTTCAAAGCAGAAATGGGAGCAGAAGCTATAGAAAAACTACTAAAAGAAGTAGATGTAGAAAAATTAGCTGCAAAACTAAAAAAAGAACTAGAAAGCGCGAGTGAGCAAAAGAAAGTAAAACTAATTAAAAGATTAGATACGGTAGAATCATTTAGACTATCTGGAAACAAACCAGAATGGATGGTAATGAACGTAGTACCAGTAATACCACCAGAACTAAGACCAATGGTACAATTAGATGGTGGAAGATTTGCAACAAGCGATTTAAACGATTTATATAGAAGAGTAATTAATAGAAACAACCGTTTAAAAAGACTACTTGAACTTGGAGCACCAGAAATAATTGTAAGAAACGAAAAAAGAATGTTACAAGAATCTGTAGATGCATTAATAGATAACGGAAGACGTGGAAGACCTGTTACAGGAGCAGGAAATAGACCATTAAAATCACTATCAGATTTATTAAAGGGAAAACAAGGACGTTTCCGTCAAAACCTACTTGGAAAACGTGTAGACTACTCTGGACGTTCAGTTATAGTAGTAGGACCTGAACTAAAAATATATCAATGTGGACTACCAAAGGAAATGGCAGTAGAACTATTTAAACCATTTGTTATGAAAGAACTAGTAGGAAGAGGAATAGCACATAACATTAAAAATGCAAAAAGAATGGTAGAAAAACTAAGACCAGAAGTATGGGATATATTAGAAGAAGTTATTAAAGATCACCCAGTTATGTTAAACCGTGCACCAACATTACATAGACTTGGAATTCAAGCATTCGAGCCGGTATTAGTAGAAGGAAGAGCAATAAAACTACATCCACTAGTATGTACAGCCTTCAATGCCGACTTCGATGGAGACCAAATGGCAGTACACGTTCCACTATCACCAGAAGCACAAGCAGAAGCAAGATACCTAATGTTATCAGCAAATAACCTATTAAAACCACAAGATGGTAAACCAGTAACAGTACCAACACAAGATATGATACTTGGAAGTTACTATCTAACAATGGTAGTAGATGGAGAAATTGGAGAAGGTTCATACTTTAAAGATGTAGATGAGGCAATAATAGCATATGAAAATGGAGATGTAGGACTACATGCACAAGTATATATTAAAATGTTCAAAGAAATAGATGGAGAAATAAAATCTAAAAAAGTACAAACAACAGTTGGGCGTGTTATATATAACCAAGGAATACCACAAGATTTAGGATTTGTAGATAGATCAAACCCAGAAAATGCATTTGAACTAGAAATAAACTTCCCAGTTATAAAGAAAAACTTAGGAACAATTGTTGCAAAATGTATTAATGTACATGGACTTTCAAGAACAGCAGAACTATTAGATTATATTAAATCAACAGGATATAAATATTCTACAAAAGGTGCTATAACAGTTAGCACAAAAGACATTATAATACCAGAAGCAAAGAAAGAAATATTAGATAAAGCAGAACAAGAAGTTGAAAATATAGCAAAACAATATAAACGTGGATTAATAACAGAAAATGAAAGATATGAATCAGTTATCAAAGTTTGGGAACAAGCAACAAATGATGTATCTGATGCAATGCAAGAAAACTTTGATGAACTAAACCCAATCTATATGATGATTAAATCAGGAGCGCGTGGTAACATGAATCAGTTACGTCAAGTAGCAGGTATGCGTGGACTAATGGCAAATACATCAGGAAAAGCAGTAGAAATACCAATTCGTTCATCATTTAGAGAAGGACTAGACCCACTAGAATACTTCGTATCAAGCCATGGAGGAAGAAAAGGACTTGCAGATACAGCACTTAGAACCGCAGACTCTGGATACTTAACAAGAAGACTAGTAGATGTTTCACAAGACATAATAGTAAGAGAACACGATTGTGGAACACATGATGGAATTATAGTAAAAGACATAAAAGATGGAAATCAAGTAATAGAAAAACTACAAGAAAGACTAGAAGGAAGATATCCATTAGAAGATATTATAGACCCAGAAACAAAAGAAATAATAGTAGATACAAACACTATGATTACAGAAGCATTAGCAGAAAAAATAGTAGCAGCAGGAATTACAAAAGTAAAAGTACGTTCAGCATTAGGCTGTCGCTCAAAACACGGAGTATGTGCAAAATGCTACGGTATGGGACTTGCAACACGCGAAGAGGTAAACATAGGAGAAGCAGTTGGAATAATTGCAGCACAATCAATTGGTGAGCCAGGTACACAGCTTACAATGAGAACCTTCCACCAAGGAGGTGTTGCAGGAGGAGATATTACACAAGGTCTTCCTAGAGTTGAAGAGTTATTTGAAGCAAGAAAACCAAAAGGACTTGCAATAATAACAGAAATAGCAGGAAAAGTTAAAATTTCAGACGACAAAAAGAAAAAAGAGGTAACTGTAACAAGCAAAAACGATTCAAAAACATACACAATACCATTTGGATCAAAACTCCGTGTAAAAGATGGTGATGAACTAGAAGCAGGAGAACAAATAACAGAAGGCTCTGTAAATCCAAACGAAATCTTAGTAATAAAAGGACCAGAAGGAGTATATGAATACCTAATTCAAGAAGTACAAAAAGTATATAGAAACCAAGGTGTTGATATAAACGATAAACACATCGAAGTTATTGGAAGACAAATGCTAAAAAAAGTAAGAGTAGAAGATAATAAAGACACAGATATGTTTGCAGGTTCATTAGTAGATATGTATGAATTTGAAGACAAAAACGAACAAGCAATAAAAGAAGGAAAACAACCAGCAGAAGGAAAACGAGTATTACTTGGAATAACAAAAGCATCCCTTGCAACAGAATCATTCCTATCTGCAGCATCATTCCAAGAAACAACAAGAGTATTAACAGAAGCGGCAATAAAGGGAAAAATAGATCCATTAATAGGACTAAAAGAAAACGTAATTATAGGAAAACTAATACCAGCAGGAACAGGAATGAATGTATACAAAAACTTAAAAATTAACACAGAAGTAGAAAAAGAAGAACCAAGAGAAGAAGTAGATGTATCAATAGTAGGATAATAAGTATAATGCTCTAGTAATTATAGTATAATTACTAGAGCATTAATTATATAGAATCAAAAATACTGTTAGCGAAAATAATCATTGACTTATTTAGTGTTATGGTATAATATATAAGCATAAATAGCATTAATTTTATATACTATAAAAAAAGTGGCTTCGCCACATGTACATGGGTGCTTTGCAAACTGCACAGTACAAGGAAACTTAACCTTGTTATTTCGGAAATTTTTAATGAAATTTCCTACATAATAAGAAAGGGAGTATGAAAATATGAATGAAAAATATGAAGAAGCAAAAAAAATACTAAAGAAATATAAACAAGAGCAACTACTAATATGGTATGATAAATTAATAGAAGAACAAAAAGAAGAACTAATAAATCAAATTTTTAATATTGATTTTGAAGAAATGGAAAAACTATACAATCAAACAAAAACAACAAAAAGTTTTGCAAACTGTAAAATTGATCCATTACCATATATAGACAAAGAAAAATTAAATAAAGAAGATATACAAAACTATGAAAAACAAGGAATAGATGTAATAAAAAGTGGAAAATATGCAGTAGTAACAATGGCAGGAGGGCAAGGAACTAGACTTGGTCATAATGGACCAAAAGGAACATTCGAATTAGAAGTAGGAGAAAAGAAACCACTATTTACACTACTTGCAGCAACCATACAAGAAGCAAGACAAAAATACAATGCTTTAATACCATGGTATATTATGACAAGCAGAGAAAACAATCAGCAAACAGAAAGCTTCTTTATAAGACATAATTACTTTGGATTGGGAAAAGAAAATGTAAAATTCTTTGTACAAAATGAATTACCGATGTTAGATACAAATGGAAAAATTTTAATAGACGAACAAGGAATGGTAAAAGAAGCGGCAGATGGGCATGGTGGAATATTTGAAGCTATGAGAAAAGAAGGAATACTACAAGATATGAAAGAAAGAGGAATAGAGTGGATATTTATTGCAGGAGTAGATAATGTACTTGCAAAAATGGTAGATCCATTACTAACAGGAATAGCAATACAAAATAAATGTCTTGCAGCAGGAAAATCAGTAGTAAAAGCAGGTCCAAAAGAAAAAGTAGGAGTATTTTGTAAAAAGAACGATAAACCAAGTGTAATAGAATATACAGAAATAACAGAAGAAATGGCAGAAAAAATAGATGAAAAGGGAGAACTATTATATGGAGAATCACATATCTTATGCAATCTATTCAATAGAAAAGCCCTAGAAGAAATAGCCAAAAACAAGTTACCATATCATAGTGCATTTAAAAAAGCAAAATATATAGACAAAAGTGGTGTAATAGTAGTTCCAACAGAGCCAAATGCATATAAGTTCGAATCATTTATATTTGATGCATTTGAAAAACTAAACGATATGGCAATATTAAGAGTTAAAAGAGAAGAAGAATTTGCACCAGTAAAAAATGCAGAAGGAGTAGATAGCCCAGAAACAGCAAGTAAATTATATATAAACTATATGAAAAATAGAAATAAATAAATTTTAAGGAGGAATATATGGAAGAATACCTAAAAAAATACAATGAATGGTTAAACAACCCCTTATTTGATGA
Source organism: uncultured Clostridia bacterium (assembly GCA_947628815.1). Lineage (GTDB taxonomy): Bacteria > Bacillota > Clostridia > TANB77 > CAG-508 > RGIG8482. The sequence continues at coordinate 26,852 of CANRBJ010000007.1, read as the reverse complement.
AGACACAAAAAAAGAATTAGAATCAATAAAAAATAACAATGCAGAAATAGAAGATAGATTCTATAAAGACCTAGAATTTGGTACAGGAGGATTAAGAGGTATAATTGGAATAGGAACAAACAGAATGAATAAATACACAGTAGGAAAAGCAACTCGGAGGTCTTGCAAATTATATCATAAAAAAGAATGGACAACAAAAAGGAGTAGTAATAAGCTACGATTCTAGAAATATGTCAAAAGAATTTAGTGAACAAACAGCACTAATATTAAATGCAAACGGAATAAAAACATACATATTTGAAGAATTAAGACCTGTTCCAGAACTATCATATGCAGTAAGAAAACTAAAATGTATAGCAGGAATTATGATAACAGCAAGCCATAATCCACCTAAATATAACGGCTACAAAGTATATTGGGAAGATGGTGCACAAATAGTACCACCAATAGATACAGAAATTATAAACGAAGTAAAAAATATAAAAGATTATAATGAAATAAAAACAATCAACAAGCAAGAAGCAATAGAAAAAGGACTATATAACACAGTATTAGAAGAAATTGATGCTCCATATATGGAAGAATTAGAAAAATTATCATACAACAAAGAAATAATACAAAAAATCGCAAAAGATTTAAAAATTGTATACACCCCATTACATGGAACAGGAGCAAAACCAACAAAAAGAATACTTAACAAATTAGGATTTAACAATGTATACATAGTACCAGAACAAGAAGCGCCAGACGGAAACTTTCCAACAGTAGACTATCCAAACCCAGAAGATGAAAAAGCATTTAAACTAGCATTAGAACTAGCAAAAAAAGTAGATGCAGACATAATAACAGCAACAGACCCAGATGCAGATAGACTAGGAGTATATGCAAAAGATTCTTTTAGCCGGAGAATATAAACCATTCACAGGAAACATGTCTGGAATGTTAATTGCAGAATACATTTTAAGTATGCAAAAACAAAGAAATATAATACCAAAAAATGGAGTATTTGTAAAAACAATCGTATCTACCAATATGGCAGATGCAATTGCAAAAGAATACAACTTAGAACTAGTAGAAGTATTAACAGGATTCAAATACATAGGAGAAAAAATAAGAGAATTTGAAACTAAAGGAGATAAACAATATGTATTTGGATTTGAGGAAAGTTACGGATGCTTAGTAGGAACACATGCAAGAGATAAAGATGGAATTGCAGCAGTTATGATGCTATGTGAAGCAGCAGCATACTACAAATCAAAGGGGCTAACACTATGCGACCAAATGGAAAACATATATAAAAAATATGGATATTACAAAGAAGGTTTAACATCAATTACAATGGAAGGAGCAGACGGAGCCGAAAAAATAGCAAATATAATGGAAAATTTAAGGAAAAATGCTCCAAAACAATTTGGAAAATACAAAGTAATAAATGCAAAAGACTATAAAACAAGTGAGTCTTTAAATATAGAAACAGAAAAAATAACAAAAATTAACTTACCAACATCTAACGTTTTATACTATGAACTAGAAAACGATGCATGGTGTTGTGCAAGACCATCTGGAACAGAACCAAAAATAAAATTTTATATGGGAATAAAAGGAACATCTAAAGAACAGGCGGAGAAAGAACTAGAAGAATTAAAAAAATCAGTAATAGAAAAAGTACAATAAATATTGTAATATGAAAAGCAGGAAATTTAAAATTTATATTGACACTTTATGTAAAATGGTATATAATTTATTTTATCAAAATAAAAAGGAGTGTTTAATATGACAAAAATGATAATTCAAGAAAAAAGAATCTCCGAGCGGTTTCTCTTGTCAGTTATAAGAGAAAGCTATGGTAAGCCATGCAAATTAACACGGAAGAGAGGACAAATATATCTTTTCTTCCCAGGTAAGGACTTAACGCATGAAAACGTGCTAAAAATTGCAAAAAGACTCAAGATGGACATTGTGTCCGAGTCTTTTGTAAGAGCAGTATTAAGCTATTAAAAACACTCTAGTAAAGTAAAGCGAGACCTTAATTGGTCTCGTTTTTCCAGCCCTTAATATTATTTCTACGAATAGCACCATATAAATTAGCGCGAATATGGGGAATATCAATTTGTAAATCTTTAATCATTTTCTTTACATCCTCCCTCTTAGAATAGCCATCCATAGGACAAGCCTTAGGCATAATAGAAATATTGTGCTTACGAATAAACTTACGAATTTCCTTTTCAGGAGCATAAATAAGAGGACGAATAAGAGTAATCTTTGAACGATCCATATAACTAATAGGTGCAAAAGTAGAAATACTACCAGTATATAGCAAATTAAGCATAAACGTTTCCAAAACATCATCCTCATTATGACCAAGAGCAATTTTATTACAGCCTTCACGAATACAAACACTATTTAAAATACCACGTCTCAAATTAGCACATAAAGAACAAGGATTTTTTTCATTACGAATATCAAATACAATTTCCTTAATATGAGTTCTTTCTAAAAACAAAGGAACCCCCAAATCATCACAATGTTTTTTCAAAAGCTCCTCGCTAAAAAACTCAAAACCAGGATTTACACTAACTGCAACTATATCAAACTTTTTAGGATAAAAACGCTGTAACCCTTTAAACCCCATAAGCATACTAATAGAATCCTTACCGCCAGACAAAGCAACGGCAATCCTATCCCCATCATCTATCATATGATAATCCTCAATAGCTTTTCTCATAAAACCTAAAATCTTCTGCATAATACACTCCTCTAAATATAATAAATATATAAATATTATACAAGAAAATTATACAAATTTCAATTAAGATATGGCAATAGCATAAATATAATAGAAAAATAAAAAGTATTATAAAATAATCATAGGATTAGAGCTAAAAATTTAAGTTGATTTTATTTTGATAAAATTTGATATTTTTTAGAAAGTATGGTATACTAAAAGTGAAAAAATGAATTGAATTTTCAAAAAATAGTTGACAAATTTGAATTTTAAAAATATAATATTTATACAATAATATATTTATTGTTAGGAGGAATTTATTATGTATGCAGATTGGATGAAAAAAATAAATTTAGAGATAACTCCAGAAGCTTTAGCAAAATATGAAGAAGATAAAAAAAAGAATTAATATCGACATATTTATAAATAAAAAAAATAATTAGCTGTTTTTATGACAGCTAATTATTTAGATTTTATGGTTGGGAAGCAGTTTCCTTTTCATTTTCTCTTTGAATTTATTTTGTTTTTTGGTGGCTTTTATGTATTTGTTTTTCCATAAATTATATACATGAATAATATTTGTATAGTACTTATCTTTGTCATCTATATTCGCAATAGATATTTCAAAATATAATAAAGCAATAGCACTTAAAAATTGCTGATGTAGAGAATTGTAAATATATTTTTCGTCGGCAACACCTGTAGAAATATACATACACATATATTCTAATTTATTTAAGGTATTACAAATTAGCGTTCTAATCTTGCCTTTAGGGTCACTAGTATTTATAACTTCTACATATTTGTCAATGTCTTCTTGTGTATAAATAAATTTTAATTCTTCATTATCAAAATCCTCTAAATCTAAAAAATTGATTTTTTTGATAATTTTATCAATTTCAAAAGTTTCAAAAAAAGCATCTAGAACAGAGATAGGCCCGATTATATTTTTTGCAAATTCTTCTGCAATATGTATAGATTTTTCAGCTCTTTCTTTATTTTTTCTATTTCTATAATCGCAATATACTATTATAGCTGAAATAAAAGTAATAATAGCGACAATAATAGATAAAACGAAATTATTATTTTCTTGCTGTAATGTAAGAATTTCAAATTGTGTCAAATTATTGTACATGTTCAACATCCCTCCAATATTATCAATAATAACACATTCTACAAAATTTCACAATATAATTCAAAAAATTACCATGAAAATAAACATTAATCTATTGATTAATGTCTCTAATTATTGTAAAATAAAAAGGGAAAAAAATATGTGCTTATAGCTTAAGCAGGATAGAGCAGTCGCCTCCTAAGCGACCGATGGCGGTTCGAGTCCGTCTAGGCACACCATAAAAAAAGAAAGTAGTATATGTATGGAAGAAAAATTTATGAAAGAGGCACTTAAAGAGGCAAAAAAAGCATATGAAAAACTAGAAGTGCCAGTTGGTGCCGTTATTGTAAAAGAAGGAAAAATTATAGCAAGAGCACATAATGTAAAAGAAGAAAAACAAGATACAACAAAACATGCAGAAATAATTGCAATTCGGGAAAGCAAGCAAAAAACTTAAAAATTGGCGTTTAAATGATTGCGAAATGTATGTTACATTAGAACCATGCCCAATGTGTGCGGGGGCATTAATCCGGATCTAGAATAAAAAAAGTATATATAGGAACAATGGATGAAAAAACAGGAGCATGTGGTTCGGTTTTTAACCTTTTAGAAGATTATACATTCAATCATAAAGTAGAAATACAAACAGGAATACTTAAGAAAGAATGTGAAGAACTATTAAAACAATTTTTTAGAGAACTACGAAAATTAAAAAAATAAAGTATATGGAGAGGTGTCCGAGTGGTTTAAGGTGTATGTCTCGAAAACATATGTAGGAAGTATATTCTACCGTGGGTTCGAATCCCACCCTCTCCGCCAAAAAAAGGAGAAAGGCATGGATATAAAAAACTTTATTAAAAAAAATACAGCAATTATCATCATAGCAATTATACTAATTACAGTAGTAAGTATTATAATAAAATATTATGTAGAAGGCGAAACAAACATGCCATTTGAAGTATCAAAAATAATGATAATTAGTAACGCCGGGGGAATACAAAATACACAATCACAAAATAGATGGGATTTAAATCTTGTACAAAATAATGATATTTATATAGATATTATTAAAAACAAAAATTACAAACAAGAAGAAATTATAGATAAAATCGTAATAGATAACTTTGAAATACAAGAAGCGCCACAAAAAGGAGAAATTAATATATATAGGCCAAACGATGAAACAGTAAATTTCGAAAATAATGAAGAATATAAAGTAGAAAATAAACTAGAATATATAGGAGATGAAAACTCAGACTTAGCAGACTTAAAAATTGCAAACCAAGGAGGTCTTATATTAATAAGATACACAAACGAAAACTTAGGCAACTATACATCAAATGATGATACCGAAATAACACATGACCGGTACACTACTTTCAAAAATTGGAATTACTAATGAACAAATAAAATTTAATGTATCCTTCGATATTAGCGTAGAATTAAAATCTGAAAAAAAATACAAAGCTAATGTAACCATCGAAATGCCAGCAGGAGACCTGTTACAAGAAGGAACAACAAATAGGCAAATTAATGGTAAAGACATAATTTTCAAAAGATATTAAAAAACTTATTTAATATACCTTGCTAAAACGCAAAAAATTGTATATAATTGCAAGTGGTATGAGTTCTTACATTTGTATGGAGAACAATCTCCAATAAAAAGCTATGAACCTTGTCAGGTCGGAAACGAAGCAGCAATAAGTAGTGTATTTATGTGGAGAGTGTTTTCCATACAGATGTAAGAAAACTCACACCATTTTTTATAAGAGGTGACATGAAAAAAATGGAATATACAGCGTTATATAGAAAATTTAGACCACTAAACTTTAATGAAATGGTAGGTCAATCTCATATTACAAAAACACTAAAAAATCAAATAATATCAGGAAGAATAGGACATGCCTATCTATTTAATGGAGGAAGAGGAACAGGAAAAACATCAGCTGCAAAAATTTTAGCAAGAGCCATAAACTGTTTAAACCCAAAAGACGGAGAGCCATGTAATGAATGTGAAATATGTAAAGGAATACTTTCCGGTTCATTAACAGATGTTGTAGAAATGGACGCAGCATCAAATAACAGTGTAGAAGATATACGAGCAATAAGAGATGAAGTAAACTTTTTACCAACACTTGCAAAGTTTAGAGTCTATATAATAGACGAGGTACATATGTTATCAACAGGTGCTTTCAATGCTTTATTAAAAACACTAGAAGAACCACCAGAGCATGTAAAATTTATCTTAGCAACAACTGAACCGCAAAAATTACCAGCAACAATACTATCAAGATGTCAAAGGTTTGATTTTAAAAGAATATCAAATGAAGACATCATAAAAAGACTACAAATTGTATGTAAAGAATCAAACATTCAAATAACACAAGAAGCTCTAAAAATAATTGCAACATTATCAGAAGGAGCGCTAAGGGACGCTTTAAGCATATTAGAAAGATGTATACAAGAAGGAAATGACGGAATTGATGAAGAAATGGTAAAAGAACTTGTTGGAATACCAAAAATAACTGCAGTTCATAAAATAGTGGAAAATATAATAAATAACAATGAAGTAGAGGCATTAAATGCCTTAAATGAAGTATTAAACGATGGCAAAGACTTATTAAATTTACTATGGGAAATTATTAAATATGTAAGAGATATTTTAGTATATAAAACAAGTAAAGAATTATCTATATATAATCAAGAAGAAATAAAACAAATAGAAGAACTAGGACAAAGAACATCAAAAGAAAGACTAACAGGAATAATATACTCACTATCTGAAATTGAAAACACTATGAAATGGTCAACACAAAAAGAAATAATGTTACAAACAGGAATAATCAAATTATGCACAACTGTGGAAAATGATGGAATAGAAGAACTAAGAAAAAAAGTAGAAAACCTAGAAAAAAATATACAAGAAGGAAAAATTGAAATAACAAAAAAGTCACAAAATAGTCAAGAGGAAATAGAAATTAAAAATAATACAAAAAAAACACAAACAAGTGATACGAAAGTAAATAAAAACGTACAAAATTTAACATCAGAAGAATATTGGAAAAATGTGCTAGATAAGCTAAAAAGCACAGGAAAAATGGTTTTATATTCTAATCTAGTGGGAGCAAAAGCAAAACAAAAGGATGACTTAACATTAGAAATAATATTTCCAAATGGGTTAACAGCCTTTGGAAAGTCCCTATTAGAAAGACCAGAAAATAAGGAAGAATTAACAAAAATTGTATCCCTAGAATGTGGAAAACAAATGAGAATAACATTTATAGATGCAAGCCAATACAAACCAAAACAAGAAAACAATATAGAAGAAATGGTAAAAAGTTTAGATATACCAGTAAATATTATAGAAGAATAAAAGAAAGGAATGATAAAAATGTCAAAAAGAGGAGGATTCCCAGGGATGGGTGGAGGATTCGGAGGAATGAATCTAAACAACCTAATGAAAGAAGCAAAAAAAATGCAGGCAGATTTAGAAAAATCACAAGAAGAATTATCACAAAAAGAATTTGAAGCAACAGCAGGTGGAGGAGCAATTATTGTAAAAGTATCAGGGGCAAAAGAAATAAAAGAAATTATTATTAAAAAAGAAGTAGTAGACCCAGAAGATGTAGAAATGCTACAAGACTTAATACTAACATGTACAAACGAAGCATTAAGAAAAGTAGATGCAGCACAAGCAGCATCTATGGGAAAATACAACATACCAGGGCTAATGTAAGAAGGAGAAAAATATGTCATATTATTCACCATCAATTGAAAAGCTAGTAGAAGCATTTGAACGCTTGCCAAGCATTGGTCACAAAACAGCAGTAAGACTTGCTTTTCATATGCTTGATGCAAACGAAGAAGAAACAAACGAATTTATTAATTCAATAATAAATGCAAAGAAAAATTTAAAATACTGTTCAAAATGTTACAACATATCAGATAGTGACCCATGTATAATTTGTGCAAACCCAAAAAGAGATGAAAGTGTTATTTGCGTAGTAGAAGATGTAAAAGACATAATTGCTATGGAAAAGACACACGAATTTAAAGGAGTATACCATGTACTACACGGTTCAATATCGCCTATGAATGGAATAGGACCAGACGATATAAAACTAAAGGAACTTTTAGAAAGACTAAACCCAGAAACAGTAAAAGAAATTATACTTGCAACAAATCCAAGAGTAGAAGGAGAAGCAACAGCAATGTATATCTCAAAACTAGTAAAACCCCTAGGCATAAAAGTAACAAGAATAGCACACGGAATACCTGTTGGTGGAGACTTAGAATATACAGACGAGATAACTTTAACTAAGGCATTAGAAGGAAGAAGAGAAATATAAAAAATAAATATTTACAAGTAAAAATGCATATGATATAATTTTTTTGAAATAAAAAAGAGGTGTAAAAAGAATATGAATCAAATATTGCAAATAGAAAATAAAAAAAATAAAGGCCCAGTTGAAATTGAAAAAATTGTAAAATTTTTTGTAATAGCAATAATTTTATTTGCAGTAATCTTAATAGGATTAGGAGTATATAACGTAGTCAAGAAAAAAGAAGAGACAAAAAATACACCAACAGTAGTTCAAAATCAAAAACCAGAAATAAATATAACTAAGGAAGATGAAGAAATAGTTATTCAAGTAACTCATAATCTACCAATATCCACACTTACTTATAGATGGAATGAAGAAGAAGAACAAAATATACAAACAAATAATCAAACAGAAATTACAAAAAGAATAACCTTACCATTTGGTACAAACACACTAGAAATATCAGTAATAGATACAAATGGAAATGAAACAAAATATCAAAAAGAATATGTATTAGAAGGAAATGGAAAGCCAGTAATCGACTTAAAATTAACTACAGATAATAAAATAAAAATTACAGCACAAGACAATGCAAAATTAAAATATATAATATATAAGTGGAATAATAATGAACCAAAAACAGTAGAAGTAAACAGCCAAAATCCTACAATTTTAGAAGAAATAACAGAAATACCACTAGGACAAAACACATTAAAAGTTCAAGCAGTAAATACAAGTGATGTAACAACAACAAAAGAATTAGAAGTAAAAGGAATAAAAAAGCCAGTAGTTACATTCAAAAAGAACGGGGATAAATTAACAATAAGAGCAGAAGATGAAGGAACAATGAAAGAGGTAAGATATACGTTAAACGGTAAAGAATACATCATTCAATATAAAAACAAAAAAGTAATAGAATATGACCAACCTTTACAACCAGGCGAAAATAATATTGAATTAACAGCAGAAAATGTAGATGGTGGAATTACTAAAAAGAAAGTAAAAGTTATAAATTAAAAGCATAAAAGAGAAGGAAATCTCCTTCTCTTGTTATGCTTAAAAATAAGAGGGAAAAGAAATGGAAAATTATATTGAAATTGTTAAAATAATTATGTATTTTATAGTATATTCATTCTTTGGCTGGGTAATGGAATCAGTACTAAAAACGGTAGTACAAAGAAAACCAGTAAACAGTGGATTTTTGCATGGACCATTTTGTCCAATTTATGGATTTGGAGCAATGATAATGTTCTTATTTTTAGAACGTTTTAAGGACAACTTAGTACTACTATTTCTTACAGGATTTGTCATATTATCACTATGGGAATACATAGTAGGATGGATGCTAGAAAAAACATTTCATACAAAATATTGGGACTATAGTAACAATAAATTCAACATAAAAGGAAGAGTTTGTTTACTAAATTCACTATTCTGGGGATTTTTAGGAGTAATATTCATAAAAATAATACATCCATTTATAGTAGAAAAAATAGACATAATACCTACAAATGAATTAATCTTATACACAATTATATTATCAATAATAATTATAGTAGATATGATTATAACAATAGTAAAACTAAATAACATAAATGCAAAACTAGAAAAATTAAAAGAAATAACAAACAACATAAAAGATAAACTTGATGAATTAGAAACAAAACAAATAAGCAAAGAAACATTACAACAAACAATAGAAGAATTAAAATATAGGCAATTAAAAATCAGAAGAAAATTATTAAAACAAACAAATAGACTAAAAAAAGCGTTTCCTACTATGAAATCTGATGCTATTGAAAAAATAAACGAATATTTAAAAGAGAAAAAAGAAAATATCAAAAAAATAAAATAAAAGGAGAAGAATATGGTACAAGAAATCTATATAATTGATGATACAATAGATCTTACAACAACATTAAATGCAATGTTTGAAGATTCAAAAGAATACAAATTTAAAAACGTAACAACAGAAAAAATAAATATTGCATTACAAAACATACCATCATTAATAATTATAAACGAAGATGGAATAAACCTAGATATTATCGACCTATGCAATCAAATAAGGCAAGATGAAGACAACAGTATAACACCAATTGTAGTACTAGGTAAGTCAAAAGACAAGGCCCATAGAATTTCCATATTAAAACTATCAGTTGAATACTACATTGTAAAACCAGTAGATAACGACTATTTATACTACACAATAAAAAATTTAGTAAGGCTAATGTATATAAACCGTAGAGTAAGTCCATTAACAGGTTTACCAGGAAACGTACAAATACAAACAGAAATGAAAAAAAGATTATCAAAAAAAGAAGAGTTTGCTATATTCTACTTAGACCTAGATAACTTTAAAGCATATAACGACACATATGGTTTTGCAAAAGGAGATGAAATAATAAAATTTACAGCAAGAACTATCTCAAGAAATTTTCATGCAACAGAAATAGAAGAATGTTTTATAGGTCATATTGGGGGTGACGACTTCATTGCCATAACATCACAAGCAGATTATGAACAAATATGTAAAGACATAATAAAAGAATTTGATGAAAAAGTATTAGAATATTTCACAAAAGAAGATGTCGAAAGGGGATATGTAGAAGTAGCTAATCGTAGAGGAATAATAGAACAATTTCCTCTAACATCAATATCAATAGGAGTAGTAATTGCAGAAAAGGGAAAATACAAAAATGTATTAGAAATAGGAGAAGTTGCAGCCCAAGTAAAACATAATGCAAAAACTACAGTAGGAAGCACATACATAATAGATAGAAGAAAATAAGGCATAAAACAAAAAAGCTCTTAATACAATATATTAATTATTGTGTTAGGAGTTTTTTATATGATATTATTACAAAAAAGAAGAATTATTTTTATATTAAGTTGCGTATTAATTTCAGTTTTTACGTATCTATTTACAAGTGAAAAAAACAATAAAACCATACAAACAGTAAGTTTACCAGTTACAAATAAAGTAGTAATACTAGATGCAGGACACGGTCGGAGAAGATGAAGGAGCGCAGTCTAGTAATGGAACAACCGAGGCAGATACAAACTTAAAAATCACAAAAAAAGTACAAAACCTATTAGAACAATCAGGTTGTACAGTAATACTAACACGTTCAGATGAAAACGCAATATACGACCTAGACTCAAAAACCCTAAGACAAAAGAAAGTATCAGACATAAAAAACAGAGTAAAAATAGGGAACGAATCAAGTGCAGACATATTTGTAAGCATACACCTAAACAAAATTCCACAAAGTCAGTATTACGGATGGCAAACGTTCTACAAAAATGGAAACGAGCAAGGAAAAAAACTAGCAACTTGTATACAAAACAACCTAAACGAATCAATACAAAAAGAAAACACAAGAGTTCCACTAAAAATAGATAACGTATATATAATAAAAAACGTAGAGATACCAACAAGCATAGTAGAATGCGGGTTTTTATCAAACCCAGAAGAAGAAAAACAGCTTCTACAAGACGACTATCAAAACAGATTAGCATGGGGAATATACACAGGAATAATAAATTATTTTTATGAATAAAAGAATTTTAGAGGCATTTCATAAAAAATTACAAAATTGTAATAAAAGCTACGAAGCCTAGCAAGAAAGCCCCTTTAACAAGGGGGCTGGCGCCGATAGGCGACTGGGGGTTCTTAAATAGTCATATACATTCCATACAATAAAAATTTAATTCGGAAAGTCAAGAAAGCAAAATAGATAAGTATAAAGTGATTTTTACTTTCTGAAAAAAAATAGTAATATAGTATGGGAGAATGCGAGTTTATTAAAAATATAGAGAATAGAAAACAAGTATAAGAACCCCCAGTCACGCATTCGCGTGCCAGCCCCCTTGTTAAAGGGGCTTTCTTGCTAGGCTTCGTAGCTTTTATACAATTTTGTAATTTTTTATGAAATTAACCTGAAGAATTTTAGAGGCATATTGATAAATCGTAAAAAATCGTGTATAATACTAAAGAAATAAAATTAAGAGGAGAAAGAAAAATGTTTCAAAAATTAGAGGACGTAGAGAAAAGATATGAAGAATTAACTTCACAAATTAGTGATCCAGAAGTTATTGCAAAAACTAATGAATGGCAGAAATTAATGAAGGAACATTCAGATATGACGCCAATTGTTGAAAAATATAGAGAATATAAAAAAGTACAAGCAAACTATGATGAAGCATGCGAAATGATGAAAGAAGACGATAAAGAAATAAAAGACCTTGCAGAAATGGAAATGTTAGAAGCAAAGGAAAAGCTAAAAACCATAGAAGAAGAATTAAAAATACTACTTATACCAAAAGACCCAGATGATGATAAAAATGCAATTTGCGAAATAAGAGGTGGAGCAGGAGGAGAAGAAGCAGCACTATTTGCAGGAACTCTATTTCGTATGTATTCTATGTATGCAGAAAAAAAACATTGGAAAATAGAAGTACTAAATGAAAATGAAACAGGTCTTGGAGGATATAAAGAAATTTCATTTATGGTAACAGGAAAAGGAGTATATAGCAGACTAAAATTTGAAAGTGGTGTACATCGTGTACAAAGAGTACCAGATACAGAATCAAGTGGAAGAATACACACATCAACTGCAACAGTAGCAGTTCTTCCAGTAGTAGAAGACGTAGAAATAGAAATAAATCCAGCAGACATCAAAATGGACGTATTTAGAGCATCAGGAGCAGGAGGACAACATGTAAATAAAACATCATCAGCAGTAAGACTAACACACATACCTACGGGACTTGTTGCCGAATGCCAAACAGAACGTTCACAAGTACAAAACCGTGAATACGCAATGCGTTTACTACGTTCAAGACTGTATGAAATAGAAAAAACAAAAAGAGATTCTGAACTTGCAAACGAAAGAAAAAGTCAAGTAGGAAGCGGAGACCGTTCAGAAAAAATAAGAACATACAACTATCCACAAGGAAGAATTACAGACCATAGAATTGGCCTAAGCATATTCCAAATAGAAGATTTCTTAAACGGAAACCTAGACGAAATGCTAGATTCATTAATAGCAGCAGATAGAGCAGAACGTTTAAAAGGTGATGAAGAATAAAAATAAATTCCTATTAGGGGAATAAAAAATAAATACGTTCATAAAATAACAACAAGAAATAAACAAGGAGCAAAGTGATGGAATATTTATTAAAAACAACCCTAATAGGATTATTTTTTGGCACATTCGGAACAACCTTAGGAGGAATAATAGGAATTACATTTAAAAATACATCAAATAAATTCTTAAGCTTCATATTATCACTTGCATCACGGACTAATGATATCCATAGTATGCTTCGACTTAGTACCAGAAGCATTAGAAATATCACAAATAGCAATGGTAATACTAGGAATACTATTTGGCGTAGTTTGTATGATAGCTTGTGATATACTTGTACAAAAGAAATTTAATACAAGCGTAAAAGATGCAAAAAGCACAAACACACTCTTAAAAACAGGAATTATAGTAAGTATAGGTTTAGCACTACATAACTTCCCAGAAGGTCTTGCAATAGGATCAGGATTTGGAGCATCATTAAAACTAGGATATTCCCTAGCACTAGCCATACTTTTGCACGACATACCAGAAGGAGTATCAATGGCAGTGCCAATGAAAAATGGAGGGATGAACCCGTTAAAAGTAATATTTTATGTAATACTATCTGGAGTAACCACAGGAATAGGAGCATTTTTTGGAGCATTAATAGGAACAATATCACAAGAAATAATAGCAATATGCCTATCATTTGCAGCAGGAGCAATGCTATACATTGTTTCAGGAGAACTCATACCAGAATCAAATAAACTATATAAAGGAAGAATGTCTAGCATAGGAAATGTAATGGGATTTATACTAGGGATACTTGCAACAACTGTATAAGAGTTAACAAAATGACTATAATAACATTGAAAGAAAAAATCATATTGCAAAAAATGTTAATAAATGATACAATAGTTGAGAAATAAAAATAGGAGGAGATAAAAAAATGACCATACTATTAAAAAATGGAAATGTAATTGATTATGCATCTCGATTAAACGAGAAAATGGACGTACTACTAGAAGACAACCATATAAAAGCAGTAGCAAAACAAATAAACCAAAGTGCAGACCAAATAATTGACTGTACTGAATTAATGATTATGCCAGGAATGATTGATATGCATTGCCACTTAAGAGAACCAGGATTTGAATACAAAGAAACAATCCAAACAGGATCACAAAGTGCTGTTAAGGGAGGGTTTACCACTATTTGTCCAATGCCAAATACAAAACCAACCCCAGATAGCACTATTGTTTTGTCTAAAATTATAGAAGAGGCAAAAAGAGTAAACTTATGTAACATATTCCCATATGCTAGTGTATCAAAAGGAGAAAAAGGAGAAGAGTTAGTTGATTTTGATGAACTAAAAAAAGCAGGAGCAATAGCTTTTTCAGATGATGGAATGCCAGTAGTAAATGCAAGAATGATGAGAGAAGCAATTATAAAAGCAGATAAACTTGGAACCTTTGTAGCATCTCACTGTGAAGAAAAATCAGTAGCAGCTGGTGCAATTCAAGCAGGAAAAGTAGCAGAAGAATTAGGAGTTGCAGGAGTATTACCAGAAGCAGAAGAAATTATGGCAGCAAGAGAAATAGTTATATCTGAAACAAACAACGTAAGAGCACATATATGTCACATTAGTACAAAAACATCAGTAGGAATGATAAGAGATGCAAAAAAACGTGGTGTAAAAATTACATGTGAAACATGCCCACATTACTATAGTTTCACAGTAGAAGAAGTAAAAACATCTGGGGCAAATGCAAAAATGAATCCTCCTTTAAGAGAGAAAAAAGACCAAGAAGCAATTATAAGAGGTTTGCAAGATGGAACAATAGATGCAATAATAACAGACCATGCACCACATTCAGAAGAAGAAAAACAAAAAGGGCTAGCAAGCGCACCAAATGGGATTATAGGATTTGAAACAGCACTTGCAGCAACCATAACAAACTTAGTAGATAAAAAACATATATCATATTTAGATATGGTAAGATTAATGAGTTATAATCCTGCAAACCTATTAGGGTTAAAAAATAAAGGACAAATAAAAGAAGGATATGATGCAGATATAACAATATTTGATCCTACTATAGAATATACATATGAAAAAGAAAGTATAGTATCAAAATCAAAAAATACACCATTTATAGGTAAAAAACTAAAAGGACAAGTAGCATACACAATCGTTGGTGGAAGAATAGTATATGAAAGATAGGAGATAATATGGAAAACGCAATAGACAAATTAATTGAAAAAATAAAACAAACAAATAACCCTACAGTTATGGGCTTAGACCCAAGATATGATATGATACCAGAATGTATAAAAAGTAAATATTCACAAAATTTAGAAGGAGCATGTGATGCAATTCTTGAATTTAGTAAAGCACTAATAGATGCAACATATGATATAATTCCAGCAGTAAAACCAAACATTGCATTTTATGAAATGTTTGGAACAAAAGGAGTAGAAGTTTTTAAACAAATATGCGAATATGCAAGAACAAAAGGAATGATAACTATAGCAGACATAAAAAGAGGAGATATAGGATCAACTGCAACAGCATATTCAAATGCATATCTTGGAAAAACACCTTTGCAAAACCAAGAAGAATTAATATTTGATGTAGATTTTGTAACAATCAATCCATACTTAGGAGTAGATGGAGTAAAACCATTTATAGAAGATTGCAAAAAATATGGAAAAGGAGTCTTTGTAATAGATAAAACATCAAACCCATCATCAGGGGAATTGCAAGACCTAAAATTAGAAAACGGAAGAACAATATATGAAGAAGTAGCAATACTAATAGAAAAATGGGGAGAAGAATTACGAGGAAAATACGGATACAGTAGCATATCATCTGTTGTAGGAGCAACATATCCAAAACAATTAGAAGAATTAAGGAGACTTGCTCCACATACATTCTTCCTAATACCAGGATATGGTGCACAAGGAGGAAAAGCGCGGAGACATAGCTTTAGGATTTGATAAAAATGGATTAGGTGGAATAGTAAATGCATCAAGAAGCCTAATGTGTGCATATAAGCAAGATAAATGGAAAGATACCTATACAGAAGAACAATTTAAAGAAGCAACAAGAGCAGAAGGGGTAAGAATGAGGGATGAATTAAATTCAGCAATTGGATAATATAAGGAGGAAAAAACTTATGAAATGCAATATAAAATCAAAAATCATAAAAAAAGAACAACTAAAAGAAGATATCTATAAATTCACAATAGAGGCAAAAGAAATAGTAGACAATGCAAAACCGGGAAACTTTATTGAAATACGAGTAATAGATAACATAGAACCACTATTAAGAAGACCAATAAGTATCTATAATATTGAAAAAGAAAAAGGACTTCTAGAGTTCATTGTTCAAGTAAAAGGAAAAGGAACAAAAATATTAGCAGATAGAAAAGTAGGAGAAGAATTAGACATTATTGGTCCATTAGGATATGGAACATTTGAAATAAAAGATTATAAAACAGCAGCCATTATTGGAGGAGGAATAGGAACATTTCCATTATATGAACTAGCAAAAGAACTAAAACAAAACACAAGCAGCAAAGTAAATATATATTTAGGATTTAGAAATAAAGATTACGTAGTTTTAGAAGAAGAATTTAAAAATGTAAGTGACAATCTAGTTGTTACAACAGACGATGGAACTTACGGAATAAAGGGTTTTGCTATTAACGAACTAAAAAAAGACATCGAAAATGGAATAATAGATAAAATATTTGCCTGTGGTCCATTACCAATGTTAAAAGCAGTGCAAAATTTAGCAATAGAAAAAAACATACCATGTGAAATATCATTAGAAGAAAAAATGGCATGTGGACTAGGTGTATGTTTAGGATGTGCTGTAAAAACAGCAAATAGCCCAAAAGAAGCACCAGAATATATTCATGTATGTAAAGCAGGACCAGTATTTGATGCAAAAGATGTAGAAATATAAACAAGAAAGGAGAAAGAAATGAATACAAGTGTAAATTTAGCAGGAATTCAGATGAAAAATCCAGTAACAGTTGCATCAGGAACATTTGGATATGGAAGAGAATTTGCAGAACTAATAGACTTAAACAAAATAGGAGGAATCTGCACAAAAGGAACATCACTAAAACCACGTTCAGGAAATAAACCACCTCGTGTATATGAAACAACAGCAGGAATGTTAAACGCAATAGGACTACAAAATCCAGGAGTAGAATACTTTATGCAAAATGACTTACCATACCTAAAACAATTTGATACAGCAATAATTGTAAATGCTTGCGGAAGCAGTATAGATGAATATGTAGAACTTGCAAAAGTACTAAATACATTAGATATAGATGGAGTAGAACTAAACCTATCATGCCCAAACGTAAAAGCAGGATGTATGGCATTTGGAACAACATATGAAGGAGTAAAAGAAGTAACATCACAAGTTCGAAAAGTACTAGATAAACCACTAATAGTAAAACTAACACCAAACGTTACAGATATAACAGCACCTGCAAAAGGAGCCGAAGATGCCGGAGCAGATGGTGTATCATTAATAAACACTTTACTTGGAATGAGTATAGACATACACACAAGAAGACCACATCTTGCAAATAACATGGGAGGTTTATCAGGACCTGCAATAAAACCAGTCGCAGTAAGAATGGTATATCAAGTAGCACATGCAGTAAACATACCAGTATTAGGATTAGGTGGAATTGTAACTCAAGACGATGCAATCGAATTTATACTTGCAGGAGCAACAGCTGTATCAATCGGAACAGGAAACTTCATCACACCAGACACTTGCATAAAAGTAGTAGACGGAATTACCGAATATATGAAAAAATATAATATAGAAGATATAAATGAAATTATAGGAACAGTTCAAATGAATTAAAATAACTAAAAAAGCGAAACCTTAAAAAAACAAGGTAACGCTTTTTTTAGTTGTTATGCAACCAAAATGCTATTACTCTTACGGAGTAAGGTACCATAAGATTAGTGGTGAAACGCTTTCAGCGCTTAAAGAAAAAAGTTTTTCGCCTGCTGTCGTTTTTTCTAGAACCTTAAACGGATACATTTTATCTGTTTCATCATATTTAAGATATATTTTGTCATTATTGTCACAAGGAAGAGCACACAACGTCTGTATCTCGGTTTTAAAGCCAAGTGGCAGTGTATCCATTAATACACCATCGCCATCGCTTAAACTAGCAATAAATTCATCATGTGCTTTGTACATATAGTACACATCCACATAGCATGAATGCAACCACATAATGAAAAAACTAATGATCAAACCAGATACAATCATTATAGTAACAAATGAAGTATTTTTGCAATAAGCAATCATACATATAATTGTAATTAAAATTATACATATAGCTGCTTTTAAAATTCTCCGCATTATTATGTTGCTTTTCATTAAATTAGTATACATTTTATTCCTCCTTCAAAATAAATGAATGGTTGCATAACATTCAATATTTTTTATATATTAAGAATAACATAAAATTATGTAAATATCAAGTACAAATATAAAAAATGCAACTATTTGAGCAATAAACTAGTTAAAATAATATGTAACAAGATAGTAAAAAAATTGTAAATAAAACTTAATATTTGTACGTTATAGAGCGTAGTAAGTATTTCCCTAATAAGATATGAAATAAAAATGGAAATGATAATTTGAATAGTAAAATTTGGCTTTGACAAATTATGCATATTTAGTATAATTATTATAAAATACAAAAGAATAGGAGGAATACTTGCGTGTTAGTAACACTTATAGGGAAAAATGTAAAGTATAAAATAGTATTACCACAAATTGCAAACGGAAACTATTGGATAAGTGACACAAGTGGAGAAAATGAAAAAAAGTTAATAAACATTCAAGCTCAAAATGGAAAATGGCAAATTGTAAGTACAAATTATGCAAAAATAATAAATACGAAACACATAAAAATTTATAATGATAGCATTCAAATAGAACATTCACAGGAGAATATAATAGATAAAATTATTTTAAAGGAATATAGTATGTATTGTATTACAGTAGGAAGTTCGAATGAAGTATATATATTATACTGTTCTCCTGTATATGAAAAAAATTTTTGCGAGTTAAACATAAACAATACTCAAGAAATATTAATTGGAAAAAATATAAATAGTCATATAGTATATAATAATGCGCTAATAGAAGAAAATCACGCAAAAATATTTTTTAATAATGGTAGATGGATGATAGAAAATTTTGATAAAAAATTTGGAACATTTGTAAACGATATGCCTGTTTTAGAAAGAAAAATTCTATTTAATGGAGATGTAATCTTCATTATGGGATTAAAAATTATAATAATGGGAAATAACATATTAGTAAATAATCCACAAAATAGAATAAGTTGTAACAATCAGTGCTTAAAAATAGTTAATCGAGATATTGATATACCAAACTTACAACAAGAAGATGATAGTGAAATACAATTATATGAAGAAGATGAATACTTTTCAAGATCTCCAAGGATAACAAATTTAATAGAATGTGAGAAAATACGAATTGATCCACCTCCACAAATACAAAGTAAAGAAGATATGCCAGCAATTTTGATGTTTGGTTCTATGTTATCTATGGGTGTAATGTCGATGGTATCTATTATGTCAGCAATAGACAATTTTATAAGTGGAACAGCAGACAAAAAGCAAGTAATGTTTACAATGCTAATAGCATTTGCAATGCTTGCAAGTATGGTACTTTTTCCAATGATAAATCAAAAATACCAAAAAAAGCAAAAAATAAAGTATGAAGAAAAACGTCAAAAGAGATACAAAGAATATATAAATTCAAAAATAAAAGTAATAGATAAAATTATGACAAAACAAAGAAACATCTTAATGGAAAATTACGTTCCAGTAGAAGAATGCGTAAAAATAATACTTGAAAAAGGTATGCGTCTATGGGAAAGAAAAATTGAAGATCCCGATTTTCTAAGTGTAAGATTAGGAATAGGAGATGTACCTCTAAATATAGATATACAATATCCAGAAGAAACATTTACAATGGAAGATGACAATTTAGTTGAAATTTTAAACACTATTGCAAATAAATCAAAGACATTAAAAGATGCACCAATTGCAATGTCATTAGTTGAAAAAAATGTTTCAGCACTTATTGTAAAAAACAAAGAAAAAATGGAAAAATTTATGCAAAGTTTAATTTTGCAATTAATTACTTTCCATAGTTATGAAGACTTAAAACTTGTATTTTTAGTAAAAGATGAGAAAAAGTGGGAATATGTAAAAATGTTGCCACATGTATGGGACAATACTAAACAGATTCGATTTTTTGCAGATAATTATGAAGATATGAAAGAAATTGCAAGATATTTAGAAGAAGAATTAAAAAATAGGTTGCAGTATCAAGGAAATGACATAAATTATAAAGTATTTATGCCATATTATTTAATTATAACAGATGACTATAAAAAAATAGAAAATATAAAAGCAATTTCCGAAATATTAAAAAATAAAGTAAATCTCGGTTTTAGTTTTCTATGTATAACAAATAATTTAATGCAACTACCAAATGAATGTAAAACATTCATAAGTATAGATGAAAAAGGAGGTTCTATATTTGAAAGCGAGATATCATCAACAAATAAAAAACAATTTATATTTGATGATTCAAAAACATTTTTCTTTGATAAAATAATTAAGACAGTTTCAAATATACCAATAAAATATACAGCTTCAGGAGGAATGCTATTACCAAATAGCTATACATTTTTAGAAATGTATGATGTAGGTTGTATAGAGCAACTAAATATTTTACAAAGATGGAGAAATAACGATGCAACACTATCATTAAAAGCACCAATAGGAATAGATACTACTGGAATGCCAATAGTATTAGACATTCATGAGAAATTCCATGGACCACATGGGTTAATTGCAGGTAGCACAGGTTCTCGGAAAAAGTGAATTTATAATAACATACATATTATCACTTGCAATTAACTATCATCCAGACGACTTAGCATTTGTATTAATAGACTATAAAGGTGGGGGGCTAGCAGGAGCTTTTCAAAAAAGAGATATAAAACTACCACACTTAGTAGGAACAATAACAAATATAGATACAGTAGGACTACAAAGGTCATTAGACTCAATTCAAAGTGAATTAAGAAGAAGACAAATAATATTTAATAAAGCAAGAGATATGACAGAGGAAGGAACAATAGATATATATAAATATCAAAAACTTTATCATTCAGGAATAGTAGATATGCCAGTACCACACTTATTAATTATATGTGATGAGTTTGCGGAACTAAAACAACAACAAGGAGAATTTATGGATGAATTAATAAGTGTTGCAAGAATTGGACGTAGCTTAGGAGTACACCTTATTTTAGCAACACAAAAGCCAGCAGGAATAGTAAATGAACAAATACGTAGTAATAGTAAATTTGGAATTTGTTTAAAAGTACAAGACAGAGAAGACAGTATGGATGTAATAAAAAAACCAGATGCTGCAAATTTAAAAAGTGCAGGACAATTCTACTTACAAGTTGGAAACGATGAATATTTTGTATTAGGACAATCAGCATGGTCAGGAGCACCATATTTTCCATCAAATGTTACTAAAAAGAAGATAGACACATCAATAGAATTTGTATCCAACACAGGAGTAGTAATAAAAAAAGTAGATGATAATGTAAAAAAAGTAGTTAACAGCAGTGGAGAACAGTTAACAAACATAGTTAAATATATATATGAACTTGCAAAACAAAATGACATAAAAGCTGAAACCTTATGGCTAGAGAATATTCCAGAAATAATTTATCTTAAAGGTATAAAAGAAAAATATGATATAAAACCAGTAAAAAACAATATAGATCCAGTAATTGGTGAATATGATGACCCATATAACCAAAAACAAGGAATAGTTAGTTTACAATTATCAACACAAGGGAATACCATAATTTTTGGAAATGCTGAAAGTGGAAAAGAAACATTATTAAGTACAATGGTATATGACACAATTACAACGTACAGTAGTGATGATGTTTGGTTATATTTATTAGACTTTGGAACAGAAGCATTAAAAATATTTAAAGGAGTACCACACATTGGAGATATAGTGTTTGGAAATGACGCAGAAAAAATAAGTAGATTTTTCGATATGTTACAAAAAGAAATAAAAAACAGAAAATCTATACTATCTGATTATAACGGAGATTATAATTTATATCTAAAAACTAGTGGAAAAGCGATGCCAATGATTATGGTAGTAATAAATAATTATGAAGTATTTGCCGAAAACTATGGAGATAAATATGAAGATGTATTTCAAGTTTTAACAAGAGAAGGAATAAAAAGTGGAATAGTATTTATAATTACTACAAGTTCGCACAATAACTTAAGATATAGACTAGCACAAAACTTTAAACAAAAAATTGCTTTACAATTAAATAATCAAGATGACTATATAAATATATTTGATAAATTAGGTAAAAAACGACCATCACAAATCTTTGGTAGAGGACTCGTAGAATTAGGAACAGGAGTGTATGAGTTTCAAACAGCAAAAATTTGTCCACCAGAAGATTGGAATGTTCATATAAAAGAAATAATAACAAGCCTTAAAAATACTAACACAACAATTGCAAAACATATACCAATAATTCCAGAAAGAGTAACAATAGAAGATGTTGGAGAAGAGCTAAAAGATTTAACATCAATACCATTAGGAATTGCCAAGAAGACATTAAATATTTTTACATGGGATTTTACAAAAAACTTTATAAATATTATTACAAGTAAAAACATATACGATTCATTGCAATTTATTACCGATTTAATTCAAGAATTTGAAAGTTTAGAAAATATTAATGTTACTATTTTTGATGCAGAACGAATAATGCAAACAGAGAAAATAAATATAAACAAGTTATTTAAAGAATATAATGAGAAAATGGAAGAAAATACACAAAATAATGCAAAAGAACTATGTATTATAATAGGGGTAGATAAATTTTTAAATGACTTAAATGATAATGAAAATACTTTCTTAGAAACTTTAGAAAAAGCTGAAAATATTGGAAATTATAGCTTTATATTAATAGATAATATGGCAAGATTCAAAAATCATCAATATGATGGATGGTACAAAAAATATATTATGGGTGATACTGGAATATGGATTGGAAATGGTATAGATGACCAGTACCTAATAAGTGTAAATTCAAGACGAGATATTGTAAATAATTGTGGAATTAGTTTTGGATATGCAGTAGAACAAGGTGAAAGTACACTTATAAAATTACTTGGAATAAAGGAAAAAGGTGATGATGATGAATAAAATTTTAGTAAAATTATATGTTCCTATAATTGGAGGAGAATATGATATATGGATTCCATTAAATAAAAGAATATATAATGTCATTAATTTATTAGTAAAAGCTGTATATGAATTTAGTGGAGGATATTATAAGCCTGATACGTTACCACTTTTATATGATAAATTAACAGCTAAGCCATATGAATTAAATCAAATTATTAAAGAAACAAACATTAGAAATGGTTCTGAAATTATACTAATTTAGCTAAAATAAAAAAGCCCCAAATTTTCCAAAACTTAAATTTTTAGAAAATTTGGGGCAAATCCCTTTATATAATATTTTATTGTTCTAACTTTCTTATACTGTACCTAGTATATTTTAATATACTAATTGGTACATTTAATTTTTCTTTTAATTTTGTATGCATATCAATAAATAACTCACCTAAAAACTCTATTTGTTTATTGTGTAACTCATCCCACTCATCATCATTTAGACCTTGATCAGCAAATTCGTCGTATCTTATTCCTAGTACTAGTGCATTGTTTGGTGCCATAAATGTTCTACTATCTGGTCCATATGTAATTGTACATATCTCACCATTTTTTAATACATCTTCAAATATTATTTTTTCGTATGTATTTTGTATGAAGTTTTGTGCCTCATCATCTAATTCAGAGTTATTGTTATTTATTTTTTGTTGTAAATATTTTTCTTCTTCTTCATTTAATTTTTCTATATGTATATTATTTCTTATATAAAAATATTTTAGTTCATCACTTGAAAAATATTGGTATATGTCCATATCTTCTTCTTTTGTAGTTTCGAAATTTAGTCCAGAATCCTCTATTTTTTTATCATATTCCTTTAAATGTAATTCTTGTAATATAAATTTTGTAAATAAGCCTCTATACATATTATATCTTAATAAGTAATTATCTTGTTCTTCTTTTGTCATATCTTCTATTGTTTGCTTATCAATATTTGAATGTATCTTTTTTAATTCTTCTATGTTAATTTTTTTTATTTTCACCTTTTTCATCTCCTTTTGGATTTATATATTAACATTTTTTAGTTCAGATCTCATCCAGTTTTGTATTTATATTGATGTCTGAACGTGAAATACGATATTCTCCACTATTTATGATATCTTCAAATGGAACTAAACACCTTTTCCCCCAGCTACTTACAATAAAACCATTATCTGTAAATCCCGTTATTGGGACTACATGTGAACCTCCTTCATCCCAATTATCTGTGGTAACAATTATTTCATTTGTTTCTATATCGATATATCTTACTGCTGCATTTTCATTTCTATTAATATGCAAGCTTAATTCTGAATCCTTGTTTTTTAGCCATTTTTTAGCCTTATCTATAGATGTTATTTTTTCAGTAGAGAAATCTAAATTTTCAGATTTAGATTTTAAATAGTTATCTACCAAATTTTCATCTATTCCTTTGCTGGTTGAAGAGTAATATTGTTGATAGTCACCACTTGCTAATTCAGCTTGATTCCAGCTATCTGTTGTTAATGCTTCATCATGTATCTTATTTTTACCATTTTTATTTGTATATATTAAATTACCACCATTTTTTTCCATATTTGTCCAAATAAAAATATCTACCAATAACTCTGCATCACTCATTACCCTATTCCCATTAGATAGCTCTTGGTAATAAGGAAAACCAAAATCTTCATAAAAAGCATCAGTATCATTTTTATATTCTGCAAATATAATATTAGCTAAATTGGCATATGAACATGCTCCAACACTATCCACAATAGTAAATATTTTTTCAGAATCTTTTGGTGAAAAACCATATTTAGTCTGAATAAATTGTGTTACCATTTTATATCTTTCATCATAAGCTAATGATGCCTTTTTTTTGCCAGCTTTAGTGTTAACCAGTTTATGTCCAAAAAGAGATATATCTGTTAAACATCCTTGATCTACTCCATATGTACCACTCATTTGAGAGAAAAAGGTAAATATCTCATCTGTTGTATATTCTTTTAAGATAATTTGAATTACATCATCATTAATTTCTGTATTAGATATACCATCTTTTTCTGAATTATTTAATACTTCATTCATTTTTTGAGTAGCGAGAATTTCTGGATGCAATATATTGTACATCTTGTCTTTTATTTGATCCATTGTCATACCATAAAATTCAGAAAGCCTTCCTTGGAACATAGAAGAGCCTTTTGACTTTTCTTCAGAGGTAATTAAACCGTTTTTCGTACAATGTATTTAATGCGTAATCTACCTTTTCACTAACTGATTGGTAATTTGTATTATTTTCAAGTTTATTTCCAGCACTTTCTATATTATATATAAGCTTTTCTATTACACTTATATTTTGACTTTCAGCATTTTGAAATTTGCTAGTAGAAATATCTAGCCAATCTTGAAACTGCGTTAACTGTTGCCTAATATTTGATACTTTAGAAGGAACATTTTTTATTGCCCTTGAATTGTAAAAATCACTAGGTATTTTTACTTTTGAAGCAATACTACTTGCAGATTCTAATTTTTCCTGAGCATTTTTTATATCTGATTTTATATCATCATTTATTCCTGCAAAATTTAAATAAACTTCCATATGTAATTATTTTCCTTTCTATAAAATATATAAAACCATCAATATAAATGGGATAACTCGTATTGTTTTGTATTTAATTGATAAGATATTTCTTGTAATTTGCTACTAGCAGTACTTTCTGCAGTATTTAAAGCTGAAATTAGTTTTGTAATCTGATTTGGTAAATCAGAAACCAATTTATATTGTTTTTTAAATGCCTTACTATTACTTTTATAATATCTATCTATATCACTTTCTGTTTCATTAACATAGCTATTTGCCTTTGATAATTGCTCTATTATTTGTCCAATTTTATTAACCAAATCAGAATATTCTTTTTCTTTCATAGTTAACTCATTTATTTCTTGGGTTAATTTATTTTTTTTTAGTTCTAATTCTCTTTGTTTCAGAAATTCCTCATATCTCAATTGCGCTTGCCTTGCAGCTTCTTGCTCTTGTAGAGATTGAGCTACACGCTGATTAGCTTCGGCTCTTGGGTTGCTTCTTGTTCCATAGTATGATTGCCCCGCTTGTCTTGCAGCTTCTTGTGCTTGTTTTGCATTTGCTTGCGCTTGTAAAGACTGAGCTACTTGCTGGTTAGCTTCAGCTCTTGGGTTGCTTCTTGTTCCATAGTATGATTGCCCCGCTTGTCTTGCAGCTTCTTGTGCTTGTTTTGCATTTGC
>CANRBJ010000006.1 GCA_947628815.1 uncultured Clostridia bacterium | reverse complement strand
CAAATCGCTAAAGTCTGTAATACAGTATTTAACTGTGTTACAGACTTTTTGTCTATTCTAAACTGTCAAACTTGAGGTTATATCATATTTATTATTTTTTTTCAATACTTGTTTTTAACTCTCACTTTTTTTGTCGAATTTTCATAGTATGTAATATGGCTATGCCAAAATACAAAAAAGAAAGGTAGATTAGTTATGGATTTTGAAAAACCAAATTGCCCTGTTGTTGAAGTAGATGGAGCAATTGCTTGTGGAAAACAATTTGATCTTGATATTACTTTACCATGCGACAATAGAAATGTTATTTACGGAGTTATTAAAGATTGTTACAAAGAACCAGTAAAAGATGCTGTTGTAAAATTAATTGAAATCGTATGCGACTGTGGTAAAGAAGAAAGAAGACCAGTTTCTCATACTTTCACAGATGAGGATGGAGAATTTGTTTTTGGCCCTCTTTGTCCAGATAAAAAATATGAAATTAATTTCTGGGTTGACCAAGTAAAACATGTTAAAGTATGTGCAAAATGTGGCCATGAAGGAAGATGCCTAAAAGGTGTAAAAATGGATAAATGCGATTTTTATGTAAATTCAAAACCTTATTCAAATTGTGAAGAAGATTACAAAGAAAATTGTGATTGCGACTGTAAAGATTGCTAATATGTAATATTATGGTTTCCAAAAAAATGGGAATTATTAAATAATTCCCATTTTCTTTATTAATTGTTTTCCTTTTTTCATCATTTTATTTTTTTTCATACTACTTTTTTCTGTATACAACATCATTGCTCCCGCAGATATTAATGTACCCATAACCATTCCTTTTACAAATTTCATATTACACATCCTCCATTTCTATTTTTTTCTTTCTTTATTATGCGTTTTTTTCTGAAATATATACTTTTTTACCAAAGAATATATTTCCCAAATAGCAATAAGTGCAAGAAATATTCCAAAATATTTTTTTAAACTTTTTACATCTGTTTTATTTGAATAAATAGCTCCTATAATCGCGCCTAATATTCCAGATATTATTACAGGTATTGCCACTTTAAAATCTATATATTTTTGCTTTATATTTGTAATAATTGCAATAATTGATGTTGGAATAAAAAACACAAGATTTGTTGCTTGGGCAATGTGTTGTTCTATTCCTATAAACATTGATAAGCATAAAATAAGAATTGTTCCTCCGCCCATTCCCATTCCACTTACAAATCCTGAAATTAAACCAATTGCCATTTCAAACATCTATCTACCTCCATAAACTTTTTATGCAATTATCATTTTAATAGATACATATACTAAAAATGCTGCAAATGCACCTTTTAAATAAAGTTCTGGAATTTTTTTTAAATATCTTGCTCCTAAATAACCTCCAATCATTCCTCCAACTGCACAAAGACCTCCAATTTTCCAATCTATAAAATCGTTTTTGTAATAAAATATTCCACTTGTTATTACCATAGGCAAAATTACAAATACAGAGGTTGCTCTTGCCTTTTGTTCACTCATACCTAATAAATAAACAAAGGCAGGAACTACTATCATTCCTCCACCTGTTGCAAAAAATCCACTAATTAGACCTGCTATTAATCCTATAATTATTTTTTTAATCATGTTTTTCACCACAATTACTTTTTTCTTAGTGTTACTAATTTTTTATTTTTTATACTTAATTTGCCAATCTTTCTTCTGCAATTTTGGTTAAAATTTCATCACATTTTAGCATTTGATAAATTATATCTAATTTTAGCTTCTCATCTGAAACATTATCTGTAATATCTAAAAATTTCTGTAATTCGCGTAAATAATTTTCATTTTTTTCTTTCCATTCTCTAAAACATTGTCTTTTTTTTATCTCTTCTGCATCTTTTTTTAGCATTATAACAAACCCCATTTCTTTTTTACTGTTAGATAATTTTTAATTACTTCTATCGTTATATTCTTTCCATACAGTGTAATTTTAATACATTAAATGATAAAATACAACAAAAATCAAATATTTCTCTTTTTCGACATTTTACGACTATATATTTTAAAGGGTGATAGAAATGATTAGAATTAAAGTTTCCAATTTATTGGGAAAACATAAGATGACACAAAAAGCTCTAGCTGACTTAACAAAAATTCGTCCAGCAACTATTTCGAAAATGTATTATGAGGAAACAAAACGTTTTGAAGTAAAGCAACTTGATAAGCTATGTAAAGCTTTTAATTGCGAAATATCTGAACTTTTAGAGTATGTTCCAGATACAAAAGATAAAGATAAAAATAAATAGAATGAGCATACGGTAGACAACTGTATGCTTATTCTACTGTATCGTCTTTTATATAATATTTTGTTCCAAGCATTTTATCTGGCAAATATTGTTGTTCTACTATATGACCTGGATAATCATGTGGATAAATGTATCCGCTACTATAGCCAAACTGTTCCATACCTTCTATAGGTGCATTTCTAATATGCATTGGAATTTCGCCTGTATCTTTTGTAGATACATCTTCTAATGCTTTATTAATTGCAAGATAGCTTGCATTTGATTTTTTAGATGTTGCAACATAAATAGCAGCTTGGCTTAAAATAATTCTTGCCTCAGGCATTCCTACCATTGTTACAGCTTGCATTGCTGATGTTGCAACAACTAATGCTTGTGGATTTGCCATTCCTACATCTTCTGATGCTGCAATTACTATTCTTCTTGCTAAAAAAACTGGATCTTCTCCACCATTTAATGCACGCGCTAAGTAAAATACACTAGCATCTGGGTCACTTCCTCGCATAGATTTAATAAAAGCACTAATATTATCATAATGGCTATCGCCATTTTTATCAAAAATTGCTTTTCTGTTTCTAACACTATCTTTTGCAATTTCATTAGTTATATGAATATATCCATCTTCACTCATTCCGTGTTGTAAGAACAGCAACCTCTAAACCATTTAAAGCTGTTCTTACATCGCCATTTGAAACCTCTGCTATTTTTCTTAAGGTTTCTTCTTCTATCTTTATATTAAAACTTTTTAATCCATCTTCTCTTGTTAAAGACATTTTAAGAACTTTAAATATATCATCTGTTGTTAATGGTTCAAGCTTAAAAACCATAGACCTTGAAATTAAAGCCTTATTTACCTCAAAATAAGGGTTTTCTGTTGTAGCTCCTATTAAAATAACTGTTCCATCTTCTACAAATGGTAATAACGCATCTTGTTGTAATTTATTAAATCTATGTATTTCATCAATAAACAAAATACACTTCCCTGTAGGGTTTAAAAATACATTTTTTGCTTCCTCTACAACTTTTTTAATATCACTAACCCCAGAAGTAACTGCATTAATTTTTGTAAATTTATATTTAGTCGTCTGGCTAATAACCCTACCAAGAGATGTCTTTCCACATCCAGGAGGCCCCCATAAAATAATACTAGATAGACGATCTGCTTTAATAGTTCTATATAAAATTTTATCTTTTCCTAAAATATGAGATTGACCTACATATTCATCTAAATTCTTTGGTCTCATACGATACGCAAGTGGCTTTGATAAATCCATTATTTTTTCTCCTTTACTTACATTCCAAGTATTGCTAATGCTTTTCTTATTATATCTTCTAAAGATAGGGCATCTATATCTATTTTTTCTAAAACCTTTTCAATTTCTTTTCTATTATAGCCTAATACTTGTAATGCTGATATTGCTTCTGCTTCTTTATTGTCCTCTTTTATTGCTACTTTTATTTCTTCGCTTGCTGGTTCTTTTGCTTCAATTGTTTTTAGTTTATCTTTAAGTTCTAGTACAATTCTTGCTGCTGATTTTGCTCCTATTCCTGGAATTTTTACAAGTTTTGATGTATCGTTTGTAATAACTGCTAGTGCAAAACTTGATGGTGTTATGTTAGATAACATGTTAATTGCTGATTTTGCTCCTATTCCACTAACTCCTAATAATAGTTCAAACATTTTTAGTTCATCATTATTTTTAAATCCATAAATACTAATATCATCTTCTCTTACATGATAATGTGTATGCACTTTTACTGTGTCACCAATATTTCCAATCTCTTCAATTGCTTTTTCAGACATAAAAACTTTATAGCCAAGTCCTCCTACATCTATTACAACATATCCTTCAAATTTCATTTCTAAAGTTCCTTTTATATATGCTAACATATTCTTCCTCCAATGCAAACAAATTTTCTTTAGCATATTGTATAACAACCTTTGTTTTTTTTCAATAGAGTATCGAAATTTTTTTTATTTTATGGTATGATTATATTAAATTTGTTGAGGAGTTTTTCTTATGGATAACTATTATGAAATATTGGAAGTAGATG
This sequence comes from uncultured Clostridia bacterium, assembly GCA_947628815.1. Classification (GTDB taxonomy): domain Bacteria; phylum Bacillota; class Clostridia; order TANB77; family CAG-508; genus RGIG8482. The sequence goes on along the minus strand of CANRBJ010000006.1, from coordinate 65,901 downwards.
TAAAAGCATCAAAAGAGGTAATTGATAAAGCATATAAGATTCTTGCAAAACGCTATCATCCAGATACACAAAGTGATGATAAAAAAAAATGGGCAGAAGAGAAATTTAAAAAAATTAATGAAGCTTATGAAGTTTTATCTGACGATGATAAAAGAAAAGAATATGATATAGAATTAGATTACGACAAAAATAGTGCAATTCAAGCCCTCTGTGCTAAAAATGCACATTTGGAAAAGCTTGTAGAAGATTTACAAAACCAATTAAATTCTGTACGAAATCAATCTACTATTTCAAATTTTAAAAACATGGCAAATCAATATTACCAAAAAGCTACCAATTTAGATTTTAATAATATTTATTCTAACCCTACTACAGATGAACCAAAAATATATTATAAACCACGAAGTCCATATAAAAGAAATCTATTAAAAGACTTTTTTGCATTCATTATTACTATTGTTTGCATTTTTGTTATTGGTTTTTTACTTTGGAAAATACCAATAACAAATAAGTTTCTTATGAAAATATATACAGATAATGCTCCTATTCGAGCATTGGTTAATTTCTTTTTGAATATATTTAGTTAGATAATAAAACCTCTAAAAATTGTAATATAACACAATTTTTAGAGGCTTATATTTATAATTCAATTATTTTTTCCCATGTTAAATCTTTTTTACCAAAGTGTCCATAATTGGTTGTTTTTTTATATATTGGATTTTGTAATTTTAAATATTCTATGATTCCTCTTGGAGTTAAATCAAATTTATCATAAATTAATTTTACTATTTCTTCTTCTGGAATTTTTCCTGTTCCAAAAGTATCTACATAAATTGACACAGGTTTTGCTACTCCTATTGCATAACTAAACTGAATTTCACATTTTCTTGCTAAGTTATTTGCAACTATGTTTTTTGCAATAAATCTTGCCATATACGCAGCTGATCTATCTACTTTTGTTGGATCTTTTCCAGAAAAAGCCCCTCCCCCATGTCTACTATATCCTCCATATGTATCTACTATTATTTTTCTTCCTGTTAAACCACTATCTCCTAATGGCCCACCTATTACAAATCTACCTGTTGGATTAATATAGTATTTAGTTTTATCATCTAAAAGCACACTAGGTACTACTTCCTTTATAACCTTATTTATAATATCTTGTCTTAATTTATCTAATTCAACGTCCTCTTTATGTTGTGTTGAAACAACAATCGTATCTACTCGAATTGGTCTATTATCTTCATATTCAATTGTTACTTGTGTTTTTCCGTCTGGACGTAAATAGTCTAATATTCTCTCTTTTCTAACAGTAGCTAAACGTTTTGCTATTTTATGAGCAAGATAAATTGGAAGTGGCATATAATCTTCTGTTTCATCACAAGCAAAGCCAAACATTATACCTTGGTCTCCTGCTCCTTCTGAAAAAACTTCTTCTCCAAGCTTTTGTTCTAAAGATTTATCTATACCTAAAGCTATGTCTTGTGATTGTTTTGAAATGCTTACATGAATTCTACAAGTTCTGTAATCAATGTCTAAATTTTCATTATCATACCCTATCTCTTTAATTGCATTTCTTGCAATTTGTTCAATGTTAAGTTCTGCATTTGTTGTAATTTCTCCTGTAATAACAATTTCACCTTTACCTGCAACAGTTTCACACGCTACTCTAGAATTTTTATCTTGTGCTAAACATGCATCCAATACACTATCAGATATATAATCACATAATTTATCTGGATGCCCTTCTGTAACACTTTCACTAGTAAATAATTTTTTCATTTTCACTCCTCTTTTCTAAAAAAATAAAAGACCCTATTTATGTGCAAAGGTCTTCTACTTTATTTAATCATAAAATCATCAGCCAAAGCACTTTTTTGCTTTGTCGGTATTAGCACCTTAAAAATTTAGGTTGCTGTGGAGTCATAAAGCCGATTCTCTCGTCCACTCTAGATAATATTTAATTTATTTAATTTTAAACTAACTCTAGGATTGCAATAGGAGCTGCATCTCCTTTACGCTGTCCTATTTTAATTATACGCGTATATCCACCAACTCTAGATTCATATTTTGGTGCAATTTCATTGAATAGCTTACTTGGTAAATCAATGTTTTTACCTTTTTCATCTTTTACTTTGTTAACCATTCTCATAATTTTCTTTCTTGCATTTAATCTAGATGGCATATCTTTTTGTCTTGAAACAGTTTTTTCTTCTTTAACAACTCTTAAATATTCTTTTCCATTTTTGCTTGTTACTTTTTCAGTCTCTTTATTTCCTTTAGCATCTAATTTAGCTGTTACAACTTTAACATCTACTGTTTCGAAGTTATCTTTTTCTTTAACAGCAAGTGCAATAATACTATCTGCTAATGCTTTAACTTCTTTTGCTCTTGTTTCGGTTGTTTGAATTTTACCATGAAGAATTAAATCTGTTGTTAAGCATTTAAGCATTGCCAATCTTTGGTCTGTTGGTTTTCCTAATTTTCTATTTCTTGCCACTTATTTTCACCTCTTCTTAATTTTATTGTCCACTTTTAGTGGTATCTTCTACTATTCTTCTTCTTTTGCAAAATCTAATCCTAAAGAATGTAGTTTATGTGTAACTTCATCTAAAGATTTCTTTCCTAGATTTCTTACTTTCATCATGTCTTCTTCCGTTTTATTTGCCAAATCTTCAACTGTAGATATTCCTGCTCTTTTTAAACAATTGAATGAACGAACTGATAATTCTAAATCTTCAATTGACATTTCTAGGACTTTTTCTTTTTTAGATTCTTCTTTTTCAACCATTACTTGTGTATTTTTAGTTGCTTCTGATAAATCTATAAATATTTCTAAATGTCCTGTCATAACTTTTGCAGCAAGGCTTAATGCTTCATCTGCTTTTAGGCTTCCATCTGTCCAAACTTCAATAATTAATTTATCAAAGTCTACCATTTGACCTACTCTAGTATTTTCTACCGAATAGTTTACCTTTTTAACAGGTGTATATATAGAATCTATAGGTAATACAGATATGTCTTGATTTGGTTTTTTATTTTTTGCAGCACTATTATATCCTCTTCCTCTATCAACGGTCATTTCCATTTTTAAATGTCCTCCATCTGAAACCGTTGCTATATGTAAGTCTGGGTTTAGTATTTCCACAGAACTATCTGTTATAATATCTCCTGCTGTTACTTCCCCTTCTCCTTTAAAATCGATTCTAATTATTTTTTCTTCGTTATCAAATGTTTTTAAACGAACATTTTTTAAATTGATAACTATTTCTGGTACATCTTCTACAACATTTGGAATTGTAGAAAATTCGTGTACCACACCATCAATTTTTACACTTGTTATAGCACTACCTGGAAGTGATGAAAGTAAAATTCTTCTTAAAGAATTTCCTATTGTGACACCATATCCTCTTTCTAACGGTTCACAAACAAATTTTGCATAATTGTTATCATCGTCGATTTCTAAACATTCAATATTTGGCTTTTCAAATTCTATCATTTTTACCTCCTCAATTTTGATAATAAAACTTTATTTATTATCTCGATAGGTATGGTTAATCCTCTAACCTTTAACCCTATTTAGAGTATAACTCTACGATTAAGTGTTCTTGTACTGGTAAATCTATATCTTCTCTAGATGCAAGTCTTATAACTTTGCCTCCAATATTTTTTTCATCTTTTTCAAGCCATGTTGGTACTGGTCTTGCTGAATTTGCTTCAACATTTACTTTTATAACCCCTTTGTCCTTTTTAATTTCTCTAACAGAAATTACATCTCCTGGTTTTACTAAATAAGATGCTATGTCTACTTTATGTCCATTTACATCAAATAAACCATGGTTTACAATTTGTCTTGCTTGTGCACGTGAAGCACCATATCCCAATCTATAAACTACATTATCTAGTCTGCTTTCTAGTATTTGAAGTAAGTTTTCACCAGTAACTCCTTTTTTATTTGAAGCCATTTCAAAATATCTTCTAAATTGTTTTTCTCCAACTCCATAGAAAGATTTTGTTTTTTGTTTTTCTCTTAATTGTGTTCCATATTCAGAAAGTTTTGCTTTCTTTTGACCATGTTGTCCTGGTCCATAATTTCTTCTAGAAACAGAACATTTATCGGTAAAACATCTTTCACCTTTTAAGAATAGCTTTTGACCTTCTCTACGGCAAATACGACATTGTTCGTCTTTATATCTAGCCATTTTATTTCTCCTTTCAATAATTTTCTTCACTCTTTATTTAGTATTTCATAATGAAAATATTTTATACTCTTCTTCTTTTTGGTGGTCTACATCCATTATGTGGTATTGGTGTTACATCTTTAATACTACTTAATTCTAGACCTGCTGTTTGTAGTGAACGAATTGCTGCTTCACGACCTGAACCTGGTCCTTTAACAAATACTTCTACTGTTTTTAATCCATGTTCCATACCTGCTTTTGCAGCTGCCCCAGCTGCTTCCCCAGCAGCAAATGGTGTTGATTTTCTTGAACCTTTGAATCCTAATTCTCCAGCACTTGCCCAAGAAATAACATTTCCTTGTGTATCTGTAATTGTAACAATTGTATTGTTAAAACTTGAATGAATATGTGCAGCACCTTTTTCAATATTTTTTCTATTTCTTCTAGGTGTTTTCTTTGCTACAGTTTTTTTATTAGCCATTTGGTTTTATACCTCCTTATTTTTTACTTTTACTAACTAATTTTCTTGGACCTTTTCTTGTACGAGCATTAGTTTTTGTTCTTTGTCCTCTTACAGGTAGTCCTCTTCTATGTCTTATTCCTCTATAACATCCAATTTCAGTAAGTCTTTTAATATTTAAAGCTACTTCTCTTCTTAAGTCCCCTTCTACTTTGTGTTTTTCGTCAATAATTTTTCTTATTTTATTTACTTCATCGTCTGTTAAGTCTTTTACTCTAGTATCTGGATTTATTCCAGCTTCTTCAAGAATTTTTCTAGAACTAGATACTCCAATTCCATAAATATAGGTTAGTCCTATTTCTACTCTTTTTTCTCTAGGTAAATCGATTCCTGCTATACGAGCCATAAATTTTAGCACCTCCAAATTATATTTGTTGTTTTGTTTGCCTTATATCTAATACTGAAATGTATAGAATGTTATTTTATCAGCATGAATTTATAATATTCTATAGTTTATTAAATAGTAGGGCAGAAATGTATATAAACACAAAACTATTTTTAATCAGCCGCTACATAGTTTTGTGTTAATATCAAGTATCAAATGATTATGAAATTAACCTTGTCTTTGTTTGTGTTTAGGATTTTCGCAAATTACTCTTATTTTTCCTTTTCTTTTTATAACTTTGCATTTTTCGCAAATTGGTTTTACTGATGGTCTTACTTTCATTTTTTGCACCTCCCCAAAATTAACAACTTTTACTTTGCTCTCCAAGTAATTCTCCCTCTTGATAAGTCGTATGGTGATAATTCCACTTTAACTTTATCGCCAGGTAATATTTTAATATAATTCATTCTAAGTTTGCCTGAAATATGAGCAAGTATTTGATGTCCATTTTCAAGTTCTACCTTAAAATTTGTATTTGGTAATGTTTCAACAACAGTTCCCTCAACTTCAATTATATCCTCTTTTGCCAATGTTTTTTCTCACTCCTTAATCTGTTTTTTCATCTCGTTTATACAATTAGCTTAGCTATTATATAACATTTTTAAATGATTGTCAATATTTCTGGCTCTTTTTCTGTAATTAAAATTGTATTTTCATAATGTGCTGCAAGACTTCCATCTTGTGTTACGATAGTCCACCCATCATCTAGCACAAAAATATCTGGTTTTCCCTCTATTACCATTGGTTCAATTGCAAGTGTCATGCCAGGTTCTAGCTTTATTCCTTTTCCTGCTTTTCCATAGTTTGGTATACCTGGATCTTCATGCATGCCTCTTCCAATTCCATGACCTTGAAATTCTTTTACTACACTATAACCATTTTTTTCCACAAATTCACCAATAGCATGGCAAACATCACCCAAACGATTTCCTGCTTTTGCAAATTTTATTCCTTCAAAAAATGCTTGTTTTGTTATTTGTATTAACTTCTCTGCATTTTTACTTCCTTTTCCTACAATATATGTTCTTGCTGCATCACCATTAAAACCATTTTTATATGCTACTAAATCAATGCTAACAATATCTCCTTCTTTTAATTTTACTTTAGAAGATGGTATTCCGTGTATAACTTCATCATTAATAGAAGCACAAATAGAAGCAGGAAAATTAGGAACTCCTTTTTCTCCACTTGGGTATCCCTTTTGTGCAGGAGTTCCTCCATTTTCCCTAATTGTTTTTTCTGCAATTCTATCTAATTCAAGCGTTGTTATTCCAGGTCTAATTGCTTCTTCAATTGCAATATGTGTTAAAGCAGTAATACGGCAAACTTCTTTCATTAGTTCAATCTCTCTTTTTGATTTAATGTCTACCATAATATTTTATTCTCCTTTAATGCCTTTAATAATATCTGTTGCTACATCAAGTCCTAATCTATTTATTCTTGTACTAACTTCTTCAGTTCTTACAATACCTTTATTGCTATAATATTCAACTAATGGGCTTGTTTGGCTATCATAAATTTCTAATCTTTTATTAATTGCTTCTCTTGAACTATCATCTTTTCTTTGAACAAGTGGTGCACCACATTTATCACAAATTCCTTCTACCTTTGGTGGATGCATAACTAAGTTATATGTTGCTTTACATTCTTGGTTTGAACAAACCCTTCTTGTTAAAATTCTTTCAATAGTTTCTTCCCTTGGTGTTGTTAAATTAATAACCATATCAATTTTTTTATTTTTTTGTTCTAAAATTTCATCTAATTTTTTTGCTTGTTCAATTGTTCTTGGAAAACCATCTAAAATAAATCCTTCTTCTGTATCTCCTTCATTTAAACGATTAGCAACCATTGGTACAGTAATTGTATCTGGTACTAATTCTCCTTTTGATATATAATTATTAGCTTCTATTCCTAGCTTTGTCCCTTCCTCTATATTTTTTCTAAAAATGTCTCCTGTTGAAATTTGTGGCCATCCTGTTTGTTCACTAATAATTCCAGCAACAGTTCCTTTGCCCGTACCTTGTGCCCCCATCATAATAATATTCATTTCCATCTCTCCTATTCTTCTCTCTTTTTTTCTCTCCATATTCTACTACATAAACATAAAATTATCAAGATTTTTATTTACTTTTCGTAAAAAAATCGTTATATTTAATACTATAGCAAAAATATATTTTCATATTGACAACATCGTATTGTCATGATATATTATACGAGGTTGACTGCCTTTCCCTAAATTCTTAAGTATCATTCAGTACTACATTGTGTAGTATTGAAATATGCTTAAAGTGAAATGGGGTGATGCATATGAATTGGTTTCTACTACTTGCAGGTGTTGGATTTACCATCTTGTGTTTTACTGTTTTTGTGCTGATAGTAGCTAGGTATAAATACATAGTTACTATCAGCACAAAAAAAATTGAGGTCTACCCCGCAAAAAGAGACCCCAATCTCAACCAAACAGAGAATTGAGCTCTATGCTCTTTTCTCCTTTTTTAGTATATTCAATATGATATAATAAAGTAATAAAAAGTAACTTAATTTATTACTATAATCATATTACTATATTTATATGCTTTTGTCAATCTATTTGTATTTATTTTGTAATACTTTTGTTACTCGATAATGGTTTTTAACACTTTTCGAAAAAAAAAAGCGCTTTACCGTTGGTATGGCGCCTTTTCTTTATTTAATTTTATTCTAAGAATCCCTTGTAATGTCTCATAACAAGTTGTGATTCTAATTGTTGCACTGTTTCTAATGCTACACCTACTACGATAAGAATAGATGTACCACCAAATGCTATGTTTAATCCTGTAAATCTTAATAACATTGGGATAATGGCAATCACTGCTAGGAAAAATCCTCCAAACCATGTTATTTTTGAAATAATAGATGATAAATAATCTGTTGTTGGTTTTCCTGCTCTTATTCCTGGAATAAATCCTCCATTTCTTTTTATGTTATTAGATACCTCTGCTGGATTAAATGTTGCATATGTATAGAAAAATGTAAATCCAACAATTAACAATAAGTATACAATTGCGTTTGCAATACTATATCCAATTGGAACATTTGATGTTGATGTTGCAATTGAAAATTTATATAATCCTGCCCAAAATCCTGCCTGCGTATCTATGTCTTTTATAAATATTTGTAAAATCATAGCTGGGAACGTCATAAATGATGAAGCAAAAATAACTGGCATTACACCTGCCATAGCAAGTTTTAATGGTATATGTGTATTTTGACCTCCCATCATTTTTCTTCCTACTACTTTTTTTGCATATTGTACAGGAACTCTTCTTTCAGCAGTTTGTACAAATACAACACCTGCTACTAAAACAATTGCTCCTATAATAATTCCAAGCGAAAGCAATAATCCACTTGTACTAAATGCTCCTGTTCCAAATGTTAAGTTCCATAGAGTAGTTACTACTCCTGGTAAACCAGAAATGATACCTATAAAGATAATTATTGATATACCATTTCCAATTCCTCTACTTGTAATTTGTTCACCTAACCACATTAATAGTGCTGTACCTGCAACAAGTGAAAGTACAACTAAAAATCCTGTTAAAAATCCTGGATTAATGAAAATTCCTGAAGATTGATAAGATAAATATATCCCTAATCCTTCTACTAATGCTAAAACTATCGTAAGCATTTTTGTATATTGGTTAATTTTCTTTCTTCCTTCTTCTCCACCTTCTTTAGTAAGTCTTTCTAAAGCTGGAATTACCATCGCTAATAATTGTATAACAATAGACGCAGTAATATATGGACTAATTGACATAGCAAATACAGAAAATCTTGAAAAAGCTCCTCCAGAAATTATATTAATTAATCCTGCTACTCCATTTGCAGAATTCATTGCATCATTTAATGCAAATGTATCTACACCTGGAACTGTAATAAAACAGCCAAGTCTGAAAACAATAATTAATACTAATGTATATAATAATTTTTTTCTAACATCTGGTGTTTTTAAGGCATTTTTGATTGTTTTAAACAATTAAATCACCTCTATCTTTCCACCTGCAGCTTCTATTTTTTCTGCAGCTGATTTTGTGAATCTTTTTGCTTTTACTGTAAGTTTCTTTTCTATGTTACCTGTTCCAAGAATAACAATACCATCATTTACTTTAGAAATAATATTTTCTTTAAGTAATGTTTCTGCTGTTACTTCTGTAGCTTCTGATTTATTTAACATTGTTAATGTTACTTCTACATAATTTTTAGCATGAATATTATTAAATCCTCTTTTTGGTAATCTTCTATATAATGGTGTTTGACCACCTTCAAATCCTCTTCTTACTCCTCCACCTGATCTTGCTTTTTGACCTTTATGTCCTTTTCCAGAAGTTTTTCCAAGTCCTGAACCTACTCCACGACCAACTCTTCTTCTAGTTTCTTTAACAACAGCTGGACTTAATTCGCCTAATTTCATTGTAGTAGCACCTCCTTACATTATTTCTTCTACTTTTTTTCCTCTTTTTTTAGCAACTTCTTCTATTGTTTTCATATTTGATAAACCATTAATTGTAGCATAAACTACGTTTCTTGGATTATTTGTTCCAATAACTTTTGTTCTAATGTCTTTATATCCTGCAAGTTCTAGAACAGGTCTTACGCTTCCACCTGCTATAACTCCAGTACCAACTGCAGCTGGTTTTAATAAAACAGTTGCACTTCCAAATTTTCCAACGTATTCATGAGGAATAGTTGTTCCAACAATTGGAACTGTTACTAAGTTCTTTTTAGCATCTTCAATTGCTTTTTTAATAGCATCTGGAACTTCCGCTGCTTTTCCATTTCCAACACCTACGTGTCCTGCTTCATCTCCAACTACTACTACAGCACTGAAACGAAAAGTTCTACCACCTTTTACAACTTTAGCAACTCTATTAATCGCTACAACTTTTTCCTTTAATTCAACTGTATTTTCTTCCATATTGGTTTTATTTCCCTCCTTTTTATACTATTCACTTATTTTAGAATTTTAATCCTGCCTCACGTGCAGACTCTGCTAATTCTTTTACGATACCATGGTATATGTATCCACCTCTATCAAACACTACTGTTTCTATGTTCTTTTCTAAAGCACGTTTTGCAATTAATGCACCAACTTCTTTTGCAGCTTCTTTATTTGAATGTTTTGTTTTTACGGCTTTATCTAAAGTTGAAGCACTAACAAGTGTAACTCCTGCCACATCATCAATAACTTGTGCATATACATTTGAATTGCTTCTATATACACATAGTCTTGGACACTCAGCAGTTCCACTTACTTTTCTACGAACACGAATATGACGTCTTGTTCTTTCAGCTTTTCTATCTGTTTTTGTAACCATTTTTTTCTCCTTTCTCTCTAAGTGTACTTTCGCCTTAGATTCTATTTTTTACCTGCTTTACCTTCTTTACGTCTAATAACTTCTTCAGCATATTTAATACCTTTTCCTCTATATACTTCTGGTGGTCTCTTTGTTCTTATAACAGCTGCTGTTTGACCAACAACTTCTTTATTAATTCCTTTTACAATAATAGTATTTGGGTTTGGAACATCAAAAGTAATTCCTTCTGGTTCTTCCATTTCAACTGGATGAGAATATCCTAAATTCATTACTAATTTCTTTCCTTGTTTTTGTGCTCTATAACCAACACCATTAATTTGTAATTCTCTAGTGTATTCTTCTTTTACACCATGAATCATATTGTTAATTAATGTTCTTGTTAAACCATGTAAACTTCTGTTTTCAGGTTCATCATCAGGTCTTGTAACAGTAATTACATTGTTATCCATAGCAACATTTATATTTTTATGTATTTCTCTTTCTAAAGTTCCTTTTGGTCCTTTTACTGTTATTTTTTTACCATCAATTTTAACTTCAACATCAGATGGTACAGTAATTGGGCTATTTCCTATTCTTGACATTCTTATTTCACCTCTTTAATTTAAATTTCTATAGTATATTAGTTATTACCAAACGTAAGCTAGTACTTCTCCACCTATACCTTGTTCTCTTGCTTCTTTATCTGTCATAATTCCTTTTGATGTAGATATTAAAGCAACTCCTAGTCCATTTAAAACTTTTGGTAATTCTTCATGGTTTGCATATACTCTTAAACCTGGTTTACTAATTCTTTTTAGTCCAGCAATTACTCTATTTCCTTTTTCATCATATTTGATGGTAATTCTAATAATTCCTTGATTTTCATTACTTATTTCTTCAAAAGCTTTGATATATCCTTCTTTAAATAAAATTTCAGCAATTGCTCTTTTTACGTTTGAAGCTGGAATATCAACTGTTTTGTGCTTTGAAGTATTAGCATTTCTAATTCTTGTTAACATATCTGCTATTGGATCAGTAATATTCACTATTTTACCCTCCTTCTTAAATTTTCTATTTTATTTTTTCTAACTTTTAATTTCCTATTTTACCAACTTGCTTTTTTAACACCTGGAATTTCTCCTTCATGAGCCATTTTTCTAAAGCATACACGGCAAATTCCATATTTTCTTATATAAGCATGTGGTCTTCCACATATTTTACATCTGTTATATTCTCTTGTTTTGTATTTTTGTGGTCTTTGTTGTTTTACAATCATTGACTTTTTAGCCATATTTTTAATCTCCCTTCTTCTATGCTTTAAAAGGCATTCCTAATAAAGTTAATAATTCTTTTGCTTCCTCATCTGTTTTAGCAGTTGTTACGAATATAATATCCATACCTCTTAATTTATCTACTTTATCATATTCGATTTCAGGGAATATTAATTGTTCCTTAATACCCATTGAATAATTTCCTCTTCCATCGAAAGAATTTGCTGAAACTCCTCTAAAATCTCTAACTCTAGGAAGAGCTACATTGAATAATTTGTAAGCAAATTCATACATTCTTGTACTTCTTAAAGTAACTTTGCATCCAATATTTGCACCTTCTCTTAATTTGAATGCTGCAATTGATTTTCTTGCTTTTGTTATAACTGGTCTTTGACCTGTTATAATGCTTAAATCGTTCATTGCATTTTCTAATGATTTAGGATTATCTTTTGTATCTCCTAAACCTATATTAATTACTATTTTATCAAGTTTTGGAACTTGCATAATTGATTTATAATTAAATTTTTTCATTAATGCTGGAACTACTTCTTTTTCATATTGTTCTCTTAATTTTTCCATAAGTCTTTAAAATCCTCCTTCCTATTTTATTTTTGTACCGCATTTTTTACAAACACGAACTTTTTGATCTTTTTCCACTGAAAAACCTATTCTTGTTGGTTTACCGCATTTTGGACATACAACATTCACTTTTGATGAATGAATTGCACATTCTACTGGAATAATTCCACCTTCTTCACCTTGTTTTCTAGGTTTTACGTGTTTTTTTCTAATGTTAACACCCTTTACAATTATTTTTTCTGTTTTTGGTATTATTTCTAAAACTTCTCCTGTTTTTCCTTTATCATTTCCAGATAAAACTTTAACAGTGTCACCTTTTTTTATTCTCATTATAGATTTTCACCTCTTTTTCTCTCTCTCCGGTTCATAAATTATAGAACTTCTGGAGCTAATGATAATATCTTCATATATTCTTTTTCTCTTAATTCTCTTGCTACAGGTCCAAATATACGTGTTCCTTTTGGGTTACCATCTTCACGAATAATAACTGCAGCGTTTTCATCAAAACGAACATAAGAACCATCTGCACGTCTTTGTGGTTTTTTAGTTCTAACTACAACTGCTTTTACAACTTCTCCTTTTTTTACAACACCACCTGGTGTAGCACTTTTAACAGAAGCAACAATTACATCACCGATACCTGCATATTTTCTATATGAACCACCTAAACATCTGATACACATAATTTCTTTTGCACCAGTGTTATCAGCAACTTTTAATATTGTTTGTTGTTGTACCATAGGTATTTCCTCCTTTTAAACTATTTTATAACTGCTTTTTTTGTAATTTCAACAACTCTCCATCTTTTATCTTTAGAAAGTGGACGTGTTTCCATTACTTTAACTTCATCACCGATTTGGCAAGCATTTTCTTCATCATGTGCTTTTAATTTATATGTTCTTTTTACAATTTTTCCATAAACATCATGTTTTACATTTGTTTTTACAGCAACAACTACGGTTTTATCCATTTTATTAGATATTACTGTACCAATCATCGTTTTACGAAGATTTCTTTCTTCCATATGTTTTCTCCCTTTCTATTATTTTTTAGCATCAGCTAATTCTCTTTGTCTTAAAACTGTTTTTATTCTTGCTATATCTTTTTTAACTTCTTTTATTCTCATTGGATTATCTAATCCGTGAGTTGCTAAGCTAAATCTTAGTTTGAATAATTCAGTTTTTAATTCACTTAACTCGTTTTCAAGTTCTGGTGAAGACATTTCATTAATTTTATTTATCTTCATCATTATCACCACCTATTTCAATTTCTCTTTTAATAAATTTCGTTTTAATTGGTAGTTTATTTGCAGCAAGTCTCATTGCTTCTCTTGCAAGTTCTTCTGGTACACCAGCAACTTCAAATAGTACTCTTCCTGGTTTTACAACTGCAACCCAATATTCAGGAGCACCTTTACCTTTCCCCATACGAGTTCCTATAGGTTTTGTTGTTACTGGTTTGTCTGGAAATATTTTTATCCAAACTTTACCACCTCTTTTTATATGACGAGTCATAGCAACACGGGCAGCTTCTATTTGGTTTGTTGTAATCCAAGCAGCTTCAAGTGCTTGAAGTCCAAATTCACCATCTGAAACAAAGTTTCCTCTTGTTGCACGTCCTCTATTTCTACCTTTTTGTTGTTTTCTAAATTTTGTTCTTTTTGGTATTAATGGCATTATTTGTCTCCTCCTTCCACTTTCTCTTTCTTTGTAGGAAGAACCTCACCTTTATAAATCCAAACTTTAACACCTATTTTTCCATAGGTAGTATTTGCTTCATAGAATCCATAATCAATATCTGCTCTCAATGTTTGAAGAGGTATTGTACCTTCTTTATAGAATTCTGTTCTTGCCATATCTGCTCCACCTAATCTTCCAGATACAGAAGTCTTAATTCCTAAAGCACCTGCTTTCATTGTTTTTTGCATTGCTTGTTTCATAGCACGTCTAAATGAAATTCTTCTTTCTAGTTGAGCACAAATATTTTCTGCAACTAATTGTGCATCTAAATCAATATTTTTTACCTCAACAATATTTAAATTAACATCTTTTCCTATCATTTTTTGTAAATCGTTCTTTAAGCTTTCTGCTAATTGTCCACCTTTACCGATTACAAGTCCTGGTTTTGCAGTATAAACGTTTACTTTTACGAATTTAGCAGTTCTTTCTATTTCAATTTTAGAAATTCCACTAATAAATAATTTTTTCTTAACATATTCACGGATTTTATGGTCTTCTACTAAGTAATCACTAAAGTTTTTCTTATCAGCATACCATTTTGAGTTCCATTCTTTAATAATTCCAACTCTTAATCCATGTGGATGCATTTTTTGTCCCATGCTAAAAATCCTCCTTTCTAATCTCTCTCACTTAATACGATTGTTATATGACTTGTTCTTTTTCTTATTCTAACTGCTGAACCTTTTGCAGCTGGTCTTATTCTTTTTAGAGTAGGACCTTGGTTTGCATATATTTCAGAAATATATAGTTTCTTACTATCCATATTGTGGTTGTTTTCAGCATTTGCAATTGCTGATTTTAATAACTTTTCTATAATATCAGAAGCAGCTTTTGGTGTAAATTTAAGAATTGCTAATGCTTCTTTTATATCTTTTCCTCTTATTAAATCTGCAACAATTTTAACTTTTCTTGCTGAGATTCTTGCATACTTAAGAGTAGCTTGTGCTGTTTGTACTGTTTCTTCCACTTATTTTCCCTCCTTAATTTGGTGTGTTATTTCTCTCTATTTTTTAACGTTAGATGCTTTTTCACCTGCATGACCTCTAAAAGTTCTTGTAGGTGCAAATTCACCTAATTTATGTCCTATCATTTCTTCTGTAATGTAAATTGGAACATGTTTTCTTCCATCATGAACAGCTATTGTGTGTCCAACTAATTGTGGATAAATTGTAGATGCTCTTGACCATGTTTTTAAAACTTCTTTTTTTCCAGTTTCATTCATTGCTTCTACTCTTTTTAATAATTCAGGTGCAATGAATGGTGTCTTTTTGCTTGATCTTGACATTGTAACTTCCTCCTTTTCTTTTTAGAGTATTTTATTTTCTTCTCTTAACAATAAACTTATTAGATAATTTATTTTTCTTTCTTGTCTTATATCCAAGAGCTGGTTTACCCCAAGGAGTAAGTGGTCCTGGACGTCCAACTGGTGCTCTACCTTCACCACCACCATGAGGGTGATCTACTGGGTTCATTACAGAACCTCTAACAGTTGGTCTAATTCCCATATTTCTTTTTCTTCCTGCTTTTCCTAATTTAACGTTTTCATGATCTGTATTTCCAACAGTACCGATTGTAGCTCTACATCTTGTCATAACTAATCTCATTTCTCCAGATGGTAAACGGATATGAGCATATTTTCCTTCTTTTGCCATTAATTGTGCACTTTGTCCTGCACTTCTTACCATTTTTCCACCTTGACCTGGATTTAGTTCAATATTATGAATTAAAGTACCTACTGGTATGTTTTCAATTGGCATACAGTTTCCTGGTTTAATATCTGCTTTTTGACCAGATACTACTTTATCTCCATCTGTTAATCCAACTGGAGCAAGTATGTATGCTTTTTCTCCATCTTCATATTGAATTAATGCAATATTTGCACTTCTGTTTGGATCATATTCGATACCAATTACAGTTGCTACCATATCATCTTTTGAATTACGTTTAAAATCAATTATTCTGTATTTTTGTCTGTTACCTCCACCTTGATGTCTAACAGTAATTCTACCATATGAGTTTCTTCCTGCTTTTTCTTTCTTTTTAGCAAGTAAAGATTTTTCAGGTGTCTTTTTTGTGATTTCTTCAAATGTAGAAACTGTCATATTTCTTCTAGAAGGTGTATAAGGTCTAAAATGTTTCATTGCCATTTTTTTATCTCTCCTTTAATTTTTTTGTAGATTTTTTCCTGTTCTACTTACAGATATTCTTTATTCTCCGGGTGCTTTCCCGATAAATTATTTTTTAAGAACTATGCTCCCATAAATTCTTCAATTGAATCTTTGTATTTCTTAGAAATTTTTGTTTCTTTTCCACCTTTAGCAAGATATTTTTTATCTTCTGGATTTGTATCAATTGTAACAATTGCTTTTTTCCAATCAGATGTCTTACCAACGTGAACTCCTACTCTTTTTTCTTTTCCTTTAACAGTAATTGTATTTACATTAATAACTTTTACATCAAAAAGTTTTTCAACAGCTCTTGCTATATCAACTTTTGTTGCTTTTTTATTTACTTTAAAGGTATACTTTCCATCTTGTAATCCATCATTGCTTTTTTCAGTAATGATTGGTTTTATAATGATATCTTCTGGTCTCATTATGCGTACACCTCCTCTATTTTTTTAACAGCATCTAGAGTGATAACAAGATTTTTGTATTTTAATAAATCATATACATTTATTGTATTTACTAAACTTGTTTTTACCCCTTCAATGTTTCTTGCTGATTTTTGTACATTTTCATTTTTTTCTGGTAACATGATTAATGTTTTTCCTGTAACTTTTAAGTTTGCTAAAGCATTAACCATATTTTTTGTTTTTATTTCTTTAAAATCAATTGCATCTACAACAACTAATTCATTTTCTAAAACTTTAGAACTTAATACAGATTTAATAGCAAGTCTTCTTTCTTTTTTATTAACTCTATATTTGTAGCTGCGTGGTTTTGGTCCTATTGCAACACCACCACCTACCCAATGTGGAGCTCTAATGCTTCCTTGTCTTGCTCTACCTGTTCTTTTTTGTCTCCAAGGTTTTTTACCACCACCAGATACTTCTGTTCTTGTTTTGGTGCTTTGTGTACCTTGTCTTTGGTTAGCAAGATAGTTTATAAGTACGCTATGTACAACATCTTCATTTGGTTCAATTCCAAATATTTCTTCTTTTAACTCTACATCGCTAACTTTTTTACCTTCTATATTTAATACATCTATTTTAGGCATTGTTACGTCCTCCTTCCTTTCTATTTAGCCACTTTTACAGATGGTCTAATTTTTAGTAATGCACCTTTTGGTCCTGGAACACTACCTTTTACTAATAATACATTTTTATCTAAATCTACTCTTACAACATCTAAGTTTTGTATTGTAACTGTTTGTACTCCCATGTGTCCTGGAAGTTTTTTACCTTTAAATACTCTACCTGGAGTTGATGTTGGTCCCATTGAACCTGGTCTTCTATGATACATAGAACCATGTCCCATTGGTCCTCTAGATTGTCCATGACGTTTAATAACACCTTGGAAACCTTTTCCTTTAGTTGTTCCTTGAACATCTATTTTATCTCCATTTGCAAAAACATCTACTTTTATTTCATCTCCAACTGTAACATCAACAGAATCTACTCTGAATTCTCTTAAATGTTTTTTGTTTTCGATACCTGCTTTTTTGAAATGTCCTGCTTTTGGTTTATTAATATGTTTATCTTTTATTTCTCCAAATCCTAATTGAACAGCGTTATATCCATCTGTTTCAACTGTTTTTACTTGTGCTACTACACAAGGTCCAGCAAGAATTGCTGTTACTGGAATTACTATTCCTTTTTCATCGAAAATTTGGGTCATACCAATTTTCTTTCCGATAATTGCTTTCATTTAAATTTCCTCCTAACTATTGGCTAATACATTATTAGCTTGGTTAATATTTTTTTATTTCAAACCATCTTATAGTTTGATTTCTATTTCAACACCAGCTGGTAATTCTAGTTTCATTAAATCATCAACTGTTTTTTGTGTTGGGTAAAGAATATCGATAACTCTTTTATGTGTTCTCATTTCGAATTGTTCTCTTGAATCTTTGTCTTTGTGAGGACAACGTAAAATTGTTACAACTTCTTTTTGTGTAGGTAATGGAATAGGACCTGAAACTTTAGCTCCTGTTCTTTTAGCAGTATCTACTATCTTTTCAGCAGACTGATCTAAAACAACATGATCATAAGCTTTTAATCTTATTCTGATTTTCTCGCTTCCTACTAATTGTTTTGTTGTTGCCATAAGTATTTTCCCTCCTTAAAATATAAATAGTACCTTGGCAAGTTATAACGCACCCTGGTGTTTCTTTTATTACCATATAAAAAGCCCAAGTTTTGCATGATTTTCTTGGGATAAGTGCTTTATTTTAAAAACTTACCGCCCGGTCTAAGCCAAGACATACTCCACGAAAGTTCCCTCCAACCGTAAGGCTGTAGCCACATTCCGCTTCAACGCTAAACTTTACATGCTTAAATATTATATACCGCTTAGTTCCCTCTGTCAAGCAATTTTTTATAAATTTGTCATTTTTTTGTAATAATTAACCTTTTATACAATAAAGACATCTACTTTTTAGTAGATGTCTTTATTGTATATATCAATTATAAATTTATTCAGAAAGTCTGGCGTTTCTTTCATCTCTTTTAACCCATAGGGTGCGTGGATGCCATTGTCCACCTTGAATAAATTTATAAGATGTACCTTTATTATATGATTATTATAACATATTTATTCCCTCTTGTAAATAGTCTTATGTGTTAATAAATATCTTTGCAATCTTTTATCTTTTATTTCCCAGATTGTAATTATTGAATTTTTCTTATTATCTGAATTTGTATTTAATTTTAATACCACTACTACATTTCTATCATACTGTTTTATTACTAAACCTGTATTTATATGTTTTGTATCTTCTATTATATAGTCCGGCGATATTATAATTTCTTCCAATTTATTTTTATATTTATCATATCCCCCTTTTCTCTGTTCATTTATATGATCAATCTGTTTATATGTAATAATTACTTCGTCGGTTGTTATATTTGAATTTATTTTACAATACAATGATTTATTTAATTTACATATATTGATATATTCTCCTTCCAATATACAACCTCCTATTTGTCTTATTATACAATATAGTTCAATAATTAGCAATACTTTTATTATTTTTCAATTTGTCATTTTTTTGTAATAATTATGTATATATTTCTTTACTTTACCATAAAAATATAGTATAATTAATTTGTATCTATCAATAAAGATTTGTAGAAAGGAAAGAAAAAAATGACTACTTTATTAGTAACAATTGAATTAGCAAACCAAAACAACAATTTATTTCTCTTTATGGGAGAAATAAATCGGTTGAGTGCCCAAAATAAATCCTTTATTTTGGGTTGGAAAGGTGGAAATAAGCTTTTTCTGGAAACCTGCAAAGGTCTTCAGAGAAATGCATATGTTTGCCCAGTAGAAAAAGAAAAAAATGAGGCAAAAATTTCTACACTTAACTATGCCATTGCTCTAGAAGCACATCTGCAACTTTTATTAATATCGCACAAGCTACTCGTGTTTAAAATTACCTCACAGCGATATGCTAAAATAATAGCCTTTGCTAATGCCATTGGTGCATATTATGACGTAGTTGCAGATACTGAAAATTAATTAAAATTTCATTATTTCCAGTTCCCTAAGCCTAATTTGGCGAGGGGGACTTTTTCATTGATATTTTTCTAATATAGTAATATACTTATATTAGAGGATGGTGGTAATATGTTAAATAAATATATTGATTCCATAAAGAACCAAATAATTACTTCTACTTGTGAATTAATTCAAATTCCTAGTGTTCATACTGAAAGTGATGATGTCTTTATGCCTTTTGGTGAAAATTGTTCTAAGGCTTTAGAATATATATTAGAACTTGCGGAAAAACTAGGTTTTCGTACCAAGAATGTTGATGGTTATTGTGGCTATGTAGAATTTGGCGAAGGCGATGATTTAATGGGAATTATTGGGCATTTGGATGTTGTTCCAGAAGGCGAAAATTGGACTTATCCCCCATTTAGTGCAAATATTGTTAATGAAAAAATTTATGGAAGAGGTTCAATTGATGATAAGGGACCGGTTATTTCTGCTTTATATGCAATGAAAGCTGTTATGGATAATTTTACAGTTCATAAAAGAGTTAGACTTATACTTGGTTTAAATGAAGAACGCGATTGGAAATGTATTAATTACTATAAAGAACATGAAGAGATTCCTAGTTTTGGATTTAGTCCGGATGCTGATTTTCCTTGCATATATGCTGAAAAAGCCTTGTTGAATGTACATTTAAAGCAAAAATATATTTCTAACAATTGTATTACGATTTCTGATATTGATTACAAAAATAACGCAATGAATGTTGTTCCAAAATTTTGCTCTGTTACATTATTATTAGATGAAGACATAAATAAAGATAAATGTATTGAAGAATTAAATGATATTATTTCAAGATATGGTTTTTCAATGGAAGTATCTTTCGAAAGTGAAAACTCTATTATTATAAAATCCTATGGCACTCAGGCTCATGCAGCGCATCCAAATTTAGGGAAAAATGCTATATCTACTTTAATTATTGTATTAAATGATTTTTTTAATTTACATTCCATATGCATAGAACTCTTATCAAACTTCTCTCGATATATTCATATGCAATATAATGGAGCTGATCTTAATATGGATTATTCAGATGAATCTGGAAAGCTCACTTTAAATGTATCAAGATTTTATTTGGAAAATAATGAATTAACTATTAGTATGAATTTAAGAATTCCTGTTCATACATCTATTGATGTTATAAAAAATAGATTTCAAGAATTTTGCAAAGATGTACCTTTTAAAGTAGAATTTGATGGTGAAAAGGCCTCACTATATATTCCAAAAGATAATCACCTTGTCTCAACTTTATGTCGAATTTTTAACGAAATAACTGGTGAAACTAAAGAACCTATTGCAATTGGTGGCGCAACTTATGCAAGAGCATTTCCTAATTGTGTTTCTTTTGGTGCAAATATGCCTGGTGATAAAGATATGTGCCATCAAATAGATGAATATATTTCTATTGATAACTTAATTTTATCTTGTAAGATTTACGCAAATGCTATTTATGAACTTACAAAATCATAATTTGGTCAATTTATTTAAGCTCCTGTTCTTCCTTATTTAAAAAAAGAGAATGTATTTACACTCTCTTTTTCATTTATTTTATATCTTTGTAATTCATATATTTTTTATACATTATTATTGCAATTAATGTTATTGCTATAACCCCAATTGCTAAAAGCATCAAATTATAACCTGTCTGAGGCAATTTTTCTTTTGCAATAGTATTATCTAACACCTGCTTAGCAGCCTCTTTCTCAATTACCGTAACATTACATGTAGCACTTCTTGTCCCATCTACATTCGAAACAGTTATTGTCGTAATTCCTGCTGTTTTTGCAACAATTTTTCCATTTTCGACAGTTGCAACATTAGAATTACTACTTGTCCATACTAAATTTAAATCTGATGCATTATTAGGCAAAATTGTAGCAACAAGCTTTTCCGCCTCACCAACATATAAAGATAAAGAATCTTTATTTAATGAAATTGATGTAATAGGAACTATAGTCTGATCATTAACAATATTTTTTACTTCTACATTACATGTATCATTATATTTGCCATCTTCTGTTGAAACAGTAATTATAGTGTTTCCAACACCTTTAGCTGTTACTTTTCCATTTTCAACAACTGCAACATTTTCGTTGCTACTTGACCATATTACTTTTGTAGATGATGGTATTTCAAGAAAACTAACTGTTAAAGTTTCACTTTCATTTTCTTTTAAAGATAATTCATTTTTATTTAGATGAATAGATCCCATTGTAGTAATTGGAGGTTCTTCGCTACTAGATAATAATTCGAATTGTATACCATTTTGTTGTGCATATTTTTGTGTTGTAGAACCTTCATTTCCATATAAAATTATCGAATCACATCCTTTAAAAACTTCTGTATCATGTCCATTATTATAATAATTAATATCATCATTATAAATATATGCTTTTTTCAAATTTTTACATGATCTAAATTCATCACCTATAAATTTTTGTATGTTTTTTGGAATAATTATTTCTTTTATTCCCGATTGTGAAAGAAACCCTTGATTCAAAAATGTTAAATTATGAGGAATGTTGATGCTAGTTAATTTCTCACATTCCAAAAATATTTGCCAATCTAGAGTAGTTAAACTTTCAGGTAATTTAACACTTTCTAAATTTTCACATTTTGCAAAAGCCCAGCCATCAATTCTTGTTATCCCTTCACTAATTACAAGCTGTTTAATTGTATGCCCATTAGTTGAAGTTCTATTTTCATCAAAAGCATGAGAACCAATAGTTGTAACTTTATGTCCATCTATCGTACTTGGAATTGTTAAGCTACTTGCAGATCCCTTATATGCTGTTATAGTAGCATTTCCATTATTATCAAGAGTATAAGAAAAATCAGATGCTGCCTGCGATTTTATATTACATACACCAATAAGAAATAAACTGATTAATACAACTTTATACATAATTTTTTTCATTAGTATTCACCTCTATTTTTTATTTTACAATATAATCTATTTTTTTGCAATATAATAGAAAAAAATCACAAAATTGTAATACAAGCTACAAAGGCTATCCCAAAAGTAGAGGTGGAAAATAAAATTTTCCACCTCTACTTCTACATTGATTTTTTATATCCATCTATTATTCTGCTGATTCTGTTGTTTCTTCAGCTTCTGGAGCATCATATGCTTCTAAGATAGCTGTTTGAATTTTTTCTCTTGTTTCAGCGTTGATTGGATGAGCTATATCTTTGAATTCTCCGTTTGGAGTTTTTCTGCTAGGCATAGCTATAAATAATCCATTTTGGCTTTCGATAACTTTAATATCATGAACTGCGAATTCGTTATCGAATGTTACAGAAGCAACAGCTTTCATTCTGTTCTCTGAATTTACTTTTCTTAAACGTACATCTGTTATTTGCATTATTAAGCACCTCTTTCTATAAGTTAAAAATTTCGTACAATTTATGTACTGATATATTATTCGTCATAAATAACTTTTTTCCCCCTTTATTTTACAGAATTTTTTTTAAAATATTTTATATTTTAAAATTATGAATGAATTTAACATTTTTTATACATAATACATAAAATATTATTGAAAAAAAACATATTAAAGTATATAATTTATGTGTTACAAGATAATGTTTTCAAAAAGGGGCGTATTGTTTTGGCTAATATTGATAATATAAAAAAATATAAACATATACATATGATTGGTATTGGCGGAGTTAGTATGAGTGGTATTGCAGAAATTTTAAACTACTGGGGTTTTAAAATTACTGGCTCTGATGCTAATTCTTCTGAAATTACAGATAAATTAATTAAAAATGGTATTCCTGTTATAATTGGGCATGATATGGAAAGTTTAAAAACTGCTGATGCTGTTGTATATACTGCTGCTGTTAAACAAGATGACCCTGAAATGGTTGAAGCAAAAAATAGAAATATTCCTATTATTGAAAGATGTGATTTTTTAGGTGAATTAACAAAAGCTTTTAGTGAAACTATTGGTATTTCTGGTACTCACGGAAAAACAACTACTACTTCTATGGTTTCGGTTTGCTTTTTAAAAGCTATGAAAGATCCAAATATTCAAGTAGGTGGCATACTTAAACAAATAGATGGTAATTATAGAATTGGTAATAGTGAGTATTTTATTATTGAAGCATGCGAGTATGTAGAAAGTTTCCTAAAATTTAGACCTAAATCTGAAATTATATTAAATATTGATAATGATCATTTGGATTATTTTAAAACTTTGGATAATATAAAAAATGCATTTATAAAATATGTAAAATTACTTCCAGAAGATGGTTTTTTAGTTGTAAATGCTGATGATAGTAATTGTTTAGATTTAATAGATTATACTGCTTCATCATATGTAACTTATGGTATAGATAACCCAAATGCAAATTTTATAGCTAAAAATATATCTTTTGATGATAATGGTTTTGCACAATTTACTGCATATAAAAATGGTGAACTATTTGAAGAAATTAAGCTTTCTGTTGCAGGAACACATAATGTACTTAATGCTCTTTCCTGTATTGCATTATGTGACCATTATAACATTTCTTCTAAAGATATAAAAACTGCACTATTAGAATTTACTGGAGCACATAGAAGACTAGAATATAAAGGAACTTATAATAATATATCTGTTTATGATGATTATGCACATCATCCTACAGAAATAAAAGCTACATGCAATGCTTTAAATAACAAAAAATTTCATGAATCTTGGGTTATATTCCAACCACATACTTATAGTAGAACAAAAGAATTGCTATTAGAATTTTCAGAAGCTCTTAGCAATTTTGACCATATAATTTTAACTGATATTTATGCTGCAAGAGAAGCAAATACTTATGGAGTATCTGCAAAGGACATAGTAGATAGATTAAACTCATCTAGAAAAACAAATTGTAAATATATTTCAAATTTTAGCGATATAGTAGATTATGTAAAAAGTAATGCAAAGCCAAATGATATTATTCTAACATTAGGAGCTGGAAATATTACCGATTTAGGCCCTATGTTACTAAAATAAAAACCATATTGTTTCTAACTAAAAAGTTTTGTTCTTAATTGAAGAACAAAACTTTTTTAGTATAGTATCACCTCATTTTTAATATAATAATATCAATCCACTTCCCTTGCCTGCTTTATCATTAAATCGGCAAAAACACCATATCCTTTTTGCGGATCATTAACTAATACATGCGTAAGTGCTCCAACTACTTTGTTGTTCTGAATAATTGGGCTTCCACTCATACCTTGAATTATTCCGCCAGTTTTTTTAATCAATTCTTCATCTGTTACTTTTACTAACATACTTTTATTATTTTCGTTGTTATTTTTATAAATCCTCTCTATTTCAATAGAGTATTCTTGGGTTTTATTATCTTCTAATGTACATCTAATTTTTGCAGGTCCTGTTTGTATTTCATCGCGAGTTGCAACTTCTAGTGCATTTTTTATGTTTATATTTAAAGCACTAATATTGCTTAGTTTCCCATATACTCCAAATTCTGTGTTTTTATACACTTCACCAATTACAGTACTATTTTCTATTGAACCCTGTATTTTCCCTGGATTTCCTTTTTCTCCTTTTACTATTGAAACTATCTTTGTTGTAATAAAATCTCCTTTTGCTATATCTAATAGTTGTTCTGTATCTATATCCTGTATTCCATGGCCTAAAGCTGCAAAAGTTCTTGTGGCTGGCTCATAAAAACTTACCGTTCCTACTCCTGCTGCTGCATCTCTTACCCATAAACCAAGTTTATATTTATTATCTTGCGCTTTTATTGGTGTAATACTTGTTTCTATGCTTTTACCATTGCGTACATATATAATGTTTATATCCTTTCCATTAGAGTTATTTACATTAGTTAGCAAATCGGCTGTACAAGTTACTTCTTTGTTTGCAACTTCTACAATCATATCCCCTTCTTCTATTCCGGTATTTTCATATGGTTTGTATTTTTTATGATCATTTCCCTCTATTTCGCTCATTCCCACAACTAATACTCCACTTGTATATAATCGCAATCCTACTGTATTTCCCAATGGTACAACCGAAGTTTTGGGAATAACATTAACACTTACCTCTTTTAATGGAATCCTACCAAATAAATTAAGCTTAAAATTTAACTTTCCTATTTTATCTGTATTAGCTTCTAAAATACTACTAGATGTTTGCACTGTTTGCTCCTTTTCTATTTGATTGTTAGATTTTAAGCTTACCCCTACTAATGTTGGAATATTCAATCTTTCTCCTTGAAATAGAATAATATTATCTGGTATAGATGTAATGTTTGTTACATATATAAAAATTAAAATTAAAAAACCAATAATAAATACTTTTGTACTATTTTTCATTTCTTACCTCACATTTTTGTATTTATGATTAGTTTTTCCATTTATATAAAATTTAAAACAAAAAAAATTGATTTTTAAAAAAATCAATTTTTTTGTTTTCTTAATATTAGTAAGTCATAAATGCCTTTATCGCCGTTGCTTTATTCAAATTATACCTTTCACGCGCAAGCGCTCTATAGTATTTTTGTTTTAATGTTGGATTTTCATTTAATATCTGTTGCAACTCTCTTTCTTCCACTGCTAACGATATTTTACAGTTATAGCAAGCGTATTCGCCTCTTCTATAATAATACTCTTCCGCTGTTTCTCCAGTACCTGTGTTTACCTCATATTTTACTTTTCTAAAATCTTGTGATTTATATCCTACTACATTATTTGCGTCTATTCCTTCGCTTGCTACACCATATATTGTATGATATTGATTCGTAGTTGTATCTACGAAAAAAATAGATTCTGGGTCTACATACTGCTTATTATTTGTGCTTGTTACAATTGAATAGTTATTGTATGTCTTTAACCCCACTGGTAATCCTTGCATAAATGTAACAAAGTTTACATTTGTTAATATTTTTTCCCAATCTGTTTCAGATAATTTCGGCATTCTAAAACTAGCATTTGTTCCCATACTACCAGAATTTGCATTATATATTGCCATTGCATTATTTAAATTATTTTGTATTGATTGTCTAATAATCTTTCTTTTATGTTCATTAAATGATGATGTTTGATCTTCTGGATCTTGTTCTAATATACGCGAACTATTGCCATTTTCTTTTGCTTCTACACAATGACTAGGCGTAACAATTGATGATATAGATTTTCCTCCAATTGAGCCTGTTATATACGACATAAATGCATCAGAATCATTTTTATACTGAATCGCACTAGTATCACCAAAGTTGTTTATAGCTCCAATATATGGTACTAATTTAGAATCCCTTATAGTATACCATGAACCATAATAATTATAAATTTTTTTACCATTTACATAAATATATTTAAATGTTCCGTATCCATTATCACACTTGATATATTCTTTTAGTTCTTCTGAACTAGCAATTGCACTCCTCTCATCTTGAGTAGTTAAATATCCAGATTTTGCTATTACTTCGTTTCCTATTTTTCCATATAAACTTATATAATTATCTAATGAATAATTTACTACTATATAATCTCCACTACCATCTTCATATGTTGCAGAATAGTATACATATGGTTTTAGTATATGTGTATAGCCTGTTTTTGTTACATCTTCCAATGTTCCGTCTGCCTTAATTTCTTTAGATGGATATGTATATTCAGATGGAGAATATATATAATATCCATCATATAATGTTACAAGTATTGCTGGTATATATGGCATAATGTATTCCGAATTTGCCCCAGGGGTTCCAAGACCACTTGCTAAACTACTTGCAAATGTATTAATTGAAGCTTGAATGTCTCTTCTTATTGAATCGGCATTTGTGGAATAGTCATCATTTTCCGTATTTAGTTCGAATGCTACTACAGCATCATGTGTAGCATCCAGTAACGTTGTATCATAGGATTGCTGCAATGATGCTGTATCTATTTGTGTTCCAATATATGCAGATAGAACCAATGTTATTGGTATCATAATTGCTGCAAATATTACAGTTAAATTTTGTAATTTCATTTGTTATCACCTTATCTTAAACGTAGGTATTAATTTTTTCCATTTGTCATAACAACACCTGCGTGCTGTGCTGAAATTTGGTATGTACCATTTCCACTTATACTATAAAAGAAATTTTTTAACATTTGTGCAATTGTCGTATTGGTATTTTTTACATTAACACTTATTATATCGCCTTCTTTTAATACTCTAGTTGGACTACTAGCTAAATCATTCATAATTTGTGAAGTATATTCCGAGTAATAAATGTTTTCTCCTATTTTTGTAGCTGCTGCAAGCGTTGCTTTTTTACCTGGGTTTTCATCTAATACTTTTATTTCCATTTCTACGTCGTAGGAATTTCCTGTTGCTCGTAATGTTTGAATAAAAGAATCGTAATTGTCTAATGTAAGTTTACCAGTTGAACGAATGTTATCTACAAATTCTACTGTTTCAGTTTGTACTGCTAGTTGTGATATGTCGTCGTTTCTATCAGATATGGACATTAATGGAAATACAAACATTAATAGTGCTGCTAAAAATATTGCAATAATTGTAATAATACTATCTTCCATAGCAATCCCCCCTATTTATTTCTAATTACTGTTCTATATATACTATCTCTAGTGTTTTATTACCTTTTACTGTTTCTAATGAATACTCTATATTAGTATTGTCATCTTGTACAGTAATAGTAGTTCCACTCGTTTGTATTTCTATAAATTTTTCTTTAAATCTACTGTTTTTATAGTTTATTAATCCTTTTCCTTGGTATCTTATATTATTTTTTTCATAGACTTCGCCATTAATGTCTGCTCGTATTCTCTCTACTATATCATTATTGTAGTCCCCCATCCATGGTGCAACAACACTTGAACTGCTATTTATATTTCCATTGGCTCCTTCATATAATGATCGGTTATTTATAGCATTCCATACTGTATTTGACTTATTGGTTTCTTTTTGTATAAATTCATCTACTTTAGCAATTCTCGCTTCTATTTCATTATATCTCGTTGTGCTATTTGAATCGCCTTTATTTTTTAGTTTTATCATTTCATCCCAGTCTTGCATAAATCCTTCTGTATATAGGTCATATCTTACTACTATATTTCCTGTATTATCAATTATTGTAACTGCGTATTGTTCTTTCGCATACCTATATATGGTAGGAAGAATTGTCTCAAATCCGACAATTCTATCCGTATTTCTTGCACTTTCTTCTTCATTTTCTTCAACATAATCATAAAAACTAGTTTTATCGTTTAACGTCAAAATAGATTCTGACGCCGCTCTGGCTTGTCCAACTACAGAAAATGCTAGAGTTAAAGCCATTACAAAAATGAACATACCGAAAGCTATTTTTAATGCATCAACAGCATTTTCCATATATCCTCATTCCTTTTAAATTAATTATGTACCAGCTCCTGCACCAGCACCTGCACCTGCACCTGCGCCTGCACCCATACCACCGTCTACTATCGTAAATTGATCAACAAGACCATCGTTATTTGTGTCCGTTATAGTAACAGTATAATATTTAGCAGTAGAAAAATTGGCTGGTTTATTAGGAATATTAACTCTTCTTGGATCTCCTTGTTCATATCTTGCATTGTTAACTTCCATGTCTTTTAGTAATGAATTTACTTGCGCTCCTGTTCTTCTTCCATTATACTTTTGATATTGTGCATTAAACATATCCATTTCTTGTTTACTAATTTGTCCTATTCCTTCCTCTACACTTCCTTGTACACTTTGGTATATAAGCATACCTATTCCTATAATTAATATTGATACTAAAACTGCACCTGCTATTAATAGTGCTTTGGTTGCGTTCTCCATAATTTTTTCCTCCTTAGAATTTTTATTTTTATATTTTTTCTTTAGATTTTCCATCTAAAATATTAATAACTTATTTATTCTTCAATTTGTTCAAAAACTATTTTTTTCACCATTTTTGTTTTATCGTGATATTCTATATTTGAACATTTGAAGTTTATCAAATTAAAATTGTTAATGAATTGGTTTATACCTACTTTATCAATTGTTTCCATTTGATATGTTTCTTTTCCTTCTTCATTTAGCATAACAATTTCTACTTTAATCGAATTTGTGTCATTTTCTATAAAAAAACCTTTTTCGTCTTTTTCTATATTGTTTTTTTCGTTGGAATTTATTGCTTTGTTTATAACTGTTGTTACGTCTGTACCGAAAAGTTCTTTATTTAAGTACTCTTCGTATTGTTTGTTTATATTCTTTATTTCAGTTGCTTGTTTATAATTATTGGATATAAATACAACTGCTACAATGCTTCCAATAACTATTAAGATGATTAGACAAATAAATGCTTTTTTCATTGCTTTCCTTTCTTAATTATACTATTTTTTTATTTATTTATCAATATTTTATTTAAAATAGTATTAATTTCCTGTAATTTTAATTTCTGCTTATTCTTACTCTGCTCACTTTTTCCATATTATATTCTAGTGTACAACTGTAAGTAAACGCATTATTTATTAAGTCTGTTTCAATAGCATTACTGTTTATTCCGCCACCCCACACAACTTTTATAGCTTGCGTATCACTTTCACCTGTTTCAAAATTGGCATTATAATCTTTTACTAAATTCAAAATTGATTTTACATCTTGTGCTATTAAATCACTTCGTTGATATTCTTCAAATTTAGCATTAAATTCATATAGTTCTTTTGCATCTAGATTACTTTGAACTGTCCCCGAGTAGTACGACATAAATTTAAACATATATACTAGGAAGGATAACAGCATAACTCCTATAAGCATACCAACACCCATCATTAACGCTTTAGTTGCATTCTCCATAAATCGCTTCCCTCCTCGTATTTTATAATCCTTGAGAATAATCTATTTTTTGTTCTCTAAAACTTAGTTTACTAACATACCCAGTATTATTGTTGTATTCTATGCCTGTACAATTGAAGATTCTTCTTTTAAAATCAGTAAATGCTTCAGAATCGTTTTTTATAGCATTTAAATCATTCATTGTATATACCTCGTTAGTTTTAAAACTTCTACCAGTTCCTATCGCCGTTCCATCGCCATTTGGCTTGTAAATGATTGCTTCTTTCATTTGAAACTCTATTGTTATTTCTCTTCCTGGTACATCAATGAAATGGTCATTATTACTTATCGCTTTATTACATAAAGATATAATATCTGTTCCTCGTAATAATTTTTTATTATAAGATTCATAGTCTTTATTGAAAACTCTAATTTGTTCTGATGTCTCTATATCGAATTCGGTTTTAAAATTTTGGCTTACTGCATTCATTACCATTACTAATAACCCCATAGTTAATACAGCAATTAACATCCCAGCGCCTATCATCAACGCTTTTGTTGCATTTTCCATATGAACATTACCTCCTTCTAATGTAGAATTTACATCATTGATGACATTGTTCCAAATGCGCTTGTCATACTCATCATACCTATTGCTACAAGTGGTATTATTAAGTACCCTACGAATAAGCATACCATTGGTGCAAACCCTATTCCTTTTCCTATCATTCCTTTTCTTGAAATTAGTCTTTCATTTGCTTCTTTTCTTTTTTCTTGATAGTAGTCTCTTTCTGTATCTAGTTCGTCAAATGCTTCACGAATAGGAATTTTTTCCACTGCTGCTTGTAAGCTTTCTACTATACGAATGAATTGATTGTATGATACATCATTTTTTAATTCTTCTAAAGCTTCCCATGCGCCACTTTCGTAGTTGTTTACACATTTTGTAATTGGTTCTTTGAATATGTTTGCATATCTTTCTAGCCATTCCAAAATCATTTCAACATTAACTCTTTCAATTTTCATTAACATTAATATAATTGTTTGGAACTGCATTACTTCGTCTTCCATATCTAATTGTCTCATTTTGGCTTGGAATATTAACATCCATATTGGTGCCATATATCCAATTCCAGCAAATACTATTGAAAGTAAAACTTCAAACCATTTTAAATATTCGCTATTAATAACTTGTAGTTTTGTATAAATCGTATCTGCATCTTTTTCAATTTCTGCATCTGTTGCTTCTTCATAATATGGTGAATATCTCATCGCATTCATAATTTGTGCTTTTGTTGTTTTAGTCTTTCCTTTAAACATTCTTAAAAAGTAATTATGTTTTTCGGTTGTCTCCATGCCCTTTTTCTCATCTTTTTCTGACATTTGACCTAGTATGTTATAGTCAGATGTAGGTTGTTCATAAATATACTCAATTGATATTCTATGTAATTGGTAAAACATAAATATTGATATAAATACAGTTGCAATTGCAATAGTAATTCTATTTACATATAACCATTCTATTTTTTGCTTAGATGCTGCATTTTTTAGTTGGGTTGTAATTTTTCTTTCATCTCTTGTTCCTGGCTTTGGCATAAAAAAGTCTACTATTTTTTTAACTATTTTATGTTTGTATAATTTTGCTTGCCATGGATTTTCTGTGTTTTTTATGTTTGCATTTGTTGATGAGTTATCTTTTATTTTTCTTATTAATAAATAACATACGAATGTAAGTATTAATAATAATGTTTGTACAATTAATCCTCCTTTTCCATTATAAAAGGAATTGGTAAAACTAAATTGCGATACTGCCCAATTTTTTACTGGTTCTATTAATAAAATTGGTATTGCTGCAATTATTGATAAACTTTGAAATACATAATCTAGTTTATCTCTTTTCAATATTTCAATTTGCATTTCTTGTGTAATATTGTTTAAGTTTTTTAAATAAAGTGATGCCCCATGTTGATCTTTTCTGTCTCCAAATTCTCTTGTTAAATAAGAGATACCTGCAAATTCTTTTAAATAACTATTTGGTGCTATGTCATAATATTTTTCAAGCTCTGATTCTGGGTCGTCTGAAATTAGTACTTCATAAATTTTTTCTGCCTGACGTGATAT
Organism: uncultured Clostridia bacterium; assembly: GCA_947628815.1. GTDB lineage: Bacteria > Bacillota > Clostridia > TANB77 > CAG-508 > RGIG8482. The sequence goes on along the minus strand of CANRBJ010000006.1, from coordinate 33,265 downwards.
TTCTACTTCATCATTTTGTGCTACTTCATATATTGCCTCTTCTACCATTCTTGTATCGTGGTATGCATGACGTATTTCTGCAAATAAGTCTATTTGTTGTCTTAGTAATTTACTGTCCATTTTATCCACCATACCTTCCATGATGGCTTCTATCATGAAAATTTCAAATAGTAGCAATATGGCTAATAATAATGTGTTATCGCTTGTAAAAATAATGATAAATACTGTTAATATTATAATTATTACTAATGCTTTTGTTAAGATAGCTGCTGTTTGTCGTCTTGTTAAATATTCATCTTCTATGTTTATAATTTCAAGTCTTCTTCTAAGTTTTATTAAATATCTTTTAACTCCTGGTATTTTTATATATACCATATATAGTTTTTGTAAGATAACATCTGCTGAAAAGCTATTTGCTTTTGTTCCTGCTTGTAATGCCATTGCTTTTTTTACATCAGCGTTATTCATTCTTTTCATTAATATAATATATATAATTATTATAACAACAAACGCTGCTGCAACTCCCAATAAACCATATAATAATAGATCATTAGACATTTTTTAAAAGGCACCTCCCCTCTTACTCGTTTTATCTTATGTTGTTGTTTTTGCTTTTCTTCCACGTTTTTTGGTAGTTTCTGCCATTTTTTCTTCATTTGTTCTTAAATCTGTTCCCCAATTTTCTTGAACAAATTTATCAAATGCTTCAATATCAGTGTCGTCCATATTGTTCCTCATTTCACGCAAGTTTTGGTCTGATATTTTGTTTGTAAGTACATATTCTCCGTCTATGTATTCCATAATGTTTACATATGTATATAATTGTCTATCTGTTACTTTTGTAAAATAGTGTGTCGCGTTATCAAAAAATTTGTCCAATTTTCCTTCAAGTGTTTTTTCTTTTTGATGATTGAATGTATATTCATTTTTATCTTCTACTGGTATACATTCTGTTACTCTTTCTATATATCTTCTTCCTTTAAAGTCTTTTACTAAGTGAATATCAAAGTTTAGTACTTGTACAACTTGCTCTTCTGCTGTTTTTTCATTTGTAAATACACCTGTTCTTAACATTGAGTTTCTTAGTGCTGTTACCAAGTTTGGAAATGTTTTTGCGTGGTGTGTAAATAATGTAAATTTAGATGCAACTTGGGCTGCTTGTATCATCCAAGATGCTACGGGGTCTGTTGCAACCTCACCGATGATGTTAACAGAACCGTCAGTTTTCTTTTGAACGTCTAGACCTTCCTGTCCTGAAATTGTTTCTGTTTCTCTAAATGTTAATATGTTTCTTGTAGGGTATATTTTTCTTAAGTGCAACTCGAATGCTGTTTCTTGAACCCTTATGTTCATTGTTTCATATATGTTTTCAATCATACCCATAAGCATTGTTGTTTTACCACATCCTTGCTCACCAGTAAGTGAAATAATTCTTGCTCCTTTTACTAAGAATTTTAATAAGTCGATTGCTTTTTCTTTTCCTGGGAATACTATTAATTGCTCAAGTGTTGCTCTTTTTACGTCGAATTTTCTTACGAAAAATGCCCATGTTTCTGAGAAAGATGGTCTAACAACAACGACACGCGAACCGTCTTTCATTTCATTAATTTTATAACCATTGGTGTCTGATAATTGTCCTGGGTTATTATATTTATATATGTTTTGACATACTCTTTTTAGTTCGCTTTCTGTTCCAAATGATAAAAATGCAAGTCTTATAGATTTTCCTTGGAAGAATATCCATATACTGTCGCAGGCACGCGGAACTTTGTTTTCTAATACTTGATCTAGATAGTCTCCATCTGTTTGTGCTACTTGGCTTAAAAAAGATTCTGGTAAACCAGATACACCTCCAGATACACCATCTATGTTCATATCTCTTACTTCATCAATACTACTATATCCTTTGTAATGTTGATAAATTCTTTGTACAACTACGTTTAGTTTGTCTGCAAATGTTAAGTCAAGTTGTTCTTTTTCGTAAATATCGCTAATTTCTTCTCCTGTTATAACATAACTTGGTTTTGTTTCTCCTGCTATGTATTTTAATACAGCTAGATTGTATTTTTTAATTATTTGTGTTAATGCTTCATATCCAAATTCTTTTTTGTACATATAAATTAATATATCAAATTTATCTTGATCTGTTAATAATGATGGAATATCAAATGGTATTGCTTTTGATATATTAATTTCATCTACTCCATATTCTTTTAATAGTAAATCGTAAATTAATTCTTTTATATACTTTTTATCATTTACATCACCATAGGTACATCCTTTAAGTGCCTTTTTTAGTTCGTATTTTTTCTTTTTTCTTCTTTTTAATTCTTCTTCTGAAAGACCTATATCATATAAATTTATCTTGGTTATTTCATCAAGTCTCTTTTTAACGTATGCCGTCATTTTATCCAATGTATATGTCTTGTCATCCACTTCAACTTCTTGTTCTACTTTCTGCTCTTTTTTCTTTGTTACAGAACGCATAATTATTGTTACTGCTCCTAACAACACAATAATTATTCCAATAAAATTTAATAGCATAGATGTCTCTCCTCCTCTTTATATTACATTTTCATTTGTAATTCTTGTGTTTTATAAATAATTCTTTCAACCGTGTTTTGCACTTCTTTAACAAATCTTGCATTTCTATCGGTTGGGCTTACTTTTCTTATTCTTAAAAATAAATCTGCCACTGCTGCTTCGTCTGCTGCTTCATTATATAGAGTGTTATATGGTATAACTGTTATATCTTTTTTTAATCCTACATATCTTGAAATATTAGTTACTGTATATTTCGAATTGTTATCAAATCTTCCTATATTTAGTATCATATTATCTTTTTTACCTTTTGAATATTCTTTTTTTAGTTCTAGAAAATCGTTAATCATGTTTATCTTTTGTTCTACCGTATACACAACAATATCTGATATTTTTAGTATTTGTTTTATCATATCATCTTCTAAACCTTTATTTAAATCTACAAATACCATATCATAAAACTGATTTGCATTTTGTATTATATCTTTGTATTTTTGTTTTGCTTTTAAATATTCTTCTTTAGTAGGTCTATCTTCTACCTCTTGATATCCATATAAAATTTCAAGTCTATTTTTATAAACTACATGTGTGTAGTTTTGTATAATATCTGGAGTCATTCTACTACTATAAGCAATTTTTGCTAATCCCTCTATACCGTTATCAACTGCAACATTAGAATTAGTCATTAATTTGTTTAATAGTTTTTTATTGTTATCAATTCCACCAAAACACAAATCTAAAGTATCGTCATTGTATTTCGTAGTTACAACTAATATTTTGTAATTGTGTTCAATCGCCATACTTGTAGCAGTTGCTACAAGAGACATTGATTGACCTGTTTGTTTGCTTGAGTTACTCCAAAAAGTTACAACTGCCATTTTATTTACACATCCTTTTCCAATAATTTAAAGTCTCTTTTAATTTTTGATTTTGGAACATCATTTTCTAAAATATCTTGTACTACATAACATAAGCTTTCTTTATATTGCACACTTAATTTTCGAATTCCTATTTTTGCTACTCTTTGGTTTTCTATAATAATATTCTGGTCACCGTTGTCCATTGGTAGGTATACTATATTATCCTCATTCCAAATTGCCTTACTTCCCAATGATACATAATTTAAGTATTCATTATCTTCTTTTAATATATCTTTTGAAAAGATTATTTTTGTTAGCTTAATAGGTGCTGGTAATCCGTTAATAATTTCTAATCCTTTTTTTAAAGAATATAAATCAAATGATGTTACGAAATAGTTTTTTTCACTTTTTTGTAAATTAAATCTTTCAAAATTTTCTACACTATCAACGTCTATAAGTGCAATATCATATTCAAATTCTTGTTTATCTCCAGCATATAAATATTTTTTTATTTCTTCGTAGTTATCAAACCCAACGGAAACATCGAACCCTTCGTATTCTATCACATATGCTTTCGTAGGATTTATAACTGGTACAATATACCTTGCTTTTCCGCATTAATGTATTATCTATTACTAGTACTTTTTTTCCTATAACAGTTAGCGCTTTAGCAACATATATTATAAAATCTGTCTTATCGTATACCCCTATAAATCCTATCGTCTTCATATTTCCCTCCTATTCTTTATTCTACTGTACTCGCATTTAATGAATCCAAATATTCTTTTCTTGCTTGTTTTGCTTTTGTAATTTCTTGTTCTACATTTTCTTGTAAGTTGTCTTGTGCTTCTTCACTATACATATTTAATTGTCCGTTTATATCTTGTTCTCTTCTTGCTCTTAAATCTTGTGAATATCTTTCTGCTAATGCTCTTCTTGCTTCTTCTGTTATATTTTTATCTGCATTAATTAGGTTGATTATTTCTGTACTTGGTATATATGTAGGAATAGCTTTATCTTGATTTCCTGGTTCAACATAAATATCTACATATAGTTTTGCGCCCGGCATTTTATATGCTTCTACAATTGCATTACTCATTGCTAAAGTTTCTTCTTCGTATAAGTTCATCCAAATTGTATCGTCTGTTATATTTTGAACTTCTTTTTTAGATACAACTATATAGTCTTGGCCATTTCCAAGTCTTAAACGAACATCAACATATGAACCAATATCTAATTGTTGTTGTGGTAAAATTAACATATTATATTCTTGTAGTCTTAGGTCAGCTGTTATTTTTGCATCTGTTTCTTGTAGTTGTGCTTTTGAAATTACTGTACCTTTTGTCATATCTAATTTAGATATTGTATTTTCAGTGATGTCTGCTGGTGAAATATAATCTGTTGGTATTACATCTTGTAAAACTTGTTGTTGTTTTAACACAGACATATCTATTTTTTCTCCTGATTTTACATCTCTTGATAATACATAGGCTGTTCTTGTTGCGGCTTTTGTTGCCTGTATTTCTTGTTGTAACTTCATAAGTTGCATATATAATAGAGCACATATTGCTGCTCCTATCAAAAGTCCTATTACTATACCTAATAATATTGAATTTCTTGCTTTTCTTTGCATTGGATTTGTTGCCATTAAAATTCCTCCTTCATTCTAAATGTGACACTATATCACTTTATCTTTAATTTTACATCAAAATACATTTAAAAACAACATCTATTCGTTAGTTGTAACAGAAAAATAATGCCGTTGTAATATTGTTGTAATAATTAGTTTTTTTCATTGTTTACATACATATTTATTGCTTCTGCAACACCATCTGAGTTGTTATCGCTAACAAAAATGTCTCCTATCTTATTTGCTTCAAGCATGCTACCACCAATTGCTACTCCCAGCCCTGCATTCTCAACCATTTCTTTATCATTTGCATTATCACCTATTGCTATAACTTCTTGTTTGTCTATACCTAATTTTTTCATTAAAAATTCCAATGCTGACCATTTATTAGTGTTTTCATTTGATATTTCCGTATAAAAATATTCTACTTGTATCTCTTTACTTCCAAATTTTATAATTTTTTTGGACATATGTTCTACTTCTAGTACATCTACTTTAGAAATTTGCTTTAATTTTCTGATAATACTTGAAAAAATTACTTTATCGCTATCGCAAATAGTTATTTTAAGTACATTAACATTATTGTTTTCTTCCACATATTTATAGATATTTTCCACTATATCGATATTAGTTCTTTTTTCCTCTGGTTTTTTGCTATTTTCACTATCGTAATATAAAGCATTATAGTTTAAAGATTTTGTAATAACTCTATTTTCTGTGTATAAATTATAGTAAATGCTATTTTCTTCGCAAATTTTTATAATTTGTAAAACTTTTTCTTTTTCTAAAAAAGAATCGTATATAATTTCTTCATTTTGCAAATCATAAATTAAAGTCCCATTTCCACATATAATAAATTCATTTGCCCCAACTTCTTTTGCAATGTTTTTTACGGCTGAAGGCATTCTTCCGCGATGCAATTACAATTTTAGCCCCTTTTTTAATTGCTTTTTTTATTGCATCTTTATTTTTTTGACTTATCTCACCATAAGAATTAAGAAGTGTTCCATCTAAATCAATTGCAACTAATTTATACATATTTCTCTCCTATTTTTCATTTTTCAATTTATTATAACGATAAATCTTTTTTTTTACAATAGTAAAAGTCGTAATTAATAAAAAACAAAAAAATTGTATAAATTTCCAGTTTAAATCAGAAAAATTTGCACATCATAACTAACAAAGAAACAAGAAGTTTCTTAAAAAATTGTAAAATATTTTGCAGGAGGTGAAACAACGATGGCAAATTCAAACAGTAATTACAAAGCTGTTCCAGAAGCTATGGACGCTTTAGAAAAATTCAAATATGAAGTAGCAAGCGAAGTAGGTGTAACTTTAAAAGATGGTTATAACGGAAATATATCTGCTAGAGATGCTGGTAAAATTGGTGGAAACATGGTAAGAAAAATGATCCAACAAGCTGAAAACCAAATGATTGGTAAATAGTTACTAGAATACTAGTGGACATTGGTAGGAATATAATTTTTGTTTTTTTATTACATAAAAAGGCAGGAATTGTATTCCTGCCTTTTTATGTATTTTATTCTGGTTCTACTATACCGAAATTTTTTGAATCTTTTAGTTTGAATATTACATTTACTTTTCCTGTATCTACATTAATGAACGTGTAGAAATTGTTTTGTGGTTTTTCTTGTAATATTAGTTTTGCATCTTCAATTGACATTGGTTTTGCTTCATAATATAGTGTTTTTATAACTTCTCCTTCTATTTCATGAGCTAACTCACCTATGTTCATTACTTCTTTTTGTTTAATAGATTCTTCTTTGTTTTGTCTTTCTTTTTTTGTTTTCATTTTTCTAATTTGACCTTCTAGTATGTCCATATCTTTATCTATAGCTGCATATAAATCTTTATGTGCTGTTACTGCTTTGTAATTATCTCCATCTGCAGTTACAAAAATATCTGCTATTTGTTCGTTTCCTTCACACTTCATTGTTAGTGTTACATCAAAATTTTCTCCAAAATATTTTTCTAGCCTTTCTAATTTCTTTTCCAAATATTCTTTAATTGCATCTGTTGCTTTTAAGTCTTTTCCTGTTATTTTAATATTCATATTTTTTCTTCCTTTCTTATTTTGTTTTGTTCTTTTGTGTTTACTTAAATTATATACTAAATATGATTTTTTTCAAGTGTTTTTTTGTATTTTAGAATAATTCTCCTAATTTATATTCTTTTTCTAACTTTTGGTTTAAATATAGTTTAGATATTATTTCTAATTCTTTTATATTATTTTCTTGTATTTGAAAAGAATATAACTTTTTTGCTGGTGCAAGTACTATGTACTGAATTGCTTCCATTGTGGTTTTTCTTATTTGAATAACACTTGTATCTAATTTTCCGCAAATTCCACACTTAAAACCACTATCTTTTAAACTAAAATATAAGATGTCTTCTTTGGTTTTACATTCTTTACATCCTTGCACATTTGGTGTATATCCTAATATGCACATTAATCTTAATTTAAATATTGCAAGTACAAAATCCATATTTTTATCTGTTTCTGATAAGGTATATAGTGTATTTAAGTATAATTGCAATATTTTAAAGCTATTTTCATTTTCATGTGTAACATCATTTATTATTTTTGTAATATGAGATGCATATCTTAGTTTATCTAAATCCGTTCTTAGTTTATAAAACATTTCTATGGTTTCGCAAGAATTAATATGATATGTAGTTGTTCCTTCATAAAGCATATATTCTCCAAAACATAAAAATTGACTGCCACTAAGCAAGGCACTCTTTGGCCTCCTCGCTCCTTTGGCAGCACAAGATATTTTACCTAATCCAGGTGTTAACATTGTTAACATTTTATCATAATCACCCATATTATTTTCTTGTATTATTATTCCATTTGTTTTGAATGTTCCCATTATTTTCTTCACCATTTACTATATTTTTTTCCATATTTTCAATTTCCATGAATTCTAAAAATGTATTAATATCACCTGTATTTTTAAAGGTATTCCATGCAATTTTTTTAATCATTACAGAGTCACTCTCCTTGTATTTATAAAAGTATATTCTACCTTTATCTTATCTTTAGAATTTATTTTAATTTTATACATAAAATTAAAATTTTTTAATTAAACTTGAAATTCTTTACAATTGAATCCTTATCTTGCCAATCTTCATTTACTTTTACCCATGTTTTTAGGTTTATTTTTGTTCCAAGCATTTTTTCTAAATCATGTCTTGCATACATTCCAATTTTCTTTAACATTGCCCCGTTTTTTCCTATTATTATTCCTTTATGAGAATTTCTTAGGCAATATATTGTTGCTTCTACATCGTATATTTCTTCTTCTTTTTTATTTGTTCTTAGTTCCATTTTTTCAACTACAACATATAATCCATGTGGTACTTCATCATCTAATAGTTTTAATGCTTTTTCTCTTATAGTTTCTTCTGCAAGTTGCCTTAATGTTTGATCTGTATATTCATCTACGTCATAGTAGGCAGGTCCTGGTTTTAATATTTTTTCTATTTCTTCTATTACGCTTTCTACTTTATCTTTTTTTAGTGCAGATATTGGAATAACTGCCTCAAAATTATATTCTTTTCTATATAGTTCAATTAGTTCTAATAGTTTTTCTCTTTTTACTAAATCTATTTTGTTGATTACTAAAATTGTTTTTCTTTTAGCTTCTTTTATTTTATCTAGTATAATTCTATCTCCTCTACCTATTTGTTCACTTGTTGCTTCTATTAAAAATAATACAACATCTACATCTGTTACACTTCCAAAAGCGGTATCTATCATTGTGTTTCCTAATTTTGTTTTTGGTTTATGAATTCCTGGTGTATCTATAAATATAATTTGTGAATGTTTAGTATTTACAATTGCACGTATTGCAGTTCTTGTAGTTTGTGGTTTATTGGTCATAATTGCTACTTTTTCACCTACTAAAGCATTTAATAAAGTAGATTTTCCTACATTTGTTCTTCCAATAATGGATACAAAACCTGATTTAAATTCTTCCATTTGCTCTTCCTTTTCTTTTTATAGTTTTTATTTTATACTTAGTTATTTGCTAATTTTGTAGAATCTAGTCAATAAATTTTATGTTTTTTTCTTCTTTTTTTACTTGACATTTCTTTTTTTATTCAATCACTACTTCTGCATCAATTGGACATATTTGAACAAACGTATTTCCATCATTTACTTCTATTTCATTTCCAAGCAAATCTTTATATACTGTTTTTTTAGTTCTTGCTTCTTTTGAGCATATAATCTCTATCATTTTACCATTAGTTATATAATATCCTTTTTTATCCCCAATATTTTTTAGTCCTTGTCTTCCTTTGTTTTCAGTATCTTGTAAAGTATAGTTTTCTGCAAAAGTAATAATTATATTTTTTGTACTGATTGTTTCTTTTGTGTCCCAATCTGTTTGCTTTTTATTATTTTCATATCTTTCATATTTCTTTGTTTCTTCATTATATTCATATACTATTTTATTAGCTTGAGAATATGGAATTTCTATATGATTTGCTGTTTTTCCTTCTTCCAAATTAACTTCTTCTTTTTTATAATTAAAAACGCTTTTTTCATTAGATTTTGTCCTATATCCTTTGCTAGTTGCCATTGTTAATATATTTTTTGTACTTGTTACAGCATTATGTGGAGATTTCTTATCTTTTACTCTCCAAAAATTAGTACTGCTTTCTGATATTCCGTTTATATTGTTTACTTTATATTTTGATATATCAGACTCTGCTTGTGGACTCCAGCCAAAATGAACATATATTGCGTCATTTTCTAATGCATAGTCTAAAAAATAATGGCGTGAACTTCTTACTGGGCCAATTTTTTCTAGGTCTTTTCCTTTAAATATTGGCATTAATCTTGTTTCTCCACCTTCAACAATAATTTCGTATACTACATATGCATCATTTAATCCTGCTTGTGGTCTTGCACCACTATGATTGTCTATCATTACTGCTATTGGCCTATCATTTCCATTATATATATTTATTTTATTTTCTTCTTCTTTTTCTATTCCTTCATCTGTCCCTAAAGAAATAATGGAATTTATTGTATTTCCATTAGATTTGTTTGAAGTAATTTTCATTCCTAATAAAATCCCTGCTATAATAATTAAAACGACTAATAGTATAATTAAAAAATTTATTCTTTTTTTCATTTTTTCCCTTTCTCTATTATTTATTATATTTTTAAATTAGTAAACCATTCTGAAATTACATTAAAAGATCCCAAATAGAAAATTGCAAGTCCATAAAGCAAAACTACCACCATTACGCCTACACATGCTCCTACTACAATTTCAGATTTGCTTCTTTTTTTGTTTTCGAATCTGTTTATTGCAACTATTAGTGCTAACATTAAAGATATTGTAAAAATAACTACATTTCTTGTTGTTAACCAAATTATAGTAAGACCTGCAAACGCTACTGCTGTTTGACCACTTGGCATAAAATTTTCTTTTATAAATTTATGATGGTTTTTTGTTGCAGCTGCCTTTAGAGTAACAATTATAATTATAGTTAATAGCACAGCAACAAATGCTAAATGTATTGGTGAATTTACTACTTCATCTATTATTTTTAATCCTATTGTGCTAATTTTTCCAAAGAATAAAAAATATGCAACAATTAAAGCATTTATTGCAGTAAGTACAACGGCTCCTGCTGCTACATCTTTTGCAATTTTTGCTTTTGGATGATATAAATCTGTATATAAATCTACTACAGTTTCAATTGCAGTATTAATCATTTCTGTAACCATAATTAATACTACTGTGAACATTAAGCATAAAAATTCTGCTTTATTTAAATCGAAAAACAAACTTATTAACATTACTACGACTGCTATTACTAGTTGTTTTTTTATATTACCTTGTGTTGTAATTGCATAAATAATACCATCTAGTGCATTTTGCCATGCTTCTAGGAAAGTATCATTTTTTGTTTTTTGTTCTTTTTCCTTTTTTTGTTTCATATTACCACCTTTTTTTATTCTCTTATTATATTCAAATCTTGTAATATTTTTTCTTCCTTTTTTCGCATATCTTTTTTATCTTCTTCTTTTATATGGTCATATCCCATTAGATGGTAAAATCCATGAACTACCATATAGGCTAGTTCTCTTTCAAAACTATGTCCATATTCAACTGCTTGCTCTTTTACTCTTTTTATAGATATCATTATATCGCCTAAAACATCATGTACAACAAGTTTTTTTTCTTTAATTTCATCAATTTCCTCTTTTTCAAACATTGGAAATGATAATACATCAGTTTCTTTATCGATGTTTCTAAATTCATTGTTTGTTTTTCTTATATTTTCAGGAGTAGTTAAAGTTATACTAATATATAAATTTGTGTTTTCTAAATGTTCTTCTTTAAAGCATTTATCAATTACTTTGTTAATTACATAGCTATACTGTTCATTTGCTTCTATATCTAAAAATTCAATTTGTGCAATTTCTTTCATTTATATAACACTCCCTAATTATTAAACATTGGGCAGACGAAAAGGCGTCTGCCCTTTATAGCATTTTATGCTACAACCGTTTTCTTTTTTGTGCATTTTTGACCTAATGTTTTACAAGAATTTTTTACTTTCCTCATAACACCTAATTCTACTAACTTTTCTTTGTAAAATTTAATTATTTTTTTATATTTATCTTCTTGTTTTGATAAAGCTTTTAAATCATTTTTTACAAATAATATTTCTTTTTGTTTTAAGTATTTTTCTGGTTCGGTTTGTTTTATTTTTTCTATTTGGTTATATTCTTCCCAGAATTTTTTATAATTCTCTCTTGCTTGTGGCTTATCCCAATATATTTTTGTTGATAAAAGTTTTATGTTGTAGTCTTCTATTAAATGAATTAGCATTTCATATGAGCTATTTTTCTTTCTTGTAGTTTGTGCATTAACTATTAAGTTTCTTGCGTCTTTTAGCAATCTTATATAGCATTGTTCAGCAACTATTAATGGTAAACTATGTGTAAATAGTTTTCTACTAATTCCTAATAAAATAATTTTCTTTTCTATTATATCTTTTTCATCTAGCTTACCTACAAGAAAAGTATTAAATTTATCGTAATCCTCTAGTATTTCTTTATATGTATCTTCTTTATCAATTTCTATTTTTATTGGTAAGATGTTTGATATATATTCTTCTAATCCAGAAAATATATTTTCAAAAATTTGGTTCTTTCTTTCGTCTCCACTTGCATTGTCTGATAATTGAATAGAATAGTTTTTTAGTATTCCTTTATATAATGTTTCCATTTTAGATGAATAGAATTTTTTATATCTATTTACTAGTTTTTCTTTGTTTTGCGTAATAATTGTGTCGTAATCTAATTCTAGTAAATATTTTTGTTTTCTATATTTATATTCTAAATATTGTTTTTCTTTTAAATGAATCACATTATAATATTGTGATAAGGCATTTTTTTCAAATGTTGTTGCAGTATCGTTTTTTACTTTTTTGTAAATTGAATCCATAACATATTTATCTATTGCTTCTAAATATAAGGCATACATTTCTTCGTATTTTTTTAGTAATGTTTCTTTTTTATTTGTTTCATCATTGTTTTCTTCATTAATATAGTTTTCAAATGCTTTTAGCACATTGTTTCTTTTTGTAATAATTAGTAATCCATTAATTCCTACTTTTGTTGGTATTAACAATTTTGTTATTGTGCTGGTTAATTTTCCAAAAAAAGTTTTGTTTTCTTCTAGTACTCTTAATCCTCTTTCTGCCATTTAACATCATCCTTTCAAAATACTAATTTTTCGTTAGTTCCTATATTTTCAAGTACTTCATATATAACTTCTACTGTAATTATGTTACCTTCTTGTTTTAAGTTTGTTTGCGCATTTACAATATTTTCTGCATTTGCTATTTCGTTTTTTAGTTCGTCTTCTATTTTTGTTTGTAAAATCTGTTTTGCTTGTTCTTCCGTATAAGTAACGTCTTTTTCTTGTAGTTCTTTATATGTAGTTTTACAAATTTCTATAGGAAAATAGAAGTTTGAAAATATTTTTAATTTTTTATTCTCATTTATTGTATCATAATTTTTAAAATTTGGAACCCCTTTCTTTAAATTTATTTTGAAATTATTCATATTTATTGAATATGTAGTTTTTGTGTTTCCTGTTTCTTCTTCTATTGTACTATTTAACGACATACTTTCTTTTTTTGAATACCATACTTTTGCTTGTATTTCGCCTCTTGAATGAACATATCTTGTTCCTGTATATTTTCCTTCTATCCATCCTCCTATTAAGATATTACCGTTTTTTTACAATATCGCCCTCTTTTACTAAGGCTGTGCCGTTTTGAACGTTTATTTTTGTAATAATACCATCTTTGTTAGAGGCAATATTACAGTATTCATTTTCATCTATTATATCTGGCTTAGCATCTGCTTCTACTATTTCAACAATTGCATTTGTACCGGTTAAATGAATTCCTATCCATGCTATATCTGAACGCAATAAGCGGATGTTTTGGATTATTTGTTTCGTTTTTACTTTTTGCTTTAATGTTCCAGTTTTTAAGCCATTTTCATTTAAAACTTGCATTATTTCTTCTGTTTTTATAGTATCATTTCCTGTAATTTCTATGTTCCATACAAAATTAGATATTCCATATATAAATAATAGAAAGGTTATTAATGCTCCAAAAAATATTTTTCTTTTTTTATACTTATGTAACAGATATGGTAATCCTTTTTTCTTTTCAATTTTTACTCTGCATTTAGTAGTTTTTGCAATTTGTTTTATTCTTTTAAAGTCTTTCATGCTTATATTAGCATATAGAAAACTAGATTTTTTCCTTTTTAGATTCCATAATAATATGTTTTTGCTAATGCAAATGTTTATAAATCTTTCAATAAAATAACCTTCTACACTAATGTTTACATATCCTAAAATGTAATACAGTAATATCTTTCCTATCATGTTTTTCACCTTTCTTACGTTATTCTTCGTCTGTAATACTTTCAAAATCTATACTATCTATTTTTCCTAATACCATAATATCATCGCCTGTCATTTCTTTTAATCTTAGGTTGAATCCGTTTATATTAATTGCGCCAATATATGTATTTACTTTTATATAGAATTCTTCATATTCTAATATTGATTTATAATTTTCAATTAGCAATTCTTCAAAACCAACTATTGTAATTTTAGGTTTATTACTTACTACTTCTTGTGGCAATTCTAAAATATCGTTAATTCTATTGTTTCTATTTTTCTTCTTTTTCATGTTTCCTCCTACTTCTTGTAATTTAAGAAAAAATTTTTAGTATCTTACAAATTTATCTAAATTTAAAAATTCATATCCCATATTTTTTATTTCTTTAATACATTCATCTAACACATTTGTGTTGTCCTTTGAGTTTCCATGTAATAAAATAACTGCTCCTGGATGAATATTATCTAAAATTTTCTTTTTAGCATATTCTTCTCGTCCTTGCTTATTTTCATCCCAATCGTCGTAGGCTAAACTCCACATAACAGTTGTATATCCTAAACCATTTGTTATATTAATAGTCCTTTCGCTAAATTCCCCTTTTGGTGGACGTATGAATTTCATTTCATATCCAAATTTCTGATAAACTGCGGTGTGTAAATCCATTACTTCTTGCTTTACTTTGTCGTCTGTTAAATCTGGCATACTTTTATGATTAACAGTATGGTTTCCTATAATATGACCATCATTAATCATTTCTTTTACTAATTCTTCTTGTGTATTAATATAATGGGCTGTAAGGAAAAATGTGGCCTTTACATCATTATCCTTTAATATTTGCAAAATTCTAGGAGTATATCCCGCTTCATATCCTTCATCAAATGTTAAATACACATATTTTTTCTCACTATTCCCCACAGCAATTCCTTTATATTCATCAATCAACTGTTTATTCTTACTTCCTAGGTCTGGTTGTGCATGATTATCTACTCTTTTAATTCCCCAACCAATTTTTTGGTTACTTAAAGTTTCTCCTGCAGTTAAAACCGCATCTGTACTTCTAATCTTTTCTTTGCCGAATAGTTCCTATTATACTTAAGCCTGTTATTAAAATAACTCCTGCTATAACCATAATTATCTTTTTATTCATATCTCAAAATTTCCTCCTTGTCTTATTTAATACTATGAAATAGACACAAAAAAAATAACTAAAGATTAAATCTTTAGCTATAAATTAGTATTTTTATTAATATTCTCCTTTATTTAATAAAAGTGTTGTTTCAGCAATACATATTACTAAAACTATAAATATTAGCATATTCTTATTATTACAATCTTTATTTAAATTCAAAGTATATGTTCCATTTTCTTTAGTAATTCTAGCAATTTTTATATTATTTTCACTTATTGTAAATTCATCACTATTATATGTTATTTTATAATCTAAACCTTCTATTTCATATTCTAAATTATTTACATTTGTTATTAAAAATGGTAATTCTTTTACTATCCTTACAAGATATTTGGGTAAAATGTTTTCTTGTTGTTCAATTAAACCTAAACAATTATTTTTGTAATCCATAACAATATATTTTTTATAACCTTTATAACTACTTAACGCTGTATAAATAACATTATTGCTTTCATCTAAAACATCATATTGTTCATAATATCTATCATGATTACTTTTACAACATCGAAAAGTATATTCATTCTTATTTAAGTCTACTATTTTTTCATTTATTGATTTAATATTCTTTTTATACTTATTGATTACTATTAAATTATAGATAATATAAAATATCATTGGAATAGATCCTATTAATAAGAAAGCTAAAATATTATTGTAATAACCTTTAGAACCTATTGGTATAATTATTATCAATAAATACCAAACTAAAATTGTCGAAATAATTCTCTTTTGTATGTTTTTCATAAATGCTTTCTTAGCATTTATTGGTTCATTTAATACTTGTATTTTACTTAAATCTATTTCTTCTTTATTATTTAAATTTTTCATAAACTTGAATATTTTATAGCTAAAGTAAATAATAAATAAAGTAAATATAATACCTCCTCCATTTATCGAAGTTTTCAACATTGAATAAATGTTATATATTCCAAAACAAACTGAAACTATTAATATAAAACCTAACGTTATTTTTAATTTACTATTCATATCATTTTTATTCATTTTCGTGCTCCTCTTATTTTATTAATTCATCTTATTTTCTATTGTTATATATTTGTATTTTGCTCCTTGTTATTTACCTTAGCAATAAAATTTAATTTCTTGACCTTCAAAATAATTCTTCCATTTTGCCAAAATAAGAAAATAATTATCATCTATTAACTTTTGTATTTTCTTTAAATCGTTTATAGGTATATTACTTTTATTATTAGCAATTATACTTCCACCACTTTTTGTAAGCCATACTTTTGTAGAATTTCCAATTGGTTTTCCTTTTGATATATGTATATGAATTGGTTCATTATTTTCATTAGACCAAAAGTATACACTATATCCGCATCGTTTCAAATATATTAGGCACTTTCAAGTCCTCCTTGTCTTGCAATTTCAAAAAAATGTGCTGCTCCTTGTTCTACTACCTTTTTAAATAACTTTATTTCTTCTTCTGTGTACTGCCCATCTTGTTCTACAATTTTATAGCTTGGCAACTCAAATATCAATGTATCAAATCCGTGCTCTGTTGGTCTTTCAAAAACAACTCTTATTACCTCTTCGCCATTCTCTTTAGTAATGATGTCTGAAATAACCAATTCTGTTTCATCTGCATATTTGCATAATGTATGCATCATTTTCCTCACTCCCCTTAATAGATATTTTTATTATATCATATTTTATTAACTTTACAATCTTTCCCGTTATTCCTATTCCTTTTTAACAATAAAACTTTAGTGCTTCATCTCCATATTTTTCTCTCCATTTTGAAACTATCTTTAAATAATACAAAGACACAATTTCCAGTAAGATATTCAATTCTCTTTGAGGAATATGACTATTATTATTAGCTAAAATACATCCACCAGACTTTGTTAGCCAAATTTTTGTTGAATTTGGCATTGGTTTACCTTTTGAAATATGTATATGTACTGGTTCATTAATTTCATTCGACCAAAAGTATATTTTATATCCGCATTACTTCTAAAATACTAGGCAAATTTCAGTCCTCCTTGTCTTGCATATTTAAAAAATAAATGTGCGCCTTTTTCTACAGTTGCTCTAAATTCTTGTATTTCTTCATCAGAAAAATGACCTTCCTTCTCTACTATTTCATAACTTGGAAGTTCAAAAACAACTGTATCAAATCCATATTCCATTGGTCTTTCAAAAGTAACATGAATATATTCTTCTCCATTTTCTTTTTTTCTAATATCTGAAAAAACTACTAATGTTTCATCAGGATACTTTGCAAATTCAAAAACCATATTTTGATTTCTCCTTTTCATTTATTAAACATATTATAATTAGTATATCATATTTTGTAATTTTAATCTACTAAATTTTTGAAATTAAAAATTTACTGGTTTTTATAGTAACTAATTTATCTTTTTTTCTGGTATTTTTTGTACATTTCCCTATTTTTTTTTAATTTTCGTCATTTTTTTCCTTGACAATCTTTTAAATATGCTTTAATATGGTTAGAGTATTTGGAAAATTTTAGTAGATTTTCCAGTAATTATTTTTTTATACGGAGGATGAAATATGTTGAATTTTGTACTATGTGAAGACAATTTAAACATTTTAAGTAAGCTAGAAAGCATGTTGAACAATTTATTTTTAAAGCATGATTATGAAGCAAAAATTGTTTTTAAATCTGACAAACCTGAAGAAATACTTTCATATATCAAATCTAATAAAGTTCATGTTCTGATTTTAGATATTCATTTGCAATCTCGTACTTCTGGTATTGACTTAGCTGAAACTATAAGGCAAATGGATAAGTCTATTTACATTATTTTTACTACTGGACATTTAGAATATGCTCTTCTTGCTTACAAAGTAAAAACTTTTGATTATATTCCGAAACCTTTCACTCTAGAAAGAATAGAAGAAATGCTAGCGCGTTTATTTGATGATAATTTAGGAAATGCTGCTAAGTATTTATCACTTAATAAGAATATTATTAATCAAAATGATATTCAATACATAAAAAAAGATGGAATGAAGTTGATTGTTTATACTAATTCGAAACAGTATGAAGCATATACTTCTTTTAATAAAATCGAACCTTGTCTACCAGATAACTTTGTGAGATGTCACAAGTCGTATATTGCTAATATTAATAATATAAAGGACGTTGAATCGGCCAATAACACAATTAAGTTTGAAAATAACGAGTGTTACATTGGTCCAAAATATAAAAATAATTTTATGGAGGTTTTAAATAATTATGGAAATTTTTCAAACAATCTGGACAGCATTAAGCACGCCTAATGAGGGGTTAATTAATATATTTAGTATTCCTTTAACATTTATTGAAATGACAGTAACAATGTTATTATTTTCGCAAATTTTATGTATAAATTCTACTAAAAAAAGCAAATTTTTATACATTTTCTTGATTTCAAGTATTTCGATTATACTTAATTTATTTTTCTCTAAATATTATATTGTTAATATTTTTTTACTGCCTCTTTTAGTTATATTAATTTTTAAAGTTTCAATACTAAAAAGTATAGTAGCAGAAATAATATCATTCTTTTCTATTATATTAATAGAATCAGTTTTTCTTAAAACTTACTTAGTTATTTTTCATATTTCTGCTGAAATCGCAAATTCGATACCTATATACAGAATTTCATTTACATTAATTATGTACTTGATTATATATATCATATATTTAATTGTAAAAAAATTAAATTTTAGTATTACTTTACTTGAAAATATGGATAAAAAATCTAAATATATATTATTAACCAACTTTATACTAGGTTTAATTACAATTTTGACACAAAATTATTTAAACTCATATTACAGTAATACTCTACCTTTTTTTATAATTATATTAAGCACTATTACAATATTCTCCTATTTTATAATAAGCCTTTATAGTTTAATAAAAACTAATCAATTACAGCTTACAACTCAAAATCTGCAAGAAGCACAACTATATAATAAATCTTTAAAAATACTACATGATGACGTAAGAGGCTTTAAACATGACTTTAGTAATATTGTACAAGCAATAGGTCGGATATATTAATACCAATGATATGAATGGATTAAAAACATATTATTCGCAATTATTAGATGACTGTCAAAAAGTTAACAACTTGTATACACTAAGTCCAGAAGTAATTAATAATCCTGCAATATATAGTTTACTTGCATCTAAATATCATAAAGCAGATGAATTAGGCATAAAAATTCATTTGGAAGTTTTTCTAAATCTAAATGAATTAAATATGAAAATTTATGAATTTACAAGAGTTCTTGGAATACTTATGGATAATGCAATAGAAGCATCAAAAGAATGTGATGAAAAAATTATTAATGTTGAAATAAGAAAAGATTTTAAAGTTAATCGTCAATTATTAATTGTAGAAAATACATATAAAGAAAAAGATGTTGATCTTGATAAAATTTATGAAAAAGGATATTCTTCAAAACTTGATAATAGTGGTCTTGGATTATGGGAAGTAAGAGAAATTATGAAGAAAAATAATAACTTAAATTTGTATACTACTAAAAATGATACATTCTTTAATCAACAACTAGAAATGTATGCTTAAATTTAATACATAGAAAAAAGATAGTTATTAAAGCTATCTTTTTTTAAGGTTTTTTGTTATAAAATTTTTTGGAATTTTGTTATTAATCTTTTTTAATTAAAGATGCTGGCATTTTTGGTTGATGCATAAAGCTAAAGAAAAAGCATGCTGTATTTGTTGATTTAGCATATTTTTCAGCTAATTTTGATAACATTTTTAACATAGGATTTTTCCCCCTTCTTTTGTAAACAGATATTATATAATACATTAAATATCGCCGGCAGATATTTAGTATTAAGCTAATTTTTCTGAAGTATTGTATACTTCATATCCATATTGATTATTTGTTAACTTATATGCAAATCGCGTAATCGTTACACTTTGGAATAACATTCCATATATAATCATACTTGATATTACTGGATTCTTAATTAACAATCCAATTATGAGACTTACCGTTAATGCTATATAAGATAACATCCTTTTTTTCTTTCGTTCTTTTTTACTAATTATTGGTACATTTTCTGTATCTGCTGGTGCATATAGCGTTACCATTAGCATACCAAATATCCATACTAAAAATGTAACAATATATTTTGTTGTTGTTTCTAATATTATGTATTTACCTAATAACCCAATCCCACAAAAGAAAGCAACTGACCCCACAATACATCCTATATGTGTTTTTAAGTGAAATCCTCCGTGAAACTGCTCTATATGGTAAAACTAGAAAATAAGCAAGAATTGTTAAGTCAAATACTCCTAATAAATAGGCTATTCCCATTATTATGAAAAACTTTGGTATTTCTCCTACAATTAAATGTATTCCATAGTTAATTATTTCTTCTCTTTCATCATCTATTTCCGGATTGTCTATTCTAATTTTCTTTGTAAGATAATCACAAAATTTATCTACCATTTTTTTGCCTCTTTCTTAACTCTTTTCTATGAGGCAATTTTATAATTAATTTCGATATTTTTTTGTAATTCTTTATATGAAATGATTTTTTATATATGTAATTTTGTTATTTGACTTTTGTATATGTTTTTTTTATTTTTATAAAATACAAAGTGTCCAGGGGAAAATATTATTTTTTATCTCTATTAAATATCATATATAAGCAAGGTATCACGAATAATGTAAGACACGTTGCATACATTAATCCTCCAATTGTTACAATTCCTAGTGGCTTAATCATATCTGTACCTGAACCTATTCCTAATGCCATAGTTGATAAACCTAAAATTGTGGTTAACGCTGTCATTAATATTGGTCTTATTCTAGTTTTTCCTGTTTCAATAAGGGCTTCTTTTATTAATAATCCTTCTTCATTCCTTAAATTATTTGCATAATCTATAAATACAATTCCATTATTTACTACTATACCTGCTAGCATTAGAAAACCAAGCATTGCTATAAGGCTAATTTCACTACCTGTTATAAATAAAGCAAAAATTCCTCCTGTGAATGCAAGTGGTATTGTAAACATTACTATAAATGGTGATTTTAGTGATTGGAATTGTGCTACCATTATTAGATAAATAAATACGATAGCAAGTGCAATCATTTTAACTAAATCCATTATAGATTGATTAATTGTTTCACTTTCTCCTTGTAATTCTACTGTATATCCATCTTCTACGTTGTAAGAATTTAACATGTTTTCTACATCCCTACCAACAATGCCAACATTTGAATCTGTTTTTATTGTTGCAGAAACGGTTATATATTTTTCTCCATTATCATGAGAAATTGATGAAAGCCCATCCGCTTCTTCAATCAATGCTAAATCTTGCAACTTAACCTCTACTTCTTCATTGTTTTTTGTGCCTGTTAAAGTAATGTCTTTTAAATTTTCATTCGTTATTTTATCTTCATTTGACTTTACAACTATAATTGGATAACTTTTATTATTTATGCTAAGTGACGTTGCTTCTTTTTGATTTACAATTTTACTTGATACGTTTGAATATACCTGTGCAACTGTAAGTCCATAATCCATAGCTTTGTTTTTATCTACAATTATCCTCATTTCTTTAGAAGTCTCACTAACTCCTGAATCCACACTATCTATACCTTCTATTTGTTGTATTTTTGTAGTTAGATCATTTGCAATTTCTTGTAATTTATCATTATCATTTCCTTTAACAACAACTTGAATACCAGATGTCATCACCATAGACATATCCATTTCAGAAGTACTTACTGAAATTTCACAATTCATGTTATTGGTTAATTCATATATTTTTTCAGCAATTTCCTTGTTACTCAATTGTCTATTTTCTTTTAAAATTGCATACATACTAATTGAATTTCCATTACTGCTAGACATAGACGAAACCGCACTCATCGTGCTTGAATCTACTGCTCCTACTGTTTCTATTGCATCAATTGTTAGTAATTTATCAACTATTTCATTAGATATATTTTTTGTTTCTTCATAAGAAACTTCTTTTGGTGTTTCTACTTTTATCGACATTTGCTCTCCATCTGCTTCTGGTATAAATGCCGTACCTAAATTTCTTGCTAATGCAAAACTTCCTACTAGTAATGCACTTGCAAGAACTATAACAATTATTTTGTGATTTAATGCAAGTTTTAATGTTTTTACATATACATTAACAATTTTATCAAAAAATAGGTCTTTTTTGTTTTTTGGCTCTTTAAACATTTTAGACGCCATTGCTGGAACAAGTGTTATTGCACATATTAAGCTTGCAATTAGTGAATACGCAATTGTTAATCCCATATCAGTAAATAATTGCCTAGATATACCTTGCACAAATACAATTGGTAAAAATACGCATACTGTTGTTAATGTTGATGCTGTTATAGCTCCTGCAACACTTGACGCTCCTTTTACTGCTGCTTCTTTTATACTTGCTCCTTCATTTCTTAATCTATATATATTTTCTATTACCACTATTGCATTATCAACTAACATTCCAACGCCTAAGGCTAAACCTGATAACGATATAATATTAATTGTTACTCCTGTAAAATACATAAGTGCTATTGCAAAAGTTAAACTAATAGGAATTGAAAGTGCTATTATAATTGTTGGCTTATAATCTTTTAAAAATAAAAACAAAATAATTATAGCAAGGATTGCACCATATAATAAATTCTCTAGTACAGAGTTAATAATAATATCTATGTAAACTCCTTGATTCATTAATGTAGTAAATCTAACATCTTTATTTTCATTTTGTAAACTTTGCATTTTTTGTTCTATTTTCTTACAAACATCCGCTGTAGATGCCGTACTTTGCTTTTGCATTGTTAATATTACTCCATTATTACCATTAACTTTTGCATAAATTTCATTTGCATTATTGGTATATTCTATGTCTGCTAAATCAATTAATTTAACATTTTCTAGTCCTTCAATTTCGAATGAAAATATTTTTAAATTTTTTATTTCCTCTAAATCTTTAAATTCTTCCCCAACTTTTACAATCATTTCATCGTTTCCGAGTTTCTACATATCCTGCTGGCATTGAAAAATTATTTGCTGTTAAAATATTCGAAATCATGTCTTGTGTGATTATTCCTGAAATAGAGGCTTTTTCTAACGCCTCATCACGCGATTTTTCAAATTCTTGTATACCTTTATTTAACTCTTGCTCATTTGCTATAATTGTTGATGAAGCTTTGCTTAGTTCTGTTGTAAGCTTTACTTGTGCTAATTGTAACGTCTTTTCTTGTTCTTCTAAATCTAATTTTTGTTTATTTAATTCATTTTTTGATATTTCTATTTGATTTAATCCTAAATCAACTTCTGTCATTTTATTTATGGTTTCAGATTTTAATTGTTCAGTTTTTGTAATATTAGTTTCAATTGTTTGCAATCTAATTTTTTGTTCATCTGTTAATTCTGTTCCAAGTTTTACTAATTCTTCCTTTTGATTATTTAAATTAGTAAGTTGTTTAGTCATTTCTGTTATTGTATTGGTTAATGTTGTTTTTGTACCTTGTAACCCCTGTTCTTTAATAGAAATCTCAGATTGTGCTGTTTCTAATTTCTTACTTCCCATTTTTACCTTTTCTAATGCGTTTACTAATTGCAATGTTTGTTCATCTGATTGCTTTTGCAAGTTTTGCTTTCCTTCATTTAATTTTTGCTTTGCTAAATTTAGTTCTGACTCTGTTTCACTTAACTTAGAATTAACACTTTTTAGCATTTTTGAATTGACTTCATCAATTTTTTCTTGATTTAATGTAACTTTTATTTTATCTTGTAGTAATCCACTGGCAC
This sequence comes from uncultured Clostridia bacterium, assembly GCA_947628815.1. Classification (GTDB taxonomy): domain Bacteria; phylum Bacillota; class Clostridia; order TANB77; family CAG-508; genus RGIG8482. Next base: position 9,263 of record CANRBJ010000006.1, on the reverse strand, counting down.
TAACTGAGGCTACTCCATCTATCCTTTCTAACTCAGGAATTATATTTTTATTAACAAACTCTGTCATTTCAGCATTATCTAAGTTTTCAATATCCACTGCACTAAGCATTATTGGCATCATATTAGGATTAATTTTACTTACCATTGGAGCTCCAATAGTATCGTCAGTCCACGCTGATTTTATTAAATCTAGTTTTGAATTAATTTCTATTAACGCCGAATCCATATTAACGTCATTTGAAAATTCTAGTATAACTACTGACGAATTTTCGCTTGAAATTGAACTTACATTTTTTATATTACTTACCGTAGCCATTGATTGTTCTATTGGTTTTGAAATTGTTGTTTCTACTTTTTCTGGACTTGCTCCTACATAGGTTGTCATAATTATTGCATATGGCAAATCCATTTTTGGTAATAAATCTGTTGTCATACTTGTAAATGATATAATTCCCAGAATAATAACTAAAACTACTGCAACAAATACAGTAAACGGTTTTCTTACACTATAATTAGACATATTATCTACTTCCTTTTCATATTGTTTTACTTTTAGATGTTTTATTACAAAACATTATAAATTATAACAAATTCCGGATTATATGTAAACCTATTTTTTGTTTTTTATGTAACTTTTATGTACCCACAAATATATTCTATTATTTAAGTTTTTTGAATATTACATTTTTTTAAGCAAGAAAAAGCGACTTGCATTATACAAGTCGCTTTGTTGTAGCTTTTATGTTGTTTTATTTTCTACATAATTCCATGAATCTTTACACATATCTTCTATGTTTTTTGTTGCACTCCAACCTAATTCATTTTTTGCTTTTGTAGCATCTGCATAACAGATAGCTATATCTCCGTGGTCGCCTTTTTGTTATTCTATATGGTACTTTTTTTCCGAGTAACTTTTTCAAAAGAGTTTATCATATCTAATACACTATAACCTATTCCTGTTCCTAAATTGTAAATATATAATCCCTGTTTTTCTTTATTTAATTTTTCTAATGCTTTAATATGTCCATATGCAAGATCTTCTACATGTATATAATCTCTTACACCTGTACCGTCTTTTGTTGGATAATCATTTCCAAATACAGATAATTCTTCTAATATACCTGCTGCTACACGTGTTATGTATGGCATTAAATTATTTGGTATCCCTTGAGGTTCTTCTCCTATTAACCCACTTTTATGTGCTCCTACAGGATTAAAATATCTTAATATACAAATATCCCATGTATTGTCTGAATTATATACATCTTTTAATATTTGCTCAATAAAATATTTTGATGTTCCATATGGGTTTGTAGTTGCTCCGTATTGGTTGTTCTTCTGTTATTGGTATAACTTTTGCATCTCCATATACTGTTGCAGATGAGCTAAATATAAATTTTTTTACATTATATTTTTTCATCGTATCTAATAATATAAGTGCACCTGAAGTATTATTTATGTAATATTCTATTGGTTTTTTTACGGATTCTCCTACAGCCTTATATCCTGCAAAATTAATTACAGCATCTATTTTGTTTTCTTCAAATACATTTTCTAGTTTTTGTTTATTTAAATAATCAATTTCGTAAAATTTAAAATCTTTATTTGTAATTTTTCTTATTTGATCTAAGACATTTTTATTACTATTAGAAAAATTATCTATTACAATTACATCTTCCCCATTTTCTAATAATTGAACTACTGTATGGCTTCCAATATATCCTGCTCCGCCTGTAACAAGTATTCCCATAAAAAATTCTCCCTTCAGATTAGCTATTAATTTTCTTTATTATATAGCATATCAAAATATTTGTAAACATTTTTATTTTTAGTTAATAAAATATAGAGAGTTCAATATTGAACCCTCATATTAATAAGTATTTTATTTTTTATTAACAACATCCTCTTCCGCATCCACAACCACAGTTTGTGAATAATAGTAAGAATATAATAATAAAGAATAATATTTCGCTATCATTTCCAAAAATATTGGATAATCCACAACAGCCATTATTACATCCGCAATTTCTTGATTCGTCCATTTTAATTCCCTCCTTGTTTTTATTTATATGATATAGTATGAAAATTTTTTATTTTGTGTTACAATATATTAGAAAAAAAAATAGAAAACGAGGTTATACTTTTGAAGAAAATAGAATTACTTTCTCCTGTTGGAGATTTTGAATGTTTAAAGGCTGCTGTTCAAAATGGAGCTGATGCAGTTTATTTAGGTGCTTCTAGTTTTAGCGCTAGGGCTTCGGCAACTAATTTTAATATAGATGAATTAGAACAAGCAATTTCATATGCTCACTTACGAGGTGTTAAAGTACATCTTACTTTAAATACTTTACTTAAAAATAGCGAATTAAATGAAGCATTTAGTATTGTAAAAAGAGCTTATGAACTTGGTATTGATGCTGTAATTATACAAGATTATGGCTTATTTTCCATCTTAAAAAAATATTTACCAAATCTTCCACTTCATGCAAGTACACAAATGAGTATTCATAATTTAGATGGCGCACAAAAAATAGAAAGTTTAGGTTTTACAAGAGCTGTTCTTGCACGAGAAATTTCTTTACAAGAATTAGAATTTATTAAAAATAACACTGAAATTGAATTAGAGGTATTTATTCATGGTGCACTTTGTATATCATATTCTGGTCAATGCCTACTTTCTAGTATGATTGGAGGACGCTCACGGAAATCGTGGTAAATGCGCTCGGAAGTTGCAGACTGAAGTATGAGCTTATATCTAGTTCTAATAAAAAAATTTCTATTGATAATGGTTATTTGTTAAGTACAAGAGATTTGTGCGGGCTTAATTATCTTCCAGATTTAATAAGAATTGGTATTGCTTCTTTAAAAATTGAAGGCCGTATGAAAACTCCTGAATACGTTGCAACTGTTACAAGAATTTATAGAAAATATATTGACCTTGTTTATGAAAATAAGGAATTTGTTATAGATGAACAAGATCAAAAAGATTTATTACAGGTTTTTAATAGAGGAGGGTTTTCTAGTGGTCACTATGAACAAGAGGCTAATAGAAATTTAGTTTTTAAAGAAAAACCTAGTAATATGGGAATTTATATAGGAAATGTCGCAAATTATAATGAGACCAAAGGTCATATTACTTTAAATTTAAATGATAATTTAAAAGTTGGAGACACTATTACTTTTGAAAAAGAAGATACTAAATATAAAATTTCTGAATTAATGATTGCTAAAAAAAATATAGACTTCGCAATAAATGGTCAACTTGTTACTATTGGAAGAATGAAAGGAAACATACATCCTAGCGATAAAATTTATAAGTTGGAAAGTAAATCTCTTACAAATAAAACAAAAGCAACATATGCTGATGAAAATAAAAAACATCTTTTATTTTGTGATATGAAAGTACAAAAGGATAAACCAATTGCTATACATATTTATGATAATGACTATATCAATTTTAAAATTACATCAAACATTGTTCCTGAATTTGCAGTAAAACAGCCTATTACTAAAGAACGTATTATTTCGCAATTTTCAAAAACAGGAAATACGCCCTTTGCTTTTGATAAGTTTAATATTGCCCTACAGGATAATTTATATATTAATATTCGCGATTTAAATGAGCTTCGTCGTAATTGTTTAGAAAAAGTAGCACAAATAGTAACATCACAATATAAACGAAATCTACCTAATAAATTAATTGATAATATTAGTTTTTCTTATAAAGAAAGGATGGTTAATAAAAAACAAATTTCAGTGTTGTTAAATATTTTAGATATTGCTACAAATTATTCTGATTTAGAAAACGTAGACCGAATATACATACCTTTGCATTATTTTGCAATACCGGATTATTCTAATATTATTAATACTATTTCTAAACAATTTGCAACTTATATTTATATGCCTACTATTATTAAGTCTAACTACAAAAATTTATATACAACTCATATCGAAAAAGCTTTAGAAAAATATCCACTAAAGGGATTTGTTGTTTCTAATTTAAGTACTATTAATATGTTAGATAAATATAAAAATGATTATGAACTTATTGGAAATTATACGCTTAATGTATATAACACATACAGTTTAAAGGCATATGATGAATTTGGTTTTTTAAACTTAACTTTATCACCTGAACTTAATAAAAATGATATTGTTGAACTTTGCAAAACTTCTAAGCAAAAACTTGAATTAATAGTATATGGTAAAACACCTGTTATGACTACCGCTTATTGTTTTTTAGGTAGTTCTAATAAGTGTTACCCAAACTGTAAATCTCTATGTACTAAGTCAAATACATATTATTTAAAAGATCGATTAGGACTTTATTTTAGAATTTTAATTGATAACGTACAAACCATTACTACTATTTATAATAGCAAAACTACTTCTTTAGATTTTTCAGACCTTTTCATTGATTGTGTAAGAATCGATTTTTTAGATGAGAATATACTAGAAATGAATAATGTAATTAAAACCGTTAAATCTGAAAAACGTTTAGAAGGTAAAGATTATACAAATGCTAATTTTATACGAGATGTCTAAAAAATAAACCTAAGGTTATCTTAGGTTTATTTTTTAGATTATTTGCTTACTACTTAATTCAATAATTAAATCTTTGTTGTCATCTTCTGCTGCTTTATTTTTTCTAATTGCTCCACATTTTTTACATTTGTGGATAATTACATATCCTTTTTTGGAATCAATTTCTAAAGAAACTGGTTCTAAATCACCGTGGCACTCTTCTTGCCTATCCCCTGGATTTATATCAACATGTTTAGAGTGCAAACAATATGGGCAGTGATTTCTGCATGAATATCCTAATTTTGGAACTTTCTTACCACAATTATCACATATAAATTCTTCATCTATTTCTGTAAATTTACTTAACATTTTATCCCCTCTACTCTGCAAGTAAGCTACCTCCTATAAATTCTCTTATTAATGATGTTTTTGAAATATTCTCTTGTGGAATTGATTCAAAATAACTTAATAACCTTATTAATCTAACCGCTTCTGCATACTCCGGTTCTGTATTCTTTATTTTCTTTAATAGTGGTAAAGCATAATCTTTTAATACTCCTAATTCATATATTAAAGATGAATTGAACATACTATCTGCTTCTTCTTGGAATGGATAAATATATTTTTCCTCTCCTCTATTTACCGAATACCACATTTTAATAGTGTGTTTTGCGTCATATCCTCTAAACTGATTGTCTCTTACAATTCTTCTAATTAAACGTGTATCTGTTGTTGAAATTCTGTTATAATAATCTATATTTAATACAGTTAATGCACTAATGTAAATTTTGTATTTTTGCTCTTTTGGAATTGATATCGTTAGTTTATCATTTAAACAATGTATTCCTTCTATAACTAATATTTCATCTTTTTCAAGTTTCATAGTTTCGCCATTATATTTTTTACTACCTAAAGTAAAATCAAAAGTTGGAACTTGAATTTCTTCCCCATTCAATAATTTCAATAAATGTTCATTAAATAATTTGGTATCAAGAGCCTCTATACATTCAAAATCATAATTTCCGAATTCATCTTTAGGATTTTGTTCTCTTTCTACAAAGTAGTTATCTACTGAAATTGTAACGGGTCTCATTCCGTTTAATCTAAGTTGCATACCTAAACGCTTTGCAAATGTTGTCTTTCCAGAAGAAGATGGCCCTGCAATTAGTACCATTTTTACGTTCTTATCTTTTGCAATATTATCTGCTATTTGTGCAATCTTCTTTTCATGCAAGCTTTCAGATAGTAAAATTGCATCTGTTGCTCCATCTTTTTTTGCTTCACGGTTTAACTTATAAATAGTATTAATTCCAATTAGTTTATAAATATCTTCATATTCATCAAGAGTTGCAAGTAATTTTTTTGTTTCTACAAATGGAGTTAATTTTGTAGGAGTTTTCCAGTTTGGATATCGTACAATAAATCCATCTTTATACTTTACTATATCATAAACTTTAGTATATCCAGTAGATATAGGCATAACTCCAAAAAAGTAATTATAATAATCTTCACAATAATATAAGGACGCTCCATATTCATTTTCTGTATCAATTTGCACTCTTCCTATTAATGTATTTTCTTTTTCATAAAAGTCTTTTGCTTCTTCCTTTGTCATTTTTACTTTTCGAATTTCTAAATCTTTATCAATTATCTCTTGCATTCTTTTATGAATTTTTTCAATCATTTCTTCTGTCATTTTCATATTGCTAAGTTCACAAAACATTGCATTTGATAATTGATAATTCACAGTTAAAAGAGCATTTGGGTATAATTCATTTAATGCTTTTGCCATAATATACATTATCCCACGAATATATATCATCATTCCGTTTTTGGAATTTAAGTCTATTAATTCTAATTTACAGTCTTCTTTTAACTCTAAATCTAAACTTCTTACCTCATTATTGCACATACAAGCAATTACTTCTATTTTTGCATTATTTATTTCATTATTTAATAACTCATATACGCGAATTCCGCTGTTTTGCTTCTATTACTTGATTTTCATATGTAACTTTCATGTTTTCAACATCCTTTCGTTAACGATTTTATCATAGTATTTTGGTTTAATCAACTTAAAATACATTTTTTAAGCTGTGAGGACTAATTTTTTTATTTTTATAAAAACTGTTATTCTTTTCACAGCTTTTATTGTATAATTATATTCTTATTTAAATTTTCACTTCACAAAAATAAAAAAATTAGTCAATAAATATTGACAAAAGTTACGATATTCATTATAATAAATATCGTAACAAATCCATGCAGGTGTAGTTCAATGGTAGAATTCCAGCCTTCCAAGCTGGCTATGCGGGTTCGATTCCCGCTACCTGCTCCAAATGTGCGATTCTATTTATCGCGGTGAATAGTTAATAGTGAATGATGAAGAGTGAATAATCTTTAAAGTAAAGATACACATTTTGATTTGTTCACTATTTATTATTTTAAATGCGGGTGTAATTTAGTGGTAGAATGTCATGCTTCCGACCTGATAGCGCGGGTTCGATTCCCGCCATCCGCTCCAATGACGAATCTGTTCGAACTTTTATATAGAACAGATAGATACAAAATCAATCAGTAAAATGGTTGATTTTTTTGTTTGCAAAAAATCATCCTGAATTTATAATGAAAGGATGGTGTCTGAAATGAAGATAATTAAGCAAGAACTACAATTTGAAGAAAGTCTAAAGCAAAGGCTTGAATTTATATGTGAGTTTTCAAAGGTTACTCCAAAGTTTGTAAATGGCAGTATTAGAAAACTTGAAAAGACTAATATTTCGTATATTGAGCCTCATAGAGTAATCATTAAAAACATTACTTTTTTAGTATTTAATTATTCTAATGATGTTTATGTATCTAACTTGACTAAAAAAATAAAACTATCTGAACTAGAAGAATATCTAAAAAATATATAAAAAAGTAAAAATTTGACATTTCTTGAAATCGTGATATAATATGGCTAATAAATTATATATAGTTGCTCGTCAAGAACTATATATTTATGAGTACTTTGAAAAATTTATATTATATTACAATTATATTGTAGTTTATTTTGTTATAAACATATTTAAGAGATGTCAAAAGTACTCGTATTGTACTTTGATATCTCTTTTTATTTATATTCTAGGAAAGTCGTAGACTTGACGTAGAAGATAATTATGCGAACGTTACAAATTATTGCATTTTAATGCTTAGAATTTGTTAGTCCGTTTTGTTAGGAGGTAGTAAATGAAAAGCGAAGAAAAGAAAAAATGTGGCTTATATATGAGGGTATCAACTGAAGACCAAGCTAGAGAAGGTTTTAGTCTGCCAGAACAAAAAGAAAGGCTAGAGTCATTTTGCAAATTCAAAGGTTACGAAATTATAGACTACTATCAAGATGCTGGAATAAGTGCTAAAACAGGAAATCATAGACCAGAGTTTGAAAGATTAAAAGATGATATAAAAGCTAAAAAAGTAAATACAATTGTTGCTCTAAAACTAGATAGAATAACAAGAAGTATTTATGACTGGGAAAACTTAATGACATTTTTAGATGAAAATAATGCTTATCTTGACTGTGTAAATGATGAGATAAATACAACAAGTGCAAATGGTAAAATGATTTCAAGACTTTTAATGAGTGTTAGTCAAAACGAAATAGAAAGAACAAGCGAAAGAACAAAAGTAGGTCTTGCTGGTGCAATAAAGTCAGGACATATTCCACATGTTGCACCATTAGGCTACAAACACGAAGATAAAAAGTTAGTAATAGATTATTCTACTAAAGATGTTGTAGTTAGAATATTTGATTTGTATTATAGTGGTTTATCTTATCAAAAAATAAGTAATTTATTGAATAAAGAAAAAGTATTAGGAAAAGAAAATTGGCGTGACTCAACTATTGTAGGTATTATTGAAAATGAAATATATAAAGGAGATTTTGTTCACGGAAAAAATACTAAACATCCTACCTATTATGAAGATGTAGTAGAGCCTATTATATCAAAGGAAATGTGGGAAGATTGCCAAGTACAGAAAAAGAAAAATTCAAGAAGTTACAAAAGAACATTAACTTATTTATATTTGCAAAAATTAAAGTGTCCTAAATGTAATCGTATTTTAGGTGGTAAAGCAACTACAAAGAAAAATGGAAGCACTTACTTTTACTACTATTGTAATGACTGTAAAATAGAATTTAAAGAAAAAATTATAAATGATTATTTCAGCCAGTTTATCAATGAATTAGTAGAATATGACTCTGTTGTAAATCAATTTTTCTTACCTATGATAAAGCAAAAATTTGATGAGCCAAAAGAACAATTGGAAAAAGAAATAAATGAGCAGAAAAATAAACTTGAAAGAATTAAAAAAGCATATATAAATGGGGTTTTTGAACTAAAAGAATATGATGACGAAAGAAAAATAGTCGAGAAAGCTATTCAAGAATTAGAAAATGAACTAAATAATACTGATTGTGCAGAAGAATTAAGATTTACACCAAAAGATATTTTACTAAAAAGAGATATTGATTTTATTAACAAAATTAAACTAGATAAAGAATATAAAGAAAGAACTAGAACTTGGAATGATTATACACGAAAAGAACAAGCTGATTTAATAATGAAATATGTAGATGATATAGAACTTGAAATGATAGGTACAGAAATATCAGTAAAGCAAATAAATTTTAGAGAATCAATTTGTAAGCCTTGTCAAGAATTATATGATAAAGGTTATATTGATACAACAAAGCC